>NZ_JAJSOH010000021.1 GCF_021277265.1 Kineosporia rhizophila
CGTGGTGTTGGTGGCGGTGCTGCCGATCGCGTCCCCGGCCGCCGCCGGCTACCAGGCCGCCATGATCGTCGCCCGCATACCGCTGTACCTCGCTACAGCGGTGGCCATGGTGGCCCTACCGCTGGCGGTCCGGGCCGCGGCGGGCGAGGCGGCCCGGCAGTACCGGGATGCGCTACGGCTGTATGCAGTGATCGCGGTGCCGTTCGCGGTGATGCTGTCCACTGCTCCGGAAGAGCTGGTGTACCTGGTTCTTCCGTCCCAGTTCGCGGACATCACCGCGATCCTCCCCTACGCCGCGGCCTCCGGCCTGATGCTCGGAGCGGTCGAGCTGATCACCACCTTCTACCAGGGCCGCGGTCTGTACCGGCCCGGCCTGGTCCGTCAGCTGCTGGCCGCCACGCTCTCGGTCGCCGCGGTTCTGGTGGGTTTCCGGATCGGCGGCATCGTCGGGCTCTCGGCCGGTGCCCTCGCCGGAACCGCAGCTACAGCCGGGCTTCTGCTGGCCGACTCCGGAAAGCGTTGGCCCGGCGCGGTGCATCTGCCCCTGGCCGGCCTCGGCCTGAGTCTCGTGCTGGCCGCCGGGCTGGTGCTGGCCGCCGGTAACCCGATCGCCTGGATCGGCGGCTGCCTGGCCACCTCGGTCTGGGTGGCCCGCCAGGTGCTGGTGCTGCGGGCGGCGCCGTGAGAATCCTGCACCTCGGGTTCGAGGACCACCGCCGCCCCGGCAGCGGCGGCGGGTCGCTGCGCAACGCCGAGATCAACCGCCGGCTCGCCGAACGGCATCGGATCACCGTGCTGGTGGCCAACTATCGCGGCGCCCGGCGGCGGGTCGAGGACGGGGTGGAGTACATCCCGGTCGGCCTCCCCCTCGGCTACTTCCCGAGCCTGATCAGCTACTTCCTCCTGGTTCCGCTGGTCGCCCGGGGCTGCCCGGCCGACCTGGTGGTGGAGGAGTTCGCCGCCCCGATGTCCTCGGTGCTGACCCCGCTCTGGACCCGGCGGCCGACCCTGGCCGTGGTGCAGTGGATGAACAGCTGGGAAAAGTCCCGGCAGTACCACCTGCCGTTCTTCCTGTTCGAGATGCTCGGGGTGCGGCTGCACCGCAGGTTCGTCACGGTCTCCGAGGACATGCGCGACCGGATCCGGGCGGCCAGCCCCAGGTCCGTGGTGGACGTCGTCCCGAACGGCGTGGCCGTCCCCGAACTGGCCCCGGGCCTGCGGCGAGGCCGCGACATCGTCTACCTGGGCCGGCTCGAGATCGCCCAGAAGGGCCTGGACCTGTTGCTGGTCGCCTTCGCGCGGATCGCGCTCCGGATCGACGGCAACCTGGTCATCGCCGGCGACGGGCCGGACCGCCGGGCCCTCGAGAAGCAGGCCGCCGGGCTGGGGATCGGCCACCGGGTGCGGTTCGCGGGGCGGGTCGGGGGCGCGGCCAAGTTCGAGCTGCTGGCCCGGGCCCGGGTCACGGTGATGCCCTCGCGCTTCGAGACTTTCGGGATCGTCGCGGTAGAGGCCCTGTCGGTGGGCACCCCGGTGGTCGCGTTCGACATTCCCTGCCTGCGCGCGGTGGTGCCACCGGACTGCGGGCGGCTGGTTCCCCCGTTCGACTCCGGGCGACTGGCCGAGGCGGTACTGGACCTGTACGACGACGAGCCGCGCCGCGCCCGGATGGGCGCGCAGGGAAGAGAATTCGTGCGGCAGTTCGACTGGGACCAGATCGCGGCTCAGCAGGAACAGACCTACGAGGACGTGGTCCGCGAGGGGCGGGCCGCGCGGCCGGAGCCAGGGAGGGCACGATGAAGAGCCGCCGGGTGATCATCTCGATCTACGACGACGAGGAGAACCCGTACTACGCGGGCGGTGGTCCGGCCGTGGTCCGCCGGGTCGCCTCCGCCCTGGCCCAGGACTACGACGTGGTGGTGCTCACTGCGGGGCGGCGCCTGGCCCGCCGCGAGGCCGGTGCCGTCACCTACGTGTACCTGCCGGTGCTGCTCGCCGGGGCCCGGGGCAGCCAGCTGTTGTGGGCCCTGGTTCTGCCCTTCGTCGCCCTCTTCGCCTCGTACGCGCTGTGGCTGGAGAGTTTCACCCCGCCGTTCTCCTCCAACCTGGTGCCCCTGTTCACCCGCCGCCCGGTGATCGGCGTGGCCCAGTCACTGTCCGGCCGGGTGATGGCGGCCCGGTACCGGGTGAACTTCCCGCTCCGGCTGGAACGGCTGCTGCTGCGCCGCTACCGGGATGTCGTGGTGCTCAACGAGTACGATGCCGAAGTGGTGCGGCGCTGCTCTCCCCGGACCGACGTGCACGTGATCACCAACTGGGTGGAGATGCCGACCACCGCGGTCACCGACGCCAAGGACGGCGAGTACGCGGTGTTCCTGGGCCGGATCGACATCCGGCTGAAGGGCCTGGACCTGCTGCTGGACGCCTACCGCAAGCACCCCGAGGACCTGCTGCCGCTGGTCATCGCGGGCGCCGGGCCGAAACCGCAGGAGCAGTCGCTGGCCCGGCTGATCGAGACGTGCGGCGCACCGGTGCGCTGGGTCGGCAAGGTCGACGACCTGGGCCGGACCGGGCTGCTGGACCGGGCGGCCCTGGTGGTGGTGCCGTCGCGGGAAGAAAGCTTCAGCCTGGCCGCGCTGGAGGCCCTGAGCCACGGCCGGCCGGTGGTGCACTTCGACCTGCCTCAGCTGTCCTGGATGCCGCCCGGCGCCCACCTGAGCGTGCCCAGCTTCGACGTGGGCGCACTCGCCGGGGCGATCGCCGACTACTCGCGCGACCCGGTGCGTCGATCCGCGGCCGGCCACTGCGCCCACGATTTCGCCGAGAACTTCAACCAGCGCAACCGCAGCCGCTACCTCTCGCTGGTCAGAGCCCGGCTGTCCTGACCCGGCAGCATCCCCACCAGCTCGTCCTCCGCCAGCTCACCGGCCCGACGACGGGCCGACGCCAGCAGTTCCGGCTCCAGCGCCTCGATCTCAGCGCGGATGGCCGCGGTGGTGATCGGGTCGGAGTTGTCCAGCCGGATCCCCCGCTGCTGCGCCCGCTGGTAGGCCGCGGTGTGCAGGGTGGCTGCCTCCAGCGGATGCCCGAGGTGCAGCAGGGCCCGCGCGCCGTACACCAGGCAGGCCAGAACCTCGGCTGCGTCGTCCTCCTCGCGGAACAGTTCGATCGCCCGGTGCAGCGGCGCCAGGGCACCGCGCGGGTCGTCGTTCAGCATCGAGCGCGCCAGCGTCAGATTGCCCAGCCCTCCGGCCCAGCCGTAGGCGTTCTGCTGCGCCTCGGCGATCGCGGCCCGCAGCACCCGCTGCCCCTCGGCCAGCGATCCCAGCCCGACCAGGGCTGAGCCGAGCACGATCTGGGGCACCGTGCCGAACCAGGCCCGGCCGATCTGTTCGGCCAGTTCGATCGAGGCCCGGGCACTGTCGGCGGCCCGCTGGAACTCGCCGCGGTAGGTCCAGAACATGCCCTCGTAGTACTGCAGCTGGGCCAGCAGCCGTCGTTCGTCGTCGTCCGTAGGTCGACCGAGCTCAGCCATGGCCCGCTGCACCAGCTCCCAGCCGGTGTCGATGTCTCCCCCGATCCAGTACAGCGTGCCCCAGGCCGAGAATGCGCGAGCGCGGTCGACCGGGGCGGCCTCAGGGGCGCCGTCCAACGCCTGCTCGAGCAGACGCACCCCTTCGGCGACATGGCCCGCCCGGAGCCAGAACCACTCCAGGAGGCCGGCGGTGCGCAGGGCGTGGATCGGGGCGGCGGCCAGGTCGTGCACCAAACCCGCGCGGATATTTGGCAGTTCGCGGTTGAGCACGCGGATGGATCGGGCCGACCGTTTCCCCCTGAGGTCGGGAACGGTCCGGGCGACGAGATCACGGCTCCACGCGGCGTGCGCGGCGCGACTACCGGCCTGGTCTGGATCACGGTCTCGGCAGTAGGCCCGGATGATCTCCAGCATGCGATAACGCGCAGGGGTAAGCGTGGTGTCGGCGCTGACCACCGAACGCGAGACCATCGACGAGAGCGCGTCCAGGTCGCAGCCCAGGGCCTCGGCCGCTTCCAGGGTGAACCCGCCCTCGAAAGGCCACAGCCGCAGCAGAATCTGGCGCTCCCCCGGCGGCAGCAGGTTCACACTCCAGGCCACGGTGGCCTCCAGCGTGGAGTGGGGGTTGAGCGCGTTGCGGGGAACTGGGCCGAGAGCAGGGAAGCGCGATCCGAGCAGCCCCGTCAGATCGGCCAGACTGAGCACCCGGGCCCGTGCGGCGGCCAGCTCCAGTGCCAAGGGGATGCCGTCGAGAGCCTCCGCCAGCCGGGCCAGCTCGCGGCTGTCTGACTCGTCCGGCCGCCAGCCCGGCCGTACGGCGGCGATGCGGTCGCTGAGCAGCACCACCGCATCGGTCTGGGGCAGCGGATCAACGGGCAGCAGGCGTTCGCCGTCTACCCCCAGTGCCTCGCGGCTCGTAGCCAGGATGCGTAGTTCCGGGTTGTCAGCGAGCAGGGTGACCGCCAGATCCGCCACCGCGCTGGTCAGGTGTTCGCAGTTGTCCAGGATGAGCAGCCCACGCAGGCCGGTGAAACGCCCCGGCGTTTCCGCCATACCCAGGGCCTGAGCTATTACGGAGGGCAGATCGAGCGGCGAGTGAACGTCGGCAAGCCGGGCCAGGGGCACTGTTCCGGCCCACTCCAGGGCCAGCCGGGTCTTACCCGCGCCTCCCGGGCCCACAAGCGTCATCAATCGGGTCTCTGCCATTGCTTCTGAGAGCAGGCGTTTTTCGTTCTCCCTGCCGACGAAGTGAGTCAAAGGACGCTGGAGCGCCGGAAGGCGAGCACCGGCGTCCAAAAGCAGTGAGGGGTCTTGGGCGAGCAGGCGCCGCTCGAGGTTCTGCAGTTCCGGGCCGGGGTCTACGCCCAGGTCATCGGCCAGCAGTGCGCGCACCTGCCGCAGCGCCGAGAAAGCTTCCGCCTGGCGGGCACTGCGATACAGCCCCAGGATGAGCAGCTCCCAGCCACGTTCGCGGTAGGGCTCGTCGCGTACGGCCGTACGGAGCTCGGCTACCGCGGCGGGAGCATCGCCCACAGCGAGCAGTGCCGCTGCTTGGTCTTCCAGTGCGGCGGCGTGCTGTTCGATCAATTGATGACGTTCCTGGTCGCCGAACGCCTCCAGGTCGGGATACGGACGTCCCCGCCAGAGTTTCAGAGCACCACGGAAGTCGCGCAGTGCATCAGCTGGCCGCTGGGCTGCGCGAGCCTGGGCGACAAGGGCTTCGAAATTGAGGACGTCCGACTGGGCGATGAGCGCGTAACCGCCGGGTCCGCGGGTGAGGGCTTGGGCGCCCAGCAGCTTGCGCAGCCGGGATACGTAGGCCTGCAGCGATGCGGCGGGATTGGCGGGCGGGGAGTCGCCCCAGATGGCCTCGGCCAGTTGTTCCTCGGTGAGCGCACCGCCCCGGGCCGTGACCAGCGCCTGCACCAGCCGGCGCGGCTGCGGTCCTCCGACCTCGACCCGGGTGCTGCCCAGTACCACTTCCAACGGTCCAAGGACCCGGCAGATCAGCACGACCGGAGAGCATAGGGCCAGTGCCGCAGACAGCCCGCAAGCGGCTGCAAGGGGTCTGCAAGAGGTCGGCAAGGACGCCCGGGCAACCTGGCCGGCATGACGACAAGCACGCAAACCCCGGTGGACACCTGGGAAATGGTGTTCGCCCACCGGATCTACCGCCGCGAGTTCCGGATCCTGCCCGGCATCATCCGGGCCGTGGCCGACGGCGACCGGGCCCGCTCCGAACTGGTCGGCGCCCACCTGCACCGCATCGCCCAGGCCCTGCACCACCACCACGAGGCCGAGGACGACCTGCTCTGGCCGATCATGCTGCAGCGGGTGATCAGCCCGGACGCCGAGATCGTGCTGCGGATGGAGTCGCAGCACGAGCGCCTCGAGGGCCTGCTGAAGCGGGTCGACGAACTGAACACCGACTGGCGGGCGACGGCCGCGGCGCAGGTGCGCGACGACCTCGCGGACGTTCTGGCCCAGGCCTCCTCCGCGCTCGACGAGCACCTCAGCGACGAGGAGCGCGACCTGCTGCCGCTGGTGCCGGGCAACGTCTCCCACGAGGAGTGGGACGCCCTGAACACCCGGGCCCGCAACGGGATGGCCGCGAAGAACCCGAAGACCGCCCTGGTGCTGTTCGGCTTCGCCATCGAGGACGCCACCCCGTTGGAGAAGCAGCGCATCATGGCCGACCTGCCGGCGCCGCTGCGGCTGGTGTGGCGCCTGCTCGGCCGGCGGATGTTCGTGAAGGCCCGCGACGAACTGCGTCACGGGTAGGACCGGTTCACCAGCCGGGGTAGCGCTCGTTCCAGCGGGGATCGTGCGGCGCAGCCTTGGCCGAGCCGCCCGGGTTGGCGGTGAGCTGGCGAACCAGGTCGCGGGCCAGCGTGTCCAGCACCCAGACCAGCTCGTGCCGCGCCAGCACCCCGGCGGGCCAGATCTCCACGCCGTGCAGCGACCCGATCACGGCGCCGGTCATCGCCGACACCCCGTGGGCTTCCGGGGCCGTGGCCGCGAACCGCATCGCTTGGTAGATGCCTTCTCGCCCAGGGAAACTCGTTGCCGCGTACACGCCACCCATCAGTACCGAGGCCGCGCTGTCGTTGGACGCCAGGCTGTACAGCACGTCCCGCTCCCCCGGGCGGGTGCTGGCTGCCCACAACGCTGTGCGCAGCCCGGCGGCCAGCTCCTCGTCCAGCCCGGGGAGGGCCTCGGTGATCACGGCGGGCAGATCTTCCCGCCCGGTACGCGCGGCCAGCACGTTGTTGAGAAGCCGTGCCCCCGCCGCGGCCGTGCTCCAGGCCCGGGGATGGCCGTGGGTGAGCGCCGCGCACTCCGTCGCCATCAGGACGTCGGACCAGTGCGCCTGCCCCGACAGCGCTGCGAAGGGCAGCCCCCGCACCAGGGCCTGCCAGTCCATGCTGCCGGTGGTGGGCGCATCCCGGGTGCCCGGCCCGGTGTCCTGGATCGCGGTGACCGTGGCCTCGGCCGCTCCCCTGCGCTCACGCAACGTGGGCACCGTGACCAGCCAGCCGTCGAGCTCGGCCGCGTCTTCCGGCAGCAGCCCCTGCAGCTGACCCCACCGGCAGTAGGCGGCCCACACCACCGAAGGCGGATGGCAGCTGCCCTGCTGCAGCGAGCGCACCGCCGCCCGGACGACGCCCTCCACCGTGAAGGCGGCCAGCTGGGTGGCCGGCCCGGCCTGGATCAGGCCGGAGGGTTCGGAGGGTTCCGAGAGTTCGGTGGGCTGGAAGGCCAGGCTCTCGCCCAGCGCGAGGCCGAGCAGGCATCCGCGGACCCGGCTCTCCCAGACCAGCGGATGTGGATCCAGGGCGTTGGTCACCGGCCGATCTTCTCGCAGAAGCGCCCTGATCAGCGCATCCAGTCGATGACCGAGTCGCTCAGGCCGGGCCGCTCCTGCTCGACCAGCCGGATCAGATCGGCCAGGTGCTCCCGCATCCGGAGCTCGGCCCGGGCCGGGTCACCCGCGCCGATCGTCTCGGCGAGGTCCCGCTGGGCCCGCGTGACCTCGGCCGACTGCAGGAGATCGCCCACCTGCGCCTGGCAGATCTCGTTCAGGGCGACGGTGAACAGACCCAGCACCTCGTTGCCGGCCAGCTCCGCTACCGACGCATGGAACTCGCGAGCCGAACCGGCCAGCGCAAGCAGGCCCATCGCGTCTTCAGATGTGCACCGTTGGGCCGCCGCGGCGGCCGAGATCGGCTCGAGCACCAGCCGGGCCTGCAGGGTCTCGCCCAGCGTGAGCCCGCGGGCCTGCAGGAACAGCGTGAGGGCGCGGGCGAAGTCGGCGGTGGAGGCCTCCCGCACCACCGGCCCCCCACCCGGCCCGGGCCGGATCGCGATCAGCCCGCTGACCTCGAGAATGCGTAGCGCCTCGCGCAGCGTGCCCCGGCCTACCTGGTACTCGGCCAGCATCTGCGCCTCGCCGGGCAGCCGGGTACCCGGCGCCAGACCTTCCTCGGTGATCCGGGTGACCAGGGCGCGCGCCAGCCCGTCACCGACCTTGCCCGCGTGGGACATGCCGCGGATCGTAGGCGAGCAAGCGTTACGGGCACCTGAAGTCCAGCTCCGGAATCCGGGCCCGGCTCTTGACGTGACCTCGGGAATCAGGAGCGTTCTCTTCCTGATGCCGCACTAGCGTCGCGGCATGTCCTCACCGATCAGCACCCGCAGCCTGGGCCGCGCCACGCTCGCCCGCCAGCACCTGCTGGAGCCGGCCCGGATGAGCGCGCTGGAGATGATCGAGCACCTGGTCGGCCTGCAGTCACAGGAACCGCTGAGCGCCTACGGAGGCCTGTGGACGCGTCTGGTGGACTTCCGGCCCAGTGAACTGTCCGACCTGATCGAGTCCCGTCAGGTGGTCCGGATCCTGGCCATGCGGGGCACCGTGCACCTGCTCAGCGCCGCCGACTGCCTGGGCCTGCGGCCCCTGATGCAGCCGGTGCTCGACCGGATCTACCGGCAGACCCGGGTGCGCCGGGCGATCGGCGACCTCGACGGCCTGACCCGCCGGGCCCAGGACCTGCTGCGCGCGGGCCCGATCGCGGCCACCGACCTGTCCCGGGCGTTGCTGGCGCACTACCCCGACGCCGATCTCGAGGTGGTGGGGATGGCCACCCGCGGCTCGCTCGCGCTGGTGCAGGTGCCGCCCCGCGCCCTGTGGGGCCGCAGTGGGCGCACCACCTACGTCCCGGCCGCCGACTGGCTGGGAAAACCTCTGCAGGCCGCCGACATCCGCGACGTGATCCGCCGCTACCTGGCCGCCTACGGTCCCGCCACCGTGGCCGACGTGCAGGCCTGGTGCAAGCTCACGAAGCTGCGCGAGATCACCGACACCATGCCCGGGCTGCTGCGCCTGAAGGGTGAGAACGGCGCCGACCTGCTCGACCTGCCGGACGCTCCCCGCCCGGCGCAGGACGTCATCGCGCCGGTGCGGATGCTGCCCGACTTCGACAACGTGCTGCTCTCGCACGCCGACCGGTCCCGCTTCATGAGTCCCGACGACCAGCGGCGGCTGTCCACCCGGATCGTCGTGGTGCCCAGCATCTTCCTGGTCGACGGCACGGTCGGCGGCTGGTGGCACCTGGACCGTAAACGCCACCTGGTCACCGTCACCCCGTTCCGCCGGTTCTCCGCGCGACAGCGGCAACAGGTGCTGGAGGAGGCCGTCCGCGCCGGGAATCTCTACCTCGAGCACACCCGGCTCGACGTCCGGGAAGCCGATCTGTCTACTTGAGCAGCACTTGCGGTCCAAGTAGACCAGGCGCATGATCGCCACTATGACCACGATCACACTGACCTTCGACCCGGACGACCCGGCCGAGGTGGAGAAGGCCCGGGCTGTGCTCGACCGTCTGGTCCCCCAGCCCGAGGCCCCCGACCCGGAGGTGGTCCGGCAGAAGGTGATCGCCCTGCTGCGGGGCTACGGCGAGAAGCGCACCGAGTACATCCGGCACGTCGCCCAGGCCTCGCCGGGGGCCGCCGAGTACGACGACCTGGTGGCCATCGTCGGCTCGCCCAAGGCGGTCGGCGGCACCCACTCGGCGATCGAGCGGGCCTGGCGGGCCAAGAACATGCCCGGCCCGTTCATCGCCACCGACGACCTGGGCGGCGCCCGCATGGATCAGCCCCTGGCCGACATCGTGCTCTCGGTGCTGCACGACGTCATCGACGAGCCGGATCCGCTGCGGGCGGCCACCCAGTGAGTTGCCGGGACCTCAGCTGTCCTCGCCGGCCAGCGCGGCGCAGCAGGTGGTGATCAGCATCCGCGAGACCACGTACGGGTCGACGTTGGCGTTCGGACGGCGGTCCTCCAGCCAGCCCTTCTTGGCCTTCTCCACGGCCCACGGGATGCGGATCGAGGCCGAGCGGTCCGAGGCGCCCCAGCTGAAGGTCTGGTAGCTGGCGGTCTCGTGCGCGCCGGTCAGGCGGTCCTCGATGCCGGCGCCGTAGGCGGCGACGTGCTCGGCGGCCTTCTTGCCGAGCGCCTCGCAGGCGGTCACGATCGCGTCGTAGCTCTCCATCGTGGCGGCGGTGGAGAAGTTGGTGTGCGCCCCGGCGCCGTTCCAGTCACCCTTCACCGGCTTGGCGTCGAACGAGACCTCGACGTCGTAGTCCTCGGCGATCCGGGCCAGCAGCCAGCGGGCCACCCAGATGTGGTCGCCGATGAGCGGGGCGGGGAGCACGCCGATCTGGAACTCCCACTGGCCCATCATCACCTCGGCGTTGGTGCCCTCGATGGCCAGACCGGCCTTCAGGCACGCATCGGTGTGCTTCTCCACGATCTCGCGGCCGACCATCTTGCCGCCGCCGACACCGCAGTAGTACGGGCCCTGCGGGGCCGGGTAGCCCACCGCCGGCCAGCCCAGCGGGCGGCCGTCCTGCATGAACGTGTACTCCTGCTCGATGCCGAACATCGGGCTCTGGTCGGCGTACTTCTCGGCCGCGGCGACGTTGGCGGCGCGGGTGTTCGTGGGGTGCGGGGTGAAGTCGGTCAGCTCGACCTCGCAGAGCACCAGCACGTCGTTCTCGCCGCGCAGCGGGTCGGGGCAGGTGAACACCGGGCGCAGCACGCAGTCGGAGTTCTCACCCGGCGCCTGGTTGGTGCTGGAGCCGTCGAAGCCCCAGATCTCCGGCTCGGTGCCGTCGGCGACGATCCGGGTCTTGCTGCGCATCAGCGGCGTCGGCGCGGTGCCGTCGATCCAGATGTACTCGGCGCGGTATGGCATGGGGTTCTCGCTCCTCGAGGACGAAGACCGGCCACCAGGTTCCGCACCTGGTGGCCGGTCGTACAACCGTTCCTGCCAGTACCTTCTGCCGAAGATGCTGCGCAACGGTTGCCGGAGCGTGAAGAACTGATTTCCCCGGTTTCCGGGATGTTTCAGATCAGCTGGAGGCCATGTCCGACACTTCCCGTGCACCGGAGTCCGCCCGCTCCGGCAGCCACCGTCCGATCGCCTTCTCCAGCCCCCGGGCGAACAGGTCCGAGCGGCTCACCGCCAGCGGGCCGAGGATGGCCAGGATCAGCACGTAGCCGGCCACGAACGAAGTGATCCGCCCGTCCAGCCCGGCGGCGGCCGCCATCGAGGCCAGGATCAGCGCGAACTCACCGCGGGCGAGCACGGTCAGCGACACGAAACTGGCTCTCTCCGGGCCGAATCCGTAGATCCGCGAGGAGAGCGTCCCGGCCAGCAGGTTGCCGAACACGGTGACCAGCACGGCCAGCAGGATCGGCACCCAGACGTCGGCCACGTCGCCCGGGTCGATGGTCAGCCCGAAGGTGAAGAAGAACAGTGCGGCGAACGCGTCGCGCAGCGGGTGCACCAGCTTCTGGATGCGTACCCCGGCCTTCCCCGAGCCCAGGATCAGGCCGATCATGAACGCCCCGATCGCGTCGGAGACCCCGAGCCTCTCGGCCACCCCGGCGCTGAGCACCGCCAGACCCACGAAGGTGACGATCAGCAGCTCGTCGTCGCGGGTCTCGACCAGCCGGCCGACCAGGCCGGCGCCCCAGCGGGCGATCGCGGTGAGGGTGATCAGGAAGGCGAACGCGATGCCGAACTTCTGCGCGGCCTCGGCGAACCCGCTGGCGTCGCTCAGCACCGGCTGGAGCAGGGCCAGGTAGAGCGCCAGGAACACGTCCTCGACCACGATGATGCCGAGCACCAGCTTGCTCTCCGGCCGGCCCAGGCGGCCGGTCTCGACCAGCACCTTGGTCACGATCGCGGAGCTGGAGATGCCGATCACGCCGGCCAGGACGAACGCCTCCCGGCCGCCCCAGCCCAGCAGGTACCCGAAGCCCAGGCCGAGACCGACGTTGATCAGCAGGTAGAGCCCTCCGGCGGCGAGCAGTTTGCGCCCGCCGCCGAGCAGGTCGTCGAGGTGGAACTCCAGGCCCAGGTAGAACAGCAGCAGGATCAGGCCGAGCGAACTCAGCAGGGCGAACTCGGTGGGGTCCTCGACCAGGGCCAGGCCGGGGGTGTTGGGGCCGAGCAGGAGCCCGGCCAGCATGAACAGCGGAATGGTGGGCAGGCCGACCCGCCGCCCCAGCCGGGCGGCCAGCCCGGCGGCCAGAAAGGCGCCGCCGAGCGCCATCAGGATCTCAGCGTGGTGCACTGCTGTCCTCCGACCCCTGCCCGGAGGGAATGTGGGCGTAGGGGTCGACCGAGTCGCGCCGCACCGGCCGGCGCTCGGGGCGGGGGCCGGCGCCGGGGCGCTCCGGTTCGTCCTCGGCGCGGTCCGGGACCGACTCGTCCGGCCAGAACCGCTCCATCAGGATGGCCAGCGGCGAGGCGGTGAAGACGCTGGAGAGCGTGCCCACGACCAGACCGATCAGCAGGGCCAGGGCGAAGTCGGTGAGCGAGTCCCCGCCCAGCAGGGTCAGCGCGGCGAGGATGAACATCGCCCCGAGGCCGGTGTTGATCGTGCGCGGGACCGTCTGCAGGATGGCCCGGTTCACCACCGTGCCGAACTTCGCCTCCGGGTGCTCCCGGCGCATCTCCCGCACCCGGTCGAACACCACCACGGTGTCGTTGACGCTCAGGCCGATCACGGTCAGCGCCGCCGCCAGGAACACGCCGTCGATCGGCTTGCCCAGCCAGGCGAACACCCCGACCACCGCCAGCACGTCGTGGAACATGGTCACGGCGGCCGCGATCCCGAAGGTCCAGCGGAATCGCACCGCCAGATAGAGCATCTGGGCCAGGATCGCCGCGGCCAGCGCGATCAGCGCCTTGGTCCGCAGCTCGTCGCCCAGGCTCGGGCCGATCAGCTCGTCGGTCTCCTTGCTGACCTCTCCGCCGATCTCACCGAGGGCCTGCTCGATCGCCAGCGCCTCGTCGTTGCTCAGTTCCTCGGTGCGCACGCTGATGCTCTCGGCCGCCCCGCCGGTGGGCGAAGAGGTCTGCACCACGGCCCGCGGGAAACCGGCCTCGCTGACCGCCTCCCGGGCCTGGTCGGCCGAGATGGCCTGCGAGGTGCTGAAGGTCAGCAACCGGCCGCCGGTGAACTCGACGCCCAGGTTGAGCCCGCGCACCAGGATGCCGGCCACCGAGACCACCACGATGGCGGCCGACACGGCCAGCCACAGGCGTCCTCTGCTCATCAGGTCCGGGCCGCTCTCGCTGAGCCAGCGCCGCAGCCGGCCGTTCCCGGCCAGACCGCTCAGGGCGGGACGGTTGCGCACGAAGCTGCGCCGGACCGCCCACTCGCTGAGCACCCGGGCGACGATCAGGGCCGAGACCATCGAGGCGATCACACCGATCGACAGCGTCACCCCGAAGCCCCGCACCGGCCCGGTGGCCAGGAAGAACAGCAGGGCGGCGGCCAGCAGGGTGGTGACGTTGGTGTCGATGATCGCGGTCCAGGCCTTGTCGAACCCGATCTTCAGGGCCCCCGGCAGGGTGCCCTTGTTGCGGCGGCGCTCCGGCGCGACCGCGCCGAACTCTTCCCGGGCCCGCTCGAACACCAGCACGTTGGCGTCGATCGCCATACCGATGGCCAGCACGAAACCGGCCAGGCCGGGCAGGGTCAGGGTGGCTCCGAGAGCCACCAGGAAGGCGTAGGCGATCAGGGTGTAGCCGGCCAGGGCGACCGTGGCCAGGAAGCCGACCAGGCGGTAGACCAGGGTGATGAACAGGCCGGTGAGGACCAGGCCGATGATCGCGGCCTGGATCGAGGCGTCGATCGCGTCGGCGCCGAGCGTCGGGCCGACGGTGCGCTGCTCGATCACCTCGACCGGCAGCGGCAGCGCCCCGCCCTTGATCAGGACGGCCAGGTCCTGGGCCTGCTGGGGGCTGAACTGGCCGGTGATCTCGGTGCTGTTGCCGGACATCCCGACACCGCAGCCGATCGAGGGGTCGACCTGCGGAGAGGAGATGACCTCGTCGTCCAGGACGATCGCGATCCGGCGCTGCGGGTCACCGGGGGTGGCGCAGGCCGCGTCGGCGGTGAGCTGACGCCAGGTCTCGCCCCCGGCGTCGCGGAAGTCGATGGTGACGAACCAGGCACCGCCGCGGGCCGGATCGGTGGTGCCGGCCGCGTCGCTGACGCCCTCGCCGGTCATCACCGACGCCCCGATCACCAGCGGCTGGCCGTCCTCGTCGACGAGCCGTTGCTGACCCTCGGCGAGCTTCTCCTCCTCCGGTTCCTCTCCCTCCGCCGCCACCGGTGGCGGGTCGGCCGAAACCACCGGGTGGAAGGTCAGCTGGGCGGTCCGTCCGATCACCTCGGCCGCCTCCCGCGGGTCCTGGACCCCGGGGAGCTCGATGATGATCCGGTTCTCACCGGAACGGGTGACGGTCGGATCGGTCACGCCCAGGGCGTCGATCCGGTTGCGCAGTACTCCCAGGGCGCGGTCGGTGGACTCGGCGTTCGCCTCCACCACGTCGGTGCTCTGGGTCTGCAGAACGATCTGGGTACCACCGCGCAGATCGAGCCCCAGTCGGGGGGACATCGTCAACGCCACGTAGAGCGATGCGGCAACGACGACCAAGGCGGCCAGCGCGCGCACCACGGGAACAGCTTTCATGGCTCCTCCGGGCAAAAGGGATGGGGGGAGCAACGCGACGGCTCAGAAAGGCTTCTTCAAACTGTGGACGTCGGCGCTGGGCAGCGTTCGCGGATGCGCCGAACGCTGCAGGCCGGGTTTGAGAAGAACGAACCGCTTTCGCGGATGCTCCGGGAAGAACGAGACCTAGATGTCGTACCCGGACGCCGGAGGCGCGCGGCCCCGGTGCGAGACGCTGACCGTGGTCGCAACGACCTCGGCATAGGCGTCGACGGGCAGGTCAGCCAGGTCTACGAAGAACTGTCGGCCCGGGGGCAGAACGGCGACGGGGAGGTCGGGAGAGCCACCGGGACAGTGGTTCTCGGCGCTCTGACCGAACCCGGCTACGGGGATCCGACGTTCGGCCGAATGCGCAGACGTGCGGTGCAAGGCCGGGGAAGCCGTAGATGTAGGACGCTGGTGGGCACCGGGGCGGGCCTGGTTCGGCGAGGCCGACGGGCCGGGTTGCGGCTGACCGGACCGGGCAGCGAACTGCAGCACCTCGGTACCGCGGCGCAGCGCCAGGCTGCTCACGCCCAGCAGGCTGCCGAGCAGGCTCAGGACGACGGCGACAAACGTGATCAGTGCGGCGGCGGAGGCCGCCGGGCGCAGGCTGATACGTCGCGTCATCGCGGTCACTCTACCTGTGACTCAGCCGTGAACCCTCGCTCTGCGTTCAGACGTCCCAGCCGTAGAACAGCCGCTCCACCACGGTCCGGGCCCTCCGGGTCACCCGCTGGTAGTCCTCGTCCAGCTGCCCGGCCGATCCGGGCGGGTAGCCCATGATCCGCGCGACCCCGTCCAGCGAGGTGTGGTTGGTCGGCGGCACGTCCGAGGCGTTGCCCTTCCAGAGCATGATCGCGTTGCGGAAGCGGGCCGCCAGCCGCCAGGCCTCGGCCAGCACCTCGCCGTCGCCCTCGGTGACCAGGTCCGCCTCCACCGCCGCGGCCAGCGCCTCCATCGTGCCGGTGACCCGCAGGCCGGGAACCTCGTGGGCGTGCTGCAGCTGGTACAGCTGCACCGTCCACTCCACGTCGGCCAGCGCGCCCCGGCCCAGCTTGAGGTGGCGGTGCGGGTCGGCGCCGCGCGGCAGCCGCTCCGACTCCACCCGGGCCTTGATCCGGCGGATCTCCTTGAGCGCGGCGTCGGGCAGACCCCCCTCCCGCCAGCGCAGCGGATCGATCAGCTCGACGAACTGCTCGCCCAGGTCGGTCTCCCCGGCGATCGGCCGGGCGCGGGTCAGGGCCTGTGCCTCCCAGGCCACCGACCAGCGCGCGTAGTAGTCGCGGTAGGAGGCCAGCGAGCGCACCAGCGGGCCGTTGCGCCCCTCCGGCCGCAGGTTCGCGTCCACCGCCAGGGCCGGCTCCGGGCCGGTCATCGACAGCAGGCGGCGTAGCTCGGCGCACAGGTCGGTGGCGGCGGCCTGCGCCTCGTGCGGGTCGGCCCCCGGCAGCGGATCGGCCACGAACAGCACGTCCGCGTCGCTGGAGTAGCTGATCTCCCGCCCGCCGAGCCGGCCCATCGCGATCACCGCCATCCGCACCGGCAGGTCGCCGCGCCGGGCCCGGACCGAGTCGGCCGCGGCCACCAGGGCCCCGTCCAGCGCGGCCACCGCGCAGTCGCTGAGCGCCCGGCCGACCGTGTCGATGTCGCTCAGCCCGACCACGTCGGCCACCCCGGTGCGGATGATCTCGCGCCGGCGCACCGCCCGGGCCGACATCGCCGCGGCCACCGGCTCACCCTCGTGCCGGGCCGCGCCCTTGCGCACCCCGGCGATCATCGACGACAGCGGCTGGGGCCGGAGCACCTCGTCGGTCTCCAGCAGGGCCACCGCCTCCGGCGCCCGCTGCAGCAGGTCGGCGACCAGCTGGCTGGACGACAGCACGTGGGCCAGCCGCTCGGCGGCGGCCCCGGAGTCGCGCAGCATCTTCAGGTACCAGTGGGTGGAGCCGAGGGCCTCGGACAGCCGCCGGAAGTCCAGCAGCCCGGCGTCCGGGTCGGCGCCGTCGGCGAACCAGCCGAGCATCACCGGCAGCAGCTGACGCTGGATCGCCGCCCGGCGGGAGACGCCGAGGGTGAGCGCGGTCAGGTGCCGCATCGCCCCGGCCGGGTCGCGGTAGCCCAGGGCGGCCAGCCGGGCCCGGGCCGCCTCCGGGGTGAGCCGGGCCTCGTCGCTGGTCAGCTCGGCCGCGGCGGCCAGCAGCGGCCGGTAGAAGAGCTTCTCGTGCAGCCGGCGGACCTCCCGGGCCTGCCGCCGCCAGAGCCCGGTCAGGGCCGCCCCGGGGTCGGCCCGGTAGCCGAACTCCCTTCCCAGCCGCCGCAGATCGGCCTCACCGCTGGGCACCACGTGGGTGCGCTGCAGCCGGAACAGCTGGATCCGGTGTTCCAGCGCCCGCAGCATGCGGTAGGCCCGGTCCAGCTCGGCCGCGTCGGCCCGGCCGACGTAACCGAAGGTGCTCAGCGCCTCCAGGCCCAGCAGGGTGTTGGCGGTGCGCAGCCGGGCGTCGATCCGGCCGTGCACCAACTGCAGCAGCTGCACCGAGAACTCGACGTCGCGCAGGCCCCCGGCGCCCAGCTTCAGCTCGCGGTCGGCGTCCGGGCCCTTCAGGTGCTCCTCCACCCGGCGGCGCATGGCCTGCACGTCGGCCACGAAGTTCTCGCGCTCGGCCGCCTTCCAGACCATCGGCTCGATCCCGGCCAGGTAGCGCGCCCCCAGGTCGGCGTCGCCGGCCACCAGCCGGGCCTTGAGCAGGGCCTGGAACTCCCAGGTCTTGGCCCAGCGCTCGTAGTAGGTGAGATGACTGGCCAGGGTGCGCACCAGCGGGCCCTGCCGGCCCTCGGGGCGCAGGTTCGCGTCGACCGGCCAGAGGGTGCCCTCGGGAGTGGCCTTGGAGCAGACCAGGCCCAGAGTGCTGGCCAGCCGGGTGCCCTCGGTGATCGCCTTCTGCTCGTCGGCCCCCTCGACCGCCTCGACCACGTAGATCACGTCCACGTCGCTGACGTAGTTCAGCTCCCGGCCACCGCACTTACCCATGCCGATCACCGCCAGCCGGCAGTTCTTCCCGTGGCCGGGCAGCGAACCGCGGGCCACCGCCAGGGCGGCCTCCAAGGCGGCGGCGGCCAGGTCGGCCAGGATCGCCGCGACGGTCGGCACGATGGCCAAAGGGTTGTCGGCCGCCAGGTCTCGGGCCGCCAGACCGAGCAGACGACGCCGGTAGGCCACCCGCAGCGCATCGGTCGCCGCGTCCTGCGGGAGCTCGCTGACCGGCACCTGCGCCTGCGGGTCGGCCCCCACCGCGCGCAGCAGCTCGGCCCGCAGCTCGTCGGCGGTGAACGACGAGAAAGGCCGCGGCGGAACTCCTTCCAGAAACTTCTGGGCATGGCCGTGATGGTCGGCCTCGTGGTCGCCCGGCCTCCCCGGCGACTGCACGGGCCCGTCGTCCCCACCCAGTTCGCCGTCGATCACCGGCCACTGCCCGGGGTGGCGCACCAGATGGTCGCCCAGGGCACCGGAACCACCGAGCACCGCGAACAGCCGGCGGGCGGTCAGGCCGTCACGGTGCAGGACCTGGCCCAGCTGCGCGACCGGCCCGCCTTCCCCGATCTCGGGCACCTCGGCCGCGGCCAGCGACTCGGTCAGCCGGCCGAGCGTGGCCAGGGCCAGGTCCGGATCGGGGCTGTCGGCCAGCGCGGCCAGCAGCTTCTCCCCCGGCGGGGGCAGCTCGCGGGTGAAGGTGTCCGGCTCCCCCTCCGGCTCGGCCGCCATCAGCTCGGTCATCCCCGGGGTGCTGAGTACGCGTTCGGCGCCGGAAGGGTCGGCGAAACCGAACCGGGCCAGCCGGGCGGTCAAACTTGCCTGACGCGCAGTCGTCACCCGCCCCACCGTAAAGGACGATGCCGGTCAGCCGGAGGCCGCGGCGTACAGCGAGGCGATCTCGGCCGGGGTGAGGGCCCGGTTCCACACCGCCACCTCGTCCACCTGCCCCCGGAACGACTCGCTGAACGAAGGGGCCCCGACGGCCACCTTCGTCGCGGTCGAGACCAGCTGGCCGGGCCCGGTCACCGTCGGGCTGGTGCCGCCCACCACGCCGTCCCGGAAGATCCGCACGGTGCTGCCGTCCCAGGTCCCCACGTAGAAGTGCCAGGCGTCGTCGGCCGGAGCCGGGATCGCCGCCGTCGGGCGGGACGGGGTCCCCGCGGTGAGGTCGAACAGGAAGCGCATGTGGGTGGTGCTGGCGTCCAGCGCCAGCAGGTAGCTGACCCCGCCCGCGCCGGAGTACATCAGCTTCGACACCACCCGCCCACTGGCCTGGTTGGTCACGTTCGACGGCAGTTTCACCCAGGCCATGACGCTGATCGGCCCGCGAATGTCGAGCGAGGCCGGACCGGTGGCCACGGTGGCCGCCCCCTGTGCGTTACTGTTCAGGCCGATGGCCCGTTTGACCCCGCCGGTGACGGCCCCGGCCAGGTCCAGGGTGGGCGGTCCGACGAAGGACATCGGGGTCGTACCGGCCACGTCGGCCGCGGTCGGCCCCGAGCTCTCGTCCAGGGGCCAGTAGGCGACCGGGCCCAGCGCCTGGGTCCGGTCGGCAAAGGCCGACCGGTCGGTGGTGGCGATGCTGAACGTGGTGGAACTGGTGGCAGTGAACTGGGCCGAGGTGGCAGACGTGGGCACCAGGACACCGGCCACCAGCGCGCCGCTCACCAGGGTTCCGGCCAGGAGCCCCCGCCTGGCCCGGCGACCGCCCGCGACCCCGAGCCCGACCCCCACACCGACCGCCGCCAGGCAGAGGACGACCCCAGCACCCGGGAGGGGCAGTCTGCCCAGCGGAACCACCATCCGCACCGACCCCACCACTGCCTCGGCCGGCACCGGTACCGGGTCGGCCGCCGGATTGGCGTCGCCCTGAGTGGTGTACTCCCGCCGGACCGGATCGACCCCGACGACGCGATGCGTCACCAGTACTCCGGTGCCCGGCTGTCGGTAGGTGACCACCGTGCCGATCGGGACCCACCGGCGTCCGTCGTTCTTGATCACCACCACGTCACCGGACCTGACCGCCGGCTCCATCGACCCCGAAACGACCGTGTACGACTGCCAGTCCGTCAGCCGGGGCAGCCCTGACCCCAGCCCGACCAGCACCGCGGCGAACCCCAGCACCAGCCCCAGCACGATTCCCGCTGCAACCCGGCCCGCCACCCCGCTCAGCTCCTGGCTTCCCAGGTGAAAGACCCTGATGCGGAGGCATTCTGAGCAGCCGGGGTGCTGCGCACGGTGATCGTGAACCGGTAGCTGCGAGAAGCCGGAGTCGCGGTCGGCGACCATGCCCCGACGCCGGTGGCGAAGGACGCCGCGGCCGTCGCGAAGGCCGCCAAGGTGCCGCTGTACAGGGTGCTGGTGGCGGTGAAGCCTGAGCAGTCGCCGAACGCGCCCCCTGTCCCTTCGGCCACGGTCAGGTCCAGCTGGTCGGCCAGGGCACCGCCCGCGCTCGCGTAGAGCCGCACCTGCGTACCCGACACCAGCGACCCGGTGTAGGTCACGGTGATGCACCGGCTCCGCGTCTGCCCGCTGGCCAGGAGCCCGTCCGAGCCGGTGCTGAACGTCGCCTGGCCGTGGTCGTCGTCCGTCACCGAGACGGTTCCCGCCGACCAGCTGCCGGTGGCCGGGGTGGAGCCGCTGAAGGCCGCACCGGTGGTGTGCCAGACCAGCGAGCCGCACGCCAGGGCCCCGATCAGCGCCCCTCCCCCGACCGCGGGCCAGAACCCGCGCGCCGACGCACGGGCAGCGGCGTCGGGCATCGCACGGGCTCCTGGTCGAGGCTGGTTGTTCGTGGAAAGACGGGTCTCTTCCCACGAACAGTCGCCCGCCGGGCGCCGCAGGCACAGCCGCAGGCACAGCCGCAGCTCCCAGAATCAGCCGATCGCCGGGTGGCGCCGGCTCACAGCAGCGGCAGGTACCGCTTCAGCTCGAACGGGGTGACCTGTGAGCGGTACTCCTGCCACTCCGCCCGCTTGTTGCGCAGGAAGAAGTCGAACACGCCCTCGCCCAGGGTCTCCGCCACCAGCTCGGAGTCCTCCATGATCGAGATCGCCTGGTCGAGGTTGCTGGGCAGCCGGGTGATCCCCATCGCCCGGCGCTCGGCCTCGGTCAGCGACCAGACGTTGTCGTCGGCGCCGTCGGGCAGCTCCAGCCCCTCCTCGATGCCCTTCATGCCTGCGTTCAGCATCAGGGCGAAGGCCAGGTAGGGGTTGGTGGCGCTGTCCAGGCCGCGGTACTCGACCCGGGTGGACTGGCCCTTGCCGGGCTTGTACATCGGCACCCGGATCAGGGCCGAGCGGTTGTTGTGCCCCCAGCACACGTAGGCCGGGGCCTCGGCGCCGCCCCAGATCCGCTTGTACGAGTTCACCCACTGGTTGGTCACCGCGGTGATCTCGGCGGCGTGCTTGAGCAGGCCGGCGATGAACTGCCGGGCGATCTTGCTGAGCTGGTACTCGGCGCCGGCCTCGTGGAAGGCGTTGGTGTCGCCCTCGAACAGCGAGAAGTGCGTGTGCATGCCCGAGCCCGGGTGCGCGTTCAGCGGCTTGGGCATGAAGGTGGCGTAGAGCCCCTGCTCCAGCGCCACCTCCTTGATCACGCTGCGGAACGTCATGATGTTGTCGGCCATGGTCAGCGCGTCGGCGTAACGCAGGTCGATCTCGTTCTGCCCCGGGCCGGCCTCGTGGTGGCTGAACTCGACCGAGATGCCCATCGACTCCAGCACGCCGATCGCGGCCCGGCGGAAGTCGTGGGTGGTGCCGCGCGGCACGTGGTCGAAGTACCCGGCCTGGTCGACCGGCTCGGGCTCCTGGCCCTCGAAGGTCGGCTCCTTGAACAGGTAGAACTCGATCTCGGGGTGGGTGTAGAAGCTCAGCCCGTGCTCGGCGGCCTTGTTCAGGGCGCGCTTGAGCACGTTGCGCGGGTCCATCAGGGCGGGCTCGCGGCCGGGGGTGAAGATGTCGCAGAACATCCGGGCGGTGCCCTGGGACTCCCCGCGCCAGGGCAGCACCTGGAACGTCGAGGGGTCGGGCTTGGCCAGCATGTCGGCCTCGTGCACCCGGGCCAGGCCCTCGATCGCCGAGCCGTCGAACCCGATGCCCTCGGCGAAGGCCCCCTCCAGCTCGGCCGGGGCGATCGAGACGCTCTTCAGTGAACCGAGGATGTCGGTGAACCAGAGCCGGATGAACCGGATGTCCCGCTCCTCGATCGAGCGGAGGATGAACTCCTGCTGCCTGTCCATGCCGGTCCTTTCCTTCTCCCTGCCCACGGACGGTTCCGCCGGTAGTGCCGAGCCTGCCAGATCGCGGGGTGCCCGGTGCACCCGCCGTCCCGCTCCGTCGCGGTTCACCAGGCCAGGGTGTCGCACCTAACACCCCCACGGAGCGGCACAAGGCGCTCCCCTGTGACGGCCCGCACGCCCAGCGCCCGTGGTGGCCCCGAACAACGGGTGGACGATGGGTGGGTGGACATTCGCGAGGAGGCAGGGCGATGAGCCAGCAGCCGGAAGAGACCGCCCCCTACGGCGGCGACCAGGGTGGACCGAAGAAGATCCGGATCCACCATCTGCAGCAGATGAAGGCCCGCGGTGAGCGCTGGGCCATGCTGACCGCCTACGACCAGCTCTCGGCCTCGGTGTTCGACGCCGCCGGGATCCCGGTGCTGCTGGTCGGCGACTCGGCCGCCAACAACGTGCTCGGCCAGGCCACCACGCTGCCGATCACCACCGACGAGATGATCCCGCTGGTGCGGGCGGTGTCCGGGGCCGCGCGGCGCGCCCTGGTGGTGGCCGACCTGCCGTTCGGCAGCTACCAGGCCTCACCCCAGCAGGCGTTCGGCACCGCCGCAAGGATGCTGAAGGAGGGGCTGGCGCACGCGGTGAAGCTCGAGGGCGGCGCGGTGATGGCCCCCACGGTGAAGCTGCTCACCGACTCCGGCGTGCCGGTGATGGCGCACATCGGCTTCACCCCGCAGAGCGAGCACGCGCTGGGTGGCTACCGGGTCCAGGGCCGCGGCGAGGCGGCCGAGCGGCTGCTCGAGGACGCACTGGCGCTGCAGGCCGCCGGGGCCTTCGCGGTGCTCATGGAGATGGTCCCGGCCCCGGCCGCCGCCGCCGTGACCAAGGCGCTCGACGTGCCCACGGTGGGCATCGGCGCCGGCCCCGACTGCGACGCCCAGGTGCTGGTCTGGACCGACATGGCCGGCCTGACCGAGGGCCGCACCCCGCGCTTCGTGAAGAAGTACGCGGACCTGCGCGGGGTACTCACCCAGGCCGCGCAGGAATACGCCCGCGACGTCCGGCACGGCACCTTCCCCGCGCCGGAACATTCGTTCGAGGAGTAGCTCTCAGTCCTCTTTCCAGCGGCGGTCCTCCTCGTCCCAGGCCTCCGTGCGGGCCCGGGCCGACTCGAGGGCCGCCTGGGCGGCCTCCCGGGTGGGGTAGGGGCCCATCACGTCCTTGCCCTGGCCCTTGTGGTCGCTCACCTCGACCTGCCCGGTCGAGAGGTTGTACCAGTACTGTTCGGCACCGTCACTCATGATCACGACGATAGCCCGCACCGCCCGGGCCCGCCCCCGCAGCGGACGACGGTTCAAGGCCAGGCAGACACCGGCCGATGTCAGGTGCGTCACCTTCCCCGCTCTCACCGTTCGAGAGCGCCCTGGAATTCCTGCTCGGGGGCATCAGTCATGGACGTACGCGTCAACACCGCGCCGTCAGCACCGTCTTTCGGCCGGATCCGGCCGGCCTCGCTCGACCCGGACACCGGAGCGGGCGGCTCGGCCGGTTCCGGCTGGTCGCTGGACACCGGCAACCCGGGCCAGAACCGCCAGCCGGGAAAGGGTTTCGGGGCCATCGTCGACGGCTCGGCCGACATCCGGCAGGCCGGTTCGGACGCCTACCTGACCGCGATGTACGTGCAGTACGTCGACTACCGGGGCCCGGGCCGGGGCACCGTGGAGAACCCGCTGGCGCCGCGCGGTGTCCGCGCCGCCCAGACCGTGCCGATGTCCCTGGCCGTGGGCCTCCAGGTCGACTACACAGTCTGAGCTCGCCCCCGGAGCAGTCAGCCCGAGGTCTGGACCGGCTCGTACCGGCACGGGGACCTAAACTGGGCGACCATGAGCACAGGTACCTCCGCACCACTGGGCACGCTGGTGCCCGGAGTGGTGGGCCCCCGCCGGGCCGTCCCTGCCGGCATCGTGCGCCCGGAGTACGTGGACAAGCCCGCCCCCGCCAAGTACACGGGGCCGGAGGTCAAGGACGCGGCCACGATCGAGCTGATGCGCGAGGCCGGGCGGATCGCCGGGTCGGCGCTGGCCGAGGTGGGTAAGCACGTGCAGCCCGGCGTGACCACCGACGAGCTCGACCGGATCGGCCACGAGTACCTGCTCGACCACGGCGTCTACCCCTCCACGCTGGGCTACAAGGGCTTCCCGAAGTCGTTGTGCACCAGCCTGAACGAGGTGGTCTGCCACGGCATCCCGGACTCCACGGTGGTCCGGGACGGCGACATCCTCAACGTCGACATCACCGGCTACCTCACCCGCGACGGCCTCGGCGTGCACGGCGACTGCGACGCCACCTTCCTGGCCGGCGACGTCGACGAGGAGTCGCGGCTGCTGGTGGAGCGCACCCACGAGGCGATGATGCGCGGCATCAAGGCCGTGCGCCCGGGCCGGCAGATCAACGTCATCGGCCGCGTGATCGAGGCCTACGCCAGGCGTTTCGGCTACGGCGTGGTGCGCGACTTCACCGGCCACGGCATCGGCACCGGCTTCCACACCGGCCTGGTGGTGCCGCACTACGACGCCGCCCCCGGTTTCGCCACGGTGATCGAGCCGGGCATGACCTTCACCATCGAGCCGATGCTCACCCTCGGCACGCACGAGTGGGAGATGTGGGACGACGGGTGGACGGTGGTGACCAAGGACCGCCGGCGCACCGCCCAGTTCGAGCACACCGTCCTGGTCACCGAGTCCGGCGCCGAGATTCTCACCCTCCCCTGAGCCCCATTCCTGAACGATCACAACTAGGGACGTGTATGAGCACCGACCAGCCCCCTCTCACCGCTGAGATCTCCGCCCTCACGGGCGGTTTCGGGATCGACATCGGTGGCTCGGGGATCAAGGGCGCCCCGGTCGACCTGACCGAGGGCCGGTTCGCGGCCGAGCGGCTGCGCATCCCCACCCCGCAGCCCTCCACCCCCGGCGCGGTCGCCGACGTGGTGGCCGAGATCGTCGAGAGCTTCGGCGAGGCCGCGGGCACCGGGCCGGTCGGCGTCACCTTCCCCGCGGTGATCCAGCACGGGGTGGCCCGCACCGCCGCCAACGTGGACAAGACCTGGATCGACACCGACGTGGACACGCTGTTCACGGCCCGGCTCAACCGCAGCGTGCACGTGGTCAACGATGCGGACGCGGCCGGGGTGGCCGAGGCCCGGTTCGGCGCCGCCCGCGACACCAAGGGCCTGGTCGTCGTGGTCACCCTGGGCACCGGGATCGGGTCGGCGGTGCTGCTCGACGGCAAGCTGATGCCGAACACCGAGCTGGGGCACCTGGAGATCGATGGTCACGACGCGGAGAGCCGGGCGGCCGACAGCGCCCGCGAGCGGGAAGACCTGTCCTGGGAGAAGTGGGCGCACCGGCTGCAGAACTACTTCTCCACCGTGGAGAACCTGTTCTGGCCCGACCTGTTCGTGGTCGGCGGCGGGGTGAGCAAGAAGAGCAGCAAGTTCCTGCCCCTGCTCGACCTGCGCACCCCGATCGTGCCGGCCCAGCTGCTGAACGACGCGGGCATCATCGGTGCCGCGGTGCTGGCCGCCGAGAGCCCCGACGCTCCCCGGCCGCCCGCCCACTGACCGCCGACGGCAGCCTGGCCGGGCGCCCTCAGTCGAGGGGTTCGGCCAGGCTGGCGCTGGTCTCGGCGACCATCCGGAAGTAGTCCATCGCCTGCTCCTCGCCCATGTGCTTGCTGGCCAGCGTGGCCGACAGCGAGGCGAGGGCGGTCACGAACGTGAGCTGGGCACTGCCCTGCAGGTCGCGCAGGATGAAGCTCATGGCCTCGTGGTCGCCGAGCATCTGGAAGCGGATGAAGGCGGCGGCCCGCTGGTTGGCGAGGGCGGCGGCACGTTGCTCTGCGCTAAACACGAGAACCTTTCTGGTCGACTCCCCCGGTTCTCCCAGTATCCGCGCCGACGACGTCCAGACCTCACTCAAGGTGCACCAAACCCCCGGTGGGGTGAACCGGTTCGGTCACATTCGGTGATCAGTGAGGCGGACGAGCTGGACTGTAAGCCGGATTCTGTGCCGAACGGGTGAACCCGCCCGGCGGCGACCATCCATCTAGGGGCGCCGTTGCCGGCGTCCTCGTGCGGCCTACCCGGATGCTCGGGCGAGCAGCCCTCGAGCGCATCCTGTCTGGCCTTGCTCCGGGTGGGGTTTACCTAGCCGCTCCGGTCACCCGGCGCGCTGGTGGTCTCTTACACCACCGTTTCACCCTTACCCATGGTCCTTGCGGGCCATCGGCGGTCTGTTCTCTGTGGCACTGTCCCGCGGGTTTCCCCGGGTGGGCGTTACCCACCACCCTGCCCTGTGGAGTCCGGACTTTCCTCGGCGGGCGGCAAGCCGCCCGACGCGGTCGCCCGTCCAGCTCGTCCGCGAAAGACATCCTAGGGCCTCGCGGCGTCACCCGGTGCAGGCCTCGACGTGGCCCCCTGCACCGGGGCAGCACGGGTGGGACAGCAATGCCGCCCCACGCGACCTGTTGCACCCGTCGCCGCACGCGTTCACCAGCCCGCCAGCCACTGGACATCACTCTCCGGGACGTCATTCGTCCGTTTATCACCTCATCCTTCCCTTTGCTTTCCGGTTGCTCACCGCACACGTTCGTTCACCTTCTGCGTAACGGCGTTGGGGAAGCTTGGGCCGTTCAGCGTCTGGAACAGCCCTGGAGGTGCGCGGAGATGAGCGCTGCGAAGAACCCGAGCAGATGGGCCACGCGCGCCCGGATCGGCACGGCGGTGGCGGTGGCCGGCCTGGTCGCCGTCCCCAGTTGGATGGTGACCACCGCCCAGGCGGACTCGCCGACCAAGGCGAGCACCCCTGGGGGCACCTCCCAGCCCCCTTGGGGCTGGGGGACCTCAATTTCCGGCACCACCACCCCGCAGGCCGCCGCCGGGAAAAAGGTGACCGCCCAGCTGCTCGCGTTCAACGACCTGCACGGGCACATGACGTCCGACGGGCTCTCGATCAGCGCCAAGACGTCCACCTCGAAGGGGTCGGGCTACGTGGCCGCAGGGGGCACGCCCTGGCTGGCCGGGAAGATCGCCGCCGCCAAGAAGGACAACCCCAACTCGCTCGTGCTCTCCACCGGTGACCAGATCGGGGGTAGCCCGCTGATCTCGGGGTACTTCCACGACGAGGGCACCATCGAGGCGATGAACAAGTTCGTCGACGTGGCGGTGGTAGGTAACCACGAGTTCGACGAGGGAACGGCCGAACTGCGGCGCCTGATCAACGGCGGCTGCCACCCGGTCGACGGCTGCTCCCCCGCGTCGCCGAAGTTCTCCGGCACTCAGTTCGACATGCTCGCCGCAAACGTCATCGACCGTAAGACAGGTAAGTCGATGCTCCCGGGGTACGTGATCAAGAAGGTCGGGGGTGCCCGGATCGGCATCATCGGCACCGTCACCCCGGACACCGTCGACCTGGTGCCCCTGCAGGGCATTGCCGACGTGAAGTTCGTTCCCGAAGCCCCGGTGATCCGCAAGCTCGCCAAGCAACTGCGTGGTCAGGGGGTGGACGCGGTGATCGCGATGACCCACTCCGGCGCCGACCCCACTCCGCGCAGCCCGATCAACTCCTGCCGCAATCTCGCCGGACCGGCCCGGGACCTCACCGCCCGCATCTCCGGCCACGTCGACGCCGTGCTCAGCGCGCACACCCACCAGGCCTACATCTGCAAGGTCAACGGCACGCTGCTGACCAGCGCGGCCTCGTACGGGCGACTGCTGACCAAGATCAAGATCACGATGGACACCGGCCGGCACGAGGTCACCCGGATCAGCGCCGGCAACGTCGTGGTCACCCACACCGGCCGGCGGGACGCGAGGGTGACGGCCGTGGTCGAGCGCTACCGCGAGGTCACCGACCCGATCGCGGGCAAGAAGGTCACCACCCTGAACCAGGACCTGACCCGCACCCTGACCCGCAACGGCGAGTCCTACCTGGGCCGGGTGATCGCCGACGCCCAGCAGGCCGCGACCCGGCCGAAGAGCAAGGGCGGGGCCCAGCTCACCATCGTCAACCGCGGTCTGGCCCGGATGAACCTGGAGAAGGGCCGGGTCACCTACGGCGACGTCTTCGACGCCCAGCCGATGGGCAACCGCCTGGTCACCATGACGCTGACCGGGCGGCAGATCGATGCCGCCCTGGAGAGCACGTTCTGCCACCCGGGCGCGGTGGACAACGACGGCCGCATGCCGATCGAGGTGAGCCGGAGCTTCTTCTTCAGCTTCGACATGGACAAGAAGTGCGGGCACAAGATCCGGATCCGGGACATGCGGCTGAACGGTGAGCGGATGTCCGCGGACAAGAAGTACCGGGTCACCACCATCGACTTCTTCTCCGACGGGGGCAGCCGGCTGGACGGGTTCCCGGTGGGCAAGAACAAGGTCACCGGCGTGCTGGAGCGCGATGCTCTGGCCCAGTACCTGAAGAAGCACCCCGGGCTGGGGCTGCCGCGGGGTACCCGGATCCGTTCTCTGTAAACGGGGTCGGCGGCAGCGGGACGTACACTCCCGGAGTGCTCGTCCTGCTGCCCCCCTCAGAATCCAAAGCCGCTCCGGCCAAGCGGGGTAAGCCCGTCGAACTGGCGCAGCTGTCGTTCCCCGAACTGGCAGACCTACGCAAGCAGGCTCTGGAGGCGCTGATCGAGGTCAGCGCCCGGCCCGATGCCCTCGAACTGCTCGACGTGGGGGCATCACTCGCCGACGAGGTAGCGCGCAATCTGACGTTGCACACCGCCCCCACCCGCCCGGCGCACCAGGTTTACACAGGGGTGCTTTACGACGCTCTCAGCTGGGATTCGCTGTCCCCGGCGGCTCGGCGACGGGGTAACAACCGAGTGCTCGTCATTTCGGCGTTGTGGGGAGCACTGCGCCCCGGCGACCGGGTTCCCTCCTACCGGCTTTCGATGGACGGGGATCTGCCCGCGCTCGGCCCGCTTGCCAGACACTGGCGTTCGGAACTGCCGAATGTGCTGACCGCCGCCGCAGGCAAGCGCGGCGTTGTCGTGGACTGCCGCTCCGGGCCGTACGTCGCCGCTGCCCCGGTCTCCTCGTTCTCCGACGATGTGGCCGCCCGCACGGTGGCCGTGCGGGTGCTGCGCGAGACCAACGGCAAGCGCTCGGTGGTGAGCCATCTGGCCAAGCACACCCGGGGCGAGGTCACGCGCTATCTGCTGGAACAGGAAGCAGATCCTCGTACCCCCGAAGCCCTTCGTGACCTGGTCGGGGCGCGCTGGCCTGCAGAACTTTCCGCCCCCGCCCGCCCCGGCACCGGCTGGATCTTGGATGTGATCCTGCACCAGCAGTAGCAGACTGGGCGGCGTGACCCCCGAAGAGTTCCGTATCGCAGGCCATCAGCTGATCGACTGGATCGCCGACTATCGCGCGGGAATCCCCGACCGCCCCGTGCAGTCCGCGGTCAAGCCCGGTGACGTGGCCGGCGCCCTGCCCAGCACTCCCCCCTCCGAGCCCGAGGAACTGGCCGCGCTGTTGCGCGACCTCGACGAGATCATCGTTCCCGGTCTGATGCAGGTGCAGCACCCCCGGCACACCGGCTGGTTCCCCTCCAACGCCACGCTGGCGTCGGTGCTCGGCGACATCACCTCCTCCGGCATCGGCGCCCTGGGTATCTCCTGGCAGTCCGCCCCGGCGCTGACCGAGCTGGAAGAGGTGGTGTGCGAGTGGATGCGCCAGCTCACCGGCCTGTCCGAAGGCTGGCACGGAGCCATCCAGGACACGGCCTCCACCGGTTGCCTTGTCGCGATGCTGGCCGCCCGGGAGCGCGCCGCCGACTACGTGAGCGAGCGCGGCGGCCTGCAGTCACTACCGGCCCCCCTCACCGTGTACACCTCCGAACACGCTCACTCCGCTGTGCCGAAAGCCGCGCTGCTGGCCGGTTTCGGGCGTTCCAACATCCGCACGCTGAGCACCGACCCGGTGACCCACGCGCTCGATCCGGCAGCCCTACGGGCGGCGATCGAGAAAGACGTCAATGAAGGACGAGTGCCCGCGGCGATCGTGGTGAGCATAGGTACCACGGCCACCACCGCCGTGGATCCGCTGGCCGAGATCCTGGAAATTGCCGCGGGCTACGGGATCTGGGTGCACGTCGACGCGGCCATGGCCGGCTCCGCCCTGCTCCTGCCCGAATACCGTTGGCTGGTCGAAGGGATCGAAGGATTCACCACGCCGGACGGGGTGCGCGTACCCCCGGCGGACTCGCTGGGCTGGAACCCCCACAAGTGGATGGGCACCATCCTGGACACCTCTCTGCTCTACGTCCGCGAGCCCGAGCGCCTGATCCGGGTGATGTCCACCAACCCCAGCTTCCTGCGCAACGCCGTGTCGGACGCCCGCACGGCAACTGAGTACCGGGACTGGGGCATCCCCCTGGGCCGCCGCTTCCGCGCCCTGAAGCTCTGGTTCCACCTGCGCCTGGACGGCGTGGAGGCGATCCGCGAGCGACTGCGCCGCGACCTGGCCAACGCCCAGCGCCTGGCCCGCCTGGTCGCCGCCGAGCCGGACTGGAACGTGGTCGCCCCCGTGGCCCTGCAGACCGTGTGCATCCGCCACGAGCCGCCCGGCCTGACCGGCGAAGCCCTCGACGCCCACACCCTGGCCTGGGCCGACGCCCTGAACCACAGCGGCGTGGGCACCGTGACGCCGGCCGTGGTGCAGGGACGCTGGCTGGTCCGGATCTCGATCGGCGTGGAGAGCACGGAATGGCCCGACGTGGAAGCCGTCTGGTCGGCCGCGAAGGACCTGGCCGCCCGCGAGGCGAACGAACGCCGCCCGGAGTAGGCCGTCAGGCGCGGGAGCTGAAGGGGTGCCGCCGCAGGAAGGCGGCGGCCACCCTGGCGTTACGCTCGATCCGGATCGCCGCCACCAGGTAGAAGGCGGCCAGCAGGACCACGACGACCTTCATCCAGACCGCCACGTCCTGGAAGAGCCAGCACGCCTGGGTCAGGACACCGGCGATCGTCAGCAGGGCCGTCGGACGACGCGACGCCAGCGACTCGGCCACCATCTGCAGCACGAGAAGCCGCCCACCGTCCAGCTCTTCAGCATCGGCAGACTTGAGCATCTGGATCGTCTGCGCGTCGCCCTCCGGCACGTAGTCGCTCATCCCGGCGTCCCGCCGACGCTCGGCCTCGGCCATCGTCGTGCGGTACAGCCAGATCCCGCCGCCCACCGCGAGCAGGAAGCCGACGCTCTGCACACCGACCAGGATGGGCAGCCACACGCCCGAATCGTCCATGCCAGAACCCTCAGCCCGCTGACCCCGCTCTCGCAACCCGAGAACCGACCCGGCTCAAGAGCCAAGCCAGGCCGACCCGGCGGGGTTCCGCCCAGGGCGCATGTGTACACATGGTCCACAACCGACCCGGCCCACCAAACCCGGTGCGCCACAGTCCTGGGCAAGCGGGTGGGTCCTTACGGATGCGTACACGGGCCGCACAGCGAACCCTGGCTGGCCGGACGCGGCCCCGCCCGTCGGCCCAGGCGAACGGGTCAGTGCCGGCCCCGCGGCACTCAGCCCAGAGCGCTGTCCAGGTCCTCCAGCAGGTCTTCGATGTCTTCCAGGCCCACCGAGATGCGCACGGTGCCGTCGCTGATTCCGGCCGCCGCGCGGGCCTCGGGGGTGAGCCGGCGGTGGGTGGTGGTGGCCGGGTGGGTGACCATCGACTTGGCGTCGCCCAGGTTGTTCGAGATGTCGACCACCCGCAGACCGTCGAGAAGGGCGAAGGCCCGGTCCTTGTCGCCCAGCTCGAAGGTGACCACCGTGCCGCCCGCGCTCATCTGGCGCTTGGCCAGCTCGAACTGGGGGTGGCTGGGCAGGTGCGGGTACTTCACCGCGCCGACCCGGGCGTCGGCCTCGAGGAACTCGGCGATGCGCAGCGCCGAGGCGCACTGGGCGTCGACCCGCAGGCGCAGCGTCTCCAGGCCCTTGAGCAGCACCCAGGCGTTGAACGGGCTCATCGAGGGCCCGGTGTGGCGCATCAGGTTCTGCACCTTCTCGTTGACGAACTCCTCCGGGCCGAGGATCGCCCCGCCGAGCACCCGGCCCTGGCCGTCGATGTGCTTGGTGGCCGAGTAGACCACGATGTCGGCGCCCAGCTCGAGCGGCTTCTGCAGCAGCGGGGTGGCGAACACGTTGTCCACCACGACCTGCGCGCCCGCGGCGTGGGCGAGCTCGCTGACCGCGCGGATGTCGACCAGTTCCTGCGCCGGGTTGGAGGGCGACTCGAAGAACACGGCCTGGGTGGGCTTGCTCAGCGCCTGCTCCCACTGGGCCAGGTCGGCCCCGTCGACGAAGACCGTCTCGACCCCCCAGCGCGGCAGGATCTCGTCGAGGATGACGAAGCAGGAGCCGAACAGGGCCTTGGAGGCCACCACCCGGTCGCCCGCGCCGAGCAGGGCGGCCAGGGCGTTGAACACCGCGGACATGCCGGTGGCGGTGGCGAAGGCGGCCGGGGCGCCCTCGATCAGGCGCAGCCGCTCCTCGAACATCGACACCGTGGGGTTGCCGTAGCGGGAGTAGACGAAGTGCTCCAGCTCGCCCTTGAACGCCGCCTCGGCCTCACCGGCCGACTCGTAGGTGTAGCCCTGGGTGAGGAACAGACCCTCGGACATCTCGGCGAAGTTCGACCGCACGGTGCCACCGCGCACGCTGAGCGTGGCCGGGCGGCGGGTGTCGGGGGTGCCTGCGGGGTCGGGGGTCTCGCTGCTCATGGGGCTCGTTCCTCGAGTGGTGGGGCAGAGGTGGGCGGTGCCGACAGAGGCACTCCTACCAGGGGCGGGGCGACCAGGGGCGGGGCCGCCGGGGAAGGGCCGGCCTCAGCCCTGCTTCCAGGGCAGGCCGCGCACCTTCCAGCCGGCCTTGCGGCCCCGGTGGTTCTGCTCGTCGGGCGGGCCCTCGAAGCCCTCCAGGATGTTGTAGGCGGACGTGTACCCCGCCGCGGTGGCCGCCTCGGCGGCGGCGATCGACCGCACGCCCGAGCGACAGAGGAACACCACCGGCGCGGACTTGTCGGCCGAGGCAGCGCCGATCTGGTCGAGGAAGGCGGGGTTACGGGCACCGTCGGGGAACGACGTCCACTCGACCAGGGCCACGTCTTTCGCGACCGAGGTCAGGTCGGGCACCCCGACGTACGACCACTCGGCCCGGGTGCGCACATCGACCAGCACCGCCTCGGGGGTGGAACTGATCAGCTCCCACGCCTGCTCGGGGGAAAGGTCTCCGGCGTATGCCACGGCTCAGGCCTCCAGGATTCGGGGAGTGGTGGTCGGCGGCTGCGCGGTGAGCACCTCGGGCAGCACCAGCGCCTGCCCCGCGATCACCCGCTGACCGTCGAAGGTCAGGGTGGGCGGACCGTGCAGCACGTAGCCCTCGGCCAGGGCGGCGCTGACCCGCTCGCAGAAACTACGGTCGTCGGGACCCGTCAGGAGCTTGTAGCGCAGGGGCTGCTCGGTCTCGGCCATGTGATCAGTTCTACCTCAGCCCGCCGACAGTCTTAAGAGCAGGACCACCACGCTCTCGCGCCGATGCCGGACTTTCACCTGCCTGGCCCGTTCAGGTCCGTTCAGGTGCGATTGACCGTGACCACTTCCACGCCGCCGTCGGCCCAGTAGCGCAGGGTGGTGACACTGGCCGGATCCACCCGCAGCCGCCAGTACGCGGCCGGGCCGGCCGCCAGGGCACCTGCGACCACGGCCCGGACCGGGCCGGTGTGCGTGACCACCACGACCGAACGCCCGGCGAACCGGGCCCGCAATCGGGACCCGGCCTCGTCCGTACGCTCTTGCAGGTCCGAGAGGGACTCGCCGCCCGGAGGCCGGGCCGCCGCGGACTCGCGCCACCGCGCGAACTCCTGGGGCCAGCGGCGGGCGATCTCGCCGTAGCCCAGACCGTCCCACTCCCCCAGCCGCAGCTCGGCCCACTCCGGCGCGACCTCGGGTTCGCACCCCACGGCCTCACGCACCGCCCAGGCCGTCTGCCAGGTGCGCAACAGCGGTGAAGTGATCAGAGCATCGGCCGGTCCCAGACGCGAGGCCAGATCCAGCGCCTCGGCCACGCCCTGGTCGCTCAGCGCCGGACCATGCCGGTCCCCACCGCTGGGCACCGACCCGGTCAGCGCCGTACTGGCGTGCCGGACCAGGTGCAGGGTCAGCGGCGCCCCGAGATCAGCAGGGCCGGTCAGAGCCCGGACTCGGCCGTACGCACCAGGATCCGGCTGCATTCCTCACAGCGCACCACCTGGTTCTCCGGCGCGCTACGGATCCGGGCCAGGTCGTTGGGCGGCAGGGTCATCCGGCAGCCCTCGCAACGCCGCTGGTAGAGCTTGGCCGCGCCGACCCCGTGGTTGCTCTCGCGGATGCGCTCGTACAGAGCCAGCAGCTCCTTCGGGATGCCGCCGGCCGAGGTGTCGCGCTCGCGGCGCACCGACTCGGCCTCCTCGTCGAGCGCCGCGATCTGCTTGTCGCGGGCCTGGGCGGCCTCGGCGATCTCGGCGGTGACCGCGTCCCGCCGGGCGGTGGCGGCCTCGACCAGGGCCTGCGCGGCCTCCTGGCGCTCCATCACCTCGAGCTCGGTGTCCTCCAGCACGCTCTGCCGGGTGGCCAGGCTCTCCAGCTCGTGCTGGATCGCCTGCAGATCCTTCGCGCTGCCCTGACCCGCGTCGAGCCGGGCCTGGTTGCGGGCCGCCCGCTGGCGGACCTGCTCGACGTCGGCCTCGGCCTTGGTCAGCTCCCGCCCCGCGTCGGTGAGCGCGGTCCGGGCCACCACCAGCTCGTCGTCGACACCCTGGAGCTTCTTCTCCAGCTCGACGATCTTCGCGTGCTCGGGCAGCGAGCGCTGCCGGTGCGCGATCTGGGTGAGCCGGATGTCGTGCGCCTGCACGTCCAGCAGCCGCCACTGATCCTGAGCCGCCGCCGTCACCACAGCAATGTCCTCCTAGCTAAGTCCCCCCGTGGGAAACCCCCAGCCTAGGTCATCAGCGAACCTCTCAGCGGACCATGCCGCCGGGGCTGGGCACCCGGAACACCCACGGGTCGGTACTGCGTGCCGAGACCAGGACCTCGACCGCCTGCCCGGCATCGGCCAGGGCCCCCTCCAGCCGGTTGGAAACCCCGTTCAGCCAGGGCCACTCGCTGGCCCAGTGGGCCACGTCGACCAGGAACGGCGGGCCCTCCCCGGCGGCGTCCCGGGCCTCGGAGGCCGGGTGGTGGCGCAGGTCGGCGGTGACGTACACGTCGGCCTCGGAGGCCCGCACCGCGTCGAACAGCGAGTCTCCGGCGCCGCCGCAGACCGCCACCCGCGACACCTCGGCCGTCGGGTCACCGGCCACCCGCACGCCCTGCGCGGTACTGGGCAGCGCCTCGGCCACCAGCATGGCGAACTCGCGCAGGCTGGTCGGCTGCTCGAGCGTGCCCACCCGGCCGATGCCACGCGGGCCCGACCAGCGGGCCAGCTCGTACACGTCCACCGCGGGCTCCTCGTAGGGGTGCGCGGCCCGCAGCGCGGCCAGGGCCTGGGCCCGGCGCCGGCGCGGCACGACCATCTCGATCCGCCGCTCGGGCACCACCTCACGCTCGCCCGGGGTGCCGATCGCCGGGGTCGCATTCGTGCCGGGGACGAACGTGCCCGAGCCCACCGCCGTCCAGGCGCACCGCTCGTACTCACCGATCTCGCCCGCCCCGGCCCCCGCCAGCGCGTCCAGCACCTTGTCGACCGCCGCCTCGGGAACGAAGGTGACCAGCTTGTCCACCGGGTCGCAGGGGTCGGCCGACAGCGGCACCAGGTCGGTCAGGCCGAGCATCCGGGCCAGCGCGTCGGAGACACCGGGAGCGGCCGCGTCGGCATTGGTGTGCGCGGTGTAGAGCGCGCAGCCACCGCGGATCAGCTGGTGCACCACCCGGCCCTTGGGGTTGGTGGTGGGCACGCCGTGGACACCGCGCAGCAGCAGGGGGTGGTGGGTGATGAGCAGGTCGGCCCGCCAGGCCAGCGCCTCCTCGACGACCACCGGGGCCGGGTCGATCGCCAGCAGGATCCGGCGCACCTGGGCCCCCGGGTCACCGCAGACCAGTCCCACGGCGTCCCAGTCGCGCGCCCAGGCCGGGTCGTACATCCGCTCCAGGACCGCGATGACGTCGGCGAGCGTGGGCGCAGCGGCTTCGGTGGTCACTCTCAGACTCTATCGGGCACAGCGCGTTCATGTGTCATGACTTGGCGTGGTCTTCGACAAGCGTCCAAAGACAATACTCAGGAGTTCCGGTGGAACGGACGCGGCGCCGCTTCCGCACCCGTCCCACCGGCCTCCTTCCGGAAGGGGCGGATCAGAACTCGGTCTGCCCCAGGCTCAACCCGCCCACGAAGGCGGCGGACTCCTCGGCCACGGACTCCAGCTCGAGCACGACCAGACGGTTGCTCCCGGCCCGGGTCACCGGCGCCGGCACGTAGAGCGTGCGGGTCGGGCCCCGGCGCCAGTAACGGCCCAGGTTGAAGCCGTTCAGCCAGGCCAGGCCCTTGCCCCAGTCACCGGCGTCGAGGAACAGGTCGCTCGCCTCGGCCAGCTCGAACTCGGCCGTGAACACGGTCGGGCCCAGGTCGGTGGCCGCACCGCTCAGGTCGAGCGAGGCCAGCCGGTCCACGTCCAGCGGCCGGGCGGTCCAGTTCAGCACCGGGGTGCCGTTCAGGGTGACCGCGCCGATCAGGCCCTTCGCCTCGCCCAGGCGCTCGCCGTAGTTCACCCGGCCCTGGTCCTCGACCAGGATCGTCAGGGTGGAACCGGCCAGCGGCAGGCGGAGCGTGCGCTCGTGCGAGTCCCGCGACAGGATGCCCACCGGCACCCCGTCGACGTAGACGTAGGCCCGGTCCCGGACCTCTTCGCCGATCTTCAGCACACCCGGCGCCAGACCCTCCACCGAGGCCTCGTAGAGCACGAAACCGGTGTCCTGGCTCAGCTCCTCGTAGGTCAGCGGGGTCTCTCCGGTGACCGCGGTGCCGAGCGAGCCGGCCACCTCGAGCAGACCGGCCGTGGCGGTCAGGCCCACCGAGAACTCGGGGGCGGCAGCCGCTTCCGCCGGCAGCTCGTCCGGCACCGACGCGTACTTGGCGATCGTCTTACGGAACGCGTGGTACTTCGCCGTCGGGTTGCCCGCCTCGTCCAGCGGCGCGTCGTAGTCGTACGACGTCACCAGCGGCACGTAGGCGCCCTTGTCGTTGGCCCCGTTGGTCATCCCGAAGTTGGTGCCGCCGTGGAACATGTAGAAGTTCACCGAGCCGCCGGCCGCCAGGATCTCGTCCAGTGCCTGGTCGGAGTCCTCCACCGTGGTGGTGTGGTGGTGGAAGCCCCAGCTGTCGAACCAGCCGTTCCAGAACTCCATGCACATCAGCGGCCCGGTGGGCTGGAACTCGCGCAGGGTCTTGAAGCGCTCGGTGCTGCGGGAGCCGAACGAGGCGGTCAGGTGCAGGCCGGGCAGGCTGCCGTCGGCCAGCATCTGCGGGGTCGGCTGGTCGATCGTGGTGAGCGGCACGGTGATCCCGGCCTCCCGGGTCACCCGGACCAGCTCGGCCAGGTACTCCTTGTCGGAACCGTAGGCCCCGTACTCGTTCTCGATCTGCACCAGGAAAACCGGCCCGCCCCGGTCGATCTGCAGCGGGGCGACGATCTCGTAGACCGACTTCAGGTACTCGCTGACCGCGGCCACGTACTGCGGCTCCGAGCGGCGCAGCCCGATGCCCTCGATCCGCAGCAGCCACGGCGGCAGACCGCCGTTGCTCCACTCGGCGCAGATGTACGGGCCGGGGCGCACGATCGCGTGCATGCCCTCGTCCGCGACCAGCTTCAGGAAGCGCTCGAGATCCAGACCTGAGGACGTGTCGAACTCACCTCGGGTGGGTGAGTGCAGGTTCCACGGGACGTAGGTCTCGATCGTGTTCAGGCCCATCAGCCGGGCCTTGCGGATCCGGTCGGCCCACTGGTCCGGGTGCACCCGGAAGTAGTGCAGCGCACCGGAGATGATCTGGTAGGGCTCGCCGTCGAGAAGGAAGTCCTTCTCACCGATGGACAGCTCAGGCATGAGGGGTTCCCTCCGAGACAGCAGCAGCCGGGCGCAGGGTGAGCACCGACCAGGAGATGGGGGGCAGCGTCACGGAGAGCCGGGTGGCGGTGCCGGCCCCCTCCACGACGACGCCGTCGAGCGCCACCGGGGCGACCGGCTGCGACTCTTGGGTGTTGGTGGTGAACCGGTCACCACCGGCCGGGACGGTCAGGGTCTGGGCGTCCTCGAGAACCAGTTCCGCGCCGTCCAGTTCGACCGACAGAGCGGCCGGGTCGTCGACGGAACGGTTGACCACGAACAGCGAGACGGAACCGTCGTCGGAAACGGTGCTCACCGCGTCCACCAGTTCGACCTCGCCGTACTTCTCGGTGAGCCCGGAGGCCACCTTCACCGACAGCGGGACCACCCGGCCGCGCGCCCGCGCCGAGGTCAGGGCGAACGGGAAGAACGTGGTCTGGCGCCAGGCGGCGCCGTCCGGTTCGCTGCGGATCGGGGCGATCACGTTGACCAGCTGGGCCAGGTTGGCCATCGAGACCCGGTCGCTGTGCCGCAGCAGCGAGATCAGCAGCGAGCCGACCACCACCGCGTCGGTGACGTTGTACTCGTCCTCGATCAGCCGGGGGGCCACCGGCCAGTCGCCGGAGAGCACCGCGTCCTTGTGGTTGTCGTTCCAGTCACGCTGGTACCAGACGTTCCACTCGTCGACGCTGATGCCGATCTGCTTGGTCAGGCCGAGCTCTTCGCGCACCTCGTCGATGATCCCGGCCACGGTGTCCAGGTACCGGTCCAGCCCGGCGGCGGAGGCGAGGAAGCTCGCCACGTCACCGTCGGACTCCTCGTAGTAGGCGTGCACCGAGATGTGGTCGGCCTGGTCCGCGGTGTGCCGCAGGACGGTCCGCTCCCACTCCCCGAAGGTCGGCATCTCCATGTTCGAGCTGCCGGCCACCACCAGCTCCACCCGGTGGTCGAGAAAGCGCATGTAGCGGGCCGTCTCGGCGGCCAGGCGACCGTACTCGTCGGCCGTCTTGTGCCCGATCTGCCAGGGGCCGTCCATCTCGTTGCCCAGGCACCAGAGGGTGATCCCGAAGGGTTCCTCGGCGCCGTTGGCCCGGCGCCGGTCGCTCAGCGCGGTCCCGCCCGGGTGGTTGGAGTACTCCAGCAGGTCGCCGGCCGCCTCGATCCCGCGGGTACCGAGGTTCACCGCCTGCATGACCTCCACGCCGGCCTGCGCGGCCCACGTGGCGAACTCGTGCAGCCCGACCTGGTTGGTCTCGGTCTGGTGCCAGGCCGCGTCCAGCCGGACCGGCCGCTCCGAACGCGGGCCGACCCCGTCCTCCCAGCGGTAGCCGGAGACGAAATTGCCTCCCGGGTAACGCACCACGGTGACCCCGAGCTCACGGACGAGTTCCAGCACGTCGGCGCGGAAGCCGCCTTCGTCGGCACTCGGGTGTTCAGGTTCGTAGATGCCCTGGTAGACGCAGCGGCCCATGTGCTCGACGAAACCGCCGAAGAGCCGCGGGGGCACCGGGGCCACCGTCTCGCCGAGCCGGACCCGCAGGTCTGCCGGAATCATCGTCGTACCTTTCTCGAGCGGTTCTGGGCAAAGAACGGGCCGGGCTGCGAGTCAGCCCGGCCCGCTCTCGCGTGGATCTGGTGTTACTCGACGGTGAAGCCCTGCTGCTTGGCGTACTCGTCGATCTTGGCCTTCCAGGCGGCCAGGCCCTTGTTCAGGTCGCTGCGGTTGACGTAGGACGTCTTGCCCGCGGTGTCCCCGAAGATGGTGTTGGCGTAGGCCTGGATCGGCAGGTAGGACCAGTTCGGCTGGACCGCGCCGGCCGCGTCGGCGAGCACCTGGTTGATCTTCTGACCGCCGTAGTACTCGGACTCGGCGTCGGTGAAGCTCGGGTCGCTCAGGTCGGCCGTGGTGGCCGGGAAGCCGCCGCTCTCGATGAAGATCTTGATGCTCTCCGGGTCGTGGTTCAGCCAGCGAACGAACGCGGCGGCCAGGGCCGGGTTCTTGCTCTGCTTGATCACGGCCATCGAGGAACCGCCGCTCTCCGCGGTGGCCGGGGCGCCACCGTCGTAGGTCGGCATCGGGGCCACGCGCCAGTCGCCGGAAGCGGCGGCGGCGTTGGCGATCTGGTTGCCGGGCATCCAGGCGCCGGTCAGCAGGGTGGCGATGGAGCCGTCGGCCTGCGCCCGGAACCACTCGTCGGTCCAGCCCGGGGCGTCGGACAGCAGCCCGGCGGTGTGGAGCTGGTTCCACATCGCGGTGTACTTCTTGGTGCCCTCGTCCTCGAAGTTCACGTTGATCGTGTTGCCGTCGACGTTCAGCGGGTGACCGCCGGCCTGCCAGATCATGCTCAGGGTCTGGCCACCGTCACCGTTGTCGTTGGTGATGTACCAGTCCGGGTTGTGCGCGTGGATCTTCTTGGCCGCGTCGATGTACTCGTCCCAGGTGGTCGGCACCTTCTCGATGCCGGCCGCGTCGAACGACTTCTTGTTGTAGAACATCGCCATCGGTCCGGAGTCCTGCGGCAGGCCGAAGAGCTTGCCGTCGACCGAGACCTGGCCCCAGGTGGAGGCGGTGTAGTCGGCCTCCAGGTCGCCCAGACCGTAGCTCTTCAGGTCCACCAGCGACTCGGACAGCGCGTACTGCGGCACCGCGTAGTACTCGACCTGGGCCACGTCGGGGGCGCCGGAGCCGGCCTCGATCGCGTTGGTCAGCTTCGTGTACTCGTCGACGTTGGTGCCGACGTTCGCGTAGTTGACCTTGACGTTCGGGTAGGCCTTCTCGAAGGCCGCGACCTGGTCCTTGGCCGAGGGGGTCCAGCTCCAGAAGGTGAGCTCGCCACCCTTCTCGAGCGCGGCGTCCAGGTCGGCCTGGGAACCGGCGACCGTGTCCGAGCCGGAGTCCGAGTCGGAGTCGCCGCCACCACAGGCGGCCAGGGTCAGGCCGATGGCCATGGCCGCACCGATGGTGAACATCCGGCGGCTCACGGGCTTGTTGAACTTACGGGACATCGAGGGAGCTTCCCTTCACTTCGTCGTGTTGCGGGAGCCCGGCCTGAGTTCCGGCCGGGGTCGTACGGGGACGTGCTGGAGGAACGAGCCAGTGGGGTGAGCGGGGGTGCTGCTCACTTGACGCTTCCGGCGGACAGGCCGGACTGCCACTGGCGCTGCAGGACGAGGAACGCGGCCACGATCGGGACGATCGAGAGCAGCGAGCCCGTCAGGACGAGGTTGAACACCGGCTGCGAACCGGCACTCTGGGCCTGGGCGTTCCACTGGTTCAGGCCCACGGTCAGCGGGTACCAGTCGGGGTCGCTCAGCATGATCAGCGGCAGGAAGTAGTTGTTCCAGGTGGCCACCGTGGTGAACAGCAGCACGGTGACGATACCGGGAGCCAGCAGCCGCATCGAGATGGTGAAGAAGGTGCGCAGCTCGCCCGCGCCGTCCATCCGGGCGGCCTCGAGGATCTCGGTGGGGATCGCCTCGGTGGCGAACACCCACATCAGGTACAGACCGAACGGGCTGATCAGCGACGGGATGATCACGGCCCACGGGGTGTTGGTGAGCTCGAGCTTGCTGAACATCAGGAAGGTCGGCACGGCCAGCGCGGTGCCGGGCACCGCCACCGCGCCGAGCACGATCGCGAAGACCGCGCCGCGGCCGGGGAACCGGAACTTCGCCATACCGTAACCGGCCAGCGTGGCCAGCAGGGTGGCGCCGCCGGCGCCGACCACCACGTACAGCAGCGTGTTGCCGATCCAGCGGACGAAGATGCCGTCCTGGTAGTTCAGCGTGTCGCCGATGTTGGAGAACAAGGCGAAACCGTCGGCGAACCAGAGCCCGAAGGAGTCGAACAGCTGCTCCTGGGTCTTGGAGGCGTTGATCACCAGCCAGACCAGCGGCAGCACGGTGTAGATCAGGAAGGCGCCCATCAGGACGGTCATCGCGATCGACTTCTGGGTGCCGGGACGGCCCCGTTCCTTGGCCGGCCGGGAGCGGCGGGGAGCCTTGCCCTCGGACTCCGGCCGGGACAGCGTGGACGAACTCATCTCAGCGGTCCTCCGTCCGCGAACCGCGCAGCTGCACCACGTACGCGATGATCGCGGTGACGACACCCATCACGATCGCGACGGTCGCCGAGTAGTTCTGCTGCTGGCCACTGAAGGCCAGGTTGTAGGCGTACATGTTGGGCGTGTAGTCGGTGGTGATGATGCTCTTCACCAGCGGGCGCAGGATGTTCGGCTCGTTGAACAGCTGGAAGCTGCCGATGATCGAGAAGATCGTGGCGATCACCAGCGACCCGCGCAGGGCCGGCAGCTTGATCGCCCGGATGATCCAGAACTGGCCCGCACCGTCGAGTTCCGCGGCCTCGTACAGCTCGGCCGGGATGGTCTTCAGCGTGGTGTAGAAGATCAGCATGTTGTAGCCGACGAACGACCACGTGACGATGTTACCGATCGAGACCAGGATCCAGCTTCGGTCGAACGGGTTCAGTCCGGTGCCGATCGCGTCGTTCAGCTGGCCGACCAGACCGAACTGGTCGCCGTAGATGAAGCCCCACATCAGCACGGCCACCACGGCCGGCACCGCGTAGGGCAGGAAGAGGGCGATCCGGAACAGGTTCGCACCGTAGATCCGGGCGCTGTCGATGGCCATCGCCGCGGCGAGCGCGATGATCAGCATGATCGGGACCTGGATGACCAGGAAGAGCAGGACCCGGGTCAGCGAGCTCCAGAACGCCTGGTCCTGCAGCAGCTGGGTGTAGTTGTCCAGGCCGACGAAGCTGTTGCCGCCGATCAGCTGACGCCGGAACAGGCTCAGGTAGATCGCATAGACCAGCGGCGCGATGAAGACCAGGGCGAAGACGGCCATGAACGGGCCGACGAAGATCCAGCCCCGCCAGTCCTTTCGCGTCTTGCGCCGGATCGGCGGCCGCGCGGGCGAGACCGGTGGAACGGTCCCCGACGCCATCGTCATCCTCTTTACCTCTCTGGAAAGAACCCGAGATGTTTACGTCAACATCTCGGTCTTCGGAAGCTAGCATGTTTACGTGAACATGACCACGGGCGTCCGGCAGTGAATCACCCGGACGGTACGGCGGAGGCCCCAGAAACCCTCGCTGTACAGGCAAAATCGCGAAGGCGCGGTCCCTCTATGGCAGACGTTGCCCGAATTGCGGGGGTTTCTGGACAGACGGTTTCCCGGGTCGTCAACGGACATAACAATGTGGACGAGAGCACGCGCAGTCGCGTCCTCGCCGCAATGCGCAACATCGGTTACCGGCCGAACAACGCTGCGCGCGCTCTGCGACTGGGACGCTTCGGCAACATCGGCGTGATCATGTTCACCCTTTCGTCGTTCGGCAACATGCGCACGCTCGACGAGATCGCCATGGCCGCCTCGGACGCGAACTACTCGATCACCCTGATCCCGGTGCGGCGGCCCTCCCAGACCGACGTGACCAAGGCCTTCGCCCGGCTGAACAAGCAGGCGGTGGACGGGGTGATCATCGTGATGGAGACCAGCTCGATCGACACCACCGCGGTGCACTGGCCGGCCGGGCTGCCGGTGGTGGTGATCGACGCGGGGGCCGACCTGCCGCACCCGATCGTCGACACCGACCAGGCCGAGGGTGCCCGGCTGGCCACCGAGCACCTGCTCGGCCTGGGCCACCGCACCGTCTGGCACGTCTCCGGGCCGCTGAACTCCTACTCGGCGAACCGGCGCCGGCACTCCTGGCGCGACACGCTCCAGCGGCACGACTGCCCGGTGCCGCCGGTGATCCACGGCAACTGGTCGTCCGACTCGGGCTACCAGGCCGGCCTGGAGCTGGCCGACAATCCCGACGTGACGGCCATTTTCACCGCCAACGACCAGATGGCGCTGGGGCTGCTGCGGGCGATGCACGAGAAGGGCCGGCGGGTACCGGCCGAGATCAGCGTGGTGGGCTTCGACGACATGGAGGAGTCGCGCAACTTCTGGCCGCCGCTGACCACCGTGCGGCAGAACTTCGAGGGTGTGGGGCGGCGCAGCGTGGACATGCTGATCCACGGCATCCGCGACAGCCACGGCCAGACGCCGGCCCCCGCCGAGCCGGCGTCCGAGAACGTGCTGATCTCAACTCATCTGGTGCTGCGGGACAGTTCCGCCGCGCCGGCGGTGGACTAGTTCTTGTCCTTGTCCTTGCGGGCCGCCGCCGCGTCGAGGGCCAGCACGGAGGCGAGGATCAGCAGGTGGTCCTCGCCTTCGGCGATCCGCACGGCGTAGGTGTCACGCATCGAGAAGAACCGCTTGGACACGATTCCCACCTCGCGGCCGCCGCGCGAGACCGAGTACTCGTGGTCGAACAGGTCGCCCCGCATCTCCAGGTCGTCCGGGCCGGGGACGTCGATGGTGAAGCGGTCGCCGAACGGGGTGAAGAACTTCTTGCTCACCTCGGCGGCCTTCTGGTTCCCGACGGTGATCGTGTACTTCTCCCGCAGCGAGACCAGCTGACGGTGCACCGAGGCCAGTTCCTGACCGGAGGGGTCCTTGATCACCAGGCGGCCGCGCGGGCTGAGCACCTTGCCGTCGACGTGCAGCACCAGGCGCCCGTCCTCGTCCGTGATGTCGAAGTCGTCACCGAGGTCGAAGAAGCGTTCCTTGATCAGGTACATGCCCACCATTCTGGGCGCGCCCGCAGAAGTCGCGACCTCAGTCAGGCCCGCGGGCCCAGGCACTCCGGCAGCACGGCGGTGGGCAGCCAGGCGGTGAAGGCGTCGGAGCCGGGCAGCGGTTTGGAGATCAGCCAGCCCTGCAGGGTGTCGCAGCCCATGTCGGCCAGGCGCTCGGCCTGCTCGTTGGTCTCCACCCCCTCGGCGCAGACCCCCATGCCCAGCGAGTGCGCGGTCTCGATCACCAGCCGGGCCAGCACGCTGTCGGTGGAGGTCTCGTCGGCGATCTTGTCGATGAACGACTTGTCGATCTTGACCACGTCGGCCGGCAGGTCGCGCAGCATGGTCAGCGACGAGTAGCCGGTCCCGAAGTCGTCCAGCGCGATCGTCACCCCCAGGTCGCGGATGTCCTGCAGGATCCGGGCGGTGGCCTCCATGTCGCCGATCACCGCGGTCTCGGTGATCTCCAGGCACAGGGTGCGCGGCAGCAGGCCGGACTCGACCAGGGCCCGGGAGACGTCCTGCACGAACGAGGGCTGCGACAGCTGCACGGCGGAGACGTTGACGGTCACCTTCATCCGCCGCCGGATGCCGTCCGAGGACTCGAACATCGGCCAGGTCGCCGCCTCCTGGCAGGCGCTGTGCAGCGCCCAGCGGCCGAGGTCGATGATCAGCCCGGTCTCCTCGGCGATCCGGATGAAGTCGGCCGGTGAGACCGGCCCGAGCTCGTCGTCGGCCCAGCGGGCCAGCGCCTCGGCGCCGACGATCCGGTTGCTGGCCACCTCGGCCAGCGGCTGGTAGTGCAGGCGCAGGTCGCCGTTGGCGATCGCCAGCCGCAGCCGGCGCTCCATGTGGTGCCGGGCCCGCAGCTCGGCCTGCGAGCCCCGGGTGGCCAGCACCTCGGCGTCGAAGTGGGTGACCCGGCCCCGGCCGTGCGACTTGGACTGGAACATCGCCAGGTCGGCCTGCGAGACCAGGTCCTCCAGGCTGACCCCGGACATCACCGAGTCGGCGCCGGCCACCCCGACGCTGGCGCCGATGCTGGCCACCGCCTCGACCTGCTGGCCGTCGCCGTGGTCGACGGTGACGCTGAACGGCATCGAGGCCTCGTGCACGATCCGCTCGGCCACCGAGCGTGACTCGTCCGGGGTGAGCGCCCCGGCCAGCACCATCGCGAACTCGTCACCGCCGAGCCGGGCCACCCGGTCGTCCGGGCGGGCGATGTTCTGCAGCCGCTCGGCGAACAGCTGCAGCACCTGGTCGCCGACCGCGTGCCCGAGGCTGTCGTTGACGTCCTTGAACCGGTCCAGGTCGATGTAGAGCACGGTCAGGTCGCCCGACTGGGCGTCGTGCCCGCGCATCCACTCCATCAGCGAGGCCCGGTTGGGCAGGCCGGTGAGCACGTCGTGCCGGGCCTGGTAGGCGTAGCTGTACGACAGCGCCCGGAACAGCGTGGTCACCGAGACGGTCATCAGGGTGCCGTCGGCGGCGACCACGCCGACGGTGCTCACCGAGGCCTCCTCGCTGGGGGCCTCGTCGGTGACCACCGCGGCGGCCGCGTCGATCGTGGTGTCGGCGGTCAGGAAGATGCTCGGCACGTCGTCCAGGTCGGCCAGGGTCATCCGCTTGAACACCGAGCGCCCGTAGCCCAGGGCCCCGGCCACCCAGCGGTCGAACCAGGCCCGGTCCACCACGATCGGGCCGGCTGCCAGCGGCACCACCACGGTGGTGGCCCGGGGGTTGCCGCGGAACCAGTCGTCCAGTTCCGCGACCCGCATCTCCGGGGGCATGGTGACGGCCGGGACGGCGATGTCGGCCAGGATCGCCTTGGCCCAGCCGGACAGCGGCTGGGGCTTGGTGGCCTGGGCGTCGGGCAGCCGGTGCCGGCCACGGCGGGGCCGGCCCGAGGACTGGGCCCACGGCATGGCTGGCGCCACCGCCACGTCGTTACCCCTTCCGGACCGGACCGAAGTGCTCCCTTATCCGTCGTCTGGTCACCCGGGCCCGATGATCCGCCAGGAGTGTGACGACCGATCGTGTGACGGTAACGGTCGGGAGGGGGTTCTGGGCATGGTCTGCGCCCCGACTGAGGCGCAGACCACCAGCAGAACACCAGCCGGGCGCCGGCAAAGCGCCGACCGGCTACAGCATCGTCACCTCGGCCGGGGTGTCCAGCACCCGGTCGTGTCCGACCGGCCGCACCGGACCGGTGAGCGTGACCGAGCCCTCGAAGGGCAGGTCGCGCGAGGAGGTGCCCACGCTCACCCCGATCACCCCCGGCTCCACCAGCCGCTGCAGGTCGCGCCCGACCAGAGCCGTACGGTCGGCGTGCACCTCTAGCACCACGCGGGCGGACTGCCCCGGCTCGAGCCGGACCCGGGCGAAACCGGCCAGCCAGTGCACCGGCCGCACCACCGAGGCCACCGGGTCGCTCAGGTAGAGCTGGACCACCTCGCTACCGGTCCGCTCCCCCGTGTTCCGGACGGTCAGACCAACCCGGAAACGACCGTCCGTAGGAATTTCGGTCTGATCGATCTCGAAGCCGGACATCTCGAAACTCGTGTACGAGCGTCCGTAGCCGAAGGGGTAGAGCGGCCTGACGTCCACGCTGCTGATCGAGCTGGGCTCACCCAGCGGCGGCTGTAGGTAGGTGTACGGCTGACCGCCGGGGCGGCGGGGAATCTGGACCGGCAGTCGCCCGCCCGGCTCCACCCGCCCGGAGAGCACACCGGCCAGCGCAGCCCCGCCCTCCTCCCCCGGCATGAACGCCTGCACCAGACCCGCCGCCCGGGGAGCCACGTCGCCCAAGGCGTAGGGCCGACCCGAGACCAGCACGACCACCAGCGGGGTACCGGTGGCGCTCAGCGCCTCCAGCAGTTCGGCCTGTACCCCCGGCAGCGTCAGGTCGTCCACGTCGCAGCCCTCGCCCGAGGAGCCCAGCCCGAACATCCCGGCCAGGTCGCCCACGAACGCGATGCAGAGGTCGGCAGCCTCGGCGGCGGCGACCGCGGCCGGGATGCCGGAGCGGTCCTGCCCCATCACCGAACAGCCGGTCTCATGGACGATCCGGGTTCCCGGCAGTTCGGCCCGCAACGCCTCCAGCACGGTCGGGATCTCGATGCCGAGCCCGTCCTGGTGCCCGGGGAACTTGGGCAGCACGTGGTTGGGGAAGGCGTAGCAGCCCATGAACGTGCGCGGGTCGTCGGCGCACGGCCCCACCACGGCGATCTCGGTGTGGTCACCGAGGGGCAGCGCGGTGCCCGGTTCGAGCAGAATGATGGACGTCTCGGCGAGCCGGCGCGCGATGGCCCGGTTCTGCGGTGGGTCGAGTCGGATGTCTTCCGGCGCATCCACCTTCGGGTTCCAGCCCGGGTCCAGCAGGCCGAGCCCGGCCTTCTGGGTGAGCACCCGGCGGGCGGCCCGGTCGAGGAACTCCTCGGGCAGGGAACCGTTGCGCACCAGCTCGGGCAGATGCGAGAAGCAGATCGTGTCGGGCAGTTCCACGTCCATCCCGGCGCGGATCGTCTGCTCCGCGGCCCCGGCCTCGTCCTCGACGATCCGGTGCATGCTGGCCAGGAACGGCGTGGCCCAGTAGTCGGAGACCACCGTGCCGGTGAAACCCCAATCTTCCCGCAGAATCTCGTGCAACAGCCAGGAGTCCACCCCGGCCGGCACCGAGTCGATGTCCGAGTAGGAGTGCATCACCGAGCCGGCCCCGGCGGCGACCGCGGCCTCGAAAGGCGGCAGCAGCACGTCGATCACCTCACGCCGGCCCATCGAGACCGGACCGTGGTTGCGGCCGGACCGGGAGGCCGAGTAGCCGACGAAATGCTTGAGCGTGGCGATGATCCCGGCGTCCTGCAGCCCCCGCACGTAGGCCGAGCCGAGCTGGGCCACCAGGTACGGGTCCTCACCCAGCGTCTCCTCCACCCGCCCCCAGCGATAGTCGCGGACCACGTCCATCAGCGGCGAAAGCCCCTGATGCACGCCCAGTTGCGCCAGGTCCCGGCCGATCGCGGCGGCCATCTCGCCGATCAGCTCCGGGTCGAAGGTGGCCCCCCAGGCGATGGCGGCCGGATACACCGTTGCGCCGTAGGTGGTGACGCCGGTCAGACACTCCTCGTGGGCGATCGCCGGGATCCCCAGACGCGAGGCCTCGACCACCACCGCCTGCTGCCGGGCCAGCTCCGCCGCCCCCTCGGCCGGGCTGACCGGGGCACTGCCGTAGACCCGCGTGAGGTGCCCGAGACCGGCCGCGGCCGCCTCTTCCAGGCCGAGACCGGCCTTCTGGGCGAAAGCGTCTTCCATCGGGGCGCTCTGCGCGCCGGGACCCTCGTCCGGAGCCGGAGCGGCCGGCCGGGGCTGATTGCCGATCCAGCGGCTGCCCAGCTGGCCGGCCTTCTCCTCGATGCTCATCCGGCCGAGAAGGTCGTTCACCCGTTCGGCGACGGTACGCGCGGGGTCGCGCCAGGGTTCGATACTTTCGGGCGCAACTGCCACGGCCCACTCCTTCGTGAGACTTCGAAAAACTTTCGCCGCCACGGCCCCGGCGAACACGGTCAAAAACGTGTCCGGACAGGGCAAGTCCGTTCGGCGACGGATTCACTCTCACCGAGATACCGAGAAGTTCGCAAGGCTTGACAGCATCGTCCGGCGAAACTACTTTTCGAGAACTTCCGACATATCCGGCGACAGTTCACGACGAACCAGTGCCGATCTGACCGACAGTTGTTGCCGCGTTCTGCTCCTCCCAGCAGTTGTTCCAGCGTTCAGTTCCGAGCCAGACCTTTTCCAGCGCAGCGGGGCGCTGTTCCCGCCCGCTGCGTCCGTGTGGCCGCGGGTCCTCCGCGGCCGGTACCCGATGGAGATCACCGTGGATCCCATGAAGACGTCCCGCCGCAACTTCCTGAGCCTGGCCATCGGCCTGCCGATCGCCGGTGCCACCCTGGCCGCCTGCGGCAGTTCCGGCCCCGGCACCGAGAGCAGTGGCGGCGACGGCGGTGGCGACGGTTCGGGCGGTACCTACTGGTACCTGTCCGTGGACCCGAACGAGACCATCCGCCGCACCTCGCTGGACCGGTTCAACAAGGCCAACGCGAACCAGGCGATCAAGGGCACGGCGTTCCAGAACGACGCCTACAAGGAGAAGATCAAGGTCGCGATCGGCGCCGGGCAGGCCCCGACGGTGATCTGGGGCTGGGGCGGCGGCGGCCTGGCCAGCTGGGTCGACGCCGGCGCGGTGGACGACCTGACGTCGTGGTTCGACGAGAACCCCGACCAGAAGGAGCGACGCTTCCCGGCCTCGTTCGCGGCCGCCACGGTCGACGGCAAGATCTACGCGGTGCCGGCCGAGACGGTCACCCCGATCGTGCTGTTCTACAACAAGAAGGTGTTCTCGGAGGCCGGCCTGCAGCCGCCCACCAGCTGGGAGGACATCCTCGCGCTGGTGCCGAAGTTCAAGGAGAAGGACATCGCCCCGTTCGCCCTGGCCGGCCAGTCGCGCTGGACGAACATGATGTGGCTGGAGTTCCTCTTCGACCGGATCGGCGGTCCGGAGATCTTCCAGGCCGTGTTCGAGGGCAAGGCGGACGCCTGGTCCGACCCGGCCGCGATCAAGGCCCTGGGCGAGGTGCAGAAGCTGGTCGAGGCCGGTGGTTTCGTCAAGGGCTTCTCCTCGATCACCGCCGACACCAACGCCGACCAGGCCCTGCTCACCTCGGGCAAGGCCGCGATGATGCTGCACGGCGCCTGGACGTACGGCTCGATGAAGGAAGAGGGGGGCGACTTCGTCTCCGGCGGCGACCTCGGCTTCATGAACTTCCCGCCGGTCTCCGGCGGCACCGGCGACCCGAGCAACACCTACGGCAACCCCGGCCAGTACTACTCGCTCTCGTCCAAGGCCACCCCCGAGCAGAAGGAGGCGGCCAAGAACTTCTTCAAGACCCAGGTGCTCTCCGACGCCGAGCAGACCGACTGGGTCAACGACGCCGGCCAGGTCCCGATCGTGGTCGGTGTGGACAAGAAGTTCAGCGGCCTCGAGGACGCCGAGTGGCTGCAGTTCGTCTACGACACCGCCAGCAAGGCCAAGACCTTCTCGCAGTCGTGGGACCAGGCCCTCAGCCCGGCCGCCGCCGAGGAGCTGCTGAACAACATCGCCAAGCTGTTCGCGCTCGACATCACGCCCGAGGAGTTCGCGAAGAACATGAACGCGGTCATCGGCAAATGACCGTCCCTGTTCAGGTTCCACCCGATCGTGTAGCACCTGTCCGGACCGCGTCGCACGCGGTCCGGCAGGGCTCGATCGCCTGGATGGTCCTGCCCGCGCTGCTCATGTTCCTCACCTTCGCGGTGATCCCGCTGATCGGTGTGCTGGGTCTGAGCTTCACCACCTGGGACGGGATCGGCGACATCCGCCCGTCCGGCTTCGACAGCTGGCGCGAGGTGCTCACCGACCCCGGTCTGCCCGACGCGCTCTGGGTGACGTTCAAGATCATGTTCCTGTCCTGGCTGTTCCAGACCCCGCTGAGTCTGCTCCTGGGCGTCTTCCTGGCCGGCAGGCAGCGCTACCGCGGGGTCCTGGCGGTGATCTTCTTCGTGCCGCTGCTGCTCAGCCAGGCGGCCATCGCGATTACCTTCAAGGCCCTGCTCGACCCGAACTTCGGCCTCGGCGCCGGCCTGGGCATCGACCTGCTGGTGCAGGACTGGCTCGGCGACCCGGTCCTCGCCCTGGCCACCGTGGTGTTCGTGGTGTCCTGGCAGTTCATCCCGTTCCACACGCTGATCTACCAGGGTGCGGTGCGGCAGATCCCGGCCTCGCTGTACGAGGCGGCCCAGCTCGACGGGGCCGGCCGGCTGCGGCAGTTCTGGAACATCACCCTGCCCCAGCTGCGCAACACCATCATCGCCTCCTCCACCCTGATGGTGGTCGGGTCGCTGACCTTCTTCGACCTGATCTGGGTGCTCACCGCCGGCGGCCCCAGCGACGCCACCCGGGCCCTGGCCCTGGACATGTACATCCGCGGTTTCCGGGCCTCACTGATGGGCCCGGCCAGCGCGATCGCCGTCATCCTGGTCGTCGTCGGCCTGCTGCTCGCCCTCGCCCTGCGGCGTCTGGGCGGCGGACGCGACGCCGGCAGCCAACTCGAGGGGATGTGACGGCATGGCCGTGACCACACCCACCCGTCCGCCCCGGGCGACCGCAGCCCCGACCCCACGCAACTACCGCCGGCTCCTGGAGATCAACTGGATCGGCGGCCTGGGCGGCTGGGTCTGGCTGATCGTGGTGATCCTGCCGATCTACTGGATCGTGCTCACCAGCGTGAAGAGCCGGGCGAACTACTACACCACCAACCCGCTCGCCCCGCCGCCCGAGATCTCCTTCGAGAACTACAGTTTCGTGATGGACGCGGGCTTCATGCGGTTCTTCACCAACACCGCGATCGTCACCCTGGGGTCGGTGATCCCGGCCATCCTGATCTCGTTCATGGCCGCGTTCGCGATCATCCGGGCCGGCGACGGGCGGTTCGTCCGCTCGGTGAACCTGCTGTTCCTGGCCGGGCTGGCGATCCCGTTGCAGGCGGTGATCATCCCGGTGTACCTGATCATCATCCGGCTGCAGCTGTACGACACCCTGCTGGCGATCATCCTGCCCTCGATCGCCTTCGCCATCCCGCTGACCGTGCTGATCCTCACGAACTTCATCCGGGACGTCCCGAAGGAACTGTTCGAGTCGATGCGGATGGACGGGGCCAGCGAGTGGCGCACCGCCTGGTCGCTGGCCTTCCCGCTGACCCGGCCGGCCCTGGTCACGGTGGGCATCTACAACGCCCTGACGATCTGGAACGGGTTCCTGCTGCCGCTGGTGCTCACCACCGACCCGAACCAGCGCACGCTGCCCCTGGCGTTGTGGTCGTTCCAGGGTCAGTACGGCGTGAACGTCCCGGCCGTGGCGGCCGCGGTGGTGCTGACCACGCTGCCGATCCTGGCGCTGTACGCAATCGGGCGACGCCAGCTGCTGAGCGGTCTCACTGCCGGGTTCGGTAAGTGACCGTCCGGCCTGGAGCCCCTACGGAGGTACCCATGAGCTCCAGGCCCGGACGGGCGACGCTGGCGACCATCGCCGAGGCCGCCGGTGTCTCCATCGCAACGGTGTCCAAGGTGGTGAACGGGCGCGACGACGTCTCCCCCGGCACCCGCGCGATGGTCGAGGAACTGTTGCGGGCGCACTACTACACCGGCCGCGGCGGTAGCCGGCAGACCACCATCGAGGTGGTCTTCGCCGGCCCGCTCGCGGCCTACAGCAACGAGGTGATGGAAGGGGTGCTCTCGGCCGCGGGCGAACCGGGCGTGGCGGTGATGCTCAGCAAGGGCCGCGGCCTGTCCACGGCCACCGCCTGGGCGCTGGCCGTGGCCAAGGCCGGGCGCAGTGCGGTGATCAGCGTCAGCAACGAGATGACGGTCGAGGACGCCACCGCCCTGGCCCGGGCCAAGGTGCCGCTGGTGGTGGTCGACCCGCTCACCCCGGCCGGCAACGAGGTCACCAGCGTCGGCTCGACCAACTACGCCGGCGGGGTCAGCGCGGCCGAGCACCTGCTCTCGCTGGGCCACACCCGCATGGCCTACCTGGGCGGCGAGGCCGAGGCGGGCTGCAACCAGGCCCGGTGGCAGGGTTTTCGCTCCACGCTCGAGGCCGCCGGGCACCCCGTCCCGCACGAACACGCCCTGCACAAGACTTTTCGCTACGCCGCCGGAGTGGCCGGGGGCGACTTCCTGCTCGACTCCCCCACGCCCCCGACCGCGGTCTTCGCCGGCAGCGACGAGATCGCGGTGGGCCTGATCGAGGCCTGCCGCCGCCGCGGACTCCGGGTGCCCGAGGACCTGAGCGTGATCGGGTTCGACGACACCCAGCTCGCCGAGTTCTGCTCACCTCCGCTGACCGTGGTGCGCCAGCCGCTGCGGGAGATGGGCCGGGTGGCGGTGCGCACCGCACTCCAGCTGGCCGCCGGGGCCACGGTCGACTCGCACCACGTGGAGCTGGCCACCAGCCTGGTCGTGCGGGCCTCCACGGCGCCACCCCGGCGCTGACGATGTACCCGCCAGTTCCTGCACTCCCACTGCAATCTCCGCTGGGGATACCTCCGGCGGCCACCGAAAAGCCGCGCCCTGTGACGTAATCTCCGGCGGGTGAAGACGACCCGTCTGAAAGTGACACTGCGCAACGTCGAACCGAGGGTGCTCCGGGTCCTCGACGTGCCGTCCGACAGCACGCTGGGCGAGCTTCACGACCTGCTCCAGATCGGCCTCGGCTGGCTGGGGCTGGAGCGTGGCCGGTTCGTCCGCGGCCCGGCCACCTACCTGCCCGGCAACCCGGAGGCCACCCTGGCCGACCTGGTCGATCGGGCTGACCGGGCCGACGGGGGTGGCCACTTCGGCTACTTCTACGACCCCCGGGCCCGCTGGGAACACGACGTGGTGGTGCTGGGGCCCGGCGGCGAGCAGGCGGGCTGCGTCTACGGCGAGGGGCCCTGCCCACCCGAGAGCACCGAGGGCCCGCGCGACTACGCGAACCGGCGGCGCACCCTGGGCGAAGACATGCTCGAGCTGTTCTGGGCCCCGCACGGCCCGGAGTTCGACCAGGCCCTCACCGACCTGCGGGTGCGCCAGATGGCCGGGCTGGTGCCGGAGTCGGTCCGGCACCTGATGCGGCTCACCGAGGGCGGCGGCCTGGCCGAACCGGTGGTCGAGGCCATGCACGAACTGCGGCCGCGCTGGCCCCGGGCCGCCGGTGGTTCGCCGGTGACGGTGCTGCACGGCATCCTGCGCAGCACCGGCCTGCTCGGCCCGGCCGGCCGGGATCAGCTGCTGGTGGTGCGCCGGCTGCGTTCCTGGTTCGCCCCCGGCACCTTCACCGCCAGCGTCGCCGGGCTCGGAGTCGGCGCGCTGGCAGCCCGGGGCGCCCTCGACGAGGAGACCCTGGTCGGCATCGTGTTCAGCGAGACCGACCGGCGCAAGCCGGTGGCCCCCGAAGACGTACGGCACACGCTGGTGCACCTGCTGCCCGCGCTCACCGGTCTCGACCTGGCCGAGCGCACCGCCCAGGGCTGGTTCCCCGGTCCGTCCGCCCGCAGCCTGCTGCCCCAGGCCACCGCCCTGTCCGTGTACGCCAGCGACCCGGCCCCGCTCCCCCCGTCGGCCCCACCCACCGCAGTGCCGGCCGGAACTGAGGATTTCCACACCCCGCCCGGGGGCTGACACCAGTGCCCCGGCCGGTCCGGCCTTCGTAGCGTCGCTGCCATGCAGACCGAAAACCTCGACGGCGTCGCCCAGTGGGCGGTCTCCCTGATGGAGAACCTCGGCAGCCCGGGCGCGGGCCTGGCCATCGCCCTGGAGAACCTCTTCCCTCCCCTGCCCAGCGAGATCATCCTGCCGCTGGCCGGTTTCACCGCCAGCCAGGGCACCTTCGGCCTGGCCGAGGTGCTGTTCTGGACCACCCTGGGTTCCGTCGCCGGGGCCCTGGCGCTGTACGGCCTCGGGGCCGGGCTGGGCCGGGACCGGCTGCGCCGGGTGGTGGCCCGGATGCCGCTGATGAACCTGCACGATGTGGACCGGGCCGAGGCCTGGTTCGCCCGGCACGGCGACAAGGCGGTGTTCTTCGGCCGGATGATCCCGCTCTTCCGCAGCCTGATCTCGGTACCGGCCGGGGTCGAGCGGATGCCGGTGCTGCGCTTCACCCTGCTCACCACCGCCGGCAGCGCGATCTGGAACACCGGGTTCGTCCTGGCCGGATACCAGCTCGGCGAACGCTGGGACGAGGTCGAGCAGTACGCCGGCCTCTTGCAGAAGGCCGTGATCGCCGTGGTCGTGGTGGCCGTCACCGTGTTCCTGATCCACCGGGTACGGCAGCGCACCCGCGGGACAATGGCATCGTGACCAGGCTGCCGGCGGGTGCCCAGAGCAGGTCGGCCGATTCGGCGCTGCGGAACGGGCTGCGCACTGTGCTGCGGGCCGTGGGCGGGGCGGCCATCGGCACCCTGCTGCTCCCGGCCTACCTGCTCGGCCTGGTCGCGGCCGGGTTCAGCGCCCGCCCGGCCCAACTCGTGGCCATCCTCGAAGCCCGGCGCCTCTCCCGGTTCGACACCGCCGCCCGGAGCCCGCAGCCGCACGGCCGACGGCTGTACCTGTACCTGCTCTTGCGCACGGTACTGGCGGTGGCCACCGGGTACCTGCTCGTGGTGGTCGCCGCCGGTGTGGTGTTCGCGGTGGTGATGGTGGTCGGGGCCGCGACCCGTGGCCCGGTCGGGATGATCGACAGCGCGGCCGGCGAGGTCGGCTGGGGCACCGTCGCCTACTTCTTCCTGCCCGGGGTGCTGGTGCTGTTCCTGGTGCTCAGCGGTCTGGTCGCCACGGTCTGGATCGACCGCACCAGCTGGGCCGCCCTGGCCCGGCCCGGTGCCGGTGAGCTGGAACGCCAGGTGGACCGGCTGAACACGACTCTCACCGACGTGGTCGCGGCGGTGGACGCCGAACGCCGCCGGATCGAGCGCGACCTGCACGACGGTGTGCAGCAACGGGTGGTGGCCCTGTCCATCCTGCTGGCCCGGGCCGAGCGCACCGCCGACCCGGACCGGCAGGCCGAACTGCACGCCCGGGCCCGGGCCGAGACGCAGGGTGTGCTCGACGACCTGCGCGACGTGGCCTGGCGCATCCATCCCGCCATGCTGGCCCGCGACGGGCTGGTGGTGGCGCTGGAGGCGCTGCGCGACCGCACCCCGGTACCGGTCCGGCTGCTCACCGACATCACTCATGAACTTGAGGGGGCCACCCAGGCCGCCGCGTACTTCGTGGCCAGTGAGGCGGTGACCAACGTGATCAAGCACGCCCGGGCGTCCTCGATCGAGATCCAGGTCCGCCGCACGCGCGGCGACCTGCTGCTCTCCGTGCAGGACGACGGCGTCGGCGGCGCGGACGCGTCCGGGCCGGGGCTGAGCGGCATCGCCGCGCGGATCGCCGCCCGGGGTGGGCAGTTGCGCATCCTCAGCCCCGCCGGCGGCCCGACCCGGATCGAGGCGGCGATCCCGTGCGGCTGACCTTGGCCGAGGACTCGACCCTGTTGCGGGAGGGCATCGCCCAGCTGCTCACCGCCGAGGGGCACCAGATCGTCGACGCGGTGGGCACCGCCGCCGATCTGCTCGCCTCGGTCGCCCGCACGGCCCCGGACCTGGTCGTGGTGGACGTCCGGATGCCGCCCGACTTCGTCGACGAGGGGGTCCGGGCCGCCCTGCGGATCCGCCGTGAGCATCCCGCCGTGGCCGTGCTGGTGCTCTCGCAGTACGTCGAAAGTCGTCACACCAGCGAACTTCTCGACGGCCGGGGCGGGGTCGGCTACCTGCTCAAGGACCGGGTCTCGGACATCGGCGGATTCCTCGACGCGATCGAGCGGGTGGCGGCCGGTGGTACCGCCTTCGACCCGGAGGTGGTGCGCCAGCTCCTGGCCGCCCGGCGCCCGGACGAGACCGGTCTCACCGAGCGCGAACTCGCGGTCCTGGCCGCCCTGGCCGAGGGGCTGAGCAACGCCGCGGTGGCCGCCCGGCTGTTCATCAGCCAGAGCGCGGTGGAGAAGCACATCAACACGATCTTCACCAAGCTCGGCATCCCGCCGGACGCCTCGTACAACCGGCGCGTGCTGGCGGTGCTGGAACACCTACGCCGGCAGTGAGAACAGCGAGGAGGGCAGTGCACGGTGGGCCCGGCCGGTCTCGAACCGACGACACCCGCGGTGTAAACGCGGTGCTCTACCAACTGAGCTACAGGCCCGATCCGGAACTGCCGCAGGGCAGTCCGGAAGGAGATTTCTATCAGAGCGCGGCGATGGCCTCGCGGTAGCCCTCGAGCGAGCGGGGCTCGCCCATGCCGTTCACCACGCTCCAGCGCAGCACGCCCTCCTTGTCGATCAGGAAGGTACCGCGCACGGCGCTGCCGGTGCTCTCGTTGAACACCCCGTACTCCTTGGCCACCGCCCCGTGCGGCCAGAAGTCGGACAGCAGCGGGAAGGCGAACTTCTCGATGTCGGCCCAGTTGCGCAGCGAGAACATCGGGTCGCAGGACACGGCCAGCACCTGCACCGCGCCGTCCTCGAAGGCCGCCAGGTTGTCGCGGATCTCGCACAGCTCACCGCTGCACAACCCGGAGAACGCGAACGGGTAGAAGACCAGGGCGACGTTCTTCTCCCCCTGGAACGCGGACAACTCCACCACCTCGCCGTGCTCGCTCTTCAGGGCGAACCCGGGGGCGGCCTGGCCGATCTCCAGTGCCATCTGCGCGTTTCCTCTCTGGCGGAGCAGGACTGGTCCGCACACCGGTTCACCCGGCGTGCGGAACCCAGTCTGTCAGGAACCGGCCGGTGCGTGGGGCCCCCGGTCGGCTGGGCTCAGCGCCGGCCCGCCTTGGGGGTGGCCAGCCGTGTCCCGGTCCAGTCCTGGCACACGCTGATCGTGCTGGTCGCGTGGAGGCCGGCGGTCGGGGCGGCCTCTTCGATCTCGCTGTGCTCCACATGGCCGGAACGCCCGGCCTTGGGGGTCAGCAGCCAGATCACGCCACCCTCGGCGAGGTTCGTCAGGCCGTCGACGAGCGCGTCGACCAGGTCGCCGTCGCCGTCCCGCCACCAGAACAGAGCGGCATCCACGACGTCCTGTGCGTCCTCGTCGGCCAGTTCGTTGCCCGTCAGCGTCTCGATTGCGAGACGAAGATCATCGTCCACGTCGTCGTCGTACCCGAACTCCTGTACGAACTGACCGGGCTTGAGTCCGAGCCGGCCGGCCATGGACTGCTCAGCCGCGGGCTCCGCGGTCGCGCCCACCTCACTGACCTCCTCCGCTGCCTACGCTCCCGCGCGGCGGCACTGGCGGCCCTCGACGGGCCGCTCAATCATCGGGCGGGTCTCACGACCCGCTCGTTCGTCAATTCATCGCTCCGGCGACGATGCAACCATCACCAGGCTGGTCAGGCTAGTGGACTCCATCCCCTCAGTGCCGCGCAACCGCCCCGTCACCTCGTACTACTTGTTTTTGCCGGAACAATCGGCGGTCGGCACCACCTCACCACGCCTCCGGCGCCACCCGGTCGGGTGAGAACCGCTCCCCGCAACGCCTGCGACACGCCCCCGACACGCCTGCGACACGCCGCCGACACGCCCGGGGCAGACCGACATCTGGTGATCAAGAGCGCCCCGCCGTACCCGCCGCCGCACCCAAGGGGCACACTGGAGGGTGGAAGGGCACGGCCGCCCCGGCACCCCGCTCAACTGGGGTACCTGTGACGCCCGGACAGCCCGTCAGCCAAGATAGAGGCCCGAACCGGTCGCGATCCGGCCGATTCGGCGTGTTTTCACAATCGTTGTCCTAAATCCAGGAGGGACGTCGTGGTCGGACGAGAATCATCAGGCCCGATCCTGAACGGGCTGCCGAGCCGGCTGCCCGACATCGATCCTGAGGAGACGGCCGAGTGGATCGCGTCTCTCGACGCGGCCATCGACGGCCAGGGCCGCCAGCGCGCCCGGTACCTGATGCAGTCGTTGCTGCAGCGGGCCCGTGAGCGGGGCGTCGGTGTGCCGAGTCTCACGGCCACCGACTACGTCAACACCATCCCGCCGGAGGCCGAGCCCTGGTTCCCGGGTGACGAAGAGGCCGAGCGCACCGCCCGCCGCTGGATCCGCTGGAACGCCGCGGTCATGGTGCACCGCGCCCAGCGCCCGGACATCGGTGTCGGCGGTCACATCTCCTCCTACGCCTCCTCGGCCTCGCTCTACGAAGTGGGCTTCAACCACTTCTTCCGGGGCAAGGACCACCCGGGCGGCGGTGACCAGATCTTCTTCCAGGGCCACGCCTCCCCCGGCGTCTACGCCCGCGCCTTCCTGGAGGGCCGGCTCTCCGCCGACCAGCTCGACGGCTTCCGGCAGGAGCGCTCGCACCCGGCCGGCGGGCTGTCCTCGTACCCGCACCCCCGGCTGATGCCGGACTTCTGGGAGTTCCCGACCGTCTCGATGGGCCTCGGCCCGATGAACGCGGTCTACCAGGCCTCCTTCAACAAGTACCTGCACAACCGCGGCATCAAGGACACCTCCCAGCAGCACGTCTGGGCGTTCCTCGGCGACGGCGAGATGGACGAGCCCGAGAGCCGCGGCTTCCTCCAGGTCGCCGCCCAGGAGGAGCTCGACAACCTGACCTTCGTGGTGAACTGCAACCTGCAGCGCCTCGACGGCCCGGTCCGCGGCAACGGCAAGATCATCCAGGAGCTGGAGGCGCAGTTCCGCGGCGCCGGCTGGAACGTCATCAAGGTGGTCTGGGGTCGCGACTGGGACCCGCTGCTGGCCGCCGACCGGGACAACGCCCTGGTCAACCTGATGAACATCACCCCCGACGGTGACTACCAGACCTTCCGCGCAGAAGACGGCGCCTACATCCGCGAGCACTTCTTCGGGCGCGACCCGCGCACGCTTAAGCTGGTCGAGAAGCTGTCCGACGACGACATCTGGTGGAACCTGAAGCGCGGTGGTCACGACTACCGCAAGGTCTACGCCGCCTACCGCGCCGCGGTCGAGCACAACGGCCAGCCCACGGTGATCCTGGCCAAGACGATCAAGGGCTACGGCCTGGGCACGCACTTCGCCGGCCGTAACGCGACCCACCAGATGAAGAAGCTCACGCTGGACGACCTCAAGGCGTTCCGCGACGGCCTGCGCATCCCGATCAGCGACGCCCAGCTCGAGGCCGACAAGTACCTCCCGCCCTACTACCACCCGGGCGAGGACGACGAGACCCTGCAGTACATCAAGGACCGTCGCCGCAAGCTCGGTGGCGCGGTGCCGCAGCGCCGGCACAGCGCGGGCACCCTGAAGCTGCCGGACGACAAGGCCTACGCGGGCGCCAACAAGGGCTCGGGCAAGCAGCAGGTCGCCACCACCATGGCGTTCGTCCGGATCCTGCGCGACCTGATGCGCGACAAGGACTTCGGCCACCGCGTGGTGCCGATCATCCCGGACGAGGCGCGCACCTTCGGGATGGACTCGTTCTTCCCGACCGCGAAGATCTACAACCCGCACGGCCAGCAGTACACCTCGGTCGACCGTGAGCTGATGCTCGCCTACACCGAGTCGGTCAAGGGCCAGATCCTGCACGTCGGCATCAACGAGGCCGGCTCGGTCGGGGCGTTCCAGGCGGCCGGCACGTCGTACGCCACGCACGGCGAGCCGATGATCCCGGTCTACGTCTTCTACTCGATGTTCGGCTTCCAGCGCACCGGCGACAGCCTGTGGGCGGCGATGGACCAGATGGCCCGGGGCTTCCTGATCGGCGCCACGGCCGGGCGCACCACGCTCACCGGTGAGGGCCTGCAGCACGCCGACGGGCACTCGCCGCTGCTGGCCTCGACCAACCCGGCGGCGGTGATCTACGACCCGGCCTACGGGTACGAGATCGGCCAGATCATGAAGGACGGCCTGCGGAGGATGTACGGCGAGTCGCCGGAGGACATCTTCTACTACCTGACCGTCTACAACGAGCCGATCGTGCAGCCGCCGGCCCCCGCGGACGTCGACGTCGAGGGCATCCTCAAGGGCATCTACAAGCTGCGCACGTCCGAGCAGGCGTCCGGGCCGAAGGCCCAGATCCTGGCCTCGGGGGTCTCGGTGCCGTGGGCCCTGGAGGCCCAGCGGCTCCTGGCCGAGGACTGGGGCGTGTCCGCCGACGTGTGGAGCGTCACCAGCTGGACCGAGCTGCGCCGCGACGCCCTCGCGGTCGAGGAGCACGCGTTCAAGCACCCGTCCGAGCCGGCCCGCAAGCCGTTCGTGACGCAGCGGCTGGAGAGCGCCCAGGGTCCGGTGGTCGCGGTCAGCGACTACATGCGCGCGGTCCCCGACCAGATCCGCCAGTGGGTGCCGCAGGAGTTCGTCTCCCTCGGCGCCGAGGGCTACGGCATCTCGGACACCCGCCCGGCGGCCCGGCGCTACTTCGGCATCGACAGCCCGTCGGTGGTCGTGCGGGTGCTGGAGATGCTGGCCGGCCGCGGTGAGGTGGCCGCCGACGTGCCGCAGAAGGCGATCGACAAGTACGACCTGCTGAACGTGCGCGCCGGTACCACCGGCACCGCGGGCGGCGACGCCTAGCAGTCAGGGCAGAGGCGAGGGGCCGTCGGGGAGACTTCCCGGCGGCCCCTCGGCTTCTGCGGTTTTTGTTTGAGGACGGATGTCCGCCTCACCGGGGCGCGGAGCGTCGGCTTCCGTGGTGGCGAGGGGACACGACGAAGGGGCCGTCGGAGGAGTCCCTCCGACGGCCCCTTCGTGGTGCTGCTGAGAAGTGCTGCTCAGAACATCGTGGAGATACCGTTCGCGCCGCCCATCGGGATCGACCCGGTGGGCGGGCCCAGCCGGTCGCCGATCTCCTGGCGCAGCGCCTGCACGGCGTTCTGGTCCGGGTGCTCGGCCAGTGCGGCCAGGTGCCGCCGGGCCTCGCTCAGCCGTTCGGCCTCGATCGCCGCCAGGACGAGCTCCCGGCCGGCCGGGAGCACGTGCTCCTTCGGCCGCCAGTGCCCCACCCCGAGGTTCAGGGCGTCGTTCGCGTGCCCGGCCTCGCGCAGCATCTGCAGCCCCTGGGCCAGCGCGTCCCCGGTGTGGTCGCGGTCGGCCGCGGTGCTCAGCCGGCGCAGCGCCATCTCCCGGTCGTCGTCGATGGACAGCCGGGCCAGCTGGATCAGCGGGTACCAGGCCCGGTTGTTCTGGGCGACCTCCTCGGCCAGCGCCCACACCGAGTCCTGGGCGGCCCGCTGCGGGTCGCCGCCCTCGTGGCTCTCGGCGCCCATCGCCCGGACGATCTCGGCGAGCCGGTCGAAGGCCACCACGTCGTTGGGGTCCTCACCCAGCCGGGCCCGCAGTGACTCCTCCTCGCTGCGGTCCTCGTCGGTGGCGTGCAGATCGCCGCCCCCGAGCTCGACGGGGGTTTCCACGGAGTGCGCGGCCAGTGTCTCGATGCGGTCGCCGCCACCTGCGACGGTGTCGTCCGCCGAGCGCTGCTTCAGCCGGTCCAGCGCTGACATATCGCCCCTTTCGGCAACCTGCGGTGCAGTCCTGGTGCTACGTGTGTCTTACGTGCTGGCTGTATTTCGTGCTGCCTTCCGTGCAGAATCGATCCTGGCCGTCCCACCCGTGATACCCGCCTGTCAGGTGACGGCAGTGTGACGTAAGACCATCTCGACCCTAACGGGTAGGCCCCGCCCTCGGCGACCGCGGCGGTCCACCGCGCCCCCACGGCGATCAGGTGCCCTAACCTCGGAACGTGGTCACCGCGGACGAGGCAACCGTCGCCAATCTGAGGGCGGCCCGGGGCACCCTCGCCGGTGAGGCCGTCCGCCGGATGGAAGAGGCACTGCCCTGGTACCGGGCGATGAGCGCCCAGGACCGCTCCTGGGTCGGGCTGATCGCGCACGCCGCGATCTCCGCCTTCATCGCCTGGTACCAGGAGCCGACCGGCAAGGTCGCGATCACCGCCGACGTGTTCGGCACCGCCCCGCGCGAGCTGACCCGCTCGATCTCGCTGCAGCGCGCCCTGGAGATGGTGCGCACCGTGGTCGACTCGATCGAGGAGCAGGTGCCCTCGATCGCCGGGCCCGGCGCCGAACAGCACCTGCGCGAGGCCGTCCTGCGGTACTCCCGCGACGTCGCCTTCGCCGCCGCGGAGATCTACGCCCGGGCGGCCGAGTCCCGCGGCTCGTGGGACGCCCGGCTGGAGGCCCTGGTCGTCGACGCGGTGCTGCGCGGCGCCGAGAGCGAGGACCTGCGGTCCCGGGCGGCCGCGCTGAACTGGGGGGCGTCCACCAAGGTGCTGGTGGTCGCCGGTGCGGCCCCGCCGGCTCCGGTGGAGGAGAGCCTGGAGGGCCTGCGCCGCAGCACCCGGGGCGCGGGCGGCGACCTGCTGATCGGGGTCCAGGGCGAGCGGCTGGTGGCCATCCTCGGCCACGCCGACGACCCGGGCGCCCTGGTCGGCGACCTGGTCCAGTTCTTCGGGCCCGGCCCGGTGGTGGTCGGCCCGGCCGTGAACGGGCTGATGGCCGCCTCGGAGTCGGCCCGGGCGGCGATCTCCGGCCTGAGCTCGGCCCGGGCCTGGCCCGGGGCGCCGCGGCCGGTGCAGAGCGAGGACCTGCTGCCCGAGCGGCTGCTCACCGGCGACGCCGAGGCCCGGCGCACCCTGATCGAGCAGGCCTACCGGCCGCTCACCGAGGGCGCGGCGCACCTGCTGGAGACGGTCTGGACCTACGTGGAGCTCGGCGGATCGCTGGAGGGCGCGGCCCGGGCGCTGTTCGTGCACCCGAACACGGTTCGCTACCGATTGCGTCGAGTGAGTGACATCACTAGGTGGGACCCTACTGACGCACGCGGAGCCTTTGTGTTACGCATAGCCATCATCGCAGGTCGGGTCAGTGATCCACAGACGTGACCAGAAATCGTCCCTAGGCTCTTTGTAGGAACCTCACAAAGGGATGGGGAAAGCTTCGTACCCTCCACGCCGTCCGGGATTCCCCCGCCCGGCGCATCGTTGAGTCCGTGCTCGTCATCGTTGCGCCCGGACAGGGCTCCCAGACTCCTGGCTTCCTCCAGCCCTGGCTGGAGGACCCCGCGGCCGCGGACCGGATGAACTGGCTGTCCGCCGTGGCCGACATCGACCTGGTGGCGCACGGCACCACCTCGGACGCCGAGACCATCCAGGACACCGCCGTCGCGCAGCCGCTGATCGTCGCGGCCGGGCTGGTCTCCCTGCTCTCCCTGTTCCCCCGGCCGGCCGACGCCTACCGCCGGATCGGGGTGGGCGCCGGTCACTCGGTCGGCGAGATCACTGCGGCCGCCGCGGCCGGTGTGATCACCGCCGAGCAGGCGATGGTGCTGGTCCGGGTGCGCGGCCGGGCGATGGCCCAGGCCGCCGCGGCCACCCCGACCGGGATGAGCGCCCTGCTGGGCGGCGACCCGGACGAGGTCCTGGCCACGCTGGAGCGCCTGAACCTGACCCCGGCGAACATGAACATGGCCGGCCAGGTGGTCGCCGCCGGCACGCTGGAAGACCTGGAGCGGCTGAAGGCCGAACCGCCGGCCAAGGCCCGGGTCCGTCCGCTGAAGGTGGCCGGCGCGTTCCACACCGAGCACATGGCCCCGGCCGTGCAGGTGCTCGAGGGCTACGCCCGCGCGATCAGCACCCACGACGCCCGGGTGCGCCTGGTCTCCAACGCCGACGGCGCCGTGGTCGACGACGGCCGCGAGGTGCTGCAGCGGATCGTCCACCAGATCAGCCGCCCGGTGCGCTGGGACCTGTGCCTGGAGACGTTCCGCGAGCTCAGCGTGACCGGCCTGCTCGAGCTGCCGCCGGCCGGCACCCTGACCGGGATCGCCAAGCGCGCCCTGCCCGGGGTCGAGCTGGTCTCGCTGAAGACGCCGGACGACCTGCCCGCCGCCCGCGAGCTGATCGAGAAGCACGCCGAGCCGGCCCGGTCACTGCTGAGCGAGGAGTCATGAGCCGCATCGGCAGCCGGCGCGGGCCCGAGTTCGCGCGGATCCTGTCCACCGGCGCCCGCCGGCCCGACCGGATCGTCACCAACGAAGAGATCTGCGAGGTGCTCGACTCCTCGGACCAGTGGATCCGGGAGCGCACCGGCATCGTCACCCGGCGCTTCGCCGCCCCCGGCGAGACCGTCGTCGACCTGGCCGTCCCGGCGGCCGAGCAGGCGATCGAGCGGGCCGGGCTGACCCCCGCCGAGATCGACGCGGTCCTGGTCGCCACCAGCACCCACATGGTCTCGATGCCGTCGGCCGCCGCCCTGACCGCCGCCCGGATCGGCGCCGGCCCGGCCGCCACGTTCGACCTGTCCACCGCGTGCGCCGGCTTCACCCACGGGGTGGCGGTGGCCAACGACCTGGTCCGCGGCGGTACCGCCCGTAACGTCCTGCTGGTCGGGGTCGACCGGATGACCGACGTGGTCGACCCGCGCGACCGCGGCAGCGCGATGATCTTCGGGGACGGCGCCGGAGCGGCCGTCATCGGCCCGAGCGACACCCCCGGCATCGGTCCCACCGTCTGGGGCGGCGACGCCGACCAGTGGGAGGCGCTGTACCAGACCGCTTCCTGGACGGAGTACCGCGACGGCATCGCGGCCGGCGGGCAGCCCGACTGGCCGACGCTGACCATGATGGGCCCGAAGATCTTCCGCTGGGCGGTCTGGCAGATGGCCGACGTGGCCCGCAAGGCGCTGGAGGCCGCCGAGGTCGACGTGGCCGACCTGGCCGCCTTCGTCCCGCACCAGGCCAACATCCGGATCATCGACCAGATGGCCAAGCAGCTCAAGGTGCCCGACCACGTGGTGGTCGCCCGCGACGTGATCGACAGCGGCAACACCACCGGCGCGAGCATCCCGCTGGCTCTGGACCGCATCATCGCCGAGGGCCAGGTACCCTCCGGAGGGCTCGCGCTCCTGATCGGCTTCGGAGCCGGCCTCAGCTACTCGGCCCAGGTCGTCGAGCTGCCCTGAAAATCTGCCCACCCGGTCCCCCTGGCCGGGCGGAGCGCTCCGTATCCCACGGACTGCACCATCACACCAACGAATTGGAGAACAACCATGGCGCACACCCAGGACGAGATCCTCGCCGGACTCGCCGAGCTCGTCGCTGAGGAGACCGGCATCCCGGCCGGCGACGTGCAGCTGGACAAGTCCTTCACCGACGACCTGGACATCGACTCGCTGTCGATGATGACCATCGTCGTCAACGCGCAGGACAAGTTCGACGTGGAGATCCCGGACGAGGCCGTGGGCGGCCTGAAGACCGTCCAGGACGCCGTCTCCTACATCAGCAACGCCGAGTCGGCGAAGGCCTGACTCTTATGCCGGGTTCAGACGACAGGCAGATCGCCGTCACCGGGCTGGGTGCCACCAGCCCGCTCGGCGGCGACGTACAGAGCACCTGGGAGGCGTTGCTCGCGGGTCGCTCCGGCGCCCGCCCGCTTGAGGCGCACTGGATCGAGCGGTATCCCACGCTTCCGGTCTCGTTCGCCTGCAGCCTGGCCCAGCCGGCCTCGGAGGTCCTCACCCCGCAGGAGATCCGCAGGCTCGACCCGAGCGGTCAGTACGCGATGATCTCGACCCGGGAGGCGTGGGCCCACGCCGGCGCCCCCGAGGTCGAGAAGGAGCGTCTGGCGGTGTGCATGGCCTCCGGCATCGGCGGCCTGCACACCGTGCTCAACGCGTACGACACGCTGAACGAGAAGGGCGCGCGTCGGATGCTCCCGATGACCGTGCCCATGCTCATGCCCAACGGCCCGGCCGCCGCGGTCGGTCTCGACCTGCAGGCCCGCGCCGGGGTGCACACCCCGGTGTCAGCCTGCGCGTCCGGCGCCGAGGCGATCGCCCAGGGCGCCGACCTGATCCGCCGCGGTCTGGCCGACGTGGTGGTGGCCGGGGGCACCGAGGGGTGCATCCACCCGGTGACCATCGGGGCCTTCGCCGCCATGCAGGCGCTGTCGAAGTGGAACGACGACATGGAGCGGGCCTCCCGCCCCTACGACGTCGACCGCAACGGCTTCGTCATGGGTGAGGGTTCCGGCGCGGTGGTGCTGGAGTCGATGGCTCACGCCAAGGCCCGCGGCGCCACGATCCACGCGGTGCTGGCCGGCGTCGGCGTCACCTCCGACGGCTACCACATGTCGGCCCCGCACCCGGAGGGCCAGGGCGCGGCCCGGGCCATGCGGGCGGCGCTGGCCGACGGTGACCTGGCCGCCTCGGACATCGTGCACCTGAACGCCCACGCCACCTCCACCGGCGTCGGGGACATCGCCGAGGCCCAGGCCATCCGCCTGGCGCTGGGCGAGGCGACCGACGGCGTGGCGGTCTCGGCGACCAAGTCGATGACCGGGCACCTGCTCGGCGCGGCCGGGGCGCTGGAGGCGATCTTCACCGTGCTGGCCGTGCGGGAGGGCATCGCCCCGCCGACCATCAACCTGGACAGCCAGGACCCGAAGATCACCCTGGACGTGGTGAACAAGGATCCGCGCAAGCTGCCCGACGGCGACCGGGCCGCGGTGAACAACGCGTTCGGTTTCGGCGGGCACAACGTCGGCCTGGTGTTCCGCTCCGCCTAGGAGCGGGCCGCACACGACGTAGGGCCGGTCCCCCCGGGTGGGGACCGGCCCTACGCGTTTGCCTGAAGTTCTTGTCTAGAACACGTTCTGACCGACGTCCTAGCCGACCCGGTGCAGCCAGCGCACCGGGGCTCCGTCACCGGCGTACCGGAACGGTTCCAGCTCGTCGTCCCAGGCCCGGCCCAGGGCCAGGTCCAGCTCGCGCTGCATCAGCAGGGGATCGGCGTGACCGATCTCCATGGCGGCGCGGATCCGGTCCTCGGGGATCATCACGTTGCCGTGCACGTCGGTCACGGCGTGGAAGATCCCCAGCTCGGGGGTGTGGCTCCACCGGCCCCCGTCGACTCCCGGACTGGCCTCCTCGGTCACCTCGAACCTCAGATGGGCCCAGCCGCGCAGGGCAGACGTCAGCCGCGCGCCCATCCCCTGCGGTGCCTGCCAGGACAGCTCTGTCCGGAACAGGCCTGGTGCCGCCGGCTGTTCGATCCAGTCCAGCGACAAACGCAGCCCTAACACGCCGCCCGCTGCCCATTCCACATGTGGGCACAACGCGCTCGGCGCGGAATGCACGAACAGCACGCCTCGCGTGATGGCACCCGACATCTGGCCCTCCTCGACCCGGTTTGAGGTTCGTCTTCCCCAACGACCTCAACTCAGGACATGAGCCACAGGCACCGTCCACACACGGACGCGTGTCGCCGATCATTGTGCCCGAGTCGGTCCCTCGCCGCCAGGGTCGCCCCCTCCACCGATCAGCGGAGATCGGCAGACTCAGGGGGTGCGCCCGGCGGAGACCGCCATCCGTGGCTCGGATCCCGGGGGCGCAACTCGGCGCACGACCCGGGGGCGCCTCTGCCGCCCCGCCCTCCGGAGCGCATAGGGTCGGTGTGCCCGGAGAGTCAGAACGGAAACAGGAGGCCGGACGAGTATGTCGCAGCAGGTGCGCGGAGTTGTGTCACTGGCGAAGGGCGCGCCGGTGTCGATCGAGACGGTCATCGTCCCCGACCCGGGCCCCGGCGAGGCCGTGGTGAAGGTCCAGGCCTGCGGGGTCTGCCACACCGACCTGCACTACCGCGAGGGCGGCATCAACGACGAGTACCCGTTCCTCCTGGGCCACGAGGCCGCCGGGATCGTGGAGAGCGTCGGCGAGGGGGTCACCGACGTGGCCCCGGGCGACTTCGTCATCCTGAACTGGCGCGCGGTCTGCGGCCAGTGCCGGGCCTGCCTGCGCGGCCGCCCGCACCTGTGCTTCAACACGCACAACGCCAAGCAGAAGATGACGCTCGAAGACGGCACCGAGCTCTCCCCGGCCCTGGGCATCGGCGCGTTCATCGAGAAGACGCTGGTCGCCGCCGGCCAGTGCACCAAGGTCGACCCGGCGGTCCGGCCCGAGGTGGCCGGCCTGCTCGGCTGCGGTGTGATGGCCGGCCTGGGCGCGGCGCTGAACACCGGCAACGTGAACCGGGACGACACCGTCGCGGTGATCGGCTGCGGCGGCGTGGGCAACGCGGCCATCGCCGGGGCCCGGCTGGCCGGCGCCAAGACGATCATCGCCGTCGACCTGGACGACCGGAAGCTGGAGTGGGCCCGCGAGTTCGGCGCCACCCACACGGTCAACAGCAAGGCGTCCGACCCGGTCGAGGCCGTGCAGGCGCTCACCGGCGGTTTCGGCGCCGACCTGGTGATCGACGCGGTCGGCCGGCCGGAGACCTGGAAGACCGCGTTCTACGCCCGCGACCTGGCCGGCACCGTGGTCCTGGTCGGGGTGCCGGACCCGAGCATGCAGCTCGAGATCCCGCTGATCGACGTGTTCGGCCGGGGCGGCTCGCTGAAGTCGTCCTGGTACGGCGACTGCCTGCCCAGCCGCGACTTCCCGACCATGGTCGACCTGCACCTGCAGGGCCGGCTGCCGCTGGAGAAGTTCGTCTCCGAGACGATCGGCCTGGACGACGTCGAGGCCTCGTTCGCCAAGATGAAGACCGGCGAGGTGCTGCGCTCGGTGGTCGTGCTGTGAGCGGCCCGCTGCGCATCGACAAGGTCGTCACCAGCGGGGTGTTCTCGCTCGACGGCCAGGACTTCGACGTGGACAACAACGTCTGGCTGATCGGCGACGACGACGAGGTGCTGGTGGTCGACGCGGCCCACCAGGCCGCCCCGGTGGTCGAGGCGATCGGCTCGCGCTCGCTGCTGGGCGTGGTCTGCACCCACGGCCACAACGACCACATCAACGCCGCTCTCGAGGTGGCCTCCGGCGCCCCGGTCCACCTGCACCCGGAAGACCGGATGCTGTGGGACGTGGTGCACCCCGGCTACGAGCCGAAGGCCCTGGCCGACGGCCAGACCTTCACCGTGGCCGGCGCCGAGGTGCAGGTGCTGCACACGCCGGGGCACTCCCCCGGCGCGGTGTGCCTGTACGTGCCGGCGCTGGAGAAGCTGCTCAGCGGAGACACGTTGTTCTGCGGTGGGCCGGGGGCGACCGGTCGCTCGTTCAGCAGCTTCCCCACGATCCTGGACTCGATCCGGACGCGGCTCCTGGCCCTGCCCGAGACCACCGAGGTGCTCACCGGGCACGGCGACTCCACCTCGATCGGCGCCGAGGCCAAGGACTACGACGCCTGGGTGGCCCGCGGCCACTGAGGCCGAGGACCCTCCCGTTCGGTCCCGTACTCTCAGGTCATGGTGGACCAGGATCAGCCGGTATGGGGCACACCAGAACCCCCGCCGGGGCCGGCCGGGCCGTGGGGCACACCAGCTCCTCCCCCGCCCACGTCGGTTCCGGCCTGGGGTTCTCCCGGCCCAGGCACCCAACCGCCGCCCACACCCGTCCATAGATCTGTCGGGCACTTCACCGACGGGCTGGAGGCCGGGCTCAGCAGCCGGCCCCAGCTCGAGGTGGTCGAGAACGCGGCGATGTTCGGCGAGGGCGGCTACGACGTGCACGGCACCGACGGCACGCCGATCGCCGCGCTCGGCGCCGACAACTCGGCGGCCAGCCTGGTCTTCGGCGACCTGGCCACCCACCGGCACGTCCTGCACGACGCCCACGGCCAGGTCTGCGCCCAGCTCACCCGCACCGGCTCGTTCCTCGACAACGGCACCTACGAGGTGTTCGGCCGGACCGGCACCTCACTGGCCGTGATCCGCCGGGAGAACGCCTTCGGCTCGCCCCGGCTGCAGGTGCTCGGCAGCAACGGGCAGGTGCTGCGCATGATCGGCGGCTCGTGGGGCAGCAGCGACTTCGCGGTGGTCGACGGCGCCGACGAATCGCTCGTCCGGGCCACCGCGCACCGCAGCAGCAACGGGTTCTTCAGCAGCACCCACCGCTACCGCATCGACTTCGGCGCGGGACTGCCGGTGCTGGAACGCTTCCTGGCCGTCGTCGCCACCATCTGCATGGACCAGGTGCGCAACAAGGACTGAAGGTCACCACCAGGCGACCGCGGTCTGGGTCCCCGGAGCAACCTCGGTGAAACCGCCGTCGTGCACGGCCACCCGGGCCCGCTGCACCGCCTCGGCCCAGCCCGCCTCCTCCGGGGCGACCACCCGCACCGCCCAGCCACTCTCCTCCCAACGCAAGCGGGCCTCGTCCTCCATCGACATCAAGGCCAACTGGGCCGCGTGCCCGCTCTGCGCCGCCGCCTTGCCCGTCGTCATCGGGGTCAGCGCCGTGAGCGCGATGGTCAGGCCACCGGCGACGGGTTCGGACGACTTCCCCTCCTCGGGCATCTCCGTACCGCCGACCTGCATCTTGGTCAGCGCCGCGGGCACCTGGTCGACCGGCCCGGGCACGAACGCCCGCACCTGAGCCCCCGCATGCTCGACCTCTACCCCGGCCAGCTCCTGCACCTGTGTGAAGCGAATGCCCCTACCCCGGCGAACCACCTTACGGATCGGCCCCGAGGCCCAGTGGTGCACCAGCGGATACCACTCCCCGTCCGGCGCGCTGCGGGGGTCGGTCAGCAACTTCACCACCGCTTGGGCAGCCGCCTCGCAGACCGCCAGATGGGTTGGGCGAGAGGCCCGTTCATCACGTATGGCCAGTTGCATGGCCCAGGGCTGGGTGGAGGCGAACGGATCCGGTGCTTCCAAAACGCTGTCAGACACCGTGGCAGTATCCCCGACCCCCCTCGACACCTTAGACCCGTGCGCCGGGGGACGTGTCGTGTTGCCGCTCCGGCGCAGGGGGATAGAACGGTTGCGGGTGCAAACTGTCGCCCCTTCAGCCCGCAACACATCCGGGATGACATGTTTCCCACCTCTGCCTCCGCAGCCGCGGTTGCCGGGTCCGGCCCGATCCGGTTGCGTCTGATCGGCGACTTCGACGTGCTCGCCGGTTCACAGGCCCTGCCGGTGCGCCGGTGCGGCCAGAAGCTGCTCGCCTTCCTGGCCATCACCCGGGGTTCGGTGGGAAGACCGACCCTGGCCGGCACCCTCTGGCCGGAGAGCCCGGGAGCTCGGGCCGCCGCCAATCTGCGTGCCTCGATCAGCCGGCTGCCCCGGCCCGGCGGCCGTCAACTGGTCCGCAGCAACGGCAGCCGGCTCGCCCTCGCCGAAGACGTCCGGGTCGACCTGCACGAGGCCTCGGACCTGATCACCAGCCCCGACGCCCAGCGGGATCCGCCGCCGGAGAACTGGTACGCCGATCTGCTGCCGTTCTGGGAAGAGGACTGGGTGCTGCTGGAGCGCGAGCGGTTCCGGCAGTCCCGTCTGCACGCCCTCGAGCACAGCAGCCAACAGCTGCGGGAACAGCGCCGTTTCGGTGAGGCCCTGCAGGCCGCACTGCGCGCCCTGGCCGGAGAACCGTTGCGGGAGAGCGCTCATCGGCTGGTTATCGAGGCCCACCTGGCCGAGGGCAACGCCGCCGAGGCGCTCCGGCAGTACCACCAGTACCGGGCGCTGCTGCGCACCGAGCTGGGGATCGCGCCCTCCGGCGAGATCCGCCAGCTGGTCCGCCCCCTGCTGGAGCGCCCGGAAGACTAGGGTCCGGTCAGCCAGCGCTCCACCTCGGCACAGATCGCCTGCACCCCCTGGGCGACCACCACGCGTTCGTCCGAGACCAGCCGGGCCCGCGGGCCTCCGGCTTCCGGCCAGACCCGCAGAACCAGTACTCGGCCCGCCTGTTCCTCAGAGGTGGGTTCCCCTGCCCCCGGCGCCCGGGAACCCACCTCGGCGGAACAAGCCCTACAGACCGCCATCACCGGCCACGGTCGAGACGATCAGCCACACGTTCAGTGCCACGATCAGCGCCATCACCATCGACGCGCACACGGTGGTGCGCGTCCGGTTGACGTAGTCGCCCATCACCGACCGACGGGCGGTGAACCAGACCAGCGGCCCCAGCGTGAACGGGATACCGAACGAGAGCACCACCTGGCTGAGCACCAAGGCGGTGCCGGTGTCGGTGCCACTGCCCAGCAGCCACAGCGCCGGCAGCATGGTGATCGCCCGCCGCAGCGCCGAAGGTATGCGGCGGGAAAGGTATCCGGCCATCACCACATCGCCCGCGCAGGTACCCACCGCCGCAGAAGAAAGCCCGGAAGACAGCAGAGCGACGGCGAACACCATCGCGGCCGTACCCCCGGCAACGATCCCGAGCGCGGCGTGCGCGTCTTCCAGCCCGACAATGTCGGTTCCGGTGCCGTGCAGCAGAGCCGCCGCGGCCACCATCATCGACAGATTGACCAGACCGGCGATCCCCAGCGCGGTCAGCACGTCGAAACGCTGGGCCCGCAGCAACTGAAGACGACCGGGGCCACTTTCTCCCGCCCTCTCCTGCCCCAGTTGCGCGGTCATCGAGGAGTGGATGTACACCGCGTGCGGCATCACCGTCGCCCCGATGATCCCGCTGGCCAGCAGCAGGCTCTCGGTGCCCTCGAGACGCGGCACCAGACCGGCCGTGAAGGCGCCGGCGTCCGGCCCGGCCAGCAGCACCTGGTAGGCGAAGGCCAGCACGACCACGGCCAGGAAGGCCACGATCGCGATCTCGAACGGGCGCCGGCCCCGGCGCCGCAGGGCCAGGACGGCGAACGAGACCACCGCGGTGATCCCTCCGGCCGCCAGCGGCTCGATACCGAAGAGCAGGTGCAGGGCCACCGCGGCCCCGACGAACTCGGCCAGGTCGGTGGCCATCGCCACCAGTTCGGCCTGGCCCCAGAGGAACCAGCGGGCCGGGCCGCGGGTGCGCTCCCCGCACAGCTGGGCCAGGTCGCGGCCGGTGGCCAGGCCGAGCTTGGCCGAGAGGTACTGCACCAGCATGGCCATCACGTTGGCCAGGACGACCACCCAGATCAGGGTGTAGCCGAAGGTCGCGCCGCCGCTGATGTTGGTGGCGAAGTTCCCCGGGTCGATGTAGGCGATCGATGCGACGAACGCCGGGCCGAGCAGCGGAAGCATCCGCTTGCTGGGCAGTTTCACCCGCGGCGGCGGCTTGGGCTCGGCGGTGCGCAGGTCCACGACCGGGTGGTGCGGGCTCGGGTCCGGCCCGGACCGGGGGGCGTAGAGACTGGGGTGGAGATCGGCCGTGAGCACCGGCGGGCCGGCATCACGGTCGGGGCGGATCAGCATCGGACCTCCGGGGATCTGGAAACGCCGGTGGGGCCCCGCCAGTCACTGGCGGGGCCCTGGCCCGGATGTCAGCTGCTCTTGGGGTGAGTACCGGGCTCCGCCCCGGTCAGCGCCTCCTTGGCCTTGTCGAGCAGGCCGCCGCCCCCGGTGGAGGGAGCCGTGCCCCCGGCCACCTCACGGCTGCCTTCGCCGGTGGTGGCGTACAGCAGCGGGTCGGCCGCGGGGACGCCCGGGTTCGGGCCCAGCGGCTGCGGGTCCTGCAGGTAGGTGAACTCGCTGCGGCCGTCCGGGGTGGTCGCGGGCAGCGCGGCCGGGCCCTCGGTGCCGTCGGACAGGCCCCACACCTCGTAGCTGTGCTCGGTGTACTCGGTGTCCAGGCCGAACTTGATCGGCACCGGCAGGTCCTCCAGCCCGTCCTCCTTCAGCCGCTCGATCGCGGCCAGCCACTGGTTCTGGTGCGCGGTGTCCCGGGCCAGGTTGAACCGGAGCATGTCGCGCACCCCCTTGTCCTCGGTCATGTTGTAGAGGCGGGCGGTCTGCAGCCGGCCCTGCATCTCGGCGGCAGCGTTGGCGTGGAAGTCGGCGAGCAGGTTGCCGCTGGCCACGATGTACTTGCCGTTCCAGGGGTAACCGGCGCTGTCGGCCGGCAGCGCCCCGCCGCCCCCCACGATCGCGTGCTGCGGGTTCTGCCCGCCGAGCACCGCGGCGAGCGCCGGGTTGGCCGCGGCCGCCGCCGAGATCTGCTCCGCCGGAGCGCCTTCCAGCAACCGGGCGATCATGATCGAGATCATCTCGACGTGACCGAGCTCCTCGGTCGCGGTGTCCAGGATCAGGTCCTTGTACTTGCCCGGGATCCGGGTGTTCCAGCCCTGGAACAGGTACTGCATGGCCACCGTCAGCTCGCCGTAGGCGCCACCGATCAGCTCCTGCAGCTTCATCGCGTACAGCGGGTCCGGCTGGTCGGGCGTGCAGTTGTACTGGGTCTGCTGCGTGTGCCTGAACATCGGGTGAAGCCTCCAAAGCCGTTGGCGATCGGTGAGCTTCACTCTGGTCCAGGCCCCGTTGCGCGACTGTGCGCCCGAACGTCTCCGATCGCGTCCCCACAGCGCGACAACAACGCGACAACAACGCGACCACAGCGCTACCGCCGCGTGACAGAAGCGTCTCCACGGGCGTCCCCAAAAGCGGTCACCGCACCGGAAAGGCCCTTCTCACCAGCGTTTCTTCACCTCGCCGGAGACGGTGTGCGGCGGCAGCACCACGTCGTCGGCCAGATCGGGCAGGTCGATCTCGCGGGTGACGTCGGTGGCCGCGATCCAGTCGGTGCGCAGCCCGGCCCCGATCTCCGGTTCCCAGGTGATCTCCACGGCGTCCCGGGTCCAGGCCGTGGCGGTGGCCGGGACCGTGCGGTTGATCCCGTGGTGCCAGCGGATCAGGGCCACGACGGGCAGGCCCTCTCCGCGTTCGCGACGGAAGACTGCACCGTGCGGCGTGGCACGACGAATCCGAGGGACGCTGGGCATGGCCTTCTCCAATTACGACATCACCGACATTACGACCCCGACCCGGACTCCACGGTAGCTGATCTCGAACACATGTTCGAGTGCCCTACGGGGGCGGTCCGGCGGGTTCACCCGAACGGCGGACGACTACCGGCAGTGACCCGGAACCCCTCACAGCAGACCCTCAGTCGAGGTGCATCCACGTGCCAGCGACGGCCGCCAGGGTTGCCACCATGACGGCGATCCCCACGTCCTCCCAGACCGGCCACCTCGACCAGCAGATCGACTCCCCTCACCGGCAGGGCGACGACTCCTGGCAACCGCACGACTCCCGGCAACTGCCTGTGCCCGCCCTGGACGTCGTCGTGCCCGTCTACAACGAGGAGGCCGGCCTCGGACCCTGCGTCGAACGGCTGCACGCCTACCTGTCCGGCAGCTTCCCCTACCGGTTCCGCATCACCATCGCCGACAACGCCAGCGTCGACCGCACTTTCGCGATCGCCTCCCAGCTCGCCGCCCGCTACCCCGAGGTCGAGGTGGTGCACCTGGAGCAGAAGGGCCGCGGCCGGGCCCTGCGCGCGGTCTGGTCGGCCTCGGACGCCGTCGTCCTGGCCTACATGGACGTCGACCTCTCCACCGACCTCACCGCCCTGCTCCCCCTGGTCGCCCCGCTGCTGTCCGGGCACTCGGAACTCGCCATCGGCAGCCGGCTGGCCCGGGGCTCGCGGGTGGTCCGGGGCACCCGCCGGGAACTGATCTCACGCTGCTACAACCTGATCCTGCGGGGCACCCTGGCCGCCGGGTTCTCCGACGCCCAGTGCGGTTTCAAGGCGATCCGGGGCGACGTCGCCCAGCGCCTGCTGCCCCTGGTGGAGGACACCGGCTGGTTCTTCGACACCGAACTGCTGGTCCTGGCCGAGCGCAGCGGCCTGCGCATCCACGAGGTCCCGGTCGACTGGGTGGACGACCCCGACACCTCCGTCGACATCGTCGCCACGGCGATGGCCGACCTGCGCGGCGTCGTCCGGGTGGGCAAGGCCCTCACCACCGGCCGGCTCCCCCTCGCCGGGATCCGGGCCGAACTGGGTCTCAAGCCGATTGAGGACGCCGGTGAGCCTCAGGTGCCGATCGGCACCTTCGGGAGCCCGGCGGCCGGGGCGACGACGGCCATCTCGCCCACCGGCCGCACCGTCGACCCGGACGGCGTGCCCCCGGGCCTGACCGGGCAGCTCATCCGCTTCGCCACCGTCGGCCTGGTCAGCACCGTGGCCTACGTGATCCTGTACGCCCTGCTGCGGTACGGGCTCGGCGCCCAGGCCGCGAACCTGGTGGCCCTGCTGGTGACCACGATCGGCAACACCGCCGCCAACCGCAGCCTGACGTTCGGCGTGCACGGCCCGCACCGCTGGTGGCGCCACCAGTTCCAGGGACTCGCCGTCTTCGCCCTCACCCTGGCCCTGACCAGCGGCTCGCTCACCCTGCTGGACTCCGCCACCGGCACCGCGCACCACCTGGTCGAGGTCACCGTCCTGGTCCTGGCCAGCCTGCTCGCCACCACCCTGCGCTTCACCCTGTTGCGCAGCTGGGTGTTCCAGGCCCACCGGCGGCATCCCGGGCACCGCTGAGTCGGCACCGATCACCCAGCGTCGAGATTTTGGCACTTGCCCGGTCCTGCCCGTTACCGTGATCGGTTGTGATCGTTGGAACGATAAGGAGCCGGACCCTTGGGTGAGCGGGACCTCGAGCAGGCAAGAACCCTGGAGGAGCGCTTCGCCGAGCTCGCCGAGACGGGTGACACACAGGGCGCTCTGGCGGCCATCGACGAGGCCGTGAACCTGCGCCGCGCGCACGGCACGCCCGACAGCGCCTCCCGCAACGCCCTGGCGAACGCGCTCTACAGCCGCAGCCTGGTGCTGGCGGCCACCGGCTCGGGCGAGGCCGCGCTGGCCGCGATCACCGAGGCCACCCAGCTGTGGCGCCAGGTGACCGAGGAGGACCAGGCGGTCGGCATGCCCAACCTAGGGCTGGCCCTGACCGCGATGTCGGACCAGTACGCCGCCGCCGGCGACGACGTGGCCGCGCTGAAGGCGGTCGACGAGGCGGTGAAGATCTACACGCTGCTGCAGACCGTGGTGCCGGAACAGGCCATGCTCCCCACCGCCACGGCCCTCAGCGGGGTGGCCACCATCCGCTTCCGCACCGGCGACCAGGAGGGCGGCCTGGCTGCGATGGGCGAGGCCGCGCGGATCGTGCGCCAGCTGGCCGCGCAGAACCCGCAGCAGTACCGCGAGCCGCTCGCCGTGGCCCTGAACAACCTGGCCACCCTGCAGGTCCGGGCCGGGGCGCTACAGCCCGCGGTGGGCTCCCTGGAAGAGGTGGCCACCATCGTCAGCACCCTGGCCGACACCGACCCGGACACCTACAAGCCGGTCCTGGACACCGTCCTGACCAACCTGGAGAAAGCCCGGGCCCAGGCAGCCGAGGCACCCCAGGCAGCCCAGCCGGCATAGACAACACAGGCAGCCCAGCCAGCCCGGACGACCCCCCGTCGCCTGACCGCAGCCCGTCTCTGCCGAGGTCTTCCCGGCCGTTCCTGGAGTTTCCCCGACCGGGCAACTCCAGGAACGCCGGGTCACCCGGGCACAAAGACTCCGGGCCCGAACGACAGACCCCAGCGAGCTCGTGAGCGAGGGACCTCCGCCACCTCGCACCGCGAAAAGGTCTCAGCCATCTCACACGCGACCGGCCCCAACGACCTCCGCGCGGCAGATCCCAGCGACCTCACACGCGGCAGACCCCAGCCACCTCCGCGTGACGGATCCCAGCCACCTCGCACGCGGCAGGCCTAAGCCACCCCGTACGCGACCGGCCCCAACGACCTCGTACGCGACCAGCCTCAGCCACCCCGTAGGCGACCGGCCCCAACGACCTCGTACGCGACCAGCCTCAGCCACCTCGCGCGCAACCGGCCCCAGCCACCTCGCGCGCAACCGGCCCCAGCCACCTCACACGCGACAGGACCCCAAGGACCTCCACGCGACCGGCCTCAGCCACCCCTCACGTGACAGATCCCGGCAACCTCACACGCGGCACACCTCAGCCACATCGCACGCAACCGGCCCAGCCACCTCGCACGCAACCGGCCCCAGCCACCTCGCGCGCAACAGATCCCAGCGACCTCACACGCGACCAGCCTCAGCCACCCCGCACGCGCCCGGCCCCAACGACCTCGTACGCGACCGGCCTCAACCACCACCCACGCGAAAAGGTCTCAGCGAGGCGCGTTCTGACTGAGGTAATCGGCCAGCTCGGGCAGCGACACCAGCCCGTCGCCGTCTGCGTCGATCGCCGCGAGCGCAGCCACCGCGGCCTCGTCGGTCACCTCGGCCGCGCCCAGCGCCACCATCAGGTTCTTCAGCTCGGCGGCCGAGATCAGCCCGTCGGAGTCGACGTCGATCAGGTCGAAAGTGGCCTGGTACTCGTTGATCTCGCTCATCGTCAGATCCCGTCCGTGGTCCGAAGCCGGTGCGCCCCGACAGCGACGCCCGGCGAACGTACCGCGCCGACGCATGATCCGCTAGCGCATGACCTGCCAGCACCCGATCCGACACCCCCACGAAGCGGCCGGCACCCGAGGCCCCATCTGAGCGGCCAGAGCCAGCCCGCGCACCCCACCCACCACAACGTCCACCCGTTCGTTCCCGCGAACGTGCCCACCCCCGTCCTTTATTGGCTCGAATCACCCTCCAGCACGAACGAAACCGTAACCATCCCCTCAACGCGTACCGGTTCTGTACTGCTCAGGTCGAGCTGCGGCCGATCCCCCGCCTCACCCTTGGCCCGGGCCGCGAACGACTGGCGAACGCCCATCGGATGCACACCACCGGAGCCCGGATCGCTCACCCCGACCACCGGGCCGAGCCGCAGACCCAGCGCCGCCGCATAGTCTTTCGCGGCCTCCCGGGCCTCGGCGATCGCCTTCACCCGGGCCTCGCGGCGCAGCTCGCGCAGGTTGCTCACCTCCCACTCCAGATGATCCACCCCGAGCCGCTCGGTCTCCAGCACCCGCTCGGTCAGCCTGGGCAGCAGGTCCAGATCGGTGACCGTGACCACGATCTGACTCCAGACCTGGTGCCGGGAGCGCTTTTCCTGCTCCCTGCCGCCGTCCCAGGAAGACACCGAGCCCACCGTGTAGGTGCAGCCCAGCTCGTCGAGCAGGCTTCGGGCCCCGGCCAGGGCGTGGGCGAACGCATCGGTCGCCGCCTTCTCCGAAGGTCCGGCCACCTGCACCCGCAGATGCAGACGGGCGCGGTCGGGCATCGCCTCGGCGTAGGCCGAGCCGGTGACGGTGGCCACCGCCTCCCGCCCAGGGCCGGACAGCCGGCCTTGGCCGGGGTCGGACAACTGGCCTTGGCCGGGGCCGGAGCTCACGGCGCGTCCTGCGCGATCTGCTGCTGCAGCCGGTCGAGCTTCTCGCCGTAGATGCGCTTCAGGCCACCGGGGGCGAAAGTACGCTCGAAGAAGCCCTTCACACCGCCCGCCCCCTGCCAGGTGATCTTCACCGTTACCCGGCTGCCGCTCGGGGCGGCCGCCACGTCCCACAGCACCCGCAGCGTGGACCGGGTGTCGGACTCCAGCAACTGCTGCCCGGCCGGCGGCTCGGTGACCACGGCTTCGACGTGCCGCACCCGCTTCTTCGTGGCGTGCAGGTCGTAGGTGACGTGGGTGCCCTCGCCGGTACCCCCGGCCGTGACCTCGTAACCGGTGAACTGCTCCGGCAGGATCTTCGGCCGCATGATCGTGTAGTCGGCCAGGGCGTCGAAAGTGACATCGGGCGGGGCCACGACCTCGCGCTCCAGAACGACCAGGATCTCACTCACCACTGTGTCCCATCTGCAGGAAGAACAAAGCCACACGATCTGGGCTTCTTTCTTCACCCTATGCCCTGGGTACGACAGTCTCAGGCGGACACCCGGTACTCGCTGGGACTCATCCCCCGCACTCGTTTGAACGCCGCGCTGAGCGCGAACGGCGTGCTGTACCCGACCTGCCGGGCCACCGCACTCAACGTCATGTCCGGCGAGCGCAGCAGGTCGGCCGCCAGGTCGAGCCGCCAGCTGGTCAGGAACGTCATCGGCGGCTCACCCACCAGTTCGCGGAACCGCCGGGCCAGCCCGGCCCGCGAGACCCCGACCTCGGCGGCCAGCGAGTCCACCGTCCACGGGCGGGCCACCTCGTCCTGCATGAGCCGCAGCGCCGGTCCCACCACCGGATCGCCGTAGGCCAGGTACCACCCCGGCGCAGCCCCGTCGGCCCGGGCGAACCAGGCCCGCAGCGCACTGATCAGGGTGAGGTCGAGCAGCCGGTCGAGCATCGCGCTCTGCCCCGGCTCGTCCTTCACGATCTCCTCGTTCAGCAGCGCGGGCAACGGGCTGCCCCACTCCTCGCCGGTGAGCACGATCAGCTCAGGCAGGGCGTCCAGCAGCCGGCGACTGGTCTCACCGGGCAGCTGGTAGGAACCGGTGACGATCACCGTCTCGCCGTTCGGGTCGTTGCCCCAGCTGCGGGTGCCGAGAGTGGAGATCAGCACCGGCAGCCCGTCGGGCGTGACACACACCTGCCCCGGAAGGACGATCGCCTGAGGCGGGGTGGCCGGATCGTCGGCGACCACGTACGGCCGCGGCCCCTTGAACAGGGAGACGTCACCCGGCCCGAGCCACCGCACTCCCCCTTCGGCCGGCATCACGCAGCCCCGGCCGGAGACCACCGAGCAGAGTGTCAGTGCGGCCTCGTCGGCGATCTTCATCGACCAGGGCGCGGTCAGGGTGGAGCGCAGCAGGAACGCCTCGCGGGCCCGAGGCCCGTCGAGCAGTGCCGACATCCCGTCCATGGTGATCAACTGTAAATCACTCCACCCCGAGCTGAGCTGGGGTTTCGACCGCCGGATCCGGGCTTGGGCGGTTTTGTCGGTGGTCGGGCCTAGTCTGGTTGCTGTCGCGATGGGGGTCGCGAAAAGTAATTGAGGACGGGGGTGTTGGGCATGGGTGCGCTGGCTGAAGGACGCGTCGGGGCTGGGTCGCCAGGGCCGGTCAGGGAAGTCTTCGAGTGGCTGCTGCAGGAGCTGGACGCGCTCGGCGGCGTGAACTGCCCGACCAGCCCGAGCGGCCCGAGCGGCCCGAGCGGTGCGACCAGCGCAGGTGGCCCGAGCAGCCCGAGCGGCGCGAGCGGTGCAGGCGGCGTGACCAGCACGGACGGAGTAGGCGGCGCAGCAGGCCCAAGCGGTACGGCGAGCGGAACCAGTACGGCAGACCCGAGCGGTGTGACCAGCCTGACCGACCCGGCCAGCCTGACCAGCCTGAGCGGTACAACCGGCCCGAGCGGCACAGCATCCGGGGCGGCGTACGCCTGGCACCGTGCAGTGGTGGCCCGCGAACTGGTGATCCGGCAGTTGCAGGCTGCTCAGCTGCACGCCCTGACTCAGGCCGTCAAGGTGGTGCCCCCAGCCCGACGCCGAGGTGCCGAATCCCCCGATCCTCTTGACGCAGAACAGAATTCGGCCTGGTCGATCTCGTCGCAGAAACTGGTTGCCTCACGCCTGGCGCCCGAGTTCACCTGTCACCCCCGTTCCATGGCGGCCGAGATCGCCGTCGCGGTCGGGCTCACCCAGGATCTGCCGCGCATCATGTCCCTGCTGGACCAGGGGCGCCTGGACCTGCGCCGTGCCTCTCTTATTACCCGCAAGCTGCACGAGGCCTGTGACGAACTTCCGGATCTGGAACCAGGAGACGAGTCCTGGCTCCTGCTCGAAGCACTGCTGGCCGGTCAGGCTCCCGGGCTGACCTACGGGCAGCTGGAGCGGCTGATCGAGCAACTGCTGCTCCAGCTCGAGCCGGACGGTGGCGCCGCTCGCCACACCGAGGCCCTGCGCGGCCGGCACGTAGATATAGAGGCCCGACCAGACGGCATGGCTCTGGTCACGGCACTGATCTCGGCCGAGACAGGCCAGTTGCTGGACGGTTTCCTCGACGCAGCAGCCGATGCGGCTCGCGACCAGGCCGAGGCCGACGGCGTGCCCGACGGTCGCACCCATGCACAGCGGCGGGCCGATGTGCTGGCTGCCCTCGTACAGGCCCTGTCCGAGGGGGTGGACATTCCGCTGGTGCCTGACCCCCGCAACGAGGTCCGTGACGACCCTTGCGAGGACCCTGGCAGCGAAGACGAGTCCAGCGGCGAACGCGTCAACAGCGAACGCGATCGCGCACACAGCGACGGCGAAGACAGGGACGGCGAAGACAGCGACCGCGGAAACAGCGACCGCGGAAACAGCGACCGCGGAAACAGCGACCGCGCACACAGCGACCGCGGAAACAGCGACCGCGGCGACCAGCACAGCGAAGAACGCGACAGCGCAGAAGGCGACAGCAGCTCTGAGTCCTCCACCGGCCCGAATGCGCACCGCTCGAGCGGGACCAACGCTGACGCATCTGCGAAGCAGCAGACAGAGCAAACCTCGAACCGAAAGACCACCGAAGACGATCCCGCCGCTTCCTCCGCCCCGACTTCAGACTCCCCCCACCGCCGGCCCGAAGAGCAGCAGGATGCTGACGAGGTCCGTAGACAGGAAAGTTTCACCAGGTTGGGCTTTCCACCGGTGCCGTCGGGCCTGGTTCCGGCCTGGTGGCGTCTTCGAGATCTGCCGCGCTCCGGAAGACGTGGCCCTCACCTGGTAGTGACGATCACCGACACCACGCTGCTGGGCCTCGACAACATCCCGGGTCTGCTGCAGGGCCATGGCGTCATCACGGCTGAGCAAGCCCGCCGACTCGCTGTGGCACCGGGGCAAGTGACCCTCATGGTCCTGCCCGGCGCCTGCACGCATGATCACGCAGGCACGGCCGTTGGCAATGCCGACAGCGACGTGGCCACTGACCAAGACCCCGGCGCATCCCCAGGCACTGAACCCGCCTGCCCCATAGGTCTCGACCACAACCAGGCACAGGTTGATCGATACCGCCCCGGCCGCACCCTGTTCAACCAGGTCACCGCCCGCTATCCCGTGTGCACCTTCCCCGGCTGCACAACCCCGGCCAGCAGGTGTGATCTGGACCATCTCAAGCCTTTTCAGCAGGGCGGCCTGTCCTGCGCCTGCAATCTTCATCCGGCTTGCCGTGGCCATCATCGCCTCAAGACCTTCGCCGAATGGCACGCTCGCCTGGCTCGGCCGGAAGATCTCTGTCCGCCCGGCACGATCATCTGGACCACCCCGGACGGCGCCGAGCACAGCAGTCCACCACCGCGTCTGCCTGGCATGCCGGGGTGGTGCCTGCCCACTCGCGCCCCCTCGTTGCCTGACGCAGACGGGACGTTCTCGCGGACCGACCTGATGTCCTCGGTCGAGCGCACTGCCCACCGCACCCGCAGCTGGCTGCGGCAACTGCAGTGGCAGGCCGACCAGAAGGACCGGTACCGGCGAGCCGCAGCCAGGCAGGCCAAGCAAGCCGCTCAAGCCCTCCAAGCCGCCGAGACAGCCAAGACAGCCAAGACAGCCAAGACAGCCAAGACAGCGCAGGCCGCCACAGGTCCCCACGCCACGCAGACCCGAACCACCCAAGCCACCACAAGTGCCCAACCCACCCAAGCCGACACAGCCACGCAGACCCTGCAGGCCGCCACAGCCGCACAGGCCGTCCCGACCACGCCAGCCGCCGCGAGACCAGCGTTGGCCCGACCACCCCACGCTCCTTGGGGTGAGCCGACCGGAACCTACCCCGAATACGGTGAACCCCCCTTCTGACCGGCCGGCGACGAGTGGCTTGGACGCATGCGTATGCACCTGCGCCGATCAAGGATGGGAAGTTTCCAGCAACCCGGGCTCAATGGACTCATGAACGAATTGAGCCGCACCTCAGAGCTTGTCGTCGTGTTCACCGCAGTCGGCTGCGGCCTGGTCGCCGGTGTCCTGTTCGCCTTCTCCGGCTTCGTGATGGCCGGGCTGAACCGGGTGGCACCGGGCCAGGCGGTCGCGGCCATGCAGGGGATCAACGTCACCGCGCTGCGCCCACCCCTGATGATCGCCGTCTTCGCCACGGGGGCGGGCGCTGTGGCGGTCGCCGTGATCGCGCTGCGCAGCACGGAAGGGTCGCTCCGGGCACTGCTCCTGGCCGGGGCCGCGTTGTACCTGCTGGGCGGCGTGGGTGTGACCGGCGCTTTCAACGTGCCGATGAACAACGCCCTGGACGCCCTGAACCCCAGCAGCGCCGACATCGCCCAGCACTGGCAGCACTACCTGACCCGCTGGACTGCCTGGAACCACGTGCGCACCGCCGCCTGCCTGACCGCCGCCCTCAGCCTGACGCTCGGCCTCACAAAGGCCGCCTGACCAAAGCCCGACCAAAGCCCGACCAAAGCCCGACGAAGGCCCCACCTGAGCCTGACGAAGGCCCGTCCAAAGCCTGACGAAGGGCCCGACCAGAGCCTGACGAAGGCCCGTCCAAAGCCTGGCGAAGGCCCGACCAGAGCCCGACGAAGGCCCGACTCGAGCCCGACGAAGGCCCGACCAGAACCCCATGAAGGCCTGACTTTCCGGCTCAGCAGAACTCGTCCCCACTCCCGCCCCACCCGCGAGCAACCATCCCGAAAGGAAATACCCATGTCCATCGTCATCACCGGCGCCACCGGCAAACTCGGCCGGCTCGCACTCCCGGCCTTGCTGAAAAAGGGCATTCCCGCCCATGAAATCGTAGCCGGAGGGCGAAACCTGGAGCTGCTCAGGCAGTTCGCCGAGCAGGGCGTCCATCTGAAGGTGATCGACTACGACCGGCCTGAGACCCTGACCGCAGCCTTCACCGGCGCCGAACGGGTGCTGTTCATCTCCGGCACCGACATCGGCCAGCGGGTCCGGCAGCACCAGAACGTGATCGACGCGGCCCGTGCCGCCGGCGTGGAGCTGATCGCCTACACCAGCGTCGCCCACTGCGACCGCACCACGGTGCGACTGGCCGACGAGGACAAGCCGACCGAGCTCGCACTGAAAACCTCTGGCATCCCCTCGGTTCTGCTCCGCCACGCGTGGTACACCGAGAACTACACCGACCAGATCCCAACTGCACTCGAACAAGGGACGATCGTGGGCTCGGCGGGCGCGGGCCGCGTGAGCGCGGCCACCCGGGCCGACCTGGCCGAGGCCGACATCGCGGCGCTGCTCGGCGCCCAGGGCGGCGAGATCTACGAGATGGGCGGGGACGAGGCGTTCACTCTCACGGAACTGGCGGCCGAGGTGAGCCGGCAGTCGGGCAAAGACATTGCCTACGCTGACCTTCCGACCGGCGAATACCGCGAGCTGCTGAACAGCTTCGGGATCCCGGCTCCGATGGACGGGCTGCTGGCCGACGCCGACCGGGGCGTACGCGACGGCGAGATGCTGGTCGAGGCCGGTGACCTCTCCCGCCTGCTGGGCCGCCCCACCACCTCGCTCGCCGAGGCCGTGAGAACCGCCCTGAGCTGAGCCTCAGTCGCGAGCCAGCATTGTGTCGGCGTTGTTCGCAGCCCAGACCAGCAAGGGCTGCAACAACGCCACCAGTTCTTGGCCCAGCGGGGTGAGGCTGTACTCCACGTGCGGCGGGATCACCGGACGGGCGTGGCGCACCACGAGACCGTCGGCCTCGAACGTCTTCAAGGTCTGGGCCAGCATCTTCTCGCTGATGCCCTGCACCGCCCGGCGCAGCTCACCCCAGCGCAGCGTGCGCCCGTCCAGGGCGATCACCACCAGCACACCCCACTTGCTGGTCACGTGGTCGAGCACCACCCGACTGGGACAGTCCTGCGCGAGGGCGCCGCCGGCGAAGATCTGCTTGAGCCCGACCGTCATCTGCTTCACCCCATCACGCTGGATACTTTCCAGCCGGACAGTACCTTACCTGAAAGTGGGTACTTTCGACTGGGAAGTCTCCTGGCCAGGCTGGCCTTGACCATCAGGCAAGCAGACCGCAGCACCACCGGAAGGAACTCCCATGACCATCGTCGTCACCGCCGCCACCGGCCAGCTCGGCCGTCTCGCCCTCGAGGCCCTGCTCCGCAAGGGCGTCCCGGCCGGGGAGATCGTGGCCGGCGGACGGGACCTGTCCAAGCTCGCCGACCTGGCCGACACCGGTATCCAGCTCAAGGTGATCGACTACGACCGGCCGGACACCCTGGCCGAGGCCTTCCGGGGCGCCGACAAGGTGCTCTTCATCTCGGCCAGCGAGCCCGGCCGCCGCATCCCGCAGCACAAGAACGTGATCGACGCCGCCAAGGCCGCGAACGTGGGCCTGATCGCCTACACCAGCATCGCCAACGCCGGCACCACCACCATGAAGCTGGCCTCCGACCACCTGGCCACCGAGGCCGCACTCAAGGCCTCGGGCCTGCCCGTGGTGCTGCTGCGCCACGGCTGGTACCTGGAGGTCTACACCGCACAGATCCCCGGCTACCTCGAGCGCGGCTCGATCGCGGGCGCCGCCGGTGGCGGCCGGGTCAGCGGGGCGAGCCGGGCCGACCTGGCCGAGGCCGACGTCGAGGCGCTGCTGAACGCCGAGGGGGGCGAGGTCTACGAGATGGGTGGCGACGAGTCGTTCACACTGTCCGAGCTGGCCGCCGAGATCAGCCGTCAGTCCGGCCGTGAGGTGGCCTACAACGACCTGCCCACCGACGAGTTCCGGCAGGTGCTGAGCAGCATCGGCCTGCCCGCCCCGTTGGACGAGATCCTGGCCGACTGCGACCGCGGCATCCGCGACGGTGAACTGCACGTGGGCACCGGCGACCTGTCCCGTCTGCTCGGTCGGCCCACCCGTTCGCTGGAAGAAGCCGTGAAGGCCGCCCTGGCCTGATCCGAGCCCCAGCACCAGCCCCAGCACCAGGCAGGAGCCGAGCGGCCCGCGACCAGACGGTCGCGGGCCGCAGGCATATCCTCGGACACAACCCGAGAACAAGACCCGAGAACAAGACCAGCGGACACGACCAGCGAACACGGTCAGCGGACACGACCGGGGAACAAGACCAGAACCAGGCGCTTCAGGCCTTGACGGCGTTTTATAAAGACGCTTCACTAAAAAAATGCCAGCCACCCCCGGGAGGGCCCTCCGCCCGACCACCAAGGTCATGCCTGGCCAGGCCCGCGTCTACAACCGGTCCCTGGTCCTGCAGTCGCTGTACAGCGACGGCCCGCAGAGCCGGGCCGACCTGGCGCGGGTCACGTCCCTCACCCCGGTGACGATCGGCGCCCTGGTCAGCGAGCTGATCACGGAAGGGCTGGCGGTCGAGCTGGGCACCCGGGCCGGCACCGCCCGGGTCGGGAAACCGGCCACGCTGGTGGGTTTCGAGCCCGCAGCGGCGCACATCGTCAGCCTCGACCTCTCCCCCGACGTGTTCTTCCGCGGCGCGGTGCTCGACCTGGCCGGCAACATCCTGGTCACCCGCCAGGTGCCGCGCGAGGGCCGCACCGGCGAGGCGGCGGCCACCGCCGTCACCGAACTGGCCCGCGAACTCACCGAACTGGCCGAGCGCCCGGTGCTCGGCATCGGGGTCGGCAGCCCCGGCGTGGTGGACCATCACGGCACCGTGGTCAGCGCCCCCAACCTCGGCTGGGCGGGCATGCCCCTGGCCGAGGTGCTCAGCAAGGCCCTGGAACGGCCGGTGCACGTGGCCAACGACGCGAACGCCGCCGCCCTGGCCGAACACAGCTTCGGCGCCTCCGAGACCGAGGCTGCGACTGGAACCAACGAGAACAACCGGGCCAGTGGCGTTCTCGTCCTCACGGTGGGGATGGGTGTGGGCGCCGGGATCCTGCTCGACGGGGCTCTGGTGCGCGGCGACCGGTTCGCCGCCGGTGAGATCGGGCACCTGATCGTCGAAGAGCCCGGGCTGCCCTGCGCCTGCGGCCGCTCCGGCTGCCTGGAGCGCCTGCTGTCGGTCACCCATCTCCGCGAAAGACTCGCCGGTCTGCCCGATCCCGAGAAGCAGGAGGTGCTGGCTCAGGCCGGGACCAGCCTCGGGATCGCGCTCGCCCCGGTGATCAGCACGCTCGACCTCGGCGAGGTCGTGCTCACCGGCCCGCCGGACCTGCTCGGCGGCGCTCTCCTCGATGCGGCCCGCACGGCGATCCGGCGGCGCGTGCTGCCGGTGGTCGGGCAGGCCCTCGAGATCCGGTTGTCCACGCTCCACGAGAACAGCATCCTGCTCGGCTCGGCCGTCCTCGTTCTGTCCGGCGAACTCGGCGTCTCCTAGAGATCAGGCACTCCGAAAGACCGCTCCAGCCGAAAAACCCGAACCAGCCGCAAGAACCGAACCAGCACCGAAACGGAACGGCACGAAGCCGTTCCGTAGATCCCGCACACCCATTTTCGCTCTCGTTCCAACGGAGGAACCCCGTGAAGATCCGTGCTCTGGCCGCGGTGGGCATCGCCACCGCCCTCGCCCTGTCCGCCTGTGGTGGGGACAGCGACGACACGTCCGGCGGCAGCAACGAAGGCGAGGCCAAGACCGGCACCGTCCGGCTGTGGCTGAACGGCGAGGACACCCCGCAGGAGCTGGTCGACTACGCCAAGGCCGAGTTCGAGAAGGCGAACCCCGGCTCCAAGCTGGAGTTCGAGCGGCAGCAGTGGACCGGCATCGTGGAGAAGCTGACCACCTCGCTGTCCAGCAGCGACAGCCCGGACGTGGTGGAGCTGGGCAACACCCAGGCGCAGGCCTTCGAGGCCGCCGGCGCGCTGTACGACATCTCCGACAAGAAGGCCGAGCTCGGCGGCGACGACCTGGTGCAGAGCCTGGTCGAGTCGGGCAGCTACGACGGCAAGTTCTACGGCGTGCCCTACTACGGCGGCGCCCGGATCGTGGTCTACCGCAAGGACCTGTTCGAGAAGGCCGGCCTGGAGATCCCCACCTCCACCCAGGAGTTCGTGGACGCCGGGATCAAGCTCAAGCAGGAGAACGCCGCCGAGGCCGACTTCTCCGGGATCTACTACCCGGGCAAGTACTGGTACGCCGCACTGCCCTTCATCTGGGACGAGGGTGGCGACATCGCGGTCAAGGAGGGCGACGCGTGGGTGGGCAAGCTGTCCAGCCCGCAGTCGGTGGCCGGCCTGACCACGGTCAAGAAGATCATGGACGAGGCGTCCGCGGCGCCCAAGGACGCCGACGAGGCCAAGGACTACCTGGACTTCTGCAAGGGCAAGATCGGCATGCTGATGGGCCCGGGCTGGAAGGTCGGCCAGATCCTGAACGAGGACGACGGCTGCCCCAAGATGGAGAAGAACATCGGCGCGTTCGCCCTGCCGGGCAAGGCGCCGGGCACCACCGCCCCGGCCTTCCTGGGTGGCTCCAACCTGGCCATCTCGGCCAAGTCGGCGAACCCGGAGCTCGCCTACAGCCTGCTCAAGATCATGGCCAGTGAGGGCTACCAGACCAAGCTGGCCGACCTCGGCCTGCTGCCGGTGAAGAAGTCGCTGCTGGGTCAGGTCACCGGCGACGAGGCCGCGGAGGCCCAGGCCAAGGCGGCCGAGAACACCCGCTTCACCCCGGCCAGCGAGAACTGGGCCGGTGTCGAGGCCGGTTCCGTGCTGCCGGACATGCTGGTCGCGATCGCCCAGGGCAAGGACGTGGCCGCCGAGGCCAAGACCGCCGACGAAGCCATCGCCTCGGCCCTGAACCAGTAAGCACCATGACCACTCTCCCCCCGATGACCCCGGCACAGGCCGAAAAGCCTGTGCCGGGGGCACCCCCCAAGAAGCTGGCCGTACGAGCTCTGCCCTACGGCCTGCTGCTGCCGGCCACCCTGGTGCTGGTTCTGGTGCTGGGTTACCCGTTCGGCCGGCTGTTCGTGCTGTCGATGCAGAAGTTCGGCCTCAAGCAGCAGTTCGGCGCCCCGCCGGACTGGGTCGGCCTGGACAACTACACCGGCATCTTCAAGGATCAGCAGTTCTGGGTGGTGCTCGCCCGGACCATCGGATTCTGCGCCACCGCAGTCGTTCTCACCATGGTGCTGGGCATGCTGGTGGCCCTGCTCACCCGCCGGGTGGGCCGGGTGCTGCGGATGGCCCTGATCGTCTCGCTGCTGTTCGCCTGGGCCATGCCCCCGCTGTCGGCCACGGTGGTCTGGCAGTGGCTCTTCGACACCCGCTACGGTCTGGTCAACTGGCTGCTCTCGCAGTTCGGCGGCGACTTCCACGGCCATTCCTGGCTGAGCAACCCCTGGTCGTTCTTCGGCGTCGCGCTGATCATCGTGGTCTGGATGGGCATCCCGTTCGTCGCCTTCACCCTCTACGCCGGCCTGACCCAGGTGCCCGGTGAGGTGCTGGAGGCCGCGGAGCTCGACGGCGCCGGGGTCTGGCAGCGCTTCCGCTACGTGATCCTGCCCTTCCTGCGCCCGGTGATCCTGATCCTCACCGCCCTGTCGGTGCTCTGGGACCTGCGCGTGTTCACCCAGTTCTACGTGCTGCAGAAGGCCGGCGGCATCGCCCGCGACACCAATGTGCTCGGGGTGTACGCGTACCGGCTGGCCTTCGGCGAGAACAAGTTCGACGTGGGCGCCGCCGTGGCCGTGGTGATGCTCCTGATCACTCTGCTGTTCACCGTGTTCTACCTGCGCCAGATCACCCGTCAGGAGGAGCTGTGAGCCTCACCAGCCCACCCAAGGTGAGCCGGCCGCCCGAGGCGGCACCGACGTCCGTCGTTCGAGCCAACAAGCGCCGGCGCAAGCCCGGAGACCTGGCCGCCAACCTCGCCGCCGTCGTCGTGGTCCTGGTCGCCATGTTCCCGGTGTACTGGATGATCAACACCTCGTTCCAGCGCGGTGTGGACATCCAGAGCGACACCCCGAACTTCCTGCCCTGGAACGCGACCCTGGGCAACTACCGCAAGGCGTTCGACCAGGGTGACTTCGTCAGCGCCCTGCGCAACAGCCTGACCGTCACGCTGATCACCGTGGTCGTGGCGATCGTGTTCGCTCTGCTGGCGGCCGTGGCGGTGAGCCGCTTCCGGTTCCGCGGCCGCACCAGCTTCATCGTGGCCGTGCTGGTGGTGCAGATGATCCCGGCCGAGGCCATGGTGATCTCGCTGTTCAAGGTGCTGGACGGCTGGCAGCTGGTGAACACCGTGTTCGGCCTGACCCTGGTGTACCTGGTGGTGGTGCTGCCGTTCACGATCTGGACGCTGCGCGGGTTCGTCGCCGGGGTGCCGCTGGAGCTGGAGGAGGCGGCCATGGTCGACGGCTGCAGTCGCTTCCAGGCCTTCACCAAGGTCACGTTCCCGCTGATGGCGCCGGGGCTGGTGGCCACCGGCACGTTCGCCTTCATCCAGGCCTGGAACGAGTTCACCTTCGCCCTGGTGCTGATGAACAAGCCGGAGAACCAGACCCTGCCGGTGTGGCTGCAGACGTTCAACGAGGGCGCCAAGGGCACCGACTGGGGCGGCGTGATGGCCGGTTCGACGCTGATGGCGATTCCGGTCATCGTGTTCTTCATGATCGTGCAGGGACGGATGACCGAGGGGCTCGTGGCAGGGGCGGTCAAGGGATGAGCAGCACCGAAGAACAGGTCGTACGACAGGCCCACCGCGTCCTCATGCCGTCGTTCCACGGCACCACGCTGCCGGGGTGGATGCAGGAGAGGATCGCCCAGGGCCTGGGCTCGGTGTGCCTGTTCGGGACCAACCTGACCGGTTCCGACGATCAGGCCCGGCACCTGGTGCAGGAGATCCACAAGAGTTCTCCGGACGGCTGTCTGGTCACCCTGGACGAGGAGGGCGGGGACGTGACCCGCCTGGACGCTCGCAGCGGCAGCCGTACGGCCGGGCACGCGGTGCTCGGAGCGGTGAACGACGTGGCGCTCACCCGGGCGGTCGGCGCCGGTATCGGTAAACGCTTGCGGGACATCGGGATCGGCCTGGATCTGGGACCGGTGGCCGACGTCAACTGCGAGCCCGACAACCCGGTGATCGGGGTGCGCAGCTTCGGGGCGACTCCGGAGCTGGCGGGACGGCACGTGGTCGCCTTCGCTTCCGGGCTGCACTCGGCCGGGGTCGCCTCGTGCATCAAGCACTTCCCGGGACACGGTGCCACGGTGGAGGATTCGCACCTGTCGATGCCCCGGCTGGACATCGACGAAGAGACGGCACGTAAGCGCGAACTGGCCCCCTTCGCGACGGCGGTGGCCGCCGGGGTGCCCGCGGTGATGACGTCGCACGTGGTGCTGGCCGCGGTCGATCCGGTGAACCCGGCCACGACGAGTCCCGCGGTTCTCGGGATCCTTCGTGAAGACATGGGTTTCGAAGGGGTGATCGTCACCGACGCCCTCGACATGGTGGGCGTGGCCCGGCCCTACGGGGGCACCGGGCGGGCGGCGGTGGCGGCCCTGGCGGCCGGAGCCGACCTGCTGTGCATCGGCCCCGAGCGCGAGCCCGGCCAGATGGAACCCATCGTGAGCTGGATCGTGGACGACATCGTGGCCGCGGTCGCGGACGGCCGGCTTCCGGCCGAACGGCTCGCGGACGCGGCCGGACGGGTGGATGCCCTGGTCAGGGCGGTGCAGTCGGGTTCTCTGGCGCCTGAACCGCCGATTGAGGACGCTCGTGGGCCTGTCTCCGGGAACGGAGACTCGGGTGGGGGCGGGTACCAGGACGGGGAGGCCGACCTGGAGGCCGCTCGCAGAGCCCTGTTCCTGCGCGCTCCGGACGAACTTCCGGTGCTGAAACACGCTCTGCTACTTGAGTTTCACGTCACGCCGGGAATCGCCGCGGGTGAGGTACCGTGGACGCTGCCGCTCGAGGGAGCGGTGAAGCGTTCTCTGTCCCCGGCCGACGATCTGGAGTCGGTCCTGGCCGAGGCGGAGGGCAGGCCCCTGGTCGCACTGGTGCGGGATGCTCATCGGCACACGTGGGTGGCAGACCGGTTGGCGCGGATCGCCGGGGCACGCCCGGATCTGGTCACGGTCGAGACCGGGTGGCCGGTCGTGAATGCTGAGGGTGAACCCACCGGGTTGCCCGGCGCGGTGGCGGTATGGACGTACGGAGGATCATCGGTGAGTCTGCGAGCAGCCGCGGAAAGGCTTGGCCCACGGTGATCGAACGCAAGTTGCTGGCCGGGCTCGACATCGGCGGTTCCAAGGTGCTGGCCGTCGCGGTCGACACCGGGACCCCGGACGGGCGGGCCCGGGTGGTCGAGTCGGTCCGGCTGAACACCGGCCTGGGCCCCGAGGGGGTGGTCGACACCGCCGCCCGGGCGCTCACCGCGCTGGCCCGCAAGCTGGCCGCCCGGTTCGACGGCCGGCTCGACGCCGACCCCGACGGCCGCCTCGACAACGGTGCTCCGGCCCTGCCGCGGCAGCTGTTCAGCGGCGTCGGCATCGGTATCCCCGGGCTGGTCGACGCGGCCCGTGGTCGCATCACCCACGCGGTCAACCTGGGCGTGGGCCCCGGCGGGCTGGCCCTGGCCGAGCTCCTGGGCCGGCGGCTCGACCTGCCCGTGGTGGTCGAGAACGACGTCAACGCGGCGGCCCTGGGCGCGGCCTCGCACCTGCGGCTGGGCCGGGTGGACATGGCCTACCTCAGCATCGGCACCGGCATCGCGGCGGGCATCGTGCTCAACGGCGAACTGCGCCGCGGGCCGCACAACGCGGCCGGCGAGATCGGGCACATCCCGGTCGACTCGGCCGGCCCGCTGTGCAGCTGCGGTCAGCGCGGCTGCCTGGAGTCGGTGGCCTCGGGCAGCGCCATCGCCGCCCGCTGGAGCACCCGCGAGGGCAGCGACCTGCCCTCCGGACAGGACCTGTTCGACGCGGCCGCCGCCGGTGACCTGGCGGCGCGGGCGCTGCGCGACGAGGTGGCCGACTCGCTGGCCGCCGGGGTGCGCATGCTGGCCCTCACGGTCGATGTCGACCTGATCGTGCTGGGTGGCGGCGTGGCCGAGATCGGTGAGCCGCTGCGGCACGCCGTGGCCAAGGCCCTCGACCGGCAGGCGGCCGGATCGGACTTCCTGCGGGGTCTCGACCTGGCCGCCCGGCTCACCGTGGTGCCGCGTGACCAGCCGGTCGCGGCGATCGGCGCCGCCCTGCTGGCGATCGACCCGCCGCTGTCGCAGATCGACCCCGACGCAGAGCTGGTGCCGGGTGTGCTCGCCGGGGACCTTCCCGCATGAACAGCCCGGCGGTAGCGCGGGTGGTGTCGCCGTGAGCGGCACCCGGGTCGCCGCCGTCACCGGAGCCTCGGTGCTCGACCCGGTCACCGGGCAGAGCCGGCGAGCCGATGTGGTGCTCGCCGAGGGCCGGGTGGTCTCGGTCGGTCCGGTCTCCTCACCCGTGACCCACTCCGGTGAGGTCCTCGACGCAACCGGCCTGACCCTCGTCCCCGGTCTGATCGATCTGCAGGTCAACGGCGCCGCCGGGGTGGACATCACCGCCGATCCGGAAGGCCTGTGGCGGGTCGCGGCCGCCCTCCCCCGCTACGGCGTCACCTCGTTCCTTCCCACTTTGGTGACCACCGACGTCCGTACGCGGTTGAGGGCCATGGAGGTACTGGCCGACGGCCGCCCCGATGCGGTTCCCGCCGGCGCGCGCCCCCTGGGCCTGCACTTCGAGGGCCCGATGCTCGCCCCGGCCGGCAAGGGCGCCCACGACGAGCGCTTCCTGCGCTCTCCCAGCCTCGACCTGATCGAGGGCTGGGATCCCGAGTCGGGCGTTCTGATGGCCACTCTCGCGCCCGAACTGCCCGGCGCCCTCGAAGTGATCCGTGAGCTGGCCGATCGGGGCGTGCTGGTCTCGATGGGCCACACTGCCGCCACGCTCGAGCAGTTCGAGGCCGGGGCAGCGGCGGGCGCCCGCGCGGTGACTCACCTGTACAACGCCATGACCCCGTTTCACCATCAGCAGCCCGGGCCGGCCGGGGCCGTGCTCGACGGGGGCGGTCTGGTGGCCGGGGTCATCGTCGACGGCCTGCACGTTCATCCGCGCACGGTGTCGCTGACCTGGAACGCACTCGGCTCCCAGCGTTTCCTGGCCGTCAGCGACACCACCGCAGCCCTGGGCCAGCCCGACGGCGAGGCCCGGCTCGGCTCCCGCCGGGTGATCATCCGCAACGGCTCGGTCCGCCTGGCCGACGACGGCACGACCCTGGCCGGTAGCGCCGTCTCGCTCGACCAGTGTCTGCGCCTGCTCGCTACTTTCACCGGGCGCGAGCTCGGTGAGGTACTGCCCGCCGCCACCACCGTGCCGGCGGCCCTGCTCGGTCGCGACGATCTGGGCCGGATCCGGCCCGGCAGCGTCGCCGACCTGGTTCTGCTCAATGACGACCAGTTCCCCGTGGCCACCCTGGTCGAGGGGAACCTGGTCTACGACTGGTATTTCGCACCCGCGCCGGAATGGACCGAAGGACTGCTGGGCTGATGGAAGTCATTGTCCTACCTACTGCCACCGAGACCGCCGCCCTGGCGGCCGACATCATCGAGACCCTGTTGCGCACCGGCGCCGAGCCGGTGATCGGCCTGGCCACCGGCTCCACCCCGCAACCGCTCTACCAGGAGCTCACCCGCCGGCACAAGGAAGCGGGCCTGAGCTTCGCGCACGCCCGGGCCTTCATGCTCGACGAGTACGTGGGCCTGCCCGAAGATCACCCGGAACGCTATGCGGCGGTGATCCAGCGCGAGGTCACCGACCGGCTGGACATCCCGCCGGCAGCGGTTCAGGGGCCGAACGGCGCCGCCGCCGACCCGGTCGCCGAATGCGCCCGCTACGAGCAGGCGATCATCGACGCGGGCGGTATCGACGTGCAGATCGCCGGGATCGGCTCGAACGGGCACATCGCGTTCAACGAGCCGGGTTCCGCCCTCACCTCACTCACCCGGCCGAAGACGCTGAACGCCCGCACCCGGCAGGACAATGCGCGGTTCTTCAGCTCGCTCGACGAGGTGCCCCGGCACGTCCTCACCCAGGGGCTGGGCACCATCGGGCGCAGCCGGCACCTGCTCATGCTGGCCAGCGGTGAAGGCAAGGCGGAAGCCGTGGCGCACGCCGTGGAGGGTCCGCTCTCGGCCGTCTGCCCCGCGTCCATCGTCCAACTGCACCGGCACGCAACGGTTCTGCTCGACGAACCGGCCGCCGGCCGGCTGCAGCTGCGCGAGTACTACGACGACATCTGGGCCAACCGGCCCGACTGGCAGCCGCTCTAGCCCTTGAAGAGTCCGTCCGGAGGTTCCGGTGACTGCTGCGCCTGCGCATCGTTCACCGGCTGGGCACCGGCCACGAAGTTCTCCAGGTCGGTGCCCGCCAGCACCCGCGCGGCGAACACGTCCGAGGCGGTGCGCCGGGCCAGCCCTCGCAGGGGCAGCGGCCCGGTGCTCGCGGCCAGCACCAGGTTCCCGAACCGGCGGCCGCGCAGCACCGGCGGCTGGGCCACGATCGTGGTCTCGGCGAACACCGTCTGGGCAGTGGCCACCTGCGCCCGGGCGAAGTGCAGCCCGGGCCCGTCGGCCAGGTTCGCCGCGTAGATCCCACCCGGCCGCAGCACCCGCGCGGCCTGCTCGACGAACTCGGCCGAGGTCAGGTGGGCGGGGATCCGGGCGCCGCTGAACACGTCCACGATCATCAGGTCGACGCTGTCCTCGGTGAGCCCGGTGAGCACCTCCCGGGCGTCTCCGGCCCGCACCCGCACGCCGGAGTTCTTCGGCAGCGGCAGGTGCTCGCGGACGAACTCGATCAGCGGCTCGTCGATCTCCACCACCCGCTGCCGGGAGCCGGGACGGGTGTGCGCGATGTAGCGCGGCAGGGTCCAGGCGCCCCCGCCCAGGTGCAGCACGTTCAGCGGCCGGCCGGGCTCGGCGGCCAGGTCGATCAGGAAGCCGAGCCAGCGCATGTACTCGAACTCCAGGCGGGTGGGGTCGGCCAGGTCGACGTGCGACTGGGCGGTGCCCTCCACCAGCAGGGTGAACGACTCCGGCCGCTCCGGATCGGCCGTGATCTCCGCCGCACCCTGCGCCACCGTCCGCCGCAGGAGGGCATCCAGACGACGCACCTGACCCCGGCCTGCTTCCTTCGATCCCACGGCGTCGATGATGCACTACATGAGCGACACCGGGATCCACCTGTTCAACGCCAACAACCAGGGCCGCTGGAGAGCCATGGACCTGCCCACCGGCGGCCTGCCCAACGACCAGGACGTGTTCTCCCGGCACGCCCCCGGCGGCGGCCAGGTCGTGGCCCGCCGCCCGCTGTCGCCCGCACGTATCGCCGAACTCTTCGAACTACCTGCCCTCGGGCGCCGGAACATGGTCGAGGACTCGTTCGGCGTCGGCGGGGTCGTGGTGCCCGAAGGCGTGACTCCGTTCGTCTACCCCGTCATGCTGCGCACCGCCGAGCCGGTCGAGGTCGTGAAGCGGCCCGGGGTCGACGTGACCATCGCCACCACGCCCGACGAGCTGGAACAGGCCGAGCAGGTCATCGTCGAGGGCTTCCCCCGCCCCGAGGTGCAGCCCTGGCAGCCGGGCGGGTTCCTGCCCAAGGCCGTGCTGAGCAACCCGGGGTGGCGCACCTGGCTGGCGCGGCGTGACGGAGTGCCCGCAGCGGCGGCGGTGAGTTACGACGACGGCGCACTACTGGGCGTGTACTGGCTGGCCACGCTGCCGGCTCACCGCGGTGGCGGGCTCGGGGCCGCGCTGATGACGGCGATCCTGGCCTCCCGCCCCGAGATGGCATCCGGGCTGGTGGCGACCAAGATGGGCCTGCCCCTGTACGAGCGTCTGGGCTACCGGCCGATCTCCCAGGGGGTCTGGTACGCGGTGAGTGGGGCATGATGGCGCCCGTGGCGACGAGAAGCGCAGCAATGCTGGTCTACCGGTTCGACCACGACGGCGATCTCGAGGTGCTGATCGCGCACATGGGCGGGCCGTTGTGGGCGCACAAGGAGGACCACGCCTGGTCGATCCCCAAGGGCCTGTTCGAGCCGGGCGAGGACGCGCTGACCGCGGCGCTGCGGGAGTTCCAGGAAGAGATGGGGTCCCCCGCCCCGGAGGGTCCCTACCTGGAGCTCGGTGACACCAAGCAGTCCAGCGGCAAGGTGATCACCACCTTTGCGGTGCACGGCGAGCACGACGTCAGCACGTTCTCCAGCAACCTGTTCGAGATGGAGTGGCCGCGTGGCTCGGGCCAGATGCAGTGGTTCCCCGAGATGGACCGGGCCGCCTGGTTCGACCTCCGGACCGCAGCGACCAAGCTGGTCAAGGGGCAACTGCCGATCCTCGAGGCGCTCAGCCAGGCGGTCCACCGGCAGACCGCGCCCTAGAACTTCACCTTCGGACGCAGTCGGCGGGGACGGTCGTCCGGGTCGTAGATCATGCGGTACACCGGCGTCGCCCAGAGCCGGGCCAGACGGCCGATCGGCTCCGGATCGTGCTGCCGGGCATGACCTTTCGGCCGCTCCCCGGTCTGCCCCTGGGCATGCCAGTCGTCCAGGGCGCGGGCCGTGCTCTTCCACAGGTCGAAGGCCGTGACGGGGTCGAGCAGGCGGGGATCGTCCTCCGGAACGCCCAGGTGCTCGGCCCACAGCGAGAGCCGCAGATCGCGCGGCAGCCGGCGGGCCCCCAGCGCGGTGGGCTCGCGCGGGTCGTGCTCCGGATCCAGCACCGCGCAGGTGAGTTCGCTGTCGTTGGTCCACGAGCGACGGTTGAAATTGTCCGAACCGCAGGTCATCCAGACGTCGTCGACCACACAGATCTTGGCGTGCACATAGATCGGCACGCCCTGCGGGTTCTCCAGGTCGTACACCGCGAACCGCTCCGGTGCGGCTTCTTTCAGGGTCTTGATGGCGTCGAGCTGCCCCAGCCGGTTGGGCGGGTTGTTCTGGTCGGGATAGCGCGGCACCACCGCGATCACCCGCAACTCCGGGGCCCGCCGCAGGGCATCGGCAATGCCCTCGGCCACCACCCGCGACCAGAGGTACTGGTCCTCGACGTAGATCAGGCTCTGCGCCTGCTTGAAGGCCTTCTCGTAGGCCCGGGCCACACTGCGCTCACCGTTCTCGGCGAAGGGGTAGCGAGGACGCTTCGCGCCATAGGTACGCAGCAACTGCACCGCATGACGCCCGCTGGGCTGCGGATCCGGAAACGTCTCGGGCAGCTTCCTAGGGTGACGCGGCATGTGGGCTCGACGCTGGATCAGCATCCGGTAGGGCGTACGCCGGTCCAGCGGCGTCGGATCGTCCCAGCGCTCGATGAATGTACGCAGCAGGTCGCCGACAATCGGCCCTCGCAGCTCCAGAGCGGCATCGTGCCACGGCGCCCGCCCCTGATAGCGCTTGTCCATCGGGGCCTGCTGCGGGTCGCCGCGATGCTCGGCGTCGTCGCGCCGGGAGTAGCACAGGTCGATCCCCCCGACGAAGGCCACGTCCCGTTCGGGCTCTCCCTGGTGCCGGATCACGAAGAGCTTCTGGTGATGCGCCCCGAACCGCCGGACCCGCTGGTCCAGCAGCACCTCCCCACCGGCCAGGTTGATCTCGGTGCCCAGCCGCTGGTTCTGCTGGGCACTGAACGCGAAGCTGTCCGAGTGCGAGCGCCAGAGCAGGCCGCGCACGTCCACCCCGTCGCGGGCCAGGCCGGTGAGCACCTCACCGATGGTCGGCCCGTCCTCCAGCAGCTTCTCGTCGCGGTCGCCCCGCCAGTCGGTGAAGTAGAGACGATCGCCGCGCCGGAGGGCGGTCAGCTCCTCGTAAAGTCGGCGAAAGTAGTTGGCACCATGGACGAGTGGACGCACCTGGTTGCCGGCCACCCAGCCGCGGCCGTCGTCGCGGGGAATGCGGTCAATGGTGGACGAGGGGTTGCCGCGTTCGGAGGGAGTGAGGAACCAGATGCGGGTGGCCGGGTCTTCGTCCTCGTCCACCCCGGGCACGTCGATGTCCGGAGCGGGGTCGATGTCGGGGGCCGTCTCGCCTTCCTCGTCGACATTGGGCAGGCCGTCCAGGTCGTCCGGGCCTGGCTGGGACGAGCGGGGCATGCTGGAGCCGGCCTCGCTCGTATCGGCCTGTCCCGCAGCGTCCTCGCCCGAGCCCGCCTGACCCGAGCCGACCTGACCCGAGCCTGCCTCGCCCGAGCCGACCTGACCCGAGCGGACCTGTCCCGAGCCGACCTCACCCGAACCAGCCTGACCCGAGCCGACCTGGCCCGCAGCGCTCTCGCCCGAGCCAGCCTGACCCGCAGCGCTCACGCCCGAGCCAGCCTGATCCGAGCCGGCCTCGCCCGAGCCGACGCGGGCATCCCTGCCCGTTGTCCCGGTGCCCTCGCGTGCGTCCATTGGTGTCCGAGACTAGCCCGGAACGACGCAGGCGGCACCCAAGCCCCCGGAAGGGATGAGTGCCGCCTGCGACGACCGGGCTGCGTCGACCGGGCTGTGCTGATCGGGCTGGGCCGACCGTCCAGCCTCGCCCGAGCGTCAGCTCGCGGTCGGCTCCGTCTCGCGCAGCGTGACCTCCACCTTGGCGTCGGCCTCGTCGACCGCCACCGTGACCAGCTCGGCCACCGTGCCCGCAGCCCGCAGGTCACCGATGACCGCCTGCACGGCCGTGATCCGGGCGGCGGTGTCGGACACCACGACCTTCTCGACCTCGGCGCGCACCGACTTCTTGGCGTCGGACTTGGTCTTGCGGATCTGACGCAGCACGTCGGCCGCGACCGCCAGCACCGACAGCTCGCCGGCGGCCGGTTCGTCCGAGCCCTTCAGCAGGTCACGGATCTCGACCGGGGCGGGCCAGCTGGACCGGTGGATCGAGCCGGCGCCGAAGCCCGGCAGCCGCTGCCCGGACTCGGTCGAGGCCATCGACCAGGCCTCTTCGGTGACGTAGGGCAGGAACGGCGCGAACAGCCGCAGCAGCACCGAGACCGCGGTGCGCAGCGCCGTCTGGGCCGAGACGGCCCCGGCGCCCTCACCGTAGGCGCGGTCCTTCACCAGCTCCAGGTAGTCGTCGCAGAACTGCCAGAAGAACTCCTCGGTGAGCTTGAGCGCCCGCGAGTAGTCGTAGCCCTCGAACGCCGCGGTGGCCTGCTCGACCAGGGTGATCAGCTGGGCCAGCAGGGCCTCGTCGACCGGCTCGGTGATCGCGCCCTCGGCCCCCGCGCCCTCGGCCGAGCCGAAGCCCAGCGCGAACTTGGAGGCGTTGACGATCTTCAGCGCCAGCCGCCGGCCGATCTTCATCTGGCCCGGGTCGAACGCCGTGTCCACGCCCAGGCGGGCGCTGGTGGCCCAGTACCGCACCGCGTCGGCGCCGTGCTGTTCCAGCAGGTCGGACGGCACCACCACGTTGCCCTTGGACTTGGACATCTTCTTGCGGTCCGGGTCGAGGATCCAGCCGGACAGGTTGGTGTGCGTCCAGGGCAGGCTGCCGTGCTCGTAGTGGCTGCGCACCACGGTCGAGAACAGCCAGGTGCGGATGATGTCGTGGCCCTGCGGACGCAGGTCCATCGGGAAGGTGCGGGCGTGCAGGTCCTCGTCCTCGCTCCACCCGGTGACGATCTGCGGGGTCAGCGAGGAGGTGGCCCAGGTGTCCATCACGTCCGGGTCGCCGGTGAAACCGCCCGGCTGGTCGCGCTGTTCGGCGGTGTAACCGGCCGGCACGTGCGACTGCGGGTCGACCGGCAGCTGCGCGTCGTCCGGGACGATCGGCTTGTCGTACTGCGGTTCGCCGTCGGCGTCGAGCGCGTACCACAGCGGGATCGGCACACCGAAGAAGCGCTGACGGGAGACCAGCCAGTCGCCGTTCAGGCCCTCGACCCAGTTCTCGTACCGGTGCCGCATGTGCTCCGGCGTCCAGTGCAGGTCTTTGCCGCGGGCGATCAGGTCGTTGCGGACCTGCTCGGAACGGCCACCGTTGCGGATGTACCACTGCCGGCTGGTGACGATCTCCAGCGGCCGGTCACCCTTCTCGAAGAACTTGACCGGGTGGGTGATCGGCCTGGGGTCGGCCAGCAGGTCGCCGGAGGACCTCAGCATCTCCACGGTGGCCTGCTGGGCCGCGAAGACCGACTTGCCGGCGATCTGGGCGAACGCCTCGCGGCCGGCCTCGGTGGCGAGCCAGGCCGGGGTGTCGGAGGTGACGCGGCCGACCTTGGTGATGATCGGCCGGGTGGGCAGATCCAGCTCACGCCACCAGATGACGTCGGTCAGGTCACCGAACGTACAGATCATGGCGATGCCGGTGCCCTTGTCGGGCTGCGCCAGCCGGTGCGCCACGATCGGCACCTCGACCCCGAAGACCGGGGTGGTGACGGTGGTGCCGAACAGCGGCTGGTACCGCTCGTCGTCCGGGTGGGCGACCAGCGCGACACAGGCCGCGAGCAGCTCCGGCCGGGTGGTGGAGATGGTCACCCCGTCGCCGGAGGCGCCCGAGACAGAGTGGAAACGCAGGTCGTGGTAGGCCGCCGGACGGTCGCGGTCTTCCAGCTCGGCCTGGGCCACCGCCGTCTGGAACGTGGTGTCCCACAGGCTGGGCGCCTCGGAGGAGTACGCCTCGCCGCGCTCGAAGTTCTTCAGGAAGGCTCGCTGGCTGATCTTCTGCGAGTACTGCGAGACCGTGGAGTAGGTCAGCGACCAGTCGACCGAGAGCCCGAGCGTGCGCCAGAGCTGCTCGAACACCTTCTCGTCGGTGGCGGTGAGCTGCTCGCACAGCTCGACGAAGTTGCGCCGGCCGACCGCCACGAAGTCCTGCCGCTTGGACGGGACCTTGGCCGGGGGCGTGAAGTCCTCGACGTAGGGCACCGACGGGTCGCACCGCACGCCGTAGAAGTTCTCCACCCGGCGCTCGGTGGGCAGACCGTTGTCGTCCCACCCCATCGGGTAGAAGACCTCGCGGCCGCACATGCGCTGGAACCGGGCGATCGTGTCGGTCTGGGTGTAGCTGAAGACGTGACCGACGTGCAGGGAGCCCGATACGGTCGGCGGCGGGGTGTCGATGGAGTAGATCTCGGAGCGCTCACGGGTCCGGTCGAACCGGTACGTACCTTCGCGCTCCCAGGTCTCGCCCCAGCGGGCTTCGAGACCGTCGACGGCAGATTTCGGGCTTCCCATGGATCCGACTCTATCGGTTCGGCGCGACCCCGTTTCCCGCCTGTGGACAACCCCGCTACGCCTCGCGGACCAGCAGCGTCGCGTCCGCGGCGATCGCGGCCAGGGCCAGCGTGCGGTATCCCACCTGCTCGAACAGCACGGTGATCCGGTCGGCCTCGTCGCGCATCACCACCCCGGGTCCCCACTCCCGGTGCCGGACGCGTTCGTTGGTGTCGAAGCGCACCGCCGCGATCTCCGGCGGCAGATCCTCGGCCTCGGCCTCCTGCTCGGCCACCAGACCCGACTTGCAGGTGTCGCAGTTGCCGCAGCCCGGCTCGTCCCCGGTGTCCAGCTCCTCACCGAAGTAGCCGAGCAGGAACTCCCGCCGGCACCCGGTGGTCTCAGCGAAACCGCGCATCATCTCCACCCGGGACTTGTCCATCCGGGTGTGCTCGGCATCCACCTCGGCCGCGGCGGCCACCGCGGCGGCCGCCGGGACGCTCACGTCCGTGTAGGCCAGCGCGTCGTCCTGCACCTGTACGGCCCCGGCCTGCTCGAGCAGGTTCACCGCGTTGGTGAGCTTGGTGTGGGTGAGGTCCAGCTGCTCGCGCAGCTCCCCCACCGGCACCGGGCCCTCCTTCTTGGTGTGCTTGCGCACCGCCCCGGCCACCTGCGTCAACGTGTCCTCGTCGGGGCCGCCGGAGGCGAAGAAGTTGCGCAGCGACAGGTCTTCGGGGCGGTAGTAGAGGCAGGCCAGCGCCGGGTCTCCGTCACGGCCGGCCCGGCCGATCTCCTGGTAGTAGGAGTCGATCGAGTCGGGCACGTCGGCGTGCAGGACGAACCGCACGTCCGCCTTGTTGATCCCCATCCCGAACGCGTTGGTGGCCACCACCACCTCGACCTCACCGGCCAGGAACGCCTGGTGCACCTCCTCGCGCTCGGCCACCTTCAGCCCGGCGTGGTAGGCCCGGGCGCTGCGGCCCTCGGCCCGCAGCGCCTCCGCGTACTCCTCGGTGGAACGCCGGGTGGCGGTGTAGACCAGCCCGCTGCCCTTCAGCTCGGCCACCCGCTCGACCACGGCCTTCTCCTTGTGCCGGGCCTCGACGAACCGCCGGACCTCCAGCTCCAGGTTGGGCCGGTCGAAACCGGTGACCAGCTGCACCGGATCGTTCATCCGCAGCCGTTCGGCGATCTCCGCCCGCACCGGCGGGGCCGCGGTGGCGGTGAGGGCGACCACCCGCGGCCGCCCGAGCGTCTCCACCACGTCACCGATGCGCAGGTAGTCGGGCCGGAAGTCGTGCCCCCAGGCCGACACGCAGTGCGCCTCGTCCACCGCCAGCAGCGAGACCTTCAGCTCGGCCAGCCTTTCCAGGACTTCCTGGTTGGCCAGCTGCTCCGGGGCAAGGAACACGAACTCCGCATCGCCCGTGGTCAGTGACTCCCAGGCCTCGTCGGTGCGGCCCCGGCTCTGCGCCGAGTTCACCGCCACCGCGCCGAGCCCCGCGTCCTCACCGTGCCGGGCCAGGTTGGCCAGCTGGTCGCGCTGCAGGGCGATCAGCGGCGAGACCACCACGGTCGGCCCGTCCAGCAGCAGACCGGCCAGCTGGTACACCGCCGACTTACCCGCCCCGGTGGGCATCACGACCATCACGTCCCGGCCGTTCGCCAGGGCCTTGACTGCCTCGAGCTGCCCGGGGCGCAGTTTGGCCAGGCCGAGCCGCGTTCGGGCCAGCTTACGGATGCGGGTCGAGAGGGGTACCAACTTCACACGCCTATCCTGGTGGAAACCGGGACGGAGGGCACGCCCGGCGCGATTCACCACCCACCGTGGTGCAACGGTCACGCTACCGGTCGCGGCAGATTCCGCCAGATCACTTGTCGCCGAGGACGGTTTGGCCCGAATGAGCTCGCCGTCCGGGCGCCACCGGAACGCGATCGAGGCCACGTCCTCCACCAGGCGGGCAGGTGTTCCCGCATGAGGCGGGTCGAACCTAGGGTGAGGCCATGCCCTTCCCCGCACCCCGCCGGCGTCCGACCTCTGGCCAAGGCCTCACCCGACGAGCCGGACTGGCAGCACTGGCCCTGGCGGGGTTGACCGCCTGCGCCGGAACCTCGCGCGCCGAGTCCACGCCTCCGGCCACCAGCACTCCTTCGAGTGAGCCGGGCCACATCAAGCACGCCGATCTGGCCTACGCCGAGGCGGTGGGCCGGGCGCACCTTCTCGACCTCTACGTGCCCACCGGCGTCCAAGGCCCCTTCCCGGTCGTGCTTTTCCAGGCCGGCTCGGCCTTCGGCAGCGACGACACCAAGTCCACCACCTCCGACCTGAGCGGCACCGTCGGCGCCGAGAACCTGGCCGGCCTCTGGGCCCAGCACGGCTACGCCGTGGTCGGCCTGAACGTGCGCAGCTCCGCCCAGGCCAAGTTCCCGGCCCAGGTGCACGACGTGAAGGCAGCGATCCGCTGGCTACGCGCCCACGCCGACGAATACGGCCTGGACAAGCAACGTTTCGCCACCATGGGCACGAGCAGCGGCGCGTGGGGCGCGGTCATGGCCGGGGTCTCGGCCGGGAACGCCTTCCTCGAGGGCGATCTGGGCAATCCCGGGGAGTCCAGCGAGGTCCAGGCCGTCGTCGACCTCTTCGGCCCGACCAACTTCCTGGCCATGGACAAGCACCGGCTTCCCGAGGGCCAGAAGCACAATCCGGGCTCGTCGCCCGAGTCGCAGCTCATGGGTTTCCCGATCCAGACCCGCCCCAAGGCCACCCGCCGCGCGAACCCGGCCACCTACGTCACCGCCGAGGCCCCGCCCATCTGGATCACCCACGGCACGGCCGACCTCCTGGTGCCCTTCAACCAGTCGCAGATCCTGTTCGGCGCCTACCACGACGCCGGTGCCCCAGCCACTTTCAGCCTGGTGCAGGACGCCGGGCACACCGATGCCTACCTGACCGGCTCCGCCCCCACCCCGCAAGTGGTCGTCCACACCACCGAGGGCGGCAACCTCACCCGCACCGACCAGCCCGCCCCGACTTTCGAGACAGTACGCGCGTTCCTCGACCAGAACCTCGCCCGCTGAGCTCAGTAGAGGCCGTGCTGGGCGTCCAGCGCGAGCATGTCGTCGATCAGCTTCGCCTCGACCTCGAGCTCGCGCTGGCTCTTGGCGATCTGCCCGCCGGTCGGCACGTCCCGGCGGCTGGGCCAGGTGGCGGCGTCCCAGAGGCTCGAGCGCACGAAAGCCTTGCTGCAGTGCGAGAACAGCTCCTCCACCGCCACCTCCACGCTCAGGTGGGGCGCGGATCCCTTCACCGTCATCCGGTCCAGGTAGGGCGCGTCGGCCACGATCCGGGCCCGGCCGTTCACCCGGATGGTGTCGCTGATCCCGGGCACCACGAACAGCATGCCCACCCGGGGCGACTGCAGGATGTTGCGCAGACTGTCCAGGCGACGATTCCCCCGCCGGTCGCCGAAGGCGATCGTCTTCTCGTCCAGCACCAGCACGTTCCCGGCCGGGTCACCGCGCGGTGAGACGTCGCAGGTTCCGTCCTCGGCGGTGGTGGCCAGCAGGAAGAACGGGCTGAGCTCGATGAAGCGCCGGGACTCGGGGTCGATCCGGCCCACCGCCTTGGAAGCGATGTCCGGATGCGGCAGCTCGACGATCTCGCGCAGCTCCGCCTCGTTCGTGATCACTCGGCTCATCTGCCGCGACACCGCACCGTCTCGTCGTCCACTGGTTCGCCCGCCAGGTTAGGCAAGCCTCAACTGGCGTCGCAACCAACCGTGTCGAGCACCACGGAAAATTGCGGTGGCGCCGGACCGGCCCGCTGTTGCACGATGTCCGACTGCCCAAAAACAGGGCACGGAGTGGAGGTCGTCGACATGGACGTTCGGGAGCTGCTGACCGAGCCGGTGCTGGAGTACGGGGACCGGACGGTGGCCGAGGCCGGCCAGATCCTGCGCTGCACGGTGGGCTCCGGGCTGCACGGCATCGCCATCGCCGGCACCGACGACCACGACGAGATGGGCGTGTTCGTCGAGCCTGCCCGCTGGCTGCTCGGGCTGGGCTACACCCGTGACAGCTACGTGGCCCGTTCCCAGGCCGAGGGAGCCCGGTCCGGGCCGGGTGACACCGACCTGGTCATGTACAGCCTGCGGAAATACCTGCGGCTGGCGGTGAAGGGCAACCCCACCGCGCTGCTGCCGCTCTTCGCGCCCGAACCGGATCTGCTGTTCTGCAACGAACTGGGGCACGAACTGCGGGCCCTGCGGCAGTCCTTCCTTTCGCAGGCCGCGACCACCCGCGTCCTGGGGTTCATGCAGGCCCAGCGCAAGGCCCTGGTCAACGGCGGGCGGAAGGTGCCGAACCGTCCTGAGCTGGTGGAACGGTACGGATACGACACGAAGTACGCCTCGCACGCCCTCCGCCTGGCCATGCAGGGCCGTGAACTGGCGCAGCACGGCCGACTGACCCTGCCGATGCCCGAGGCCGAGCGGCAGCGGGTGCTGGAGGTGAAGTCCGGGCAGGTGAAAGAGCTGCAGACCGTGCTGGACGAGATCGACGCGGTGGCGGCCGAGGTGGTGCAGGCGCTGGAGTCCGGCCGCACTCCCCTGCCGCAGCGGGCCGACACGGCCACGATCGAGGAGTGGGCGGTCAACGTGCACCGCCGGTTCTGGGACTGGGCTTGAACTCCGGCTCGCTGGGCCCGATGCTCGCCCGAGGTGCCACAGCGGCGTAGACGAAGGGGAGACATGGCGGACGACAACGGCAAGCGCCGGTCCGGTTCGTCCCAGAAACCCCCTGACCCACGCGGCAGCTGGCCCGCTGTGTTCTCGGCGCTGGCTGTCGCGGGTCTGCTCTTCGCCGGGGCGATCGCCCTGCACTACGGCAAGCTGCCGGCCTTTCTGGTGCCAGCCACCGAACTGGGCGAGGAGGCGACGGTCGAGGGCCGGCTGACCCAGGGCCCGGCCTCGACCGCCGTCACTCTCGTGGTCTCGGTACCGGCCGAGGCCAAGGTCTCCGACCTCAAGGCCAAGACCGACCAGCAGGTGGCCACGGTGGCGGTGAAGGTGCAGAACACCTCCGACCGCCCCGTGCCCGTGCCGGGTGCCGACCAGTCCCTGCGCACCGACCTGGCCCGCTCCTACGACAGTCGCACCGACGACGCCGTCGAGGTGGCCGCGGGCAAGACCCGCACGGTCGAGCTGCAGTTCCTCATCCCGGCCGACGAGGAACCGGACACCCTGAACCTGAAACTGGCCGGCGAGACGGTGAAACTGGACGTGCGCTGAGCCGGTCCGTCAGATCAGCTCACCACCGGCCAGTTCGAGGAGTCCCAGGTCAGCCGGTTGATCCCGAGCTTGGCCACACCGTTGTCGGCGCCGTCGTAGTAGTGGTACACGAGCACGTCGCCGTCACCGTCCTGGATCAGCGACTGCCCGCCCGGGCCGACGATGCTGCCGTGCGTGCCCAGGATCTGGGTGCCCCCGCCGGCGGTGAGCAGCTTGCCCGGCCGGTCCTTGTACGGGCCGGTGATGGTCTTGGAGCGGCCGACCATGATCTTGTAGGTGCTGTCCTTGCCCTTGCAGCAGTTGTCCCACGAGGTGAACAGGTAGTAGTAGCCGGCGTGGTAGATGATGGCCGGCGCCTCGATCGCCGTGCTCCCGGTGCGGGAGGCCAGGCTGTGCACCGTGGAGCTGCTCGAGATCCGCTTGCCCGTGGTCGGGTTCAGCTCGATCATCTTGATCCCGGTCCAGAACGAGCCGAGCGAGAGCCACCACTTGCCCTGCCGGTCGACGATCAGGTTCGGGTCGATCGCGTTGTGGTTGCTGCTGGTCGTGGTGGAGTAGATCTTGCCCTGGTTGGTCCAGCTGCCGGGCTTGCCGGTGGTGCTGGTGGCCAGGAAGATCGCCGACTTGTTCTTCCCGAACGACGAGGCCGAGTAGTACAGGTAGAACTTGCCGTTGCGGTACGAGAGGTCCGGCGCCCACAGGTTGGCGTTCGACTGGCCGGTGTACTCGTCCGTCCAGGAGGCACCGTTGGGGAAGGCCAGCCCGGTGTAGGTGAACTTGGTGCGGTCGGTGGAGGTGCGCAGCGCGATGCCGGGGGCCGTGGCCGCCATCAGGTAGGTGCCGTCCGGCCCCTTCACCATGGTCGGGTCGTGCACCGCGATGTTGCCCGAGACCGCACCCGGGCCGGGGTAGTTGGCCGCACCGGCAGAACGAAGGTGCAGGGTCGCCGGAACGACCGCCGCGGTCACGACCGCGGCGGCGAGCAGCCACGCCAGCCGGATCCGGCCCTTCCGGGCTCCCGACCGCACTGAGAAGACGCTGGACATGGCACCTTTCCTGGTTCGACGGTGCCGGCGGGTCGCCGGCCGACGCCAGTGAGGTCGGTTCCGGGCGCTCTCAGGTTGCTTTCGGGACCTTCAAATCGAGGTCAAGTTCCCGGGGGCACGTCCGGCTCGGTCTTCTTTTGGACGATCGACGCGGCGGGCGAGGGAGCGTCGGTCCGGGTGGGGGCCGGGTTCTCGGAACGGGTGTACCGCGCGATCTCCTCGTCCGCACTGAAGATCAGCGTGTCGTCCTCGACCCGCACAGTGGTGGCCCGGTCGAGCACGTCGTAGTGCGGCACGTTGGCGCAGCCGATCTCGGTGGAGGCCATCTCCTTCTGCTCGAACGCACCGCCGGCGTCGAGCTCGTAGGTACCGCGCAGGCCGTTGCACCCGTCGCTGCCGGTCCATTCACCCTGGTCGAACTCCAGATAGGCATCGGCCCAGGAGTCCGCGAACACCGGATCCAGGCGGTACCCCTCGATCCGCAGCGGATACCACCGGCCCACGATGTCTTCGGCCACGTTGGACCCGACCAGCGCGGTCCCCTCGGCCACGGGCTCGCCCTGCTCTCCGCAACCCGTGACCAACAGGACGGGCAGGACCAGGCCGACCACCGCCGTCCTCAATTTCTGGCTCATCGAAATACCTCCCTCACCAGTGCCGAACCTTGGACGGCCCGCCGCCCGGATTGGTTCCCCATGCGGCCTTGACGGAGCGAAGAGCTTGGGCGACGCTGATGTTAATTGATTAACACCGTCGGGAGGAAAGATGGGACCGCGCCCCACCCTCAAGTCCGTGGCCGCCGCCGCGGGGGTGTCCACGGCCCAGGTCTCCTACGCCTTCAACCGCCCGGATCGGCTGTCTGCCCAGGCCAGAGTGCGCATTCTCGAGGTCGCCCGGCAGCTGGGCTACTCCGGGCCGAACGCCGCGGCCCGCTCGCTGCGCACCGGCAAGGCCGAGGCGATCGGAGTCCTGTTCACGGTCGGTCTTTCCCAGGCCTTCAAGGACCCCTATCTTCTGGCCATGCTCGGGGGTCTGGCCGAGATCACCGAGCAGACCGGGACGGGCCTGGTCCTGATCCCGTTGGCGGCCGCTGGCTCCGGCCCCGACGAGCTGCGTAAGTCGCTCGACGCCGTGCAGCGCGCGGTGATCGACGCGGCCGTGGTGGCCGACAACCTGACCGACGAGCATCCGGCGGTCCAGGTCTTGCGCGACCGCCACATTCCGATGGTGCGGGAGTCGATCAACGAGTCCGGACCGTTCGTCGCCATCGACGACCGTGCCGCCGCCCGCGAACTTGGTTCACATCTGGCCGGTTTCGGGCATCAAAACGTGGTCTTCGTGGTTTACAGCCTTCACCAACAATGGACGTCGGTGAGCCTCGACGACGAAAGTCACCTCACGCGCTACTCCAGATTGCGTCTGGCCGGGCTGCGCGAGGGCCTGGGCCCACGAGCTCGCGTGCGCGTCGTCAGCGGCGGCAAGAATTCGCCTTCGCCCGACGCAGCTGGGTTTTTCGACCAACCCGACATGCCCACAGCGATCGCCGCCGACAGTGACGTCATGGCCACCGGCGTCCTCAAGGTTCTTCAGCAGAGGGGACTTCGGCCCGGGCGCGACATCTCGGTCACCGGGTTCGACGACATTCCCTCCGCAGCCACCCTCGGGCTCACCACGATTCGGCAGCCGATCCACGAAAAGGGCCGCCTGATGGGCCGTCTGCTGCTCGACCCCACCTACACCGAGGAACAGGTAGTACTCCCGACCCACCTCGTCGCCCGTTCCAGCACCGGCCCCGCACCCCTCGTCCGCAATCATCGCCCGGAAGGAACCGCACCCGTGACCACCGAGTGGCAGAGCGAGAACCTCGATCTCGAAGCCTATCTGAAGCGAATCGGACACACCGGACCACTGGAGAGCGACGAGAAGACCCTGGCCGCCCTGCACCGCGCCCATGTGGCCAGCATCCCGTTCGAGAACCTCGACGTCATCCTGGGCCGCGGCATCGCCGTCGACCTGGAGCACGTACAGGCCAAGCTGGTCGATCGGCAGCGCGGGGGTTACTGCTACGAGCACGGCATGCTGTTCGGAGCCGTCGCCGAACGGCTGGGCTTTCAGGTCACCCGCATTCTGGCCCGCGTCGGCGACCCAGCCGAAATCGTCCGCTCCCGATCCCATCTCGTGCTCCGAGTGGCCACCCAGGAGCAGCAGTGGCTGGCCGACGTCGGGTTCGGTTCCGGCCTGCTCACTCCCCTGCCATTCACTTCAGGTGCAGCGCAGCAGCAGGGCGTCTGGCAGTACGAGCTTCAGCAGACCCCGGACAACGTCTGGCACCTGCGTGAGTTCGGCAAGACGATCCAGACCTTTGCCGAAGAACTGCAGTACTTCGTCGATGTGGAGGCCGCCAACTTCAACACCTCGACCAACCCCAACTCCCCCTTCACCCATCGCCCCATCGTCGTGCGTAAAGACGAAACTTCGGTGCGGGCCCTGCGTGGCCGCACCTACAGCATCGAACGCCCCGGCCAACCCACCGAACAGCGCGAACTCAGCGACAGCGAGTTCACCGGCCTCCTGCGCTCAGACTTCGCCCCCACCCTCACCGATGCCGAGATCTCCGCCCTGGTCGCGTCTCTTTCTCCCCAGAAGGAGGCCGGCCATGAGTGACCTGGGCCAGCTCGCCGTCATCATCGCCAGCGTGCGCAAAGACCGCCTCGGCCCCACCGTGGCCACCTGGTTCCTCGACCACGTCCCGCCCGGCACCGACGTCATCGACCTGGCCACGCTGGACCTCCCCGACCACCTGGCCGGCGGCGGCGACACCGAACTCTTCACCAAGCGCATCGAACGCGCCGACGCCGTCGTGGTGATCACGCCCGAATACAACCGCGGCTACCCCGGAGCCCTGAAGACCGCGATCGACACCGTCGTGGCCGAATGGCAGGCCAAGCCCATCGGTTTCGTCTCCTACGGCGGCATCTCGGGCGGGCTTCGCGCGGTCGAGCAGCTGCGCCTGGTCTTCGCCGAGCTTCACGCCGTCACCGTGCAGGCCGCGGTCAGCCTCCCCCATGCCTGGGATCGGTTCGACGAGCAGGGCAAGCTGCGCGAACCCCGGCATCCGGACTCGGCGGCCGCAACGATGCTGGGGCAGCTGGCCTGGTGGTCGGAAGCACTACGGCAGGCGCGGGCGACCAGCGCGTTCGCTCTCTAGTCGGCGTTCCGCTCATCCAGCCGCTCGGGCCTGGGCGATCTGGGTCAGGTTGGCGGTGACCACAGCCAGGTGGGTGGCGACATCGGCGTCCCGGGGCCGGGCTGCGACCTTCAGCCCGGTCCGCGGCACATCGCCGAGCGCCTTGACGGTGTCCGCGATCTCGTTCGGACCGAGGAGAGACGCGGCCGCCGAGGCCAGAGCGGCGTCCGAACCGTGGGCGGGGATGTGCATGTCGGTCCAGGCCGGCCCCCAGGCCGTGTCCTCACCGGTCGCACCGGAGAAGATGTAGGCCCGTAGCAACTCCGCCTCGTTGACCGCGGCGATGTGCTCGAGGGCGAGATCCGGGCCATGCCCCTCGATGGCCGAACGGCCCCAGTTCAGGCTCATTCCCAGCACGTCGGAGGGCAGGCCGAAGGACTGCACGGCCGCGATCTCGTCCGACAGCTGGAAGAACCCCTTGGCCGGAGTCTGATCCGGAACGTAGGCGTCGCAGTGCTCGACGAGCAGTTCGGCGCCGGCGAGATCCCATTCCAGGATCTCGGTGAGGGAGCGTTCGAACGCCGACCGGGAGCCACCTCGAGGCCCCGGAGCGCTGTGCACCTCGATGGCAGCGACCCGACGGGTGCCGTACTCGTCGGCCAGGGTGCGAGCCAGGTCGCGGGCCCGGGCGACGTCGGCGAGCGCCTCGCGGCGATGGGTCTCGTCGTCGGAAGCCAGCCCGTACAACGGGTTCTGGCCCAGCGCGACCATCATCGAGGGCACCAGCGAGACCACCAGGTCCCAGTCGGGCCGGACGTGCTGCCGGATCCAGGCCGGTTCCAAGGTGCGCGTGCCAGCCGGGGCCAGGGCGAACTCGAGGCCGCTGAGCCCCAGCTCGGCAACGGCGTCGAAGAACGCGTCCTCCCCCGCCGGGTCGGCGGGTGCGGTGATGTAGGCGGCCAGGAAGAGCCCCTCGAGGCTGGTCATCTGATTCCTCCGTCGTAGCGCGGAACGGACCTTGCGGGTGATTTGTGGGGGTTGACGCATTTCTGGCGAGCAATTAAGTTCCGTCTAACGAAACTCGGTTCCATAAACAGTCTGACACCCGCGTAGGTGGCCCGGCAACAGCCGTCCCGAATTTTCAGCCCCCCTACTGCAGGCGCCGTCCCGAACCGCTCCCGAGCAGCCCGCGCCGCTCGCCGGAGGTCTGCTTACGCAGCCCGAGAAGGAGTTTCACCATGATGCGAAACAAAGCCGTTTCCGTCACCGCCGCCCTGGCCGTCGCCGTTCTCGCCCTCACCGCCTGCAGCGCCGGTGACGGCACCCGCACCGGTGCCGCGGCCGAGAAGGAGTCCGGCGACAGCGCCGAGACGACGTTCAAGCTCGCGTTCAACCAGCAGCCGAACCATCCACAGTTCGTCGCGCTGGACGCCATGGGCGACCGTCTCAAGGAACGCACCGGCGGCAAGTACGACATCGAGGTGTTCCCGAACGAGACGCTGGGCACCCAGAAGGACACCATCGAGCTGGTGAAGGCCGGCACCATCGAGATGTCGATGGTCGCCGGGCCGCTGATGGAGAGTCTCAACCCCGACTTCGTTGTGTTCGACCTGCCGTTCACCTTCGACTCGCAGGAGCACCAGCGCACGACCACGAACGACCCGGCGATCGTCTCCGAGCTGTACTCCTCGCTCGACGACCAGGGCCTGCACGTGCTGGGCTCGTTCCACGGCGGGGTCCGGAACATGTACACCTCGAAGGGACCGATCACCAAGCCCGAGGACATGAAGGGCCTGAAGATCCGGGTCATCGAGTCGGACACCAACATCGAGATGATGAAGATGATGGGCGGTAGCCCGGCCCCGATGGGGATGGGCGAGGTCTACACCGCGATCCAGTCCGGAGTGCTCGACGGCGCCGAGAACAACGAGCTCACGTACGCCAACGTGAAGCACGCCGAGGTCGCGAAGTACTACAGCTACACCCGGCACCTGATGCTCCCGGACTACCTGCTGATCAACCCCAAGGTCACGGACGAGATGTCCGAGGAGCACCGCAAGATCTTCCTGGAGGAGATCGCCACCGCGATCGAGGAGGAGGGCGAGCTCTGGGAGCAGGAGATCCCGAAGTCGAAGGCGCTCGCCGAGCAGGCCGGCACCGAGTTCAACGAGGTCGACGCCGACGCCTTCACCGCCCTGATCGCCCCGCTGACCCAGAAGAAGCTCACCAACGACACCGTCCGCGACATCCACGCCAAGGTCCGGGCGGCGGCGGAGGGGCTGGAGCCGTGACCGCGCTGAAGAGCGTGCTGGACCGCGTCCTGACCTGGATCTGTGTGGTGCTGTTCGCGGCCTTGGTGCTCGACGTCGGCTGGCAGGTGTTCGCCCGGCAGGTGCTGAACGCGCCCAGCGGCTGGTCCGAGGAACTGGCCAAGTACCTGTTCATCTGGGTCGGACTGCTCGGCGGGGCACTGGTTTTCGGCGAGCGCGGGCACGTGGCGGCCGACCTCGCGGTGCAGCGGGCGCCGGAGAAGGTGCAGCGGGTCACCGCGGTGCTGGTCCAGATCTCGATCCTGGCCTTCGCGATCCTGGCCCTGATCTGGGGCGGCTACCGGGTGGTGCACCTGACCTGGGACCAGACCCTGACCGGCCTGCCGGTGAACGTGGGCTGGATGTACCTGGCCCTGCCGATCTCCGGCGTGATCACCGTGGTCTACACGATCTATCACATGATCCACATCAGCACGGGCGACGAGATCGCGATCGATCCCGACGCCGAGACCTCGCTCGCGTAGAGGGAAGGAGGAATCATGGACGCCGGAGTTCTTGCCGGGCTGATCCTGGTCGCCGGGATCGCTCTTCTGCTCCTGATCGGAGCCCCGATCAGCATTGCCGTGGGCCTGGCCTCGACGCTGGCCATGTTCGTCGTGGTCGGCGCCGAGAACGGGGCCCTCACCTCGGCGCAGCAGATGTTCCGGGGCATCAACTCGTTCGCGCTGCTGGCCATACCGTTCTTCGTACTGGCCGGGGTGATCATGAGTAGTGGCGGGATCGCCATGCAGCTGATCAACGCCGGCAAGGTGCTGGTCGGCCGGGTCCCGGGCTCGTCCGCCCAGACCACCGTCGCCGCCAACACGCTGTTCGGAGCGGTCAGCGGCTCGTCGATCGCGGCGGCCGCCGCGATCGGCACCACGATGGGTCCGGTCCAGGCCAAGGAGGGCTACGACCGCAACTTCTCCGCGGCCGTCAATGTCGCCTCCGCGCCGGGCGGGATGCTGGTCCCGCCGAGCAACCTGATGATCGTGTACTCGCTGGTCTCGGGTACCTCGGTGGCGGCGCTCTTCATGGCCGGGTACCTCCCCGGGATCCTGTGGGCCATCGCCTGCTCGGTCATCGTGTACCTCTATGCCCGCAAGCGCCCCGAACTGAAGGAGACCCAGCGGATCGGCTTCGCCGAGGGAGCCCGGATCCTGCTCGTCGCGACGCCGTCGATCCTGCTGGTCGCGGTGGTCATCGGCGGCATCCTTCTGGGGTACTTCACCGCCACCGAGTCGGCGTGTATCGCAGTGTTCTACGCCGCGATCCTGTCGGCGATCTACCGCACCATCAAGCTCCGGGACATCCCCGGCATCCTGATGGAGTCCACCCGGATCACAGCCGTGGTCATGTACCTGGTCGGCGTCTCGACCATCATGGGCTTCGTCCTGTCGTTCTCGAAGATCCCCGAACTCGTGTCCGACACGATGTTCGGGTTCAGCGAGAACCCGGTCGTGCTGCTGCTTCTGATCGCGTTGATCCTGCTGGTCGTCGGTTGTTTCATGGACGCAACCCCGGCCATTCTGATCTTCACCCCGATCTTCCTGCCGATCGTCACCAGTTTCGGGGTGGACCCGATCCACTTCGGCATCATGGTGATCTTCAACCTCAGCATCGGCACGATCACCCCGCCGGTCGGGACCGTGCTCTTCGTCGGGGCGAAGGTCGCGGACGCACCGATCGAGGGCGTCGTCCGTCAGCTGCTGCCCTTCTTCGGTGTCCTGGTCGGCACCCTGATCATCGTCATCTTCACCCCCAGCCTCTCGCTCTGGCTGCCCGAAGTCTTCGGCCTGATGCCCTGAGATCCGCTACGCCTGAAGGAGACCCATGGAACAGCGCTTCGCCACCAGTCCCGAGCACGTCCCCGGCATGAGCACCAGCGAGCTGCGCGACCGCTACCTGGTACCCGGTCTGTTCGTGGACGACGACGTCCAGGCCCTCTACACACATCACGACCGGGTGGTGGTGGCCGGCGTGAAGCCGGTGACCGGGCCGGTCGCCCTGCCGACGTTCCCCGAGATCGTCAGCAAGTACTTCTTCGAGCACCGCGAAGCCGGGATCGTCAACGTCGGCGGCCCCGGCACGATCACCGTGGACGGCACCAAGTACGACGCCGAGCACGGCGCCTGCCTGTACGTCGGGCGGGGGGCTGTCGACGTGGTGTTCGAGTCGGCCGACGAGACCGGCCCGGCCCGGTTCTACGTGTTCTCGGCCCCGGCGCACACCAACTACCCAACGACGTTTGTCGCGCCCGAAGAGGGAACGGTCCGGGAACTCGGCGACCCGGAGCAGTCGAACCGGCGCACCCTCAACCAGTACATCCACGAGCAGGGGGTACGCAGTTGCCAGGTGGTGATGGGCGTGACCACCCTGCACACCGGAAGCATGTGGAACACGATGCCGGCGCACACCCACGCCCGGCGGACCGAGGTGTACCTGTACTTCGACCTGCCGGCCGAGGCCCGGGTGGTGCACCTGCTCGGCGAACCCGGCGAGACCCGGCACCTGGTGGTCGGCAACGAGGAGGCGGTGATCGCGCCGAGCTGGTCCGTGCACTCCGGGGTGGGCACCGCCAGCTACAGCTTCGTCTGGGCGATGGCAGGAGAGAATCAGTCGTTCGACGACATGGATGGTTTCGCCATCGCCGACATGCGCTGAGGCGCCCGCCTAGACAGGTAGATCCGACATGGCCGAGAAGACTGCCCAGCTGAGCCCGCCCGAGCCGCTGACCGGCGGCGCGAACGCGAGCGAGAAGACCCTGCTGGTGCTGGAGGCGGCCATGACCCACGGCCGGTTCTCGGAGGTCGTGGAGGCCACCGGTCTGGCCAAGGCCACCACCCACCGGATCCTGGCCACGCTGATCGAGCGGCGGTTCGTCACGGTCGCCGCCGACGGCAGCTACCTGCCCGGGCCGAAGATCCTCTCGCTGGCCGGGCAGGCCCTGCAGCGGATCGACATCTCGGCGATCGCCCAGCCTTTCGTGGACGCGCTGGTCGACCAGGTGCACTGCACGGTCCACGTCGGCGTGGCCAACGGTGACGAGATCGTCTACCTGATCCGGGCCGACTCCGACAAGCCCTACCGGATGCCCTCGCGGGTCGGCCTGGCCATCCCGATGCACACCTCAGGCATCGGCAAGGTGGTGCTCAGCGGCTACACCGACCACGAGCTGGAGCGGTTCGTGGCCCGGGCCGGACTGCCGGCCCGGACCCCGAACACGATCACCACGCTGAGCGGGCTACGCACCGAGGTGGCCCGGATCCAGCAGGTCGGCTACAGCCTCGACCGTGAGGAGAACGTGCCCGGCGTGACCTGCGTGGCGGCGCCGATCCTCGACTCCACCCGCCGGATCAAGTACGGGCTGAGCATCTCCACCCTGACCCTCGAGCACACCCCGGAGGAGGTCGAGCAGATGGCCCCACTGGCCATCGAGACCGCCGCTCAGATCTCGAGCGCCCTCGGGTACACCCCCTGAACCTTTCCGCACCCTTTCCGCACCACCAGGAGAGAGCCCCGCCATGACGAACCCTGCCACCAGCCCCGCCGCCTACCTGACCCGCAGCTTCACCTTGGAGGGCAAGCTGGCGGTGGTGACCGGTGCCAGGCAGGGGATCGGGCTGGCGATTACCGAGGCGCTCGCCTCGGCCGGTGCCGACATCATCGGCGTCAGCAACGACCTGCCGCTGGGAGAGAGCGCCGCCCGCACCACGGTCGAGCAGGTGGGCCGCACCTTCACCCCCCTGCGCGTCGACCTCTCGGTGCGCGACGAGGTGAGCAAGCTCGCCGCCGACCTGGCCGGGCGCCAGGTCGACATCCTGGTCAACAACGGTGGCACGATCCGCCGGACCGCGGCCGCCGAGCACTCCGACGACGACTTCGACTACGTGATGGACGTCAACCTCCGCTCCACCTTCGTGCTCTCCCGCGAGGTCGGCCGGACGATGCTGGAGCGTGGCTCCGGAAAGATCGTCAATCTGGCGTCGATGCTCAGCTTTCAGGGCGGGGTCAACGTCCCCGGCTACACCTCGTCCAAGTCCGCCGTCGCCGGCCTGACCAAGGCCCTGGCCAACGAGTGGGCCGGCCGGGGAGTCAACGTCAACGCGGTAGCCCCCGGCTACGTCGCTACCGCCAACACCCACGACCTGCGGCAGGACGCGGAACGCAGCAAGGAGATCCTCTCCCGCATCCCGGCGGCCCGCTGGGCCGAGGCTGGGGACATCGCTGGGGCGGTGTTGTTCCTCTGCTCCAGCGCGGCTGACTACGTCAACGGGATTGTGTTGCCGGTGGACGGGGGGTGGCTGGCGCGCTGAGTGGACGATCGGGTCAGAACGGAGTCAGATGATGACACCGTGAACGGCCGGCACCGTTTCGCGAGGTGAACGCGAACGTCATTGACGGTCTTGGAACCGACGGTCAGGCAGCAGGACCGCTACCTTCGGGCGTCGACCTGGCGGCCAGCATCAGCTTGACCCCATACCCAATAGCGAACAGGGGACCGAGCACGGGAATCAACACGGCTGCGAGCACCACAGCCAGACCCACGCGGATCTGCTGCCCCTTGGCCAACACGACCAAGGCTACTGCGATCCCAGCGAAGGTGATTGCAAAGAAAGCAATCTCAAGTCCAGTGAGTGAAAACATTTCAGAGCTTCCACTTCTTGACGATCGTCCCGTTGCCGCTGATCTTCAGTCCCTGCACACCAGACTTCATGCTCTGCCCCGTGACCTTCAGCGTGACTTCGGTGCGGCAGGTGGCCGTCCCGTCGCTGTTCAGCGACTTGGTGTTCTTCGACGTGTACTTCCGCGTCGGAAGATCGTTCCCGATGTCGTTGCTGCATGAATTGATCTTGGTGACATTGTTGTGGTGATAGTTGACGTTGATCGTAGTGCGCACCGAAGCGTAGGTGACCATGAGGATCTTCCAGTCCTGCTGGTACCACACGCTGCGCTTGCCCTTCGTAGCCGCCGCAGCGAGGCTGAACATCCCAGCCCCCTGGACCTCCGCCGCTGAGGCGGTTGAAACCTGCTCCGTAACCTCGAGTTCGGGATACTGACGCTCGAGACTCTCAGCTGCGCCAGGAACACCGAACTTGGGGTCTTCAAGAATCTCGTTGACCGTGTCCTTCTGCTCCTCGGACAACGCATTCCAGATGTTCAACTCGCTCTTTGGCAAGTGCTCTGCCGCCTGCTCGGCGACAGTCGGCGCTTCATCATCGCCCGTTACGGCGTATGCGGGTGCTGCTGCGCCGACGACACCAAGGGCCAAGGCCCCGGCCAGTGCCGCGCGTGTCCATTTCCAGTGGTTCATCGACCTGTCCCTCACGTGCGGACCGCTTCCTGCGGGCCAAGCGTGACTATGTCAGCCATGATCCAGTCCGGTCAAAAGACTTCACATCCTATTGAAATCAATCCGGGTAACCACTACGTGCCGCAACGTAACTACTGAATGATGATCGACGGGCCTTGGTGACTTCCGGCGGGATGCCGCGTACCAGACAGGCCAGGACGCTGGACCCGCAGATGCCTGAGGGCCTCAGAGTGTTCTTGGCCAACCAGGACGCGCAGGCCAGGACGTGTTCGACAATCTCGCGGAACGGGAACCCTGCGTTGATCGCCCTGTGTACTCCACAGCTCACAGGCCATTTCCAAGGTGGGACAGGCGGGGTTCGAACCCGCGACCTACGGATTATGAGTCCGCTGCTCTAACCTATTGAGCTACTGTCCCGCACCCTGCATCACGCCGGTGTGAGCAGGCAGCACCCGTGGGTACCAGAGAGCAAGATTACCGGCAGCGGGAGTGCCATGTGGCCGGTACCTCTCGGTTCGCGATAACCGCAGGTCAGACGCCCCGCCCAACGCAGATGTGGGACGGCCTGGACGCGGCCGCCCCACACCGAGGGTGGTTCAGGTGCTCGGGCAGGTGAGGTCCTTCTCCGGGAGCTTCCCGGTCAGCAGGTAGCTCGTGGTCACGTTGAGGGCGCAGGCGTTGCCCCCGAGCACGTACACGCCGTGCCCGCTGCCCTCGACGGTGACCAGCCGGGAACGCTTTTCGAACCGGTCACGCAGCAGTTCCCCTCCGGACAGCGGCGTGACCGGGTCGTGGCGGTTCTGCAGGATCAGAACATTGGACGGGCCCTGGTCGTTGATCTGTACCGGCGCCTTCGTGGGGCCCAGCTTCCAGTACGCACAGGGCACGATGTTGGCGGCGGCCGGGCCGAACAGGGGGTAGCGCTCGCGGTCCTCGGCCACGGCGCGCTGATAGGTCTTCAGGTCCTTCGGCCACTCGACGTCGTTGCAGGTCACGGCCAGGAAGACGCTCAAGGCGGTGTTCTGGGGGTTCAGCGGCGCAGCCTTCGTCGATGCCACATCGCCGGGCGGATCGATCGCCCACTGCCAGAGCTGGGCGGCCCGACCGTAGGAGATCGGGCTGTAGGTGGCAGCGAAGACGGCCTGGCGGAACAGGGCCCCGGTGATTCCGGGGGCCGGGGTCTTGTCGAGTTTCTCGGCCGTGGCCACGAAGTTCTTGCGCACCTCCGACGGCGTGCGCCCCAGCCCGTACGCCTCGTGCCGGGCCGCGAGCCAGGCGGCGTAGTCACCGAAGGTCTCCTCGAAGCCCTCGCCGAAGCGTCGCAGGCCGGCCTGGTTCAGGTGGGTGTCCCCGACGTTGCTGTCCAGGACCACCCGGTCGGTGCTCTGCGGGAACATCGACGTGTAGGCCGCGCCCAGGGCCGAGCCGTACGAGGCCCCGTAGAAGCTGGCCTTCTTCTCCCCCAGCGCGATCCGGATCTGGTCCAGGTCACGGGCCATGTTCGCCGTGGTGAGTTGTTCCAGCGCCGCCGCGTCCTTGCTCTTCGCGCACTTGTCGGCGGCTGCCTCGACCACCTTCGCGCGGGCCGTGACGGCCGCCTCGTTCACCGCGTAGGGCGGGATGTTGCTGTTGTACGGGTCGTCGATGGTGAAGCCGCAGCCCACCGGCGAGGACTTGCCCACGCCCCGGGTGTCCATCCCGATCAGGTCGTAGGCCTCCATCACGCTGGCCGGCAGCCCGCGGCTGACCATCAGGGCCGGCTGGCCCAGGCCCGGACCGCCCGGCCCACCCGGGTTGAACAGCAGGATGCCCCGTCGCTTCTCCGGCTTGCCGCTGGCGATCCGGGAGATCGTCAGGCTGATCTTCTTGCCCTTGGGCTTGTCGTAGTTCAACGGCACCTTCACCCGGGCGCACTGCACCGACGGCAGCTCCGTAGCCGGGATGTCAGTGCCTTCCGGGCAGGCCGTCCACTTGACCTTCGCGGCCGCCGACTTGCCGGCCGTGTCCGCCGCAGTCGCGACAGGTGTCATGGCCAGGCTCGTCAGCAACCCGATCGAGATCGCCAGTCCTACGTATCTTCCCGGCATGGTTCAGTCCCCCTTCGGACCAGGAACGGCTCAGGCTCGGGTGAGCGTGGCCTTCGGGCGCAGCGGCGCCAGGGCACCGCTCCAGGCGATGAGCTGATCGAGCAAGACCTTCATCGTCATCTCGTGGAAGGGCTTGGGCTGCAGGGTCTGATAGTTCTCGAAGTCCGTCATCAGGGAGAACGTGACCTGCTGGCGCACATCGGCGATCTGCAGCTCTCCGGCGATCAGGCGCAGGTGCTCGGCGGCCCGGGCGCCACCGACGCCCCCGTAGGAGACGAAACCGGCTGCCTTGTTGTTCCACTCGGCGTACAGGTAGTCGATGGCGTTCTTGAGCACACCGGACGTGCTGTGGTTGTACTCCGGCGTGACGAAGATGTAGCCGTCGAACTGGGCGATCTTGGCGGCCCACTGCTTGGTGTGCTCGTTCTGGTACTCCCCCCGGCTCGGGGTCACCGCCTCGTCGAGGTGCGGCAGCGGGTAGTCCCGCAGGTCGATCAGCTCGAACTCGGCGTCGTCGCGCTGCTGGGCCTGGTCGAGCACCCAGCGGGCGACCTGCTCGCCGTTGCGGTTCGGGCGGGTGCTGCCCAGGATGATGCCGATGCGGGTCATGGATCTCTCCTTGGATTGAACAACATTCAGACCGAGCGCACGATGTAGCCGATACCGCGCACCGTCTCGATGAGCGGATCGCCGGCGGCACTCAGCTTGCGCCGTACTTGGGAGACGAACTTCTCGGCGGAGTTCACGCTGCGCGGGATCTCGTCTCCCCAAACCCCCAGCACAAGTTCTTCTTTGGTGACCACCTTGTCCACCGACGACATCAGCTGTCGCAGCACCTTGAACTCGGTGGTGGTCAGGCCGAATCCCTGGCCGTCACGCGTGAGTTCGTGACGCGAGAGGTCCAGGACGAAGTCCCTGACGGTCAACCGGCTCGCCCCGTCGTCGTCCGGCTCCGGGATGGCGACCTGGTGAGAACTCATCCTGCGGTGCAGAGCGCCGACCCGGGCCACCAGTTCCGCAACCTTGAGCGGACGGGGAACCACGTCGTCCGCACCGACCGCGAACCCGTTCAGACGATCCTCCAGACTGTCGCCGTCGGTGACGAACAGCAGGCCGACTGCGCCGCCGGAAGCCCGCAGTTCAACGGCCAGATCCAACCCCGATCCGTCCGGCAGAGCGGTCTTCAGCACGATGACCGAGGGTCCCTGCCGGGCCGCCACCCGGGCGGCCGCCGAACTCCCCACGACCATCACCTCGAACCCGGCGAGCTGCAGCGCCCGCGCGATGAGTTCGGCCTGCTCAGTGTCGTTCTCGACGAGGAGCACCAACCGGCGCCGCAGAGGAGGCCGATGACGGCTGAGGGCCAGGGCCGTCATGGGCTCGGATGGGACCGGCCGCCGTTGGCCAGACGCATCAGGTCGGTACTGAAGTCGACGTCGTCCACCGACTGTTGCGAGCGGGTGGCATTGCCGGCGAAGCGGTGCTGGTAGCCGTCCCAGCCCGAATCGGCGATGCCAGCGCCGATCCCGGCCTCCACCAGGTGGGCCAGTTCGGCGGCGGCGCGCTCGATCCGTCGTCCGAAGGCCGGTGAGGCCCAGTCGCTGGGGGCGGCGAACAACGACGTCGGTACCGGCAGCGCCCGCAGAAAGGCGAACAGCGGACGCATCTGCTCGTCGACCACCATGGCGTGCCGTTCGCTGCCGGCCGTGGCCGCGAGAATCACTGGGGTGGCGATGATCAGGTCGTCGTCCAGGACGTCGACGAAGGCCTTGAACAACCCGCTCACCCCGGCCTTGTAGACCGGGGTACTCACGATCAGACCGTCGGCAGCGGCGATCTTGTCCACCGCCTCCTGCACCGAGTCGTCCAGGTGGCCCGACACAAGGGCGCGTGCGATCCCCAGAGCGATCGGGGCCAGTTCGACGACCTGGGCGGTCACCTCTCCGCTGCGTTGCAGCGCCTGCAGGGCTTTTCCCGCCGTGCGATCGGCGAGCATCCTTGTGCTGGAGGGATCACTCACACCCGCGCTCACCACGACCAACCGACGCACTCGATCGTCCATCGTTGTCATCTCACTCGTCCCGAAAGTGTTCATGCGGACGGGTACCGGACCGATACCGAGGGGTCGCTGTCCTGGTACGGGGAGTCTCCGGTCAGGTTGTCGCCCCGGTGCGCATTGGGCCGGGGCTGACGTGGCTCGGCCTCGCCGTACTTGGCCCGCACGAGCGTCTCGTGGGTGGGTGCGTCCGGGATGCCCGGTGCCCGCCGGGCGGCCATCTCGCGGCGCAGCACCGGGACGACCTCGGTGGCCAGGAGCTCGATCTGGGTGAGCGCGGACTCGATCGGCAGGGCCGCGCTGTCGAGAACCCAGAGCTGGCGCTGGTAGTCGCCGAACCCGGTCTGGAAGGTCAGGGTCTTGTCGATGACCTCCTGCGGGCTGCCCACGCTCAGCGGCGTGCGGTGCGCGTAGTCCTCGAGCCGGCTGCCCCGGAAGACCGGGTAGTTCTCGAAGTAGGGCCGGAACGCGTCGTAGGCGTCCTGCGACCGCCGGGCGATGAACGCCTGTCCCCCGAGCCCGATGATCGCCTGGTCCGCGCGCCCGTGCCCGTGATGCTCGAACCGCTTGCGGTAGAAGTCCACCAGGGGGTTGAAGTGGAAGTCGGGCGCCAGGATGTGGTTGGCGAAGTAGCCGTTGCCGTAGTAGGCCGCCTGTTCCGCGATCTCCGGCGTACGGATGGCGCCGTGCCAGACGAAGGGCGGCACGTCGTCCAGAGGCCTCGGGGTGGCGGTGAATCCCTGCAGGGCCGTGCGGAACTTCCTCTCCCAGTCCACCACGTCCTCACGCCAGAGCCGGTGCAGCAGGTTGTAGTTCTCCAACGTGAGCTCGACGCCCTGGCGGATGTCCTTGCCGAACCAGGGGTAGACCGGCACGGTGTTGCCCCGCCCGATCATCAGGTCCAGGCGTCCTTCGGCCAGATGCTGCACGGTGGCGTAGTCCTCGGCGACCTTGACCGGGTCGTTGGTGGTGATCAGTGTGACCGCGGTGCTCAGCAGGATCTGGTTGGTCACCGCCGCGATGTGCCCCAGGATCGCCGGCGGCGAGGAGGGCACGAAGGGCGGGTTGTGGTGCTCGCCGAGGGCGAAGACGTCCAGGCCCAGTTCGTCCGCGTGCTGGGCGAGGCGGACGATGTTGCGAATGCGTTCGGCCTCGCTCTGGGTCCGGCCGGTGACCGGGTCGGGAGCGATGTCGCCGACGGTGAAGATGCCGAACTGCACGGGTGTGGTGGTCCTCTCCGGAGGTTGATGACCAGGCTTGGGACCGGTCGCCCGAGACGCTATGGGCGCCTGCGGCGCCGCGAATCGGTCAGGCAATCGGTAGCCCGCACTGCACCCGGTGAGCAGCGTGGAGACGAACCGACGTGCGGTCCGCCCGGCACCCGTCAGAGTTTCGACGTGCGCACAACGTCCCGAAGTGATCTGATCCACACCACTGACTCAGAGCGCTCCTTCGTGCAACGGGAGGCGGGGGCGTCGGCGTCTGTTGGTCTGGAACCGGCGGACGACAGATGGGAACGATCGGTACGGGTGAACGCTCGACGGCGCAGCACGATGGTGGTGGCCAGCGGAACGGCCCTGTTCGCAGCGGCAGTACTCACCGGCTGCGGCAGCGATCCGGAACCGGATCACCAGGCGGTCTGCGTGAACCAGACCACCCAGACCCGGGTGGACGACGACGACTGTGACGACAACGGCGGTGCGCGGGTCGGCGGCGGTGGCGTGAACACCTGGCTGCCCTACGGCCCGGGCCGGGGGGGCCC
>NZ_JAJSOH010000022.1 GCF_021277265.1 Kineosporia rhizophila
CGGCGCCGGGGCGGGCCGGGCCGGGGCGGCCGGTGCGGATGCAGCGGCGGCCGGCGACGGCGTGGGCCGGGGCGCGGGTTTGGCGGACTTACGACCACCGGCACCCTCGGCGGCGGGCATCTGCTCACGCAGACGGCGCACCACGGGGGGCTCGACGGTGGACGAGGCGGAACGGACGAACTCGCCCATGTCTTGCAGCTTGCTCAGTACGGTCTTGCTGTCGACTCCAAGCTCTTTCGCGAGCTCGTAGACCCGGACCTTTGCCACATCTCTCCTGTCTCGGCCCGAGCCAGGAGGAGGCTACGGACCGTCGTTACGTTAAAGGGGTGCTCATCGGAGCGCGCTCATCGGGTGCTCACAGCGCCGAACCCGCCTTGCAGATGCTGCTCATAGCGTTGGACCCGCTTCCAGTGGAGGACACTTCTGACACCTGTGCTGTGAGGAACTCACGGACCTGAGCCACGTCGAGCGGCCCCCCGCGGCGTAGTGCCCGGGGAAACGCCCTGCGGCGCTCGGCGAGTTCAAGACAGCTCAGCCCGGGGTGCAGCGAGGCACCCCTGCCGGACAGCTTATGGCCCGGATCGGGGACGGCGCACCACTTGCCGCCGACTTCCACCGCGACCACTCGCAACAGGTCGGACCGGTGGCCACGTTCACGACACCCGATGCAGGTCCGGATCGGGCCCTGACGGGCCGATGCCGAAGCCTCGGGATTCGTGGCCGCGTGACCGGCCACCGAAATCATAGCCCCGGATGCGGCGACTTTGTTCCCAGGGTCAGCCTCGAGGTCAGCCAAGAGCTACTCGGAGCCCCCCGGGCCGGCCGTTCCGGCACCGGCCGGATCGGTGTCCGGGCGGATGTCGATCCGCCACCCGGTGAGCTTGGCCGCCAGCCGCGCGTTCTGCCCTTCCTTGCCGATCGCCAGCGAGAGCTGGTAGTCCGGCACGATCACCCGGGCCGAGCGGGCGTCCAGGTCCAGGACCTGCACCGACGACACCCGGGCGGGTGAGAGCGCGCTGGCCACGAAGGCCTGCGGGTCGTCGTCGAAGTCGACGATGTCGATCTTCTCGCCGCGCAGCTCGGTCATCACCGCACGCACCCGCGCGCCCATCGGGCCGATGCAGGCGCCCTTGGCGTTGACCCCGGCCACGGTGGCCCGTACGGCCACCTTGGAACGGTGACCGGCCTCACGGGCCAGGGCGGCGATCTCGACCGTGCCGTCGGCCACCTCGGGCACCTCGAGCGCGAACAGCTTGCGCACCAGGTTGGGGTGGGTCCGGGACAGGGTGATCGAGGGGCCCTTCATGCCCTTGCGCACCCCGACCACGTAGCAGCGCAACCGGGTCCCGTGCGGGTAGCTCTCGCCCGGAACCTGCTCGGCCGGCGGCAGGACCGCCTCGACCGTGCCCAGGTCGACGTGCACCATCCGCGGGTCGGAGCTCTGCTGCACGATGCCGGAGATGATGTCGCCCTCGCGGCCCCGGAACTCGCCCAGGACCTGCTCGTCCTCGGCGTCGCGCAGGCGCTGCAGGATGGTCTGCCGGGCGGTGGTCGCCGCGATCCGGCCGAACCCCACGGGCGTGTCGTCCCACTCGCGCCGGATCGCGCCGGTCTCGTCCAGCTCGCGGGCCCAGACCACCACGTGGCCGTTCTTGCGGTCGAGCTCCACCCGGGCGTGCGGCTGCGCGCCCTCGGTGCGGTTGTAGGCCTGCAGCAGAGCCGTCTCGATGGTCTGCACCAGGGTGTTGAGGGGGATCTCCTTCTCGCGCTCGATCGCGCGCAGGGCCGCCAGGTCGATGTCCATACCGTCAGCCCCTAGTTCTCTTCTTCGTCTTCGTCTTCGTCGTCTTCGTCCGCCTCGAGGTCGGCGAAGTCGTCCGGGTGCCCGAACTCCAGCTCGATCCGGCCCCCGGTGATCTCGGCCCAGGGAACCTCGTGCTCCTCGTCCAGCACGATGCCGGCCTCGGTGACCTCGGTCAGCCGGCCGGTGCGGGGCGTGGCGCCGGGCGCAGCGATCGTGCGCACCAGGCGCCGGCGGGCCCGCAGCCAGTGCCGGCGCTCGGTCAGGGGCCGGTCGGCACCGGGCGAGCTGACTTCAAGCACGTAGGGCGTGCCGCCCATCACGTTGCTGCTGTCGAGTTCCTGCGAGATCGCCTGCGAGACCTGGGCCACCGACTCCATCGGCACTCCGCCCAGCTCGGTCTCGGGCAGATCCACGGTGATCCGCAGCACTCGGCGCTTGCCGGCCGGGGTCACGGTGACGTTCTCGACCACCAGGCCGGCCTCGGCGGCCAGCGGTTCGGCCAGGGACCGCACACCGTCGGCCGCCGGGTGTCCGGAGGACGCGCTCATGCCGACCTCCTCGATATTGGGTTGGGACAATGCACACGACTGGAAGGCGCACCCCCGTGGGAGCGCGCCGCCGGACAACCATACCCGCTACGGAGAGCACCGCCGGACTTGTCAAGAGTTAGGGCGACAGCCCCGGAGGGTGTCTCGTGAAATGATTCTCCCCGTGCTGAGCCGCGTCACCGCAACCTCTCCCGCCCCTGTGAGCCGGCGGGTCCTCCTCGCACTCGGCACCGTCACCACCGCGGGCGGGGTGGCCGCCCTGAGCGGGTGCAGCACCGCCGGTGGGACCGCCCAGGCCGCGAGCACCACTCCCCCCGCCAGCACCTCCACCGAGGCCGAGGAACAGGCCGTGGCGGCCGTCGTGGCGCAGGTGCAGGCGCTGCACACCGGAGCGTCGAACCTGGCCGCGGGCACCCTGCCGAACGGCGCCACGCTGCGCGTCCCGGGTGCCACGGCGAGGCTGCTGACCCGGATCACGGCGGTGCACGAGGCCCAGCTCACGGCGCTCGGCTCCTCCGCCCCGACGAGCACCCCCACCCCCACCCCCACCGTCACCGCAGAGGCCGAAGCGGGCATCAACTCCCCCGGCGCCCAGGCCACGGCCGAGTGGAAGACCGCCCGGCTGGCCCTGACCAGCGCGGCCGGTCTGAGCACGGCCTTCGCCCTGCTCCTGTACAAGATCGCCGCCTCCTGCGCGGCCAACGCCGACCTGCTGCGCTCGGCGACCAAGGGCCGCGCGTTCAGCACCCTCACCGTGCTCGAGGAGGCCGGCCCGCAGGAGGAGGAGCCCGGGCTCACCGACGCCGAGGGCGAGGCGCTCAACCGTCTGCTGGCCGGTGAGCACGCCGCCTTCTACGCCTATCCCCTGGTGATCGCCCACATCGACAAGGCCCGCCAGAAGGTGGCCGGCTCGGTCTGGGCGGCCCACCGGCAGCAGCGCGACGAACTGGAGCGCCTGCTCATGACCGCGGGGCAGGATCCGGTCGAGTCGGGTGCGGCCTACGAGGTGGCCGCGCCGGCCGGTGCGGCGAAGGCGGCCGCCCTGGCGGCCACGATCGAACGCCGCCTGGCCGGCCTGGCCACCGACGTGATCGCGGCGGCCGAGACCCCGCAGACCGGCGCCACCGCGGCCGGGTTCCTGGTGGTCAGCACCCGGCGACAGGCCGCCTGGAGCAACCGGCCCGTGGCCGCGCCCGGAGCCTGAGAACCGTCAGAGCCACTCGTCCACGATCTTCAGCACGTCCAGCAGCCGCTGGGCGGTGCCGTCCGGCCTGACCTCCACCGGGACCTGCTGGTCGAGCGGGATGTCGCTGTGCGGCACGTGGATCGCCCGCAGCCCGGCCCGCTGGGCGCCGTGCACGTCCTCGTAGATCCGGTCGCCCACGTACACGCAGTTCGTCGCGGACGACCCGCCGACCGCCGCCACGGCGGCCGCGAACGCCTCCGGATGCGGCTTCACGTAAGGGATCTCGGAGGAGTAGACGTCCCCGTCGATCAGGTCGAGGATGCCGTCACGCCCGAACAGGCCGCGGTGGTAGTCGCGGGTCCAGATCGTGTTGGACAGCACCCCCACCCGCAGACCACGCTCGCGCAGGCCGGCGAACAGCTCCGGCACGTCCGGGTCGAGATAGGTGTGCGGCTCCCAGAACTCCTCGTAGGCCACCCGGGCGGCGTCGTGCCCCGGGTGGTCGGAGCGCACGCCGACCGCCTCGAACACGTCGGCCAGCCGGGCGCTCGCCCCGGACTCGCGCAGCCGGCCCCAGGCCTCGCGCTCGGCCGCCAGCATCCGGTCGGCCAGCTGGGCCCCGCCGTCGGGGTAGCCACCGATGTCCTCGGTGGCGTAGACCCGGGCGAAGACCCGCCACTGCTCGGCCAGGTCGATGGTGTGCCAGGGCGTGAGCGTGCCGCCCCAGTCGAAGATCACCGCTTCCAGGGACATCTCACTCCTGCCCGGGCGACAGCGAGGCCAGCACCCTCAACACGGCCCGGCCGTAGGCCGACTCCGCGTCCGGGTCGACCTCGCGGACCTCCTCGTCGCCCGTCCGGACGGTCACCGCCCAGCCACCGGTCACGCTCTCCAGCCCGACGAACCGCTCGCCCAGCAGCTCCCGCAGCTGTGTCTCGCGCGGCATCCAGACCACCTGACGCTGCTCCAGCGAGTCCAGCGCCCACTCGGTGGTGCCGTTGAAGCCGATCACCTGGCCGCCGGGCGTGTCGTGGATCTCCACCACCATGTGGCTGACCACGAAGACCTCGTCGTCCATGTTCCGGTCGGGCAGGACGAACCGGTCTCCGGGCAGGGGGTTCCAGGCCAGTCCGGCCTTGCGCAACTGCTGTGCCAGATCCAGGTCAAGCATGGAACCCCACCTACCCGCCTCAGCTACGAACTTCCGCCACCACGTGCTTCACCGCGTCACCGACCGGGACGTCGACGCTGTCGCCGGTCTTCCGGTCGCGGAACTCCACCACACCCTGGGCCAGGTTCTTGCCCACCACCAGGATCGAGGGCACCCCGATCAGGTCGGCGTCCTTGAACTTGATCCCGGGCGAGACCTTGCCCCGGTCGTCGTACAGCACCCGGACCCCGGCGGCCTCGAGCTCCAGCGACAGCTTCTCGGCCGCCTCGAAGACCGCGTCGTCCTTGCCCTGCTTGCCCTGGGCGAGAACGTGCACGTCGGCCGGGGCCACCTCACGGGGCCAGCACAGCCCCTTCTCGTCCCACGACGCCTCGGCGATCGCGGCCAGGGCCCGGCTGACGCCGATCCCGTACGAGCCCATCGTCACGGTGACCAGCTTGCCGTTCTGGTCCAGCACCTGCAGCCCGAGAGCCTCCGCGTACTTGCGGCCGAGCTGGAAGATGTGGCCGATCTCCAGGCCCCGGGCCAGCGTCAGGCTGCCGTCGGTGCCCTCGGTGGCGCAGACCGGGCAGGGGTCGCCCTCGCGCACGTTGGCGGCCTCGATCGTGCCGTCGGCGGTGAAGTCGCGACCGGCGACCAGGTCGAACACGTGCTTACCGGGCTGGTTGGCACCGGTGATCCAGGCGGTGCCCTCGACCACGCGGGGGTCGAGCAGATAGCGGATGCCGGTCTCCGACTCCGCCCCCAGCGCCTGCGGGCCGATGTAGCCCTTGACCAGGCCGGGGTGCTTGGCGAAGTCGGCCGCCTCGAAGGGCTCGACCTCGGCCGGGGCCAGCGCCGCCTCGAGCCGCTTGACGTCCACGTCGCGGTCACCGGGCACGCCGACGATCAGCGGTTCCCGCTCGCCGGTGGGGTGCACCAGCATGACCACGACGTTCTTCAGCGTGTCGGCGGCGGTGAAGTCGCGGCCGGGGAACATCTCGTTGGCCGCGGCGACCAGCGTCTCGATGGTGGGGGTGTCGGGGGTGTCCTCGACGTGCGCGGCGGGCAGGCCCTCGAGCGCGACGGCGGCCGGCGCGGGGGTGGTCACCGCCTCGGCGTTGGCCGAGTAGTGGCCCAGGGTGCAGCGCACGAACGTGTCCTCACCGATCTCGGTGGGGTGCAGGAACTCCTCGCTGCGGCTGCCGCCCATCGCCCCGGAGGTGGCGGTGACGATCTCGAAGGGCAGGCCCAGGCGGCCGAACGTCTTGATGTAGGCGTTGCGGTGGCGCAGGTAGGAGGCGTCCAGGCCGGCGTCGTCGACGTCGAACGAGTAGCTGTCCTTCATCACGAACTCGCGCCCGCGCAGCAGGCCGGCCCGGGGACGGGCCTCGTCGCGGTACTTGGTCTGGATCTGGTAGAGCGCGACCGGCAGGTCCTTGTACGAGGAGTACAGGTCCTTCACCAGGAGGGTGAACATCTCCTCGTGGGTGGGGCCGAGCAGGAAGTCGTTGCCCCGCCGGTCCTTCAGGCGGAACAGGTTCTCGCCGTACTCGGTCCAGCGGTTGGTCGCCTCGTAGGGCTCCCGGGGCAGCAGCGCCGGGAAGTGCACCTCCTGGAAGCCGGCGGCGTCCATCTCCTCCCGGACGATCCGCTCGACGTTCTGGTACACGCGGTACCCCAGGGGCAGCCAGGAGTAGATACCGGGGGCGGCGCGGCGCACGTACCCGGCGCGCACCAGCAACCGGTGACCCGGCACCTCGGCGTCCGCCGGGTCCTCGCGAAGTGTTCGCAGGAACAGCGACGACATCCGAAGCAGCACGTTGACTCATCCTCCTGATTGATTTCCGGCCAGAGCCGGGAGCCTAGTCCTTCAGGAGGGAGGATCCCGCCACGGTCACCGGGGCGACCAGTGGTTTTCGAGCTTGAGGACGCTGGTGGGCACCGATGCGGGTCAGTTCAGCCGGATCGGGTTCACCACGTCGACCGAGACGGTCAGCAGCGTGAAGGCCCCGAAGATGGCGATGATCACCAACGTCACCGGGATCAGCTTCTCCCGGTCGACCGGGCCCGGGTCGGGCCGCTGCCGGCGCAGGGCCAGCTTGCGGCGGGCCGCCTCGTACCAGCCCACGGCGATGTGCCCACCGTCGAGCGGGGGCAGCGGCAGCAGGTTGAACAGGCCCAGGAACACGTTCAGCCCGGCCAGGATCGACAGGAACGTGGCCGCCCCGTCGATGCCGCTGGTCTCGACGATCTCGCCGCCCAGCCGGCTGGCCCCGACCACGCTGATCGGGTCGTCCTGCGAGCGCTCGGCGCCGAGCAGGGCGTTCCACAGCGAACTGATCTTGCCGGGCAGCTTGGCGATCGCCTCGTAGCCGCGCACGATCGTCTCGCCGGTGGTGGTGAACGCCTGGCCGACGCTGTCGAAGAAGCCCGAGCGCACGTTGTACGTCTCGGTCAGGTTGGTGATGCCGATCGTCGGCGTGGCCACCAGGGTGCTCGCGTCCGCGGCGCCCAGCGGCGGGCGCTGGGTGCTGACCAGGCTGATCTCGGTGGTCTTCTCGGCCCCGTCGCGCAGGTAGGTCAGCGGCACCGCCTCGCCCACCGGCTGCTCGCGCACGGCCTTCTGGAAGGCCGCGTACGAGGTGATCGCGGTTCCGCCGATGCTGGTGATCTCGTCGCCGCGCTGCAGGCCGGCCTGGGCGGCGGGCGAGCGCGGATCGGCGTCGGTGCAGGCCCGCAGGGCGCCCTGCTCGGTGACGTCGTAGGTCGGGATCACGCAGTCGGAGACCCGGCCGACCACGGCGGGGGTCTGGTCGAGCTCCTTCAGGGTCGGGACGCCGAACAGCCAGAACGCCGGGACCAGCAGGAGGATCGCGATCAGCAGGTGCACGATCGAGCCGGCCGCGAGCACCAGGGTGCGCTGCCACAGCGGCTTCTGCCAGAACGCCCGGCCCTGCTGCTCGGTCTCCTCGCTCTCCGGCTCCTCCACCCCCGGCGCCATGCCGATGATGTTGACGAAACCGCCCAGCGGCACGGCCTTGAGGCCGTACTCCGTCTCACCCCGGCGGAACGACCAGACCGTGGGCCCGAACCCGGCGAAGTAGCGGGTCACCCGCATGCCGAAGAGCTTGGCCGTCAGCATGTGCCCGGCCTCGTGCAGACAGACGCTGAGGAGAAGGCCGAGGGCGAACAGGACCACCCCGATCGTGTAGCTCATCCTGGCCGTTACTCCCTGCTGCCCACTGAAGCACCATGCGTTCCACCGGATCGGGGAACGCCCACTTTTATACCTGTCCAGACTGTCGAACCGGTGCACAGGACATTCCGGGTGCCTCTCCATCGACCGGTGTGAACTTCCGGTGGAGGGTCCGTGAGGGTGAGGTGCCCGTGAGGGCTGGTGAGAAGAAGCACCCGCGGGGGACGGCATAATTGGCGCGCCGGGCCGTTCTCTAGGTCTGGACGGCCGGGTCCGATCGGCCGAACGGGCTAGCACACGGGGAAATTTCCTCAAGGAGGCACGGTTCAGGTATGAGCGTCAGTCTGGGTATGCCGAAGGCACCGCCCCCGGTGCTGAACCCGCGCCGCAAGTCCCGCCAGATCCAGGTCGGCAAGGTCGCGGTGGGCGGTGACGCACCCGTCTCGGTGCAGTCGATGACCACCACGCTGACCTCCGACATCAACGCCACGCTGCAGCAGATCGCCGAGCTCACCGCGGCCGGCTGCGACATCGTCCGGGTGGCCTGCCCCAGCCAGGACGACGCCGACGCGCTGCCCGCGATCGCCAAGAAGTCGCAGATCCCGGTAATCGCCGACATCCACTTCCAGCCGAAGTACGTGTTCGCCGCGATCGACGCCGGCTGCGCCGCGGTCCGGGTCAACCCGGGCAACATCCGGCAGTTCGACGACAAGGTCAAGGAGATCGCCAAGGCGGCCGGTGACGCCGGCACCTCGATCCGGATCGGCGTCAACGCCGGCTCGCTGGACAAGCGCCTGCTGGAGAAGTACGGCAAGGCCACCCCCGAGGCCCTGGTCGAGTCGGCGGTCTGGGAGGCCTCGCTGTTCGAGGAGCACGGCTTCCGCGACTTCAAGATCTCGGTCAAGCACAACGACCCGGTGGTCATGGTGCGGGCCTACGAGCTGCTCGCCGAGCGCGGCGACTGGCCGCTGCACCTGGGCGTCACCGAGGCCGGGCCGGCCTTCCAGGGCACGATCAAGTCGGCCGTGGCCTTCGGCCACCTGCTCGGCCAGGGCATCGGCGACACGATCCGGGTGTCGCTGTCCGCCCCGCCGGTCGAGGAGGTCAAGGTCGGCATCCAGATCCTGCAGTCGCTGAACCTGCGCCCGCGCAAGCTGGAGATCGTCTCCTGCCCCTCCTGCGGTCGCGCCCAGGTGGATGTGTACACGCTGGCCGAGCAGGTCACCGCGGGTCTGGAGGGCATGGAGGTGCCGCTGCGGGTGGCCGTGATGGGCTGCGTGGTGAACGGTCCCGGCGAGGCGCGGGAGGCCGATCTGGGAGTAGCCTCCGGCAACGGCAAGGGCCAGATCTTCGTGCGGGGCGAGGTGGTCAAGACGGTGCCCGAGTCGAAGATCGTGGAGACACTGATCGAGGAAGCCATGCGGATCGCCGAGGAGATGGGCGATGATGCGCCCGAGGGCACCCCGCAGGTGAGTGTCAGCTAAGACCTCCAGGTCACTACGTCGGTTGGGGATTGCACGTGCTGCGCTCGGCGCTGAAGGTTCTGGCCAGGGACGACGTCGAAGAGGCCTTGGCGCTGTGCGACCAGGACCCGGTGGCCAACCTGTTCGTGGCGGCGCGGCTGCGCGCGCTGCGCGGTGACCCGCGCCGGCACGGCGGCGAGATCTGGGGCTGGTACGAGGGCGGTTCGATGCGCGCGGCCTGCTGGTCGGGCGCCAACCTGGTGCCGGTCAACGCCGGTGAGCAGGCGGTCGAGGCGTTCGCCTACCGGGCCCGGCGCAGCGGCCGGCAGTGCTCCTCGATCGTCGGGCCGGCGCACATGGTGCTCGGGCTGTGGCAGCACCTGCAGGCCTCGTGGGGCCCGGCCCGCGACATCCGGGCCAACCAGCCGCTGATGGCGATGTCGTCGGCCCCCTCGGTGGAGCCCGACCCGCTGGTGCGCCGCAGTCAGATGTCGGAGCTGGAGCTGCTGGTCCCGGCCTGCGTGGCGATGTTCACCGAGGAGGTCGGCTACTCGCCGGTGGCGGCCGACGGCGGCGCGGTCTACCGGGCCCAGGTCAGCGGGCTGGTCGCGTCCGGCCGCTCGTTCGTGCGGATGGACGACACCGAGGCCGGCCCGGTGGTGGTGTTCAAGGCCGAACTGGGCTCGGTGGTCCCGGAAGCCGTACAGGTGCAGGGGGTCTGGGTGAACCCGCGCTACCGCGGTCAGGGGGTGGCCGCCCCGGCGATGGCCGCGCTGGTCGAGACGGTGCGGCGGGAGGTGGCGCCGGTGGTGTCGCTGTACGTCAACGGCTACAACACCCGCGCGATCCGGGCCTACGAGCGGGTCGGCTTCCAGACCGTGGGCACCTACGCCACGATCCTGTTCTAGAAAAACTGTTTGAAGACGTCGGTGGGCCTCCTCCGTGGGAGGCCCACCATCGTCCTCAATTCGGTTTGCTTTACAGATCAATGCGCTTACGCGCCTGCTGCCGCGCCCAGGCGTCGGCGGCGAGCACCGCCTCGATGCTCAGCTCCCCCGCCTCGGTGTGGTCGGCCAGCACCGCCTCGACCACCTCGAGGATCTGGTTGAACCCGATCCGCCCGTCGTGGAAGGCCCAGACGCACTCCTCGTTGGCCGCGTTGTAGACCGCGGGGAACGTGCCCGCGCGCCCGCCCGCCTCGCGGGCCAGCCGCACGCCCGGGAAGGCCTCGTCGTCGAGCGGGAAGAACTCCCAGGTGGAGGCCTTGGTCCAGTCCAGGCCGGGGGCGGCCTCGGGCACCCGGTGCGGCCAGCCCAGACCCAGCGCGATGGGCAGGCGCATGTCCGGCGGGGAGCACTGGGCCAGGGTGGAGCCGTCGGTGAACTCGACCATCGAGTGCACGATCGACTGCGGGTGCACCACCACGTCGATCCGCTCGAACGGGATCCCGAAGAGCAGGTGCGCCTCGATCACCTCCAGGCCCTTGTTCACCAGCGTGGCCGAGTTGGTGGTGACCATCAGGCCCATGTCCCAGGTGGGGTGCTTCAGCGCCTCGGCGGGCGTGACCGTGGCCAGGTCGTCGCGGGTGCGGCCGCGGAAGGGCCCGCCGCTGGCGGTGAGCACCAGCCGCCGGACCTCCTCGGCCGTACCTCCGCGCAGGGCCTGGGCCAGCGCCGAGTGCTCCGAGTCGACCGGCACGATCTGGCCCGGGGCAGCGGCCGCGGTGACCAGCTCCCCACCGATGATCAGCGACTCCTTGTTGGCCAGGGCCAGGGTGTGCCCCGCCCCCAGCGCGGCCAGCGTGGGCGCCAGCCCGATCGCGCCGGTGATGCCGTTCAGCACCACGTCGCACGGGCGGGCCGCGAGCTGGGCGGCGGCGTCCGGCCCGGACAGGATCTCGATGCCGTGGCCGGACCCGGCCTGCTCGGTCAGCGCGGCCTCGAGCTCGGCCTGCTTCGAGGCGTCGCCGAGCGCGACCACCGGCACCCGGAGCCGGGCCGCCTGCTCGGCCAGCAGCCGGACCTGACCGCCCCCGGCGGCCAGGCCGACGATCCGGAACAGCTCCGGGTTGCGCTGGACCACGTCGATCGCCTGGGTCCCGATCGACCCGGTGGAACCCAGAAGCACGACGTCACGACGCTCGAAAGACATGCCGCGCATCCTGCCAGAGGCGGTTACAGGGCTATCCCCACGTACTTCGTCTCCAGGTACTCCTCGATCCCCTCGACCCCGCCCTCGCGGCCGAAGCCGGAGTGCTTGACCCCGCCGAACGGCGCCGCCGGGTTGGACACGATGCCCTGGTTCAGCGCCACCATCCCGGTCTCCAGCCCCTCGGCCACCCGCAGGGCGCGGGAGACGTCGCGGGTGAACACGTAGGCCACGAGGCCGAACTCGGTGTCGTTGGCCATCGCCAGCGCCTCGTCCTCGGAGCCGAACGTGGTGATCGGGGCGACCGGGCCGAAGATCTCCTCGGAGAGCATGCGGGCCCCCGGCTCCACCCCGGTGAGCACGGTGGGCGCGTAGAAGTAGCCCCGCTCCCCCACCGGCGACCCGCCGACCAGCACCTTGGCGCCGCCCTCGACCGCGTCGGCCACCAGCTCGCCCACCTTGTCCCGGGCGCGGGCGTCGACCAGCGGCCCGACGTCCACCCCGGCCTCGGTGCCGCGGCCGAGCTTGAGCGCTCCCATCCGCCCGGCCAGGCGGGCGCCGAACTCCTCGGCCACCGAGCGGTGCACCAGGAAACGGTTGGCGGCGGTGCAGGCCTCGCCGATGTTGCGCATCTTGGCCAGCATCGCGCCCTCGACCGCGGCGTCCAGGTCGGCGTCGTCGAACACCAGGAAGGGCGCGTTGCCGCCGAGTTCCATCGACACCCGCAGCAACTGGGTGGCCGACTGCTCGACCAGCCTGCGCCCGACCGGGGTGGAGCCGGTGAACGAAAGCTTGCGCAGCCGGTGGTCACGCAGCAGCGGTTCGATCACCTCGGGGGTGCGCGAGGTGGAGATGACGTTGAGCACGCCGTCGGGCAGGCCGGCCTCGGCCAGCAACCCGGCCAGCGCGTACATCGACAGCGGGGTCTGCGGGGCCGGCTTGACCACCATCGTGCAGCCCGCCGCCACCGCCGGGCCGATCTTGCGGGTGCCCATGGCCAGCGGGAAGTTCCAGGGGGTGATGAAAAGGCACGGCCCGACCGGCTGTTTCATGGTGAGCAGCCGGGTGGCGCCGTTCGGGGCGACCGACCAGCGCCCGGCGATGCGCACCGCCTCCTCGGAGAACCAGCGGAAGAACTCGGCCGCGTAGGCGATCTCGGCCCGCGACTCGGCCAGCGACTTGCCCATCTCCAGGGTCATCAGCAGGGCCAGGTCGTCGGCCCGGTCGATCATCAGCTCGTAGGCCCGGCGCAGGATCTCCCCGCGCTCGCGGGGTGCGGTGGCGGCCCACTCCTTCTGCTTCTCGGCCGCCGCGGTCAGGGCGTCGCGCCCGTCCTCGACCCCGGCGTCGGCGACCTGGGCGATCACCTGGCCGGTGGCCGGGTCCTCCACGTCCATCCGGGCCGCGTTGCCGGCCGGCCGCCACCGGCCGTCGATGAACAGCCCGCCCGGGACGCCGTCGAGGACGGCCGCCTCCTGGGCCGACAGACCCGTCGTCGCGCTCATGTCCCGCTCCTTCGCACCGGTTCGGCCATGGGGAAAGATCCGTCGGAACCCTATGCTGGGCGCATGCCCGACTCCACCCTCCCCCAGTCCGGCGCGGCGCGCGAGGTCACCCAGAAACGGTCGTTGGTCACCGAACTGCCGGGGCCCCGCTCCCGCGAGCTGGCGGCCCGGCGCGATGCGGCGGTGGCCTCGGGGGTGAGCAGCCTGATGCCGGTGTTCGCGGCCCGGGCGGCCGGCGGCATCGTGGTCGACGTCGACGGCAACCACCTGATCGACCTGGGCTCGGGCATCGCCGTCACCACGGTCGGCCACAGCGTGCCGGCGGTCGTGGCGGGGGTGCAGCAGCAGATCGCCGAGTTCAGCCACACCTGCTTCACGATCACCCCCTACGAGGGCTACGTGGCCGTCTGCGAGGCGCTGAACCGGCTCACCCCGGGCGATTTCGAGAAGCGCTCGGCGCTGTTCAACTCCGGCGCCGAGGCGGTGGAGAACGCGGTGAAGATCGCCCGGCGGGCCACCGGCCGCGACACCGTGGTGGTGTTCGACCACGCCTACCACGGCCGCACCAACCTGACCATGGCGATGACCGCCAAGAACATGCCCTACAAGGACGGTTTCGGCCCGTTCGCCGGCGAGGTCTTCCGCGCGCCGATGTCCTACCCGCTGCGGGACCCGCTGGGTTCCGACGGCGCCGCGGCCGCGGCCCGGGCGATCGGCGAGATCGAGAGCCAGGTCGGCGCGAGGCGGGTGGCCTGCCTGGTGATCGAGCCGATCCAGGGCGAGGGCGGGTTCGTCGAGCCGGCCCCGGGTTTCCTGCCCGCCCTGGCCTCCTGGTGCACGGCCAACGGCGTGGTGTTCGTGGCCGACGAGGTGCAGTCGGGGTTCGCCCGCACCGGGCGGATGTTCGCCTCCGAGCACGAGGACCTGGTGCCCGACCTGGTGGTCACGGCCAAGGGCATCGCGGCCGGGATGCCGCTGTCGGCGGTCACCGGGCGCGCCTCGATCATGGACGCGGCGCACGCCGGCGGCATCGGCGGCACCTACACGGGTAACCCGGTCTCCTGCGCGGCCGCGCTGGCCGCGATCGCCACCATCGAGGACGAGGGGCTGGTGGAGACCGGCCGGCGCCTGGGCGAGCGGCTGCGTGCCTTCCTGCTCGAACTGCAGCAGAAGTTCCCCGAAATCGGAGACGTCCGTGGGCGCGGAGCGATGCAGGCGATCGAACTCGTGGTTCCCGGCTCCCTGGAACCCGACGCGGCGCTGGCCGGCCGGCTGGCCCGGTACTGCCACGAGCGCGGGGTGATCACGCTGACCTGCGGAACCTACGGCAACGTGATCCGGTTCCTGCCGCCGGTGACGATCGGCGACGAACTGCTCGACGACGCACTGGCCGTGCTGGCCGAGGCTTTCGAGGTGGTCCGGTGAAACTCGACCGTGAGCGGCTACGTCAGTTGCAGGCCCAGGAAGAGGAACGGTTCGCCCGCGAGCGGCCGCGCTCGCAGGGGCTGGCCGAGCAGGCGCGTGAGCACCTGACCGGGGGCGTGCCGATGTCCTGGATGGTCAAGTGGCCCGGACCCTTCCCGGTGTTCGTGGAAGAGGCCCAGGGCGCCCACTTCACCTGCGCCGACGGCATCGACCACGTGGACCTGTGCCTGGGCGACACCGGCGCGATGTGCGGGCACTCCCCGGCCGCCACCGTGGCCGCGGTGCGCGAGCAGGTGGTCCGGGGCATCACCTCGATGCTGCCCACGGCCGACGCGGCGATCGCGGCGGGCGAGCTGAGCCGGCGCTTCGGCCTGCCGCAGTGGCAGTTCACGCTGACCGCGACCGACGCCAACCGCCACGTGATCCGCTACGCCCGGCACCTCACCGGCCGCGCCAAGGTGGTGGTGATCGACTACTGCTACCACGGCACGGTCGACGAGACCTTCGCCGTGCTCTCCCCCGAGGGCACCACGGTCTCCCGCCCGGGCAACATCGGTGCCCCGGTGCCGCTGGACCAGACCACGGTGGTGGTCCCGTTCAACGACCTGGCCTCGATGGAGGCCGCCCTGGCCGGTGGTGACATCGCCGCCGTCCTGCTCGAGCCGGCCATGACCAACATCGGCATCGTGCTGCCCGAACCCGGCTACCACGAGGCACTTCGGGCCCTCACCCGGCGCTACGGCACCCTGCTGGTGATCGACGAGACGCACACCCTGTGCGCCGGCCCGGGCGGCTGCACCGGCGCCTGGCAGCTGGAGCCCGACGTGGTCGTGGTGGGCAAGACCGTCGGCGGCGGCATCCCGGCCGCCGCCTTCGGCCTGACCAGCGAGATCTCGGCGCGGGTGCAGGCCTCGGTCGAGCTGCCGGACATCGACGTGGGCGGGGTCGGCGGCACCCTGGCGGGCAACGCCCTGTCGATGGCCGCGGTCCGGGCCACGCTCACCCAGGTCCTCACCGACGACGTGTTCGCGGGCATGGAGGTGCTGGCCGAGCGCTGGGCCGACGGGGTGCAGGGAGTGCTCGACGAGTTCGGCGTGCCCTGGCACGTGACCCGGCTGGGCTGCCGGGCCGAGTACGCGTTCTCGCCGCAGCCTCCGCGCACCGGTGGCGAGGCGGCCGCCTCGGACGACTTCGAGCTGCAGCAGTACCTGCACCTGCAGGCCCTGAACCGGCGCGTGCTGCTCACCCCGTTCCACAACATGGCCCTGATCAGCCCGGCCACCACCGAGGCCGACGTGGACCAGCACACCGTCGCGTTCCGTGAGGCGGTGCAGGCCCTCTCCGGCTGATCTCACCGAGGATGACCACAGCAGCCCCTGGAAGCCCCTGATTCCACCGTCCGCGTCCGCCTCCATCCACTGGTTGTGACGAAAAGGTGGCCGTTCAGTCGATCCACCGGCGCGGGGCACGAGTGGAAAGCTGCCGAGCAGTAACCAGCAGGGGCTACAACCCACGGCCGCTGCGTCACCCTCTCCCCCAGGGGTTCTTCGAAGATGCCAAGTTCGTCCGTCCCGTCGGCCCGGCGCGGTGCGATGGTCACCGACGACGGACCGTGCCTCCGGCCGATCCAGCCGCAGCAGTTCCCCGGTGGGCTGCACGCGGCCTCGGCCGAGGCCGCTCGGCGTCTGCAGCAGGCCGCGGTGCGCCGCATCGTCACCACCGGCGGGCCGGAGATCGTCTTCCAGCCCCAGCTGTCGCTCTCCCGGATGACGGTGGAGGGTTACGAGGCGCTCGCCCGCTTCCCCGAGACGCCGTTCCAGGGCCCGGAGAACTGGTTCAACCGGGCCCACGAGCTGGGTCTGGGTGTGGAGCTGGAGGTTTCGGCGGTGCAGCGGGCCCTGGGCCGGCTGCGCGAACGTCCGGCCGACACCACCGTGGCGGTCAATGTCTCCCCCGCCGTGCTGATCAGCCCCGCCCTGTCCGCGGTGCTGCCGAGCGATCTGCACGGCGTCGAGATCGAGCTGACCGAGCACGAGTGGCGCACCGGCGCCGCTGCCCTGCGCCGCCGGCTCGACCACCTGCGCGAGCGCGGCGCCCGCGTGGCGATCGACGACGTGGGGGCGGCCCACTCGGGGCTGCGACGGGTGATGGATCTGGCCCCGGACAAGCTGAAGCTCGACCGGGCACTGGTGCAGGGAGTGGCGAACAGCTCGGCGAAGGCGGCCCTGGTGCGGGCCGTGGTCGACCTGGCCGAGCAGATCGGGGCCACGGTCTGCGCCGAGGGGGTGGAGAACCTCGACGACCTGGAGGCCGTGGCCGACCTGGACGTGGCCTGCGCCCAGGGCTGGGCGGTCGGCATGCCGGCCGGGCACTTCGCCGAGGCCGAGCCCTCGGCGGTGCGCTCGGCGCAGGACCGGCTCGCGGTGATGCTCCGCGGCGGCCCGCCCCGATCCCTCCGCTGCGCGGCCACCCCCGCCACGGGCGACATTGCGGCACCTCTATCTGGCACTTCGGGGGCCCACGCTCCGGTGCCCGGCGCACCCGAGGTCGGGCCTCCGGCGACCGGCGCGGCAACTTCGCCGACGTCGGCAGCTGCAGCCCGGGCCGATCTGGTGCTGGATGCCGAGCCCACCAAGCCCACCAAGCCCATCGAGCCCACCGAGCCCGTGGCCCAGCCGGTGAAGCAGCCGGCCCCGTTACTGCCCCCCGACCGGCTGGTCCACGACGTGGACGACCTGCTCACCCACCTCACCACCGTGACCGGCCTGCCCGAGCTGCACACCCTGGTCAGTGGGTGCGCCGCTGTGCTGGGTGCGGAAACCCTGGTGCTGAGCGTGCTCTCGGCCGACGGCACCACCCTCTCGTCGGCGCCCACCCGCAGCCGCCCCTCCGCGTACGGCGAGTCGTTCCCGCTCGCCGGATTTCCGCTGACCCGCGACTGTCTCGAGGGCCGCTCGGTGGTGCCGGTCTACCGCGAGCCGAGCGCCGTCACCGACCCGGGTGAGCAGGCCGAGCGGGGGCTGCTGCAGCTGCTGGGTTTCCAGACCGTGCTGATGGTGCCGGTGATCAGCCGCGACCGGGTGATCGGGCTGCTGGAGTGCTTCCGGCCCGACCCGGCGCCCTGGTCGCGCCGGCAGATCCGCTCGGCCCGCACCGTCGCCGCCATGCTCGGCCCGGTGCTCGACGGGCTCCTCCCTTCCTGAGCAGGCTTTTTCAGTGTCCCAGCAGCGGCGCCATCAGCCGGGCCGCCACCGAGGGCCGTGAGGTGAGGCGTTCTTCGGCGTCGGCCGCCGTCATCGCCCGCAGCCCGGCGTTGGTGCCCAGCCAGCGCAGCGGCTCGGGCTCCCAGTTGCGCGAGCGGTGCCCCACCCAGGGCAGGTGCACCAGGTCGGTGTCGCGCTCCAGCACCAGGTCGGCCAGGGTGCGCCCGGCCAGGTTGGTGGTGGACAGCCCGTCGCCCACGTAGCCCCCGGCCCAGCCGACGCCCGAGGCGCGGTCCAGGCCGACCGAGGCCTTCCAGTCGCGGGCGATCCCGAGCGGCCCGCCCCAGCCGTGGGTGAAGTTGAACCCCCGCAGCTGTGGGAACAACCCGTTCAGGGTACGGCGCAGCGCTGCGAAGACCCGTGGATCACGGTCGAAGTCCGGGTCGATCCGGGAACCGAAATGGTAAGGCGCACCGCGCCCACCGAAGGCGATCCGATCGTCCATCGTTCTCTGCCCGTAGATGACCAGGTGCCGGGCGTCGGTGAAGGTCTCACCGCGTTCCAGGCCGACCTGGGCCCAGAACTCGGCGGGCAGCGGTTCGGTGGCGACCATCAGCGAGTAGATCGGGGCGATCGCCCGGTGGCTTCCCGGCAGCTGTGACGTCCAGGCCTCGGTGGCCCGGATGACGTGCTCGGCACGCACCCGGCCCTGGGCCGTGCGCACCACCGGACCGCCCGAACCACCCGGATCACCAGGCTCGATGGCTAGGGCCGGGGTCTGTTCCAGCACCCGGCCGCCGAGCCGCTCGACCACCTCGGCCAGTCCGCGCACCAGCAGAGCCGGCTGCAGGCGGGCGCAGTGCGGCGTGTAGCCGGCCCCGAGCACCCCGCCGGCCCGCAGGCGCTCGGCGGTCTGCGCCTCGCTCCATTCCTCGTAACCGTCGATCCCGTCGAGCTTCTGGTCGGCCTCGACGGCTTCGCGTACCCGCTGGAGCTGCACCTGCGAGCGGGCCAGCTCGATCGTGCCGCCCTGCCGGTAGTGACAGTCGATGCCCTCGGCCTCGGCCACCCGGCCCACCTCGGTCACCGTCTGGTTCATCGCCCGGCGCATGGCCAGGGCCTGGTCCAGACCGTGCTCGCGGGCCATCGCCGAGACCCCCGAGGGGAACAGGGCCGAGCACCAGCCCCCGTTGCGCCCACTGGCCCCGAACCCGGCGATCTGCGCCTCGAGCACCACGACCCGCAGCGAGGGGTCGGCCCTGAGCAGGTAGTAGGCCGTCCAGAGACCGGTCAGGCCGCCGCCCACGATGCAGACGTCGACGTCCAGGTCACCTTCCAGCGCGTCCCGGGGGGTCAGCGGATCCCCGGCCGCCGCGGCCTGGTCGAACCACAGCGACACGTCCTGGTAGTTCACGAGCGGCCCTCCGGCCAGGTGGCCAGCGCTTCCGGCACAGCCGGATCGCCCGGCAGACCGGGCGCGGTGATCGGGGTGCCCCAGGAGTGGTGCAGGGGTACGACACCTCCCCAGACCTCCCGGTCGAAGTCTTCCGACGCGTCTTCCGGTTCGTTCTTCGCCGATACCTTGAGCGACCACTCGGTGAGCGGAAGGGCCAGGACCGACGTGGCCGCCAGTTCCTTGGCCGACGGGGTGCGGGCCTGGGTCATGCCCGGCATCAGGGCCTCGGCCAGAACCGCGAGCCCCCGCTCCTTCTCCTCGCCCTCCAGCGCCCGGTAGGCCCCGAAGAGCATGGCGCTGCGGTAGTTCATCGACGACTCGAACTGGCTGCGGGCCACCACCACCCCGTCCAGCAGGGTGATGGTGGTGCAGGTCTCGACGCCGGTGGCCAGGAACCGGAAGGCCTGGGAGGCGTTGGAACCGTGGATCAGCAGGCGGTCGCCGTCACGCGCCGTCCCGACCGGCACCACCGCCAGCCGGCCCGGGGCGGGCACCGCGACGTGCGCGACCAGGGCCGCGTCGAGCACCTGGTCGAGCACCTCGCGGTCGGTGACCTGCTTGCCCGGGATCCGCCGGACGGTGGTTCGGAGTCGTTCTCTCACAGCTGGTTCCAGGCCTCCGTGAGCACCCCGCGCAGGATGCCCTCGATCTCGTCGAAGTCGGCCGGGCCCAGGGTGAGCGGCGGCGAGAGCTGGATCACCGGGTCGCCCCGGTCGTCGGCCCGGCAGTACAGACCGGCCTCGAACAGGGCCTTGGACAGGAAACCGCGCAGCAGGCGCTCGGACTCGTCCTCGTCGAAGGTGGTCCGGGTGTTCTTGTCCTTCACCAGCTCGATGCCGTAGAAGAAGCCCTCACCGCGCACGTCGCCGACGATCGGCAGGTCGAGCAGCCGCTCCAGGGTGGCCCGGAACACCGGGCCGTTGGTGCGGACGTTCTCGAGCAGCCCCTCGTTCTCGAACAGGTCGAGGTTGGCCAGGGCCACCGCCGAGGAGACCGGGTGCCCGCCGAAGGTGTAGCCGTGCGGGAAGTAGTTCGCGCCGTCCTTGAACGGCTCGAACAGCCGGTCGCTGGCGATCATCGCCCCGATCGGCGAGTAGCCGCTGGTCATGCCCTTGGCACAGGTGATGATGTCGGGCACGTAGCCCATCTCGGAGCAGGCGAACATGCCGCCGACCCGGCCGAACGCGCAGATCGTCTCGTCCGAGACCAGCAGCACGTCGTACTGGTCGCAGATCTCGCGCACCCGCTCGAAGTAGCCCGGGGGCGGCGGGAAGCAGCCACCGGCGTTCTGCACCGGCTCCAGGAACACCGCCGCCACGGTGTCGGGGCCCTCGAACTCGATCGCCTCGGCGATCCGGTCGGCGGCCCAGCGGCCGAACTGCTTGGGATCGCCGCGCAGGTCGTCGGCGGCCCGGTAGATGTTGGTGTTGGGCACCCGGAAGGCGCCGGGCACCAGCGGCTCGAACATCTGCTTCAGACCGGGGATCCCGGTGATCGACAGGGCGCCCTGGGTGGTGCCGTGGTACGCGATCGACCGCGAGATCACCTTGGTCTTGAGCGGCTTGCCGCTGAGCTTCCAGTACTGCTTGGCCAGCTTCCAGGCGCTCTCCACCGCCTCACCGCCGCCGGTGGTGAAGAAGACCCGGTTCAGGTCGCCCGGCGCGTAGTGGGCCAGCCGCTCGGCCAGCTCGATCGCCGGCGGGGTGGCGTAGGACCAGAGCGGGAAGTAGGCCAGCTCCCGGGCCTGGCGGGCGGCGGCCTCGGCGAGCTCCTCGCGGCCGTGCCCGGCCTGCACCACGAACAGCCCGGCCAGACCGTCGATGTAGCTGCGCCCGTTCGAGTCGAAGATGCGGTGCCCCTCGCCGCGCACGATCACCGGAACCGGGTCGGGCTCGGGCCCGAAATAGCCCGAGTGGCGGGTGAAGTGCAGCCAGAGATTGTCGCGGGCCTTCTCCTGGAGGGCCTGCGTCAGCGCGTCCTGCGGCGGGATCGTCGGGTTCTCGGGCGTCGTGGTCATCGGGTACCCCAGTTGTAGAGCTGCTTGCGGAGCTTGAGATAGACGAACGTCTCGGTGGTCCGGACCCCGGACAGCGCCCGGATCCGCCGGCTCACCAGTTCCAGCAGGTGGTCGTCGTCCTCACAGACCACCTCGACCAGCAGGTCGAACGAGCCCGCGGTGACCACCACGTAGTCCACCTCGGTCATCGCCGACAGTTCGTCGGCGACCGACTCGATCTCCCCGTCGACGGTGACGCCGATCATCGCCTGCCGGGTGAAACCGACCTGCAGAGGATCGGTGACGGCCACGATCTGCATGACCCCGTGGTCGAGCAGACGCTGCACGCGCTGCCGGACCGCCGCCTCGGAAAGGCCCACGGCCTTGCCGATCGCGGCGTAGGGACGGCGGCCGTCCTCCTGCAGCTGCTCGATGATCTGCTTCGAGGTCTCGTCCAGCGGCTGGGAGGCGTTCGGCCGGCCGGCCGGCCGCACGAGTTTGCGCGTCACCCCGTGATCCTTACCCCTCACCTGCGGCATTGACAATAGATTTCGTTGTTTCCGGTGCGAAAACAATCCGAATCGGTACCGGCGGAGCATCTGCCCTACGGAAACTGACAGATTGAGTGCGACGCCCTCCTTTCCTTCCGGTGGGTGATCGACGACCCGCGGCCGAAAGTGCTCCTGCGAGCCGGTTTCACCGGTCGCAACCGCCCATCGGGTAACGAATCCGTTGCGTTTACCCGGCGAACGCCACGGAAAACCATGTTGACGCCTTGCCGTGCAAGTTAACGGCGTGTCAGTATCCGGAATCGATCTGCCCCCGGGTACTTCCTGACGGTGACGCATCGTGAGAGCGCCGCCGGTCCCCGCGAAAGTTAACGACGTGTTGCGAACAGTGCGTGATAGGCGCCGGAGCCGAATTCCGCACTTAGCCTGACGCCTGCCCATGCGTCCGGTCGCCCTCCCGAAGCGCCACCCGAAGTGTCAGGAAAGGACTTACGTCCCATGACCCAGCGCCGCCGCCGTCCGCTTTCCCCCGAAGCCGCGGCTGTCATCCGCGCGCAACGTTCGGCCGGCCGGTTCAGCCGCCGGACGTTGTTCGCCGGAGCCGGCACCGCCGGGCTCGGCGCCGCCCTCGCCGCCTGTGGCACCTCGGCCCCCGGCACCAGCGGCGGTGAAGGCGACGGCAGGCCCACGGCCGCCAAGGACCTCTCGGCCACCGAGAAGAAGGTCAACTGGGCCAACTGGACGCTGTACCTGGACTACGACGACAACACCAAGAACTACCCGACGCTCCAGGCCTTCGAGAAGGAGTCCGGGATCACCGCCACGTACGACGAGGCGATCGAGGACAACGACTCGTACTACGGCAAGATCCAGGGCCAGCTGCGCAACGGCCAGGACATCGGCAAGGACGTCATCGTCTTCACCGACTACATGGCCGCCCGGGTGATCAAGCAGGGCTACGTGCAGGAGCTGAACCAGGCCAACCTGCCCAACGCCGCGAACATCCTGGACAACCTGAAGACGGTCGACTTCGACAACGGCCGTAAGTACTCGCTCACCTGGCAGTCCGGTTACGCCGGCATCGCCTGGAACAAGGAGCGCCTGCCCAAGGGCCTCAAGAGCGTCGACGACCTGTGGAAGCCCGAGCTCAAGGGCAAGGTCGAGGTGCTCTCGGAGATGCGTGACACGCTCGGCCTGATCATGCTCAACCAGGGCGTCGACATCTCCGGCGCGTTCACCGCCGACCAGTTCGGCAACGCCCTCGACGTGCTCGAGGAGCAGCTCACCAACGGCCAGATCCGCCAGGTGAAGGGCAACTCCTACAAGGAGGACCTGATCTCCGGCGACGCGCTCGCGGTGATCGGCTGGTCCGGCGACATCACCCAGCTGAACGCCGAGAACGGCGACAAGTGGGGGTTCGCGATCCCGGAGGCCGGCGGCACCCTCTGGAGCGACAACATGCTGGTGCCGATCGGCTCCCCGCACCGCACCAACGCCGAGGCGCTGATGAACTACTACTACGACCCCGAGGTCGCCGCCGAGGTCGCCGCCTACGTGAACTACATCTGCCCGGTGAAGGGTGCCCAGGAGGTCATGGCCTCCAGCAAGGACAAGGAACTGCGGGCCCTGGCCAAGAACCCGAAGATCTTCCCCGACCAGGCGGACCTGGCCAAGGTCAAGGTCTTCCGGACGCTCGAGGGCACCGAGGAGACCGAGTTCACCTCCGAGTTCCAGCGCGTCCTCGGCAACTGAAACAAGGGGTTTCACCATGGCGACTGCGGAAGCGGGCTCGGACCTGCGGCTCAGCGGCGTGACCAAGCGGTTCTCCGCGTTCACGGCCGTCGACGGCCTGGACCTGACGATCGAGCAGGGCGAGTTCTTCGCCCTGCTCGGCCCGTCGGGCTGCGGCAAGACCACCACCCTGCGGATGGTGGCCGGGCTCGAGGAACCCACCGAGGGCACGATCCACCTGGGCGGTCTGGACGTGACCCACCGCAAGCCGTACCAGCGGCCGGTCAACACGGTCTTCCAGAACTACGCGCTCTTCCCGCACCTGTCGGTGTTCGAGAACGTCGCGTTCGGCCTGCGCCGGCGTGGGGTGAAGAACGTGCGGCAGCAGGCCCTGGACGCCCTCGACCTGGTCGAGCTGGGCCACCTGGCCAAGCGCCGGCCGGCCCAGCTGTCCGGTGGTCAGCAGCAGCGCATCGCCCTGGCCCGGGCCGTGGTGAACCGGCCCCAGGTGCTGCTGCTGGACGAGCCGCTGGGCGCCCTGGACCTGAAACTGCGCCGCCAGATGCAGATCGAGCTCAAGCGCATCCAGACCGAGGTCGGCATCACCTTCGTGCACGTCACGCACGACCAGGAGGAGGCCATGACGATGGCCGACCGGGTGGCGGTGATGAACCACGGCCGGATCGAGCAGCTGGGGGCGCCGACCGACCTGTACGAGGCGCCGCGGACCACGTTCGTGGCGAACTTCCTGGGCCAGTCCAACCTGGTGCCGGTGCGCCGGGCCGGCACCGACGGCGACTACCTGGTGGTCGAGGTGCAGGGCCAGCGGGTGGGCATCCTGCGTGGTCGCTGCGAGAACGACGGTGACCTGCTGCTCGGCGTCCGGCCGGAGAAGATCCAGATCATGGACGCCGGTGCGCGGGTACCGCACGCACTCAACCGGTTCACGGGTGGAGTGGTCGTGGACGCGAGCTACCTGGGCGTGTCCACCCAGTACCTGGTGCGCATGCCCTGGGGGCAGAACCTCACCGTGTTCTCCCAGAACCTGGGCCTGGGCGTCGGTTTCCGTGACGGCGAGCAGGTGCAGCTGGCCTGGGAACCGGACCACAGCTTCGGCCTGGCCGGCGACGCGGACGCCGGGGTCGACGAGGACGCGGCCGAGCTCACCGCGCTGAAGGGCTGAGCGATGCCCGCCCTGACCCCCACCGCGGCCGACACCGAGGCCCTGCCCCGGGCCTCCGGCCGGCAACTGCGCACCGTGCTGCTCCTGCTGCTGCCGGGGCTGCTCTGGCTCGGGATCTTCTTCATCGTGCCGATCTTCACCCTGGCCGGCACCTCCACCCAGACCCCTTCCGGCAGCGGCCTTCCCGGTGAGTTCGTCCAGACCTTCCGGCTGGGCAACTACTGGGACGCGATCACCGCCTACCGCGGGCACTTCGCCCGCTCGTTCCTGTACTCCAGCCTGGCCACCCTGCTGTGCCTGGCGATCGGCTACCCGCTGGCCTACCTGATCGCCTTCCGGGCCGGGCGGGCCCGGAACCTGCTGCTGGTGCTGGTGGTGGCGCCGTTCTTCACCAGTTTCGTGCTGCGCACCCTGGCCTGGCGGCAGATCCTCTCGGACGACGGCTGGGTGGTCTCGTCGCTGAAGTGGCTGCACCTGATCCCGCAGGACCTGGCCGTCACCGCCAGCCCGATCGCGGTGGTCGCCGGCATCACCTACAACTTCCTGCCGTTCATGGTGCTGCCGCTGTACTCCAGCCTGGAGCGGATCGACCCGCGGCTGATCGAGGCCGGCGGCGACCTGTACGGCAACGGCCCGACCGTGCTGCGCAAGGTCACCTTCCCGCTGTCGATGCCGGGGGTGGTGGCCGGGACGCTGCTCACCTTCATCCCCGCCTCGGGCGACTACGTCAACGCCAACCTGCTGGGCAACACCCGCACCACGATGATCGGGAACGTGGTGGAGAGCCGCTTCTTCCGGGTGGTCGACTACCCGACCGCGGCCGCGCTCAGCTTCGTCCTGATGGCGATCATCCTGGTGCTGGTCGTGCTCTACGTCCGCCGCGCCGGCACGGAGGAACTGGTATGACGCGCTGGCTCTCGAAGTACGCCCTGCACATCTACGGGGTGCTGGCGTTCGCCTACATCTTCACCCCGATCGCCTACGTGATGGTGTTCAGCTTCAACCAGCCGGCCCGGTCCAACCTGACCTGGCGCGGGTTCACGCTGGAGAACTGGACCAACCCGTGCAACGCCCCGGACGTCTGCGCGGCGCTCGGCAACAGCCTGAAGATCGGCCTGGCCTCGACCCTGATCGCCACCGTGCTGGGCACGATGGTGGCCTTCGCCCTGGCCCGCTACCGGTTCCGCGGCCGCACCCCGACCAACCTGCTGATCTTCCTGCCGATGGCCACCCCCGAGGTGGTCCTGGCCGCCTCGCTGCTGACCCTGTTCCTGAACCTGCGGATCGAGCTCGGCCTGGTCACCGTGGTGATCGCGCACGTCATGTTCAGCATCAGCTTCGTGGTGGTGGCGGTGAAGGCCCGGATCGCCGGCCTGGACCCGCGCCTGGAGCAGGCCGCGCAGGACCTGTACGCCAACGAGTTCGAGACGTTCCGCCGGGTCACCCTGCCGCTGGTGGCCCCCGGTATCGCCGGCGCCGCCCTGCTGGCGTTCAGCCTCTCGTTCGACGACTTCATCATCACCAACTTCGTCTCCGGTGACGTCAACACGTTCCCGAAGTTCGTGTACGTGTCGGCGCAGCGCGGTATCCCGGCCGACGCCTACGTGATCGGCTCGGCGATGTTCCTGCTGGCGATGGGCATCGTGCTGGCGGCCGAACTGTTCCGCTGGCGCCGCGAGAAGCAGCTCGCCAGTTAGGTCGCGTCGCTCTCCCCGGCCGGGAGCATCGGGTTCTGGCCGGGGAAAGCCCGTTCCGGCGGCTCACCGGCGAAGCCGTAGCTGCCGGAACGGATGCGCTCCAGCACCTCGCCCACCCACTGCTGCTCGGCGCGCAGCAATGCGACCTGGAAGTGGAACATCTCCACCACGTGCTCCGGCTGGCCGGGGGCCGAGGGGCCGACCTCCCGCGCCGTGTAACCGATGCTGGCCACCCGGGCCTCGAGCAGGCTGATCCGGGCGGTGAGGGCCGCCACGACCTCCTCGCGGGACAGCACCCACCAGAACGAGATGCCCGCGCTGATCCAGTCCTGCTCGAAGGGGTGCAGCTCCCACAGGGCCTTGCGCACCAGCCGCTGGAACTCCGTGTCCCCGTCCACGGTCAGGCGGTAGACCATCTTCTTCTTGCTGCCGCCCTCCGGGTCCGGCTCCTCGACCAGCAGCCCCTCCCTGGTCAGGCCGCGCAGCGCGTTGTAGACCGAACCGGGGTTCAGGTGCGCCCACTCGGCCACCTGCCAGCTGCCCAGCTCCCGACGAACGAAGTAGCCGTGGGTGGGCTGGAAGATGCGCACGGCCCCCAGCACGAGAAGCCTGGTCACGGACATGGCCGAAGCCTATGCCGCCCATCGGGCGAATCCGCGCCGCACCGGCCGGGCGGATGCTTGCCGCGAACCCTAACGGAACGTAAGGTGCGTGTGACCTGGGTCATAACGCGCTTGGTCCGTACGCCGGCACCGCGAGCGATGAGGAGTTCCATGCCCACGCCCACGACAGCCCTGGAACGTATCCCGGTCTACCGGCCCTACCTGGGCCCCGAGGTCACCGCCGCAGCGCAGTCCGCCCTCGAGGCCGGCTGGCTCGGCATGGGCCGGCTCAGCCAGGAGTTCGAGCTCGGGCTCGAGCGTTTCCTGCGCCTGGACGGCCGGCGCGTGGTCTCCACCAACTCCTGCACCGAGGCGCTGCACATCGCCGGGCGCCTGATCGGCCTGGGCCCGGGCGACGAGGTGATCGCCCCGGCCTTCACCTACGTGGCCGGGCACCAGGCGATGAGCCGCACCGGCGCCGAGATCGTGTTCTGCGACATCGAGGACGGCTTCCTGAGCATCGACCCGGCCCGGGTGGAGGAGCTGGTCACCGAGCGCACCCGGGCCGTCCTGGCGGTCGACTACCTGGGCCTGCCCTGCCGGCTCGACGAGCTGACCGAGCTGGCCGGCCGGCACGGCCTGCGGGTGATCGAGGACGCGGCGCACGCCTTCGGCACCCTGAGCAAGGGCCGGCCGGTCGGTTCCTTCGGCGACATCACCTGTTTCAGCTTCGGCCCGGTGAAGACCATCACCACCCTGGAGGGCGGCGCCGTGGTCACCTCCGACCCGGCCGACGTGCAGGCCCTGCACGAGCTGCGGCACCTGGGCATCGACTCGGACACCGACGCCCGCTACAAGAACCAGCGCAACTGGGAGTTCGACGTGGTCCGCCAGGGCTACCGCTGCCACCTCGGCTCGGTGCCCGCCGCGATCGGCCTGGCCCAGCTCGGGCTGGCCGACGAGTTCATCCGCAACCGCCAGGAGTACTGCCGGATCTACGACCGGGCCTTCGGCGGCCTCGAGAAGGCCGGGCACGTAAGGCTCTTCGACACCGCCTGGAAAGACGTGGCGCCGTACATCTACGTGCTGCGGCTGCGCGACGGCAGCCGCCGCCAGGCCCTGATCCAGCACCTGAACGAGCACGGCGTGGCCAGTGGCATCCACTTCCTGGGGGCCCACGAGTTCAGCTTCTACGCCGCCAGCCGGCGCGGCCCGCTGACGGTGACCGAGGCCGCCACCGAAGAGGTCCTGACCCTGCCGCTGCACCCGTACATGGACGATGCCACCCTCGAGCGTGTGATCACAGCCGTCAACACCTTCTTCGGCGCCGCCGGATGACGAGCGCACCTCCCACGCTGAGCGTGGTGATCTGCTGCCGGAACAGCGCCTCGACCCTGGCCGACACCCTGGAGTCGGTCGCGGCCCAGAAGTACGAGGGGTGGTGGGAGGTCGTGGTGGTGGACAACGGCTCGACCGACACCACCGTCGAGGTCGCCCAGCGGTTCGCCGACCGCCTGCCCAACTTCCGGGTCCTGCGGGTGCCCGAACCGGGGTACCAGGCGACCGCCCTCAACCACGGCATCGCCCGGACCACCGGCGAGGTCTTCGTGTTCGTGGACAGCGACGACCTGCTGGCCGAGGGCTACCTCGACCGGATGGCCCGGGCCCTGGCCACCGCCCCCTACGTGGGCGGGGAGCTCGACGTCGAACTGCTCAACCCACCCGCCGTCCGGGCCCGTCGGGACCTGTTGCAGAGCAAGCAGATCGACGAGTACTGCAACTACGGCCCGGCCGTGGTGGGCGCCTCGATGGGGGCCCGGCGCGAGGCGATCGAGCGGGTGAACGGTTTCGACGAGTCCCTGCCCACCCAGCACGACCTGGACATCTCATGGCGGCTGGACCGGGCCGGGGTGAAGGCCAGCTTCGTGCCGGGGGCGGTGCTGCACTACCGCTACCGCGTCGGGCCGCGCGAGATCTACCAGCAGGAGCGCGGTTACGGCGTGGGTGAGGTGGTCCTCTACCGCAAGTTCCGCAACGCGGGCATGCGCCGGCGCGGCCCGCGGCAGATGCTGGGCAGCTGGGTGCGGGTGCTGATGGCCCTGCCCGGCGCGTTCCGTCCCGAGGGCCGGGCCCGCCTCGCCACCGTGGCCGGCATCGCGGTCGGCCGCCTCGAGGGCAGCCTTCGGCACCGGGTCCTGTACCTGTAGGAGTCCGGAAGGGGCCGTGCGTGACCACGCACGGCCCCTTGTCTTTGCCCCACGCGAAGTAGTCAAACTTGACTACTTCACCCGGACGGGTCCACCATGGTGATGTCGCGGATCTGTCGCACACCGCGTGATCAGTTGGCGCACAACGCTTTTGTGCAGGCCAAGACTCTGGGGGACGAGTTGCCATGATCCATGCCCGCGCACTGACCAGGACGTTCACCACCCGCACCGGCCCGGTCGAGGCCGTCCGCGGGGTCGACCTCGACGTGGAGACCGGCGAGATCGTCGGCTTCCTCGGCCCGAACGGGGCGGGCAAGACCACCACCCTGCGCATGCTGACCACCCTGCTGCGCCCCACCTCGGGCCAGGCCACCGTGGCCGGGCACGACCTGCTGCGTGATCCGGTGGGGGTGCGCCGCAACATCGGTTACGTGGCCCAGGGCGGGGTCACCCTGCCCGAGGCCCGGGCCGGCGAGGAGTGTGTCGACCAGGCCCGGCTGTACGGCGTGAGCCGGCGCGACGCCGCCGCCCGGGGCCAGGAACTGTTCGGCCAGCTCGACCTGGACGGTCTGTGGGAGCGCAAGTGCTCCTCTCTGTCCGGGGGCCAGCGCCGCCGGCTCGACATCGTGATCGGCCTGATGCACTCCCCCGGCCTGGTGTTCCTCGACGAGCCCACCACCGGGCTCGACCCGCAGTCGCGGGCCAACCTGTGGGACCACATCCGCCGGCTGCGCGACGACCTGGGCGGCACGGTCTTCCTGACCACGCACTACCTGGACGAGGCCGACCAGTTGTGCGACCGGCTGCTGGTGATCGACCACGGCCGGATCGTGGCGGCCGGCACGAAGGAAGAGCTGAAGGCCGGCGTGGGCGGCGACGCGGTGGTGGTCCGGCTGGCCGAGCCGGGCCGACGGGCCGACGCGGTGGGCGTGATGGCCGCCCTCCCCGGGGCCGACGAGCCCGCCGTCGAACGCGACCAGATCACCGTGCACGTGCCCGAGGCCGGCGCCCTGCTGCCCCGGCTGCTGCGCGAACTCGACGCCAAACAGGTCGAGCTGGCGGGCATCGAGGTGCGCCGCCCGACGCTCGACGACGTGTTCCTCAACCTGACCGGGCGCTCCCTGCGCGACGAGCCCGCCGCCTGAACGGCCTGAACAGCCGCGCACCCCCTCACCCGACCCGATCCCCACGGGTCCGGCCGCTGTCCGCCGACGGCGACCCGACCCGCCCTCTGTTCTCGACCGAGGAGCCGACGATGAACTCCGTGTGGCGTGACACCTGGCTGACCTTCGAGCGCCAGATGCGCCTGAGCCTGCGCAATCCGGTCTGGGTCGTGCTCGGCCTGACCCAGCCCCTGCTCTACCTGGCCCTTTTCGGCCCTCTGCTGAAACCGGTGGTGGCCAGCACCCCGGGTCTGCCCCCGGGCGACGAGTGGCAGATCTTCGTACCCGGCCTGCTGGTGCAGCTGGGCATGTTCGGCGCCGCGTTCGTCGGCTTCGGCCTGGTGGCCGAGTACCGGGCCGGCGTGATCGAACGGCAACGGGTGAGCCCCTGCAGCCGGGTGGCCCTGCTGGCCGGGCGGGTGCTGCGCGACGTGGTGGTGATCGTGGTGCAGACCGTGCTGCTGCTGACCGCCGCCGTCCCGTTCGGCCTGCGGGCCCCGATCGCCGGGGTGCTGCTCTCCCTGCTGATCGTGGCCGGGCTGGGCGCGGCCTTCGCGTCGCTCTCCTACGGCTGCGCGCTGCTGCTGCGCAGCGAGGATGCGCTGGCCCCGCTGTTCAACGGCCTGGCCATGCCGTTGCTCCTGCTCTCGGGGATCCTGCTGCCGATGTCGCTCGCGCCGGCCTGGTTGCGCCACCTCTCCGACGTCAACCCGCTCAAGCACACCGTCGACGCCACCCGCTCGTTCTTCTCCGGGGATCTGGCCAGCGCCTCGGCCCTGTGGGGGTCGCTGGCCACCGCCGCCCTGGTGGCGGCGTCGCTGTGGTTCGGCGCCCGCACCTTCCGCCGCGAGTCCGCCTGATCAACTTGACTCATGCGGCCGGCCGGGTCTCACTCAAGGCCCGGTCGGCCGGCAAGAATCCCCATTAAAATGCCCGAAACGGACATACTCAAATTGCTGCTCGCAATTCCGCGGGCGAATTCCGGGGGTTTTCCCTTATGTTGCCTACTCCGATCGGGTGAGACTATCCCGTGAGGTTTACAACTCTCTCCGAGCGGGCCGCTCGGCGTCACCGAACCGTGACCATGACAAATACGCAACGCCCGGAAGGCGTCCGGAGAGTCGGCAGATGAACGCTCCGCAGTAATGCCGATCGTGATGACGCCATTACGCAGAGGCTCATTCCCACGACTCTGACATAGATTTGTGTCACTGTGTTGCCGCTGGTCTACCCAGCGTCAGAATGCAGCGTTTACCGAGGCCCCTGCTGACACGGAATGCCTCGGACAGCATCACGGCGAGTGCCCGACCGCCCGCACAATCCATCACAGTTTCGTCACCCTGAGTTCCGGAAAGAGATCCGCCCAGGTGTTTCCGGCCGAGGCCGAGCCCGAATGACGACAGCTTTCCGGAATGCGGCTTCCCTGGCCTGACAACGTGTGTTTCCATTGTCCGGACAGTGGGGAAGGCACACATCTGCGTATGAGCCGCCAGCCCTGGACGACTGGAGACTCGATGAGTAATTCACCCCGGGGCTTCGCCGGAATCCGTCAGCGGATGACCCGCAGCGACGCCAAGCACGCCAACCCGAGCCCGGCCGAGGGCGGCCGTCCGGCCGTCCCCGCCCCCACGCCGACCGACTCCGGTGAGATGCCGGTCCCGCTGCGGCCCGCCGACATGCGCGGTGGCGACCACATCGACCTGCGGGTCAGCTCCGAGTCGCAGGAGCACCGGTTCGCGTTCGAGCCGGGGGCCCCGTTGCCGGCCCGCAGCCGTCGCTCCTCCCAGCCGCCGACCCCGCAGCACAGCGTGCCCGAGGCCGCCGAAGTGGTGCCTCCGGTCACCGGTGCCGAGGCGATCATCGCCTCCGCCACCGTGATCTCTCCGGTCTCGGGCACCTACCTGGTGTCGGCCGAGCCGGTCGAGGAGGCGCGGCGCCAGGCGGCCGCGGCCCACGCCGCAGCGGCCGCCACCGCCACCCATGCCCCCCACACCCCGCGCGCGCAGGCCGGCCCGGTGGCTCCGCCCCCCACCTCGGCCGCGGGTGCCTACCGTCACGAAGAGCGCCGGCGGGTTCCCCGGCCCCAGCAGGCCTCCGCCCCCCGCCCGGCCGAACAGCCGTACGGGCAGCAGCAGCCGGCCCACCCCGGTCAGGGGCGCCCGGCGCCGAGCGCGCCCTACGCCAACCCGGGCTACCAGGGTTACGACGGCACCGGTTACGGCACGCCTCCGGTGGGTTCCCCCGCCGTCACCCCGGCGGCCTATCAGCCCCCGACCGTGCCTCCGCCCGCCTACCAGGCCCCGCCCGTCACTCCGCCGGCCTACCAAGCCCCGCCCGTGACCCCGGCGGCGTACCAGCCCCCGGCCACACCCCCGGCGATCTCGCCGACCACCGAACCCCTGAACCTCCGGCACCTGCAGGGCCACCCGGCCCCCGCAGTGGAACCGGACAGCACGATGCGTCGCCGGACCGACCAATCGGCGGATTGGTTCCCGGCCCGGCCTGCCGAGAGACAACCAGAGAGTCATCTCGGCAGCCGGTCCGCGGGGCCGGTTGGTAGTCCTGCCCGCAGACCTCTGGGCCCCGGTCCGGGCGATCGGCCCGGATCCGCTCTGCAACTCCGCTCGCCAAAGGATGCTTACATGACCAACATCGACACCGTTCTCAAGGAAGCCATGCAGATCGACGGCGCCGTCGGCGTCGCGCTCGTGGACTACACGAGCGGCATGACTCTCGGCCAGGCCGGTGGCGGCAGCCTCAACCTCGAGGTCGCCGCGGCGGGCAACACCGAGGTGGTGCGGGCCAAGCTGCGCACGATGGAGGCGCTCGGCCTGCGCGAGGGCATCGAGGACATCCTGATCACGCTGGACTCGCAGTACCACCTGATCCGGCTGATCACCGACCAGACCGGCATCGGGCTGTTCCTGTACCTCGCCCTGGACAAGCACCGCTCGAACCTGGCCCTGGCCCGCCGGAAGCTGGCGAACCTGGAGCGCACCATCGAGATCTGAGGGCGTACCCCCGCCCCGAGGGCGATCGAGGCCCGGCCTGCGGAGGTCCAGACCATTCGCAGCGTCCGGTTCGACGGTTCCCTGAAGATCGACCTGTAGGGCGCATCCGGCCGCGGATGCGCCCTACCGGCTTCTTCAGCTGCGCAGCACGGGGCCGAGCGCCTCCAGCACCGAGGCGTCCTCGATCGTGCTCGGCACCGTGACCTCGGCGCCGTCGGCGATCTGGCGCATGGTCTTGCGCAGGATCTTGCCCGAGCGGGTCTTGGGCAGGGCCGCCACCACGTCGACCCGGCGCAGCGAGGCCACCGCGCCGATCTCCGAGCGCACCAGCTCGACCAGTTCGGTCTGCACCTGCGCGGCGGGCGTGTCCACGCCCGACTTCAGCACCACCAGACCGCGCGGCAGCTGCCCCTTCAGCTCGTCGTGCACCCCGATCACCGCGCACTCGGCCACCGCCGGGTGGGCTGCCAGCACGGCCTCCATCGAACCGGTGGAGAGCCGGTGGCCGGCCACGTTGATCACGTCGTCGGTCCGGCCCATCACGAAGACGTACCCGTCCTCGTCCTTGAAACCGCCGTCGCCGGACAGGTACCAGCCCGGGAAGGCGGACAGATAGCTGGAGACGTACCGGTCGTCGTCCTGCCAGAGCGTGGCCAGGGTGCCCGGGGGCATCGGCAGGCGCAGGCAGATCGCCCCCTCGGTGCCGGGCGGCAGCACCTCCCCGGTGGGGCCGAGCACCTGCACGTCGTAGCCGGGGATCGGCACCGACGGGGAGCCCGGCTTGATCGGCAGATCGTCCAGACCGCGGGGGTTGGCGCAGATCGGCCAGCCGGTCTCGGTCTGCCACCAGTTGTCCACCACGGGTACGCCCAGTTTCTCCGAGGCCCAGCGGTAGGTGTCCGGGTCCAGCCGCTCGCCCGCCAGGAACAGCGTCTTCAGGCTCGAGATGTCGCGACCGGCAAGCAGTTCCGCGTCGGGGTCGGCCCGCCGGATCGCCCGGAAGGCGGTGGGCGCGGTAAAGATCGCGTTCACGGAGTGCTCTTCGACCACGCGCCAGAACGCCCCGGCGTCGGGGGTCCCGATCGGCTTGCCCTCGTAGAGCACCGTGGTGGCGCCGGCCAGCAGCGGCCCGTAGACGATGTACGAGTGGCCCACCACCCAGCCGACGTCGCTGGCGGTGAACATGACGTCCCCCGGCCCGACCCCGTAGATCGCCTTCATCGACCAGGTCAGGGCCACCGCGTAACCGCCGCTGTCCCGAACGATTCCTTTAGGACGTCCGGTGGTTCCGGAGGTGTACAGGATGTACAGGGGGTCGGTGGCCTCCACTGCGACGCAACCGGCCGGGGGCACAGCATTCGGCGTCATCAGGGTGCGCCACTCGACGTCCTTCGGGCCCATCTCGGCCCGGGCCTGCTCACGCTGCACCACCACGGTGGTCTCGGGCTCGTGCTCGGCCCGGCGCAGCGCCTCGTCGAGCAGCGGCTTGTACTCCACCACCCGGGTCGGCTCGATCCCGCAGGACGCGGTGACCACCACCTTGGGCCGGGCGTCGTCGATCCGGACGGCCAGCTCGGCCGGGGCGAACCCGCCGAACACCACCGAGTGCACGGCCCCGATCCGGGCGCAGGCCAGCATGGCGATCACCGCCTCGGGGATCATCGGCAGGTAGATCAGCACGGTGTCGCCCTTGGTCACCCCGCAGGCCTCCAGCCCGCCGGCGAAACGGGCGGTGAGGTCGAGCAGTTCGGCGTAGGTGTAGCGACGCTGCGTGCCGGTGACCGGTGAGTCGTAGATCAGCGCGTCCTGTTCGGCGCGGCCCTCGATGATGTGCCGGTCGAGGGCGTTGTAGCAGACGTTCAGCCGGGCGCCGGGGTACCAGCGGTAGACCGGTGGACTGCCCTCGTCCAGGATCTGTTTCGGCTTCCTGATCCAGGCCACCTCGCGGGCCGCGTCGGCCCAGAACCCGGCCGGGTCCTCCAGGCTCCTGCGGTACGCCTCGGCGTAGCCACCCTGTCCGCTGCTCATGAGTCCTCCCGATCGTGGTTCCTGACCCTGGCGGATCCGGTGCTCATCATCCGTGACACCCTGACCGGGTGTCCTTCGACCCCGCCCAGCTGCCCGAAGCCGCCCTGCCGTTGCTGACCGAGCGGCACCTGGCCACCCTCACCACGCTGCGCGCCGACGGCAGCCCGCACGTCACCCCGGTGGGATTCACCTGGGACGCACCGGCCCGGCGGGTGCGGGTGATCTGCTCGGGCACCAGCGTCAAGGCGCGCAACGCGGCCCGGGGCGGCCGGGCGGCGGTGAGCGTGATGGAAGGACGCTACTGGCTCACCCTGGAGGGCCCGGCCCAAGTGCTGGACGACGCGGAGGCGGTGGAAGACGCCGTGCGCCGCTACGCCCAGCGCTATCGCCAGCCCCGGGAGAACCCGCAGCGGGTGGTCGTGGCGATCGAGGTCGACCGGGTGCTCGGCCACGTGCCCACCGCTGACTGACATGCCCGCATGATGCGGGGCCCGAGGTTGCGCCGGGGTTGCCGCTACGGCTCGATCTGGGTGGCGTAGGTGCCGAACCAGCTGGTCGCCATCCGCGACGTCCTGATCCCCGGCACCTGGACCGGAGCGTTCCGGTCGACGGTGTCGCCCTGGCCGAGCTGGCCGGCGCCGTTGAACCCCCAGCACCACAGGGTGGTGTCACGTCGCACCGCGCAGGTGTGGGCGTAACCGGCGCTCACCGCGTACCAGTCCGTCGCGGTGCCCACCTGGACCGGCTCGGTGCGCTGGGTGTTGTCACCGAGACCGAGCTGGCCGTTGCTGCCACTGCCCCAGCACCAGAGGGATCCCCCGCCGCGGATCCCGCAGCTGTGCACCCGTCCGGTGCTCACCTCGACCCAGTCCTGCGCCGTGCCGACCTGGACCGGAGTCCGATGGGCAGCGGTGTCACCGGCCCCCACCTGCCCGCGGCTGTTGGCTCCCCAGCACCAGAGGCTGCCGTCGACCTGGATCCCGCAGGTCACCCCGTAGACCGAGCTGACCTGACGCCAGACCGTGGCCGACCCGACCTGGACCGGCGTGCTGCGGTTGGTGATGTCGCCCTGCCCCAGCTGACCGGAGGAGTTCAGGCCCCAGCACCACAGAGAGGCGTCGACCCGGGTGGCGCAGGTGTACTGCAGACCGGCCGAGACGGTGGCCCAGTCGGCGGCCGTCCCGACCTGGTTCGGGGTGCCGTAGGTGGTGGTGTTGCCCGAACCGTTCTCGCCCTGGGTGTTCTCGCCCCAGCACCAGAGCGTTCCTTCGCGGCGGATCCCGCAGACGTGGTACTGCCCGATGCCGACCGAACGCCAGAACGCGTTCCAGGCGGTGCCCGCCACCACCTGGGTGAGCGCCGGACGGGAGGTGTAGTCGCCCTGGCCGAGCTGGGCCGAGCCGTTGTAGTCGGAGCACCACAGCGTGCCGTTCTCGCGCACCGCACAGAGGTTGAGCCGCCCGGGCCCGAGCCGCTGCCAGTCGTCGACCGACCCGATCCGGGCCGGCGCGGTGAGGATGTGCCCGGCCTGCCCGTTGATGCTGTAGCCCCAGCACCAGACCGTTCCGCCGGCCCGCACCCCACAGGTGTGCTGACCACCGGAACTCACCCCGGCCCAGTCGGTGTCGGCCCCGATCTGGGTGGGCTGCGACCGGTTCGCGGTGGTGCCGGTGCCGAGGATGCCGCGCGTCCCGCTGCCCCAGCACCACAGGGTGCCGTCGGCCCGGAGCCCGCAGGTGTGTGCCGTCCCGAGCTCGACCGACGTCCAGTTGCCGGCCGTGCCGGCCTGGACCGGGACGGCGCGGTCGGCGGTGTCGCCGGCGCCCAGCTGCCCACTTGAGTTGAGCCCCCAGCACCACGCCGAGCCGGTCGCCCGAAGCCCGCAGGTGTGCTGCCCGCCGGTTCGCACCCAGGTCCAGTCCGTAGCGGTGCCGACCTGGACCGGGCTGGTGCGGCTGACCGCGTCGCCCACCCCCAGCTGCCCCTTGTCGTTGTTGCCCCAGCACCACAGCGCGCCGCCGGTGGTCCTGGCGCAGGTGTGAAGGGCGGTCACGCTCACCTCGCCCCAGGAGCGGTCCGGGGCCACCTGCACAGGTACGGTCCGCCGGGCCGTGTCGGCGAGACCGAGCTGCCCGTAGGCGTTGTCGCCCCAGCACCAGAGCGTGCCGCCGGCCCGGACGCCGCAGGTCGAGGCCTGCCCGCTCGAGACCCGCAACCAGTCGGTGGCGCCGGCGACCTGGACCGGGGACGACCGGTTGGTGGTGTCGCCGAGGCCGAGCTGCCCGGCGCTGTTGTTCCCCCAGCACCAGAGCGTGCCATCGGTCCGGATCGCGCACGTCGTACCGGTCCCCGCCGAGACCTGCCGATAGGTGGCCGTGCTCAGCCGGGTCGGACCGTAGACGTATTCGGAGGTGCTGCCCAGGCCCAGCTCGCCCGTCCCGCTCGTTCCCCAGCACCACAGACCGGCGTCCCGGCCCAGGGCGCAGCTCTGCTGGCTCCCGGCCGAGACCTGCGCCCAGGTCGAGGCGGTTCCCACCTGGTCCGGCGCCAGCCGCGGAGTGGTGTCCATCCCCCAGCGGAAGACCGGCCCGACCCCGAAGTCGGTCCGGCTCGTGATCACGGAGCGCACTTCGGTACTGCCGGTGAAACCGGCCCCTACGGAAGGCTGGAGCACCGCGGCCAGCACGAGCAGGGCCGCCACGGCAGCCCCGAGCAGCGCGCGCCGGATCCTCATGTGCTTCCTAGGTCGGCCGCCGGCCGGCGGTCTTGAGGAGCGGATCAGGTGGCGTCGGTGATCAGGCGCTCCACCGCCTCGGGGGCGAAGACCGCGTCGGCCACCGACAGTGCCAGGCCGATCGGGCCGGCGCTGTTGTCCAGCGAACTGCGCACGATCTGCAGGCGCGTGGTGGCCAGCGGCAGCGAGCGGCGGTAGACCATCTCCCGGATGCCGGCGAACAACTGCCCCTCGACCCGGGCCAGCTGACCGCCGATCACGACCACCCGCGGGTTGAAAAGGCTTACCGCACCGGCGATCGCCGCTCCCAGCACGCGGCCCGCACGGCGGGTGATCTGCACCGCCACCGGGTCTCCGGAGAGGGCCAGCTCGATCGCCGCGTCGACGCTGGAGACGTCCCGCCCGGCGGCCTGCAGGTCGCGCATCAAGGCCCAGCCGCCCACGTAGGCCTCTACGCAGCCGATGTTCCCGCATCGGCACAGCGGCTGGTTCTCGTCGTCGGGCTGGCTCAGCTGGGAGTGCCCGATGTCCCCCGCGGCGCCGTCGGCGCCCCGGTAGATCTGGCCGCCGACCACCACCCCGGCCCCGATCCCGGTGCCGAGCTTGAGCATCAGCAGGTGCCCGGCGTCGGGGTAGTTGCGCCGGTACTCGCCGATCGCCATCGCATTGACGTCCTTGTCCACCTGGACCGGGCAGTCGTAGGTGCGGGCGAAGCGGCCGCGGATGTCGTAGCCGTCCCAGCCGGTCATGATCGGCGGGTTGACCACCGCCCCGCGGGCGAAGTCGACCGGGCCGGGCACCGACAGGCCGATGCCGTGGACCTGCGCCGGGGTGGTGCCGGTCTCGGCCAGCAGCGCCGCGAACTCCTGCTCGACCAGCGTCAGGATCGCGTCCGGACCGCCGGTGATGTCGATCCGGCGCTGCCGCTCGGAGGCGATCTCGCCGTTCAGGTCGCAGACCGCCGCCCGCATCCCGGTGGCGCCCAGGTCGGCCACCAGCAGCACCCCGCGCCGGGCGTGGAAGGCGAAGCGGGTGGCCGGCCGGCCCCGGGTGGGACTGCCCTCACCCGCCGCCGCGATCAGCCGGGCCTGCAGCAACTGGTCGAGCCGCTGGTTCACCGTGGTGCGGGACAGACCGGTCAGGGTCATCACCTCGGCCCGGGTGAGGGCCCGGCCACCGCGGAACAGGGCGAGAACCTCGCCCACACCGCTGTTCACGCTGGTCGGCGCAGTGACGCCGGAGGTCTGCGACTGCAGGGGGGCGGCGCTCATCGCATCTCCGCCGGGACTGGGCAGCGCTCCAGCAAGTCGACGCTGAACTCGCGGGTAAACAACACGGGACCATCCTAGTTCTGCGTAGCAACTTTGCAAAAGGGTTGGTCTTAACGATTGACAGCCGACGCAAGAGGGCATGTAATCGATCAGACCGTTGGCGGTACGAAGCCGTACCCGTACGCAAAGGAGCTCCAACGTGGGAGCCAGCACCTCGATCCGTCGCATCGCCGCTCTCGGCGTGCCCCTGTCGTTCGCCGCCGTCGCGCTCGCGGCCTGCGGCGACTCCTCCTCCTCGGGCGAGGCCGGTGGCTCCGGCGGCGACGCCTCCCCGGCCAAGGTCGCCGCGATCATCAAGGGCCTCGACAACCCCTTCTTCCAGACCATGGAAGACGGCATCGAGGCCGGCGCCGCGGCCCAGGGCCTGGAGACCACCGTCCAGGCGGCCAACTCGATCACCGACACCACCGGCCAGGCCGACAAGCTCACCGCCCTGGCCGGGCAGGACTTCAGCTGCTACATCGTCAACCCGATCACCGGCACCAACCTGGTGCAGGGCCTGGCCCAGCTGGCCGCGCGGGACAAGACGATCGTGAACATCGACTCCCCGGTCGAGGAGGAGGCCGCCGAGGCGGCCGGCGCCACCCCGGCCACCTACATCGGCACCGACAACGTCGAGGCCGGCAAGCTCGCCGGCGCGGAGATGACCAAGCTGGTCAGCTCCGGCGACGTGGCCGTCATCGGCGGCACCTCGGGCGACGTCACCAGCAACGCCCGGGTCGAGGGCTTCACCCAGGGCCTGGGCTCCTCGGTCAAGGTGGTGCAGACGGTCGCGGCCGACTGGAACCGCGAGAAGGCGCTCACCCAGGCCACCACCGTGCTGCGGGCCAACCCCGGCCTGAAGGGCTTCTACGTGGCCAACGACGACATGGCCCTGGGCGTGGTGCGGGCCGTCGAGAACGCCGGGAAGACCGGTGACGTCAAGGTGATCGGCACCGACGGCGTCGAGGAGGCGCTGACCTCGGTGAAGGACGGCGGGCTGACCGCCACCGTGGCCCAGTACCCCTACACCATCGGCGAGATGGGCCTCGAGGCCTGCGCCGCCGCGGCCGCCGGCAAGAGCCTCCCGACCAGTGTCGACGCCCCCGTCGAACTGGTCACGGCCGACGTCGCCGACAAGGCGCTGGCCGCCACCCCCAAGCCGTTCGGCGAGTACGAAGACCCGATCGCCGAACTGCTCAAGTAGTTCCGGACCGCGGGGACGGCTCACAGACCTGACCACGCCGTCCCCGTCCGCGTAAGCCCCCACCACCCCCCTTGGTGAGGTGGCCTCCGCCGGTGATCCCCGGCGTCCTCGATCTGCCCGAAAACCACTGCCGCACAGCGGCACGAAAGGTTCAGCGATGTCCGCAACCACTCTCGAAGCGCCACCGGCACCCCCGGGCCCGGCGCGCAGCCGGCGTCTGCGAGACCCCGCCTTCTGGGCCGACTGGGCCGCCCTGGTCGGGCTGATCGGCCTGACCGTCGTGTTCCAGTCGCTGAACTCCTCGTTCCTCAGCTCCGGCAACGTGCAGTCGATCCTGGTGGCCTCGGCGATCCTGGTGATCCTCTCGGTCGGCCAGACCTTCACCATCGCCACCGGCGGCATCGACCTGTCGGTGGCCTCGGTGATGACCTTCTCGGCAGTGGTTCTCGGCTGGACCTTCGCCGAGGGCTGGAGCCTTCCGCTCTGCCTGGGGGCGGCGGTGCTGGCCGGCCTGGTCTTCGGCGCCGTCAACGGCGCCCTGATCGCCAAGGGCCGGATCCCCGACTTCGTGGTCACCCTGGGCTCGCTCAGCGCCGCCTCCGGCCTCGCGCTGATCCTGGCCGACGGCAAGCCCACCACCGTGATCAGCCCGTTCCTGCTGCGGCTGTCCACCCAGGGCGTGGGCATCGTCGGCTACACCTTCCTGCTCGCCGTCGTCCTGGCCCTGCTCGCGCACGTCCTGCTCTTCCACACCCGGTTCGGCACCCACGTGCTGGCGGCCGGCGGATCGCCCGAGGCGGCCACCGCCACCGGGATCAGCACGGCCCGGATCAAGGTGGCCGTGTACACCCTCTCCGGCACGCTGGCCGGGCTGGCCGGCATCCTCCTGGTCGCCCGGATCGGCGCCTCCTCCCCCGCCGCCGACACCACGATGACCCTGAACACCGTGGCCGCGGTGGTGCTCGGCGGGGTCAGCCTGCTCGGCGGCCGGGCCACGATCATCGGCCCGGTGCTCGGCGCCCTGGTCCTGACCGTCCTGGTCAACGGCCTGACCCTGGTCGGCGTCTCGCAGTTCTACCAGCCGCTGTCGGTGGGCATCGTCGTGGTGCTGGCCGCCCTGTTGATGAGGTTCCAGAAGTGACCGCGACGACCACCCAGGCCCTCGTCTCCGTCGACGACGTCAGCCTCTCCTTCGGCAGTGTCCGCGCTCTGCGCGAGGTCTCGCTGACCCTGCGCCCCGGCGAGATCACCGCTCTGGTCGGTGACAACGGCGCCGGCAAGTCCACCCTGGTGCGTTGCCTGTCGGGCATCCACCGCCCGGACTCCGGCCGGATCGTGTTCGACGGCGAGGAGACGAGGTTCTCCAACCCCGAGGACGCCCGGAAGGCCGGGATCGAGACCGTGCACCAGAACCTCGCGCTGGTCGAGGACCTCACGGTCTGGCAGAACCTGTTCCTCAACCGCGAGATCACCAACGGTCTGGGTCTGCTGAACCGCAAGGCGATGAAGGCCGAGGCGCAGCGCATGGTCTCGGCGCTTGCGGTGAACGTGCCCAGCGTGACCTCGACCGTGCGGCGGCTGTCGGGCGGCCAGCGCCAGGCCGTGTCGATCTGCCGCGCCGCCGGTTTCAGCTCGAAGCTGGTGATCATGGACGAGCCGACCGCGGCCCTGGGGGTCCAGGAGACCGAGCGGGTCGAGCAGCTGATCCTCAAGCTCCGCGAGGACGGCCACGCCGTGCTCCTGATCAGCCACAACTTCGCCCAGGTGATGCGGCTGTCCGACCAGGTCTGGGTGATGCGCTCAGGCCGGTGCGTGGCCGGCCGCCGCACCGCCGAGACCACCGGAGAAGAGATCGTCGCCCTGATCACCGGCGCCCAGCAGTCCTGAACCTCGTTGCTACGTAAGGAAAACCGATGAACCCCCTAGGTGTGCACGCCCTGGTCTGGGCCGGTAGCACTTCCCCCGAAGAGGTCGAACTGGCCGTCCGCAGCACCCGGGAGGCCGGTTACGACCTGCTCGAGTTCTCCCTGCACGACGGCCTGACCATGGACGTGGCGCACGCCCGGGCCGAACTGGAGAAGGCCGGGCTGCAGGTGGCCTGCTCCCGCGGGCTGGCCCCGGACGCGGACGTCTCCAGCGAGGACCCGGCCGTGGTGGCCCGCGGTGCGGAACTGCTGAGCAGGTCGCTGGAGATCACCGCCGGACTGGGCGGCAAGATGTTCGCCGGCGCCCTGTACAGCGCCTTCGGCAAGGCCTCGCAGCCGCTGTCCGCGGCCGGCCGGGCGAACGTCGTCGGCGTCCTGCGCGACCTGGCCGCCCAGGCGGCGAAGGACGACGTCACGCTGATGCTCGAGATCTGCAACCGCTACGAGACCAACGTGATCAACACGGCCCACGACGCGCTGCTGCTGGCCGACGACATCGGCGCCGACAACGTGAGGATCCACCTCGACACCTACCACATGAACATCGAGGAGACCGACATGGTCCGCCCGGTGCTCGAGGTCGGCGACCGGCTGGGTTACGTGCACATCGGCGAGAACCACCGCGGCTACCTGGGCAGCGGGCACATCGACTTCACCGGGTTCTTCCACGCCCTGGCCGACATCGACTACACCGGCCCGATCACCTTCGAGTCGTTCTCCTCGGCCGTGGTCGCCCCCGGGCTGTCCAACGACCTGGCGATCTGGCGCAACCTCTGGTCGGACGGGATGGACCTGGCCAAGCACGCGCAGTCCTACCTGGTGAACGGTCTCGCAGCAGCGCGGCACCCGTGACCGGCGCGCCCGTACCCCTGCAGAACACTGCGGCAGGGCATGATGCCCTGGTGCGACCGACTCTCGACGAACTGGCCGCCCGGGTGCTCAAGCTGACGGCCGGGAGAATGGGCGACCGCGTCATCGTCGGGATCGCCGGGGTACCTGGCGCCGGCAAGAGCACGCTGGCCGAGAAGCTGACCACGGTGCTCGCCGAGCGGATCGGCCCCGAACAGGTGGCCCACGTCCCGATGGACGGTTTCCACCTGGCCGACGTGAGTCTCGACCGGCTGGGGCTGCGGCAGCGGAAGGGGGCGCCGGAGACGTTCGACGCCCTCGGCTACGCGGCGCTGCTCAAGCGGCTGCGTGAGTCCGGCGACCTGGTCTACGCGCCGGGATTCGAACGGACCATCGAGCAGCCGATCGCCGGGGCGATCCCGGTGTCTCCCGGAGCGCGCGTGGTGGTCACGGAGGGGAACTACCTGCTGCTCGGCGGCGACTGGGACAGGGCGAAGGAACAGCTCGACGAGGTCTGGTTCTGCCGTACCCCCGAGGATCTGCGGTTGGAGCGGCTGCTCGCCCGCCACGTGCGGTTCGGCAAGACGCCGGAGTTCGCCGCGCAGTGGATCGAGCAGACCGACCAGCCGAACGCCCTGCTGATCGAGGCGTCCAGTCACCGGGCCGATCTGGTGGTCGAGATGGACTGAACCACAAACTGAGGACGCCTGTCAGCACTCGTGCTGACAGGCGTCCTCAGTTTGTGGTTCTAGACGGTCTGGACGACCAGGAGCTCAACCACGCGGTCGAGGAACGCGTCGACCGAGGCCTCGCGGTACCCCCGGGAGCCGCGCCGGCTCTTGAACACCGCCAGGCGCACCGCGTCGGGCGGCAGCGGCTGGCCCATCGCGAACGACTCCTCGATGCGGATGCACAGGTCGTCGACCGCGTCGATGTCGTAGGTGAGCTCCATGCCGCTACCCCGCGGGAACCGCTCCCCGTCGGGCCGGGCCAGCTGGGCCCGCAGCGACTGCTCCTGGGTGCGCAGCTGGGTCTGCCAGGCCTGGCTGCCGCTGCGCTCCTCGCCGCGCTGCTTCTCGCGACGGGCGAAGGCATCCTCGATCCGGTCGAGTGCCGCGTCGACCGCGTCCACGTCGTACCCGCCGCGCACCAGGTCGAAGCCGACCGTACGGACGTGCCACGACGTCATCGCGGGCCCACGCCCGTTCTCCTCGTACGCAGCCCGGGCCCGGCCGAGGAACGACTCGACCTGGTCGACGTCGTAACCCTTGGACATGCGGCCTGCCCGCGGAAAGGTCTCGCTCACATCCGCCATTCTGCACTCTTGGGGTCGGTCCGTGTGGCCCGGTCGCGGATGAGGACACGTGAAATTTGCGGCCGGGAACCAGTTGTGATGATGCCGTTACTCACCGGGACGCCTGTGCACTCGTCCGGCGCAGTCACCCGGAGGTCAGACCGTGGCCGCGAGCTGACCGCAGGCCCCGTCGATCTCCTGCCCGCGGGTGTCGCGGACCGTGGTGGGCACCCCGCGCTCGCGCAGAGCGTTCACGAACGCGTTCTGCGCGCGGTGGGTGCTGGCCGTCCACTTCGACCCGGGGGTGGGGTTCAGCGGGATCGGGTTGACGTGCACCCAGCCCCGGCCCCGCCGGTTCAGTTCCTTGCCCAGCAGGTCGGCCCGCCACTCGTGGTCGTTGATGTCCTTGATCAGGGCGTACTCGATGCTGACCCGGCGGCCGGTGGCGTCGAAGTAGCGGCGGGCGGCGTCGAGCGTCTCGCCGACCTTCCAGCGCGTGTTGATCGGCACCAGCTCGTCGCGCAGCTCGTCGTCCGGCGCGTGCAGGCTGAGGGCCAGCGTGACCGGGATGCCCTCCTGGGCCAGCTTGTCGATGGCCGGGACCAGGCCGACGGTGGACATCGTGATGCCCCGCGCGGACATGCCCAGGCCCTCGGGAGCCGGGTCGGTGAGCCGGCGGATCGCGCCGACGGCGGCCTTGTAGTTGGCCAGCGCCTCACCCATGCCCATGAAGACGACGTTGGTGACCCGGCCGGCGCCGGTGCTCTCCGCCTCTTCGCCCAGCGGGGCCCCCTGGGTGGCCTTCTTCAGCGGGGCCGCGGTGCGCATGTGGCGAGCGGCCGTACGCACCTGCTCGACGATCTCGGCGGTGGACAGGTTGCGGGTGAGCCCGGCCTGCCCGGTGGCGCAGAACGGGCAGTTCATCCCGCAGCCGGCCTGGCTGGAGATGCAGACCGTGGCGCGGTCGGGGTAGCGCATCAGCACGCTCTCGACCAGGGCGCCGTCGAACAGCCGCCAGACCGTCTTGATCGTGGCGCCGTCGTCGCAGACCAGTTCGCGCACCGAGGAGATGAGCGGCGGTGCCAGTGCGTCGAGCAGGCGCTGCCGAGAGGCCGAGGGCAGGTCGGTGAGCTCTTCGGGGGTGAGGTCGGCCAGACGCTCGAAGTAGTGCACCGAGAGCTGCCGGCCCCGGAACGGCTTCTCACCCAGTTCCTTGACCGCCTCCATGCGCTCGGCGAGCGTCATGTCGGCCAGGTGGCGGGGCGGCTTGCCCCGGCGGGGCGCGACCATGAGCAGCTTGCCCGGCGCGGGGGCGGTCGGCTTCGGTTCGGGGAGGGGTTCGGGGCTCATTGTTGGCTTTCGTCGTCTAGAGCAGGAAGTGCAGGAGGAGGTAGACCACCGGGGCCGTGGGGAGCAACGAGTCCATCCGGTCCATGATTCCGCCGTGGCCGGGCAGCAGGTTGCCCATGTCCTTGATCCCGAGGTCGCGCTTGAGCAGCGACTCGGACAGGTCGCCCATGGTGGCGGTGAGCACGGCGCAGGCGCCGATCGCCAGGCCCACCCAGGCCGGGCCCTCGAGCAGGAACAGCACGCACGCGGTGCCCGCGGCCAGGCAGGCGGCCAGCGACCCGGCGAACCCTTCCCAGGACTTCTTGGGGCTGACCTTGGGGGCCATCGGGTGCTTGCCGAAGAGCACACCGGCGATGTAGCCGCCGATGTCGCTGGCGCAGGTGACCACGATGAAGGTGACCACCCGCTCCGGGCCCTGGTCGGCGGCCAGCATGAGGATCGCGAAACCGGCCAGCAGGGGCACGTAGGCGGCCACGAACAGGCCCGAGGTGACGTCGCGGAGGGCCCCTTCGAGACCCTCCACGATCCGCCACAGCAGGATGCCGAAGCCGGTGAGCATGTAGCTGACCAGCAGCCCCTCCGGACCGGCGACGTAGGCCGAGACCAGCATGCCGAGCGAGCCGACGGCCACCGGGATGACCGGCACGACGATCTGCTTGGCGGCCAGGGCGCCGGACAGCTCCCAGACCGCCAGGACGACCACGAACGAGGCCAGCGCGACGAAGGCCTCGGGCCGGGTGAACAGCGAGAGCAGGGCCAGCACGGCCAGGCCCAGACCGACGCCGATCGCGGCCGGGAGGTTGCGCCCGGCCCGGCCGTGATCCTTCGCCGCCACGGCCACGATGGTCGCATCGGGCTCGGGCGGGTGCTCCATGTTGCGCAGGGCCGCGACGGCCCGCCGCTGGCGCACCGGACGGGTGCGCTCCTCGTGGTCGTCGAAGTCCTCGTCGCGGCTGGGGTAGGCCTCGTTCATCGGTGAAGCGCCGACCCCTCCGCGCGGGGTCTCGCCCCGGCGTCCGGATCGGGAGCGGCGCCCCTGGCCCTCGGGCGGAGTACCGGCTGCACGCTGGGGCTCACCTGGGTACTGCTCGTCCCATGGCGCAGCATCGGCCCGCGAGCGCTCGCCCTGAGGCGGCGTCCCGGTACGTTCGAAGCCTCTGGCGGGGGTACCAGGGCGCGGGTCTGCCTCGTCCCACGGCGCAGCGCCGGCCCGGGAACGCTCACTCTGAGGCGGCATTCCGGTGTGTCCGAAGCCCCGGGCCGGGGTGCCCGAGCGAGGGTTCGGCTCGTCCCACGGCGCAGCATCTGCCCGGGAACGCTCACTCTGAGGCGGCATTCCCGTACGTCCGTATCCACGCGCCGGGGTACCCGAGCGCGGGCCCGGCTCGTCCCAGGGCGCAGCCTCGGCCCGAGACCGCTCTTCCCGAGGTGGGGTTCCCGTACGCCCGAAACCCCTTGCCGGGGTACCAGGGCGTGGGTCTGCCTCGTCCCACGGCGCAGCGCCAGCCCGGGAACGCTCACCCTGAGGCTGCGTTCCTGTGCGTCCGAATCCACGCCCACGCGGGTCTTCGTCCCGCGGCGCCGCACCAGGACGCCCGTCTGCGCGCGGCCCGTCAGCCTGGGTCTGCGGACGGGCGTACCCCCGCGCGGGGGTGCCATCTGCTCGCGAGTTGCCCAGTGCATTGCCGGAAGGGTTGCTGGGCGCGCTGCGGTAGGGGTTCACCACCGGGATACCGCCCGACTGCGTGTGCCGCTGCGGCAGCCCCGGATGCGACGTACCCCGCTGGGGTGCGCCTCCCGGACCGTCCTCGTCACCCTGCTCTCCGCCCGACCGGTTCAGTACCTGGTCGAACGACGAGGTGGACGGCCCGTTCGTCCGGATGCCGTTACCCCGGTTCCGGCCGAAACCGCGGCCGGCGCGACCAGCGTCTTCAATCGGTTCTTCGGCCGGACGCCCGCGACCCATCGGGCCGGTACCCCGGGCGTCCCGGGCGTCCCGTGCGTCTCGTGCGTCTCGGCCGAACCGGCCGCCGCCGAGGCCCGGCCGCTGACGACGGGCCGCACCGAATGCTCCACCGGAGCTCTGTTCCTCACCTGTCGGCGGGCCGTCGGCCCCCCAGGTGTTCTCCTCTTCCGTGCCGTCCGGCCAGGAATCGCCGGGCGCGGAATCACGCGCGGCCCGGCGCCCCCGGCGGGACGGGGAGTCGGACGGACCAGAACCTCCGGCCATGCTCATACCTCGAGCAGCTCGGTCTCCTTGTGCCGGAGCAGCTCGTCGATCGAGTCCACGTGGGACTTGGTCGACTGCTCCAGCTCCTTCTCCGCGCGGGCGCCCTCGTCCTCGCCGATCTCGCCGTCCTTGACCGCGCGGTCCAGTGTCTCCTTGGCCTTGCGGCGCAGGTTGCGCACGGTGATCCGGGCGTCCTCGGCCTTGGCCCGGGCCAGCTTGATGTACTCCTTGCGGCGCTCCTCGGTCAGCACTGGGAGCACCACCCGGATGACCTTGCCGTCGTTGCTCGGGTTGACCCCGAGGTTCGAGGCCCGCAGCGCCTTCTCGATGTCGGCGAGCCCGCTGGCGTCGTACGGCTGGATCAGGATCTGCCGGGCCTCGGGAACGGTGAAGGAGGCGAGCTGCTGCAGCGGGGTCGGCGCGCCGTAGTACTCGACCGTGATCTTGCTGAACATGCCGGGGTTGGCCCGGCCGGTCCGGATCTGGCCGAAGTCCTCCTTGGCGACCTCGACCGCCTTGTCCATCTTCTCCTCGGCCTCGAGGAGGGTCTCGTCGATCACTGTCGCTCCTTCATCGCTACCTGCTTACAGGCTGAACCAACCGTCGTGCGCGGCGTGTGCGCCGTCAAGCTCGCCGGGGAGAACCGGAACTGCCCGTCCCGGATCAGGAGGTGACGAGCGTCCCGATTCTCTCACCCCGGACCGCGGCGGCGACGTTGCCTTCGCCCTCCATGCCGAAGACCACCATGGGCAGCTTGTTGTCCATGCACAGGCTGAAGGCCGTCGCGTCGACCACCTTCAGCTGCTGGGTCAGCGCGTCCGCGTAGCTGACCTCGTCGAGCTTGCGCGCACTCGGGTCCTTGCGGGGGTCGGCGGTGTACACGCCGTCCACCCCGTTCTTGCTCATCAGCACCGCGTGGGCCTTGATCTCCAGGGCCCGCTGGGCGGCCGCGGTGTCGGTGGAGAAGTACGGTGCGCCGAGCCCGGCGCCGAAGATGACCACACGGCCCTTCTCCAGGTGCCGGATCGCCTTGCGCGGGATGTACGGCTCGGCCACCTGCCCCATGGTGATCGCCGTCTGGACCCGGGTGTCGATCCCCTGCTTCTCCAGGAAGTCCTGCAGCGCAAGGCAGTTCAGCACGGTTCCGAGCATGCCCATGTAGTCGGCCCGGCCCCGGTCCATGCCGCCCAGCGACAGCTCGGCGCCGCGCAGGAAGTTGCCGCCACCGATGACGATGGCGATCTCGATGCCCTCTTTGGACACGCCGGCGATCTGCGCCGCCAGCTGGCTGACCACGATCGGGTCGACACCGAGCTGACCGGCGCCGAACACCTCACCGGAGAGCTTCAGCAGCACCCGCCGCTTGGACGAGCCGGTGATCGGGGACTCTGACATTCAGCCGTACCTCCAGGTTCCATGTATTGGGGCAGTCTGCCGCATCTGGCCTCTGGCCAGAAAAAAGCCGGTGAGAGGCTGGTCCGCCTCTCACCGGCTGGTCACCGGAGGCCCACTCGCGCGTGCGAGGAGATCCCGGGTGGTACTACCGGCTGTAGTCGATCAGCAGCCGGTGTGGATCAGACGCCCACCCGGAACCGCACGAAACCGACGGCGGTGACGCCGGCCTCGTCCAGGACCTTCTGGACGGTCTTGCTCTGGTCCTTGGCGAACTTCTGCTCGACGAGCGCGTTCTCCTTGAAGTAGCCGCTGACGCGACCCTCCACGATCTTCGGCAGGGCGCCCTCGGGCTTGCCCTCCTCACGCGCGGTGGCCTCGGCGATGCGGCGCTCGTTCTCCACCACGTCGGCCGGGACCTCGTCGCGGTTGAGGTACAGCGGCGGCAGCGCGGCGATGTGCATCGCCACGTCGCGCACCACGTCGCCCTCGGCGCTGGCGCCGAACAGCACGCCCACCTGCGGCGGCAGGTCGGGGCTGGTGCGGTGCAGGTAGGAGGCGACGGCCGGGGCCTCGAGACGGGCGACGCCGCGCAGCTCGATCTTCTCGCCGATCGAGGCGTTGCCGTCGTCGATCAGGGCCTGCACGGTGCGACCGTCGGGCAGCTCGCTCTTGAGCAGGCTGTCCACGTCGGCGGCCTTGACCGCGACGGCCTGGTCCAGCACCTGCTGCAGCAGGGCCTTGAACTTGTCGCCCTTGGAGACGAAGTCCGTCTCGCAGTCGAGCTCGACGATCACGCCGACCCCGGGCTCGGTGTAGGCCGCCACGGCGCCCTGGGACGCGGTGCGGGACTCCCGCTTGGCCACGCCCTTCTGGCCCTTGACGCGGAGGTACTCGACGGCCTTCTCGTACGAGCCGTCGCTCTCCACCAGAGCGTTCTTGCAGTCCAGCATTCCGGCGCCGGTCTGCTCACGCAGCTTCTTGACGTCGGCGGCGGTGTAGTTCGCCATTGCGATGACTCCTGTTGTCGATGAGGAGGTCGTCAGATGTCTTCGGAGAGCGGGCGCCGGCCGGGATCACCGGCCGGCGCCCACCGCCCGGATCAGTTGGAGGCAGCCTCGGTGGCCGCCGGCTTCGCCTCGGCCTCGGTGGCCTCGGCAGCCGGGGTGGCCTCAGCAGCCGGAGCGGCCTCGGTGGCCTCGGCGGCGGAGGTCTCGGCAGCGGTGCCCTCGGCAGCGGCGCCCTCGACGACCGGCGCGCTCTCGGCCTGGCCGGCCAGCAGCTCGCGCTCCCACTCCGGCAGCGGCTCGGCGGCCGCGGCGGTGGTGGTGGCCTCGGTGCTCGCGGCGGCGGTGTTCTGGCCACCACCGTGACGGCTCATCAGGCCGTCGGCCACGGCGTCGGCCACCACGCGGGTCAGCAGCGTGACCGAGCGGATCGCGTCGTCGTTGCCCGGGATCTTGTAGTCGACCTCGTCCGGGTCACAGTTCGTGTCCAGGATGGCGACGATCGGGATCCCGAGCTTGCGGGCCTCGTCGACGGCCAGGTGCTCCTTCTTGGTGTCCACGATCCAGACCGCGCTCGGCACGCGGGCCATGTCACGGATACCGCCGAGGGTGCGCTCCAGCTTGTCCTTCTCGCGACGCAGGACCAGCAGTTCCTTCTTGGTCATGCCGCTCTTCGACACGTCGTCGAAGTCGATGACCTCGAGCTCCTTGAGGCGCTGGAGCCGCTTGTGCACGGTCTGGAAGTTGGTGAGCATGCCGCCCAGCCAGCGCTGGTTGACGTAGGGCATGCCGACGCGCGTGGCCTGCTCGGCGATCGGCTCCTGGGCCTGCTTCTTGGTGCCGACGAAAAGGATGCTGCCGCCGTGGGCGACGGTCTCCTTGACGAAGTCGTAGGCGTTGTCGATGAACGACAGCGACTGCTGCAGGTCGATGATGTAGATGCCGTTGCGCTCGGTGAGGATGAAGCGCTTCATCTTCGGGTTCCAGCGACGGGTCTGGTGCCCGAAGTGCACACCGCTGCCGAGCAGCTGGCGCATCGTGACGACGGCCATGGTCAGTCTCCTTGGGCGCACCACCAGTGGGTGGGCGCGGTTCTCTCGGTTGTCCCACGACATCGGGCGATGTCGTGCCTGGTGCCCGCGACGCCCCGAGACCCCACCGCCGGTCCGGGTGATTCAGGACCGTCGGGATCAGGACCGAGTGAGGCGCCGCACCGCCGGTGAGGCGGACCGCATGCGGACACGCGAAGTCGACCGGCGCGCGCCGGTCGCAGGGGAAGTCTACCTGCACTCAGAGGTGCGGGAGGACGTCGGCCAGGGTAACCGCGGCGGGGGCCCGGGCATTCCCGGCCAATCAGGCCCGGCGGTACCGGGTGACGATGCGGTAGTCCTTGGCCGGGCCGTCGACCTTCATGTCCACGGTCAGCTCACCGTCCGGCGCCATCCGGTACGAGCCGCGGTACTGGTCGGCCCGGCAGTCGTGCACGTCGTCGGCGCTCCACTGCCCGGCCTGCTCACCGAAGGCCAGCAGGTGCATGGTGGTGCCGTCGGCCAGCAGCACCCGGATCCGGCCGTCCTCGAGCACGTAGCCGTACTCCCGGTAGGCCTCGCCCACGTGCCCGTTGGCCAGACGCAGTTCGACGTCCTCGCGGTAGTCCATCCGCCCGGGGCCGGCCGGGGTGAAGGTGGCGGTGCCGGTGGCGGTGCCCAGCCCGGGCTCGATCGCCCGGCTCAGCCGCCAGCTCCCGGCGAGCATCCCGAAGACCCGCTCAGCGACGTCCACCGTTTCCTCCCGACCTATTTGCCCTGGCCTATTGTTCCGCCATGGTTGACGGCACGTGGCGCAGGGTCGCCCAGGCGGCGGGACTGCTCGACCCCAGCGGGGTCCCCGCCCCCACGATCTTCGCCCGGATGAGCGAACTGGCCACCCGCACCGACTCGATCAACCTGGGTCAGGGCTTCCCGGACACCGACGGCCCGGCCGCGGTGCTCGAGGCCGCCGTGGCCGCGATCCGCGGTGGCGCCAACCAGTACCCGCCCGGCCGGGGCATCGCTCCCCTGCGCCGCGCGATCGCCGAGCACCAGCAGCGCCGGTACGGCCTGGACGTGGACCCGGACACCGAGGTGCTGGTCACCGCGGGCGCGACCGAGGCGCTGACCGCGAGCATCATCGCGCTGACCTCGCCGGGCGACGAGGTGGTGGTGCTCGAGCCGATCTACGACTCCTACTCGGCCGCGATCGAGATGGCCGGAGCGGTCCGCCGGACGGTGCGCCTGGAGTGGCCCGAGTACCGCCTGCAGGCCGACCGGCTGACCGCCGCAGTCACCGACCGGACCCGGCTGATCCTGCTGAACACCCCGCACAACCCCACCGGCCGGGTGCTGGACCGGGCGGAACTGGAGCTGATCGCCCGGATCGCCCAGGAACGCGACCTGATCGTGATCGCCGACGAGGTCTACGAGCACCTGACCTTCGGTGGGCACCCGCACGTGCCGATCGCCACCCTGCCGGGCATGGCCGCGCGCACGGTGACGATCTCGTCGGCGGGCAAGACGTTCTCGGTGACCGGCTGGAAGATCGGCTGGCTGCACGCCCGGCCGGAGATCGTCGATGCGGTGACGGCGGTGAAGCAGTTCCTGACCTACGTGAACGGCAGCCCGTTCCAGCCCGCCGTGGCCACCGGCCTGGCCCTGCCCGACGAGCAGATCCGGGCCATCGGCACCGATCTGGCCCAGCGCAGCGCGCTGCTCACCGATGGGCTCAAAGCCGCCGGATTCGGGGTACGCCCCAGCGACGGAACGTATTTCGTGATCGCCGACGCCGCCCCGCTGGGCTATGCGGACGGTGCTGCCCTGTGCAACGACCTGCCTCGGCTGGCCGGAGTGGTGGGCGTGCCGGTGCAGGCCTTCGCCGAGGACCCGTCGCAGCCCAGCTCGCTGGTGCGCTTCGCCTGCTGCAAGCGGCCCGAGGTGATCGCCGAGGCCGCCTCCCGGCTGGCGGCCATGCGCCCCTGACCAGGTGGCCGGCTTCAGATGGTGACCACCAGCTTCTCCCCCGAGACTCCTTCGCGGAGAAGCTCAAGGGCATTGGGGACGTCGGTGAGGCCGTGTCCGACCACGGTGGCTCTGGGTTCGGCTCGGTAGGCGTTCGAGGCCAGGGCCTGGGGCAGGAACGAGGTGTAGATCGCCGGGCCCACCTCGTTGTCCTTCAGGGAGGCGCCCCAGATCGCGCTCACCTGCACGTTCTTCCGGCGGGCGCGCCATGCTCGCAGCCTGGTGACCGGGTCGGGGTGGGCCGACGCCACTTTCCGGGTGCCCTTGGCCCGCCGGGCCACCTTGACGGCGGGTGGCAGCGAGCCTGACCCGATCGCGACGGTGCCCGCGAGCGGTTGACCGCCGATGGCCTGGAGGAGCTCGGCCACGACGGTCTTACTGCGGTAGTCGACCACCTCGGCCGCGCCCACCGAACGCACCCAGTCGTGATTGCGTGGCGACGCGGTGGCGACGACGCGGTAGCCGGCGCTGCGAGCCAGTTGCACGGCGTTGATACCGACGCTGGTGGAGGCGCCCCAGACCAGGACGGTGGAGTTCTTCTCGGTGGGAACGGACGTGGGCAGGGGCAGGCCCAGGTGGTCCGACTGGAACAGCCCGGTCGCCGCGGTCGAGAGCGCGAGCGGGAGGACGGCGGCCTGCTCGAACGCCAGGGCGCCCGGGATCGGCGCGACCAGGTGCTGCATCAGCACCACCAGGTGCTGAAATGCTCCTTCGGCCGGGCGGTTGCGGGACTTCTCCACGCCGACCGCATGCCCGAGCACACGCTCGCCCACACTCAGCCGGCTCACGTTCCGCCCTACGGCGACGACCTCGCCCGCAACGTCGGTGCCGATGACCATGGGAAAGCGCACCCAGGGAAGGACGAACCGGTAGGCGTAGCCGGGCAGCGTGTCGAGGAAGTTCACGGCCACGGCACGCACCCGGACCACCACCTCCTCGTCACCGGGCTCGGGCACCGGCGCCGGGCCGACCTCGAACTTCTTGCCCCGCGCGGGGAGCCAGAGCGCTGTGTTCTCACTGTCCACGCTCCTAAACTAGGCACCGCCTAGTAACTAGTCAATGTCTAGATTCGTAGGATCGGCCTATGCCTCGTCGTCCGTTCCACCACGGCAACCTGCGCGCGGTGCTGCTCGAGCACGCCGAGACCGTGCTGCGCGAACGTGGTCTGGACGCCCTCTCACTGCGCGAACTGGCCCGCGAGGCCGGGGTCAGCCACGGCGCCCCCCGTAGCCACTTCGTCGACCGCAACGCCCTCATCGATGCGCTCGCCGTGCGGGGCTTCACCCGTCTTTCGGAAGACCTGGACCGGGCCGCCTCCAGCCGGCCGGACGACTGGTTCGCCGCGCTGCGGGCAGCCGGTGCCGCCTACCTGGCCTTCGCGCAGAACGACGCAGCGCTGCACGAGCTGATGTTTGCGGCGAAGATGGACCGCCCCTCCGAAGCGGTGCTCGAGGCCGCCGAGGGCCTGTTCGCGACCCTGAACGGGATCCTGCGTGCGGGCATCGCCGCCGAGGCCTTTCCGGAGGGCGAGATGCAGCGGTTGGGAATGCTTTTGATGATGGCCCTGCAGGGCACGGGCGCGCTGGTGACGTCGCGCCGGATCACGCCCGAGCACGGCGGGGCGCTGCTGAACGATGCGGTCACGGTGCTGGTGCGGGGAGTCCAGACCGACCACCAGGGTTAGAGCTGCCGCTTCGTCGGTGGGTACCGAGGGTGTAAGACACCCTTGGCCCAGTAGGGCCACCGGCTTTTCCGGGGAGCGGGCGGCGGCCCGGTCGTGCGGCTTTCGCCGGAGTGTCTGGGTCCGAACGCCTGCGCGGGCAGAGCCCCACGCCCTAGCTTGGTCACGTCGGCCGGGGGGCGAAAAATGGTGCTGGGCAATATTCAGGCGTTGCGTGGGATCGCGGCGGTTGCAGTCGTTCTGGCCCATCTGGGCGGTCCGGACGGTTTCGAGTCGCGCTGGCTGGCCGGGGGTTACGACTGGCTCGCGTTCACGCACGGCCCGGGGCAGGCCGGAGTGGACCTGTTCTTCGTGATCAGCGGGCTGATCATGGTGGTGACCACGCAGCACCGGGTACCCGGCCCCGCCTCGGCCCGGGAGTTCCTCAGACGGCGGGTGGTGCGGATCTACCCGATCTACTGGGTGGCCACCCTGCCGGTGCTCGCCCTGTTCCTGGTCAGTCCCGGCGCGGTGAACTCCTCGGCCGAGAACCCGCCGGACGTGCTGGCTTCGCTGCTCCTGCTCCCCCAGTCCGGCCTGCCGTTGCTGATGGTGGGCTGGACCCTGACCTTCGAGATGTACTTCTACCTGGTGTTCGCGCTGGTGCTGCTGCTGCCGCGCGCCGGACGCCTGCCCGCTCTGGCCGCCTGGGGCGTGCTCACCCTGGCCCTGGCGGCGGCCTTCGCCGGATCGGGGAACCCCTGGCTGGGCACCATCGGCGCCCCGATCGTCCTTGAATTCCTCTTCGGCGCCGCGGTGGGAGCGCTGGTGGTGCGGAAGAAGTTCGTCGCGCCGCTGCTGTGCACCACGGCCGGGCTCGTGGGCACGGCAACGGCGTTGGGGCTGGGCGACTTTCCCGGCACCTGGTACCGCGCGCTGCCGGTCGGGCTGTGCCTTGCGGTGACGGTGTACGGCGTGGTCGGACTGGAGGGCCGCTGGCGGCTGACCGCCCCGGCGTGGCTGCAGAAACTTGGGGACGCGTCGTACTCGCTGTATCTGTGGCACGTGCTCGTCCTTTCCGCCGTGGGCCGGACCGTGCTGGTGCGGCTGCCTGCTGATCCCTGGGTTCACGCTGCTGCGCTGGTTTTTTCGATGACCGTGGTGATCGTGAGCGCGCTGATCGCCTACCGCCTGCTGGAAGAACCTCTGATCAGGCTGTTCCGGCGCCCGGTCGTCCTCCTGCCGGACTCGGAGCCCATGCCGGCCTCGGTGCCGAGCCTGCCCAGCGCGGCCGGCCCTCAGCCGGACCGGCTCGCCGTCCCTCCGGTACCAGCCCAGACCCGCCGACAGGCCCGCAACCGTGCCACCGCCCACGCCCCCGCCCACGCCACCGCCCACGCCTCCGACCGAGCCGATGCCCAGACCGCTCGCCGCGCCGCTGGTCAAACCGCCCACCAGACCGCTGGTCAGAGCGCCCACCGGGCCATTGGCCAGACCGCCCGCCGGGCCATTGGTCGGGCCGCCGACACCCGCGAGCAGCCCGGAGACCAAGGCGCTGATCAGGCCCGCGGCCTGCTTCGTCCCGGCGTTCCGGTTCAGCCTGGCCACCAGACCAGACCTCGCGCCGGATCCCGGGCGAGCGCCGGGTAGCCCGCGCCGAGCGGAAGCAGCACGGCCGGGCCGGCTTCGAGGCCGAGCATCGTCAGCGGGTCTACGTAGGCCCCATCTCGCCGAACACCCCAGTGCAGACATACGTGAGGCAGACAATGGCTACCCGGGCCGGCCGCCAGCAGATCACCCAGCACCTCGCCCGCCTGCACAGGCTGTCCGCGATGCACCCGCACCCGTACTGGCTCGAAGCTGCTCACCAGACCGTCACCGTGATCGATGCTGACCACCGGCGTACCGGCCACCACCCCGGCGAAGCTGATCGTGCCGGAGGCCGGGGCGAGCACGGCCGCATTCGCACTCCCATTCAGGTCGACCCCGCGATGCCCGGGAGACCACGGCTGTGGCCCCACCGCGAACCCCCGGGCGACCGCGGGCTCGGGCCGCAGCGGCCACTGCCAGCGCAGCTGCGGCCCGGCGGCCCCGCCAAAGTGCAGGGCCGCAACCAGAATCAAGGCGAAGGTCGTGGTCACTGGTCCAGAGTGCCGCCACCGAGCCCAGCCCATAGGGCGAGAACGGCCACCTGTGGACAAACAGCCGTTCGTGTGGGTCTGTGGACGAACTGGCCCGGGCCGGCACCGTCAACCGGTGCCAAAACGCCCGGCGGCGCACCGGATCACCGATGCGCCGCCCCGGAGCGTCTGGCTCTAACTGACCTCGGAGAGCTTTCCGCGCAACTGCAGCACGGCCTTGGTGTGCATCTGGCAGATGCGGGACTCGGTCACGCCGAGCACCCGGCCGATCTCGGCCAGCGTGAGCCCCTCGTAGTAGTAGAGGGTGACCACGATCTTCTCCCGCTCGGGCAACTGGTTGATCGCCCGGGAGAGCATGAACTTGGTCTCCTCGCTCTCGAAGGCGGCCACCGGGTCCTCGGCCTTGGTGTCCTCGAGGGTGTCGACCAGGGAGAGCTTGTCCCCCTTCTCCCCGCCCACGGTGAGCAGTTCGTCCAGGGCCACCACGTTCACGTAGGAGACCTGGGAGAAGACCGCGTGCAGTTCCTCCAGCGTCATCCCCAGCCGCTCGGCCACCTCGGGCTCGGTCGGCGTGCGGTGCAGTTCGCCCTCCAGCGCGGCGTAGGCCCGCTCCACCTCACGGGCCTTGTAGCGCACCGAGCGGGGGATCCAGTCGATCGCCCGCAGCTCGTCGATGATCGCCCCGCGGATGCGGGAGATGGCGTAGGTCTCGAACTTGATGGCGCGGTCGATGTCAAACTTCTCGATCGCGTCGATCAGCCCGAAGATCCCGTAGGAGACCAGGTCGGCCTGCTCGATGTTGGGCGGCAGGCCCACGCCCACCCGGCCGGCCACGTACTTGACCAGCGGCGAGTAGTGGAGGATCAGGCGTTCACGGGTCGTCTGGTCGGCCGTGGCCTTGAACTTCTCCCATAGCGCCCGCAAGGCGGCCTCGTTGGCCGCGACGGCGTCCTCCGCGGTCACGTCTACGAGAGCGTCGCTGTCGGCAGTCACCCGGGTCCTCCCCTGCTCAGCGCCTAGTCATCCGGTCAGGCAGCTTCGTCGAACTCAGGCCCTGGGGTGGGCCTGACGGTAGCTGGCGCGCAGCCGGTCCACCGACACATGTGTGTAGAGCTGCGTAGTCGTGAGCGTAGCGTGACCAAGCAGTTCCTGAACGCTACGAAGGTCCGCGCCGCCGTCCAGAAGATGCGTCGCCGCGCTGTGCCGTAACCCGTGCGGGCCAAGCGAGGGCGCGTCATTCACCCGTTCGAGGGCCTGATGCACCACCTGCCGGACTTGACGCTGGTTGACCCGACCTCCGCGCTTTCCCAAAAATGCCGCCGAATCGCTGTTTTCGCTGGTCAGCGTGGGCCTGGCCCGATCCAGCCAGGCGTTCAGGGCCTGGGCGGCGGGTAGGCCGTACGGGACCACCCGCTCCTTGCCGCCCTTGCCCAGGACCCGGATCGTGCGCCGCTCGCGGTCGATGTCGTCGACGTCCAGCGAACAGAGTTCACCCACTCGGACGCCGGTCGCGTAAAGAAGCTCCAGCAGGGCGAGGTCGCGGACGAGGATCGGATCGCCGGGCTCGATCCTGAAGCCTTCGGCAGCGTCTTCGGCCACGCCGTTCTCGACCACCGCGGCCGCTTCGGCCAGAGCTCCCCGGGCCTGGTCCTGACGCAGCACCCCGGGCAGCCGGCGTCCGCGTTTGGGGGCCTGAAGACGGGCCCCCGGATCGGTGGTCAGCCGTTCGGTACGCAGGAGCCAACGGGTGAGGGCCCGGGCACTCGCGGCGCGGCGGGCCAGACTGGCCCGGGCCTGGCCGGATCCGGCCAGCTCGGCCAGCCAGGAGCGCAGGACCGGCAAGGTGAGCAGGCCCTCGAGCGAGGTTGGCCCGCCGGCGACGTTCCGGGCGTGTCGCAGCAGCTCGGCGGCGTCGCCCGCGTAGGCCCGGACGGTGTGCTCGGAGAGATTGCGCTCGGCCGAAAGATGGCGGGCGAACTCCTCGACCAGCAGCTCGTCCTGGGGGTGCTTCTCACAATTGTGGACGTCGGTGGGCCCCGAACCGTCTCCGGCTCGCTCACGGGGGTGGCTGGCCGGGTCGGGTGATCGACCGGGGGGCTGCTCGGACATCTGCCCACAGTCTCCTCTACCCGGGCACGGCTCAAGCACGAAGCCCGGCGCGCCGTAGACCAGCCGCCCACCGCCCTGCTTCCCGCCCTATGGTGCGGAGGATGAGCCGACCGCCCCAGCCTCCTTGTGACCAAGCCCCGGCCGGGCGGACGATCCGGATCGGTACGCGCTCCTCGCCGATGGCGCTGGCCCAGGCGGAGCGGGTGCGGGCCGCGCTCACCGCCCTGGTGCCCGGCCTGCGGGTCGACGTCGTTCCGGTCACCACCAGTGGAGACCGCTGGCCCGGAGCCTTGTCGGCGCTCGGCGGCAAGGGCGCGTTCACCAGGGAGGTGGACCAGCTCCTGCTCTCCGGCACGGTGGATCTGGCGGTGCACTGCATGAAGGACGTGCCCGGGGACCGGCCAGTGCCGGCCGGCACCAGGTTCGCCGGTTACCTGGAGCGCGACGACATCCGGGACGCCCTGATCCACCCCGGCGGCCTGAAGCTGGAGGAGTTGCCGCCAGGAACCCGCATCGGCACCTCCGCCGTGCGCCGGATCGCTCAGCTGGCCCGCCACTACCCGCATCTGGAAACCGTGCCGATCCGCGGCAACGCCAACCGCCGTCTGGCCAAACTGGATGCGGACGAGTCTGACGCTCTGATGCTGGCCTACTCCGGTCTGGAGCGGATCGGCCAGACCGCCAGAGCCACCGAGATTCTCGACGTGGAAACGATGTTCCCCGCGGTCGGGGCCGGAGTGCTGGGCCTGCAGTGCCGGGATCACGACGCTGCCACGATCGCACTGGCCGACCGCCTGGCCGACCCCGGCACCGGACTCCAGACCACGGCCGAGCGGATGATGCTGCAGGTGCTCCAGGGCCACTGCAACAGCCCGATCGCGGGTTTCGCAACCTCCCGGCCGGACGGCTCCCTGACCCTGCGGGCCATGGTGTTCTCGCTCGACGGGAAGACCGTGATCGAGGCCGAGGAGACCGACAGCGCCTGCGACCCGGTGCTGCTGGGCGCCTCGGTCGCGACCACCCTGCTGCGCCAGGGAGCCCACGAGCTGATCGAGGCGTCGGCGCTGCTGACACCGCCCATGACATAGCGCCGGCCCTCGTCCTCCTGCCCACGAATCCCAGCCACGACACGGACGGCGCCCGCGCGCCAAGCAGTTTCACCACCGTTGCCCCGACGCCCTGGCCGAGCTGCGCTATTCCTTTCCCGGCCCACCTCCTCGGGCTCGGCGCCACTGCTCGGCGCCCGGACCGGCGGGCTCGGCCAGGCCCCGCAGCTCCAGCCGGGCCAATGAGGCCAGAAGTGAGCCCTCGTCCTGCTCCACGGCCGCCCCCAGGGCGGCAAGGGCGAGCGCTGCTCGTAGCGGCAGCGCGTCCAGCACCCGCAGGTCACGCGGTTCGAGGCCGGTGAAGTCGGCCGAGACAGGGCTCTCCTGCTCATCGGCGAATTCTCCGATGGGTCCAGCCAGTTCGCAGAGCTCCGCGGCCGAGGTGATGCAGACAGCCCCCTTACGCAGCAACCGGTGTGCCCCGTACGACGACGGTGACGTGACCGGCCCGGGCACCGCTCCGACCGGACGGCTGAGCCGGTCGGCCCACTCGGCCGTGCCCATCGTGCCCGACCGACTGCCCGCCTCGACCACGCAGGTGGCCTGCCCGAGAGCTGCGATGATGCGGTTGCGCAGGATGAAGCGCCACCGCGTGGGCGCCGAGCCGATCGGCACCTCGCTGATCACCGCCCCGTGCCGGCCGACCTCCTTGATGAGCAGTTCGTTGCTCGGCGGATAGGCCCGGTCCAGGCCACCGGCCAGCACCGCGACGGTCGGGCCCCCGACCGCGAGCGCGCCCCGGTGAGCGGCCGCGTCGATGCCCAGCGCCGCTCCCGAGATCACCGTCAGACCCCGCTCGGCGCAGCCGACGGCCAGTTCGGAGGCCATGTGCTCGCCGTAGCCGGTGGCCGCCCGGGCCCCGACGATCGAGACGGCCCGGGCCCCGGCCCGGGCGAGGTGAAGAGGGCCGAGCACGTAGAGACAGAAGGGCATCTCGACCTCGAGCCGGTTCAGGCCCTCGGGCCATTCCGGGTCGGACGGGACCACCAGGCGCCCGCCGATCCGGAGCAGGTTGCGCAGATCCTGCGCCGGATCGAGGCCGGCCAGCTTGTTCACGTACCGCTCGCCGTGCAGCCCGGCCCGGGCCTCGGCCAGCGCCGCGACGGCTCCGAGCCGCGCCACCAGTTCACCGGCCCGGGCGTCGGCGGGCTCGACCAGGCGGCTCCAGGCCACGCGGGCCAGCCTTTCCGCCTCGTCGCCGGAGTCGTCCGGACCACCGGAAAGAACCGAACCAGGAGGGCCTTCGTCTCCGTCCGCAAGAGTGGGCAGCGCCGGTGAGAGCTCACCCGTCAGATCGGCTCCGGACGACTGTAACTCGACCGCCTCAGCCGCCCCGACCGCCTCGACCGCCCCAGCCGCTCCCAGCACGTCAGCTGCTACCGCCTCCTTGGCCACCTCCTCAGTTCCAGCCGCCCCCAACACTTCGGCTGCCCCCACTGCTCCGGCCATCTCGTCAGCTCCAGCCCCGAACACCTTGTCTGCTCCCGCTGCTCCTGCCCCCTCGGCTGCTTCCTCTGTTCCGACCCCCACGGCTACTCCCCCGGCCGCGGTCATCCCTGCTCCCGCCGTCCTGGCCACCTCGGCAGCTCCAGCCGCCTAAATACTTTGTTTGCTCCCTCTACTCCGGCCACCCCGACTACCTCCCCTGTTCCGGCCCCCACGGCCAATTCCCCAGTCCCGGCCATCACCGTCACTCCCGCTGCCTCAGCCACCTCTACCGTTCCAGGCGTCCGGGAAACCTCGGCTGCTCTCCACGCTCCTACCACCAGACCAATTCCGGATTCGTTCCCCTCAAACGGATCTCGCGTGGTCATGCCGTCACCTGCCCACGCCGGCGCAGCATCAGGGCGCGGGACACGTCGTCTCGGTCGGGCTGTTGCCTTCCGGCCAGGTCGGAGATCGTCCAGGCGACCCGCAGCACCCGGTCGTGCCCTCGGATCGAGAGCTGCCCGTCGTCGAGGGCCCGGTCCACGTCCTGGGTGACCGCGGTGGGCAGCCTGAGGGTTCCTCGCAGATAGCTGCCGGACACTTCGCCGTTGCTGCTCCACGACGTACCGGCGAGCCGTTCAGCCGCGACCGCCCGCGCCTGCCGCACGCGCTGAGCCACCGTGGCCGAACTCTCCGCCGGTTCCTTCGCTGCCATGTCTGCCCTGGACACGGGCAGGACGTCCACCTGCAGGTCGACCCGGTCGAGCAGCGGCCCGGAGAGCCGGGAGAGGTAGCGGCGGCGGGCATTCGGTGCGCAGACGCAGTTCAGGCCCTTGCCGCTGGCGAAGCCGCACGGGCACGGATTGCTGGCCAGGACGAGCAGGAAGCGCGCGGGGAAACGGGCGGTGCCGTTGGCCCGGTGGATGACCAGATCGCCGTGCTCGAGCGGCTGGCGCAGCGAATCCAGCACCTGGCTGCCGAACTCGCCGGCCTCGTCCAGGAAGAGGATGCCTCGGTGAGCCAGCGAGGCGGCGCCCGGATGGGGCAGGCCGCTGCCGCCGCCCACCATCGAGACGACCGTGCAGGTGTGGTGCGGATTCTGGAACGGCGGGCGCCGGATCAGCCCGGTGGCCGCGTCCAAGGTGCCCGCCACCGAGTGAACCGCCGTCACCTCGACCGCCGCATCGTCGTCCAGATCAGGCAGCAACCCGGGCAGTCGCGAGGCCAGCAGTGTCTTCCCGGTGCCGGGCGGGCCCATCAGCAACAAGTGGTGCCCGCCCGCGGCGGCGAGCTCGATCGCGTAGCGAGCCTGCTTCTGCCCCACCACATCGGCCAGATCGGGCTCGGGGCCGGGCGGTGCCGCGGTGCGCACGTCGGCCAGGTTCTGCGGCCGCACTAGCACGTCTCCCGGACCGGCCGACCGTTCCGGCCGGGCCGAGGCGGAACGTGGATCCCGGATCAGCGCCGGCTGTTCCGGTTCTGGCCTGATCTCGCCGGGCCGACCGCCGTGCAGCCGGATCAGGTCGGCCAGCGTGGCCATCGGGTACACCCGGGCGCCGGGCACCAGCCGTGCCTCGGCCTCGTTCGCGGCCGGGACCACCACGTCCGGGTATCCGCCCCGGACCGCGGCCAGGGTGGCGGGCAGCACCCCGCGCACCGGGCGCACCCGGCCGTTGAGCCCGAGTTCGCCGACGTGCACGTAGCGCTGGACCAGCGGCGAGCGCAGCACCGACTGAGCGGTGAGCAGGGCCACCGCGATGGCCAGGTCGAAGCCGCTGCCGGCCTTGGGCAGGGCGGCCGGGGAGAGGTTCACGGTGATCCGCCTCTGCGGTAGAGGGTGACCGGAGTTGGAGCAGGCCGCCCGTACCCGGTCGCGGGACTCGGCCAGCGAGGCGTCGGGCAGGCCGACCAGGGTGAAAGCGGGCAGACCGAGGGCGATGTCGGCCTCGACGTCGACCACGTGCCCGGTCAGCCCCACGATCGACACCGACAGGGCCCGGCCCAGCGCCATCAGGCCACCGCCTTCAGGTGCACCAGCCGGGCCGGGCCGGCGGCCGGGCGGACGATGCCCACCACGTCGATGCGCACCTCCGGGTAGAAGCGCGACTGCGTGGACAGCCAGGCCCCGGCCAGCCGCCGCAGCCGGCCGGCCTTGAGCGCCGTCACCGCCTCGAGCGGGCTTCCGGCCGTGACCGTCTGCCGGGTCTTCACCTCGCACACCACCAGGCACTCGCCCTCGAGCGCGACCAGGTCGATCTCGCCGAGCCGGCACCGCCAGTTGCGGGCCAGGATCCGGCAGCCCGTGGCCTCCAGGTGCGCGGCCGCCAGATCTTCCCCGTACCGGCCGAGTTCGGCCTTCGCCAGATGCATCCCCACCACCTCCGCACGAAAGCCTGCGGAGGGCGGGCCGCTCCGGTCATCCCCGGCGACGGCGCCTGTGGACAAACCACCGGTCGTGCCGGTCTGTGGAAAACCGGACGGTGCACCCCTGCATGCATCCGGGGACGTAGCGGTGTCCGACCGGGGGATGATTTCCCGGAACAGGACGTTGGAGGGGCGTGAATTGTCGGGGGACAGCACTAGAGTCGGCCGGGTCATGATGATCTCGGTCGAGAACCTCACGAAGCGCTACGGCGCTGTCACCGCGCTCGACGGGCTGACCTTCGCCATCGAGCCGGGTGTCGTCGGTCTGGTCGGCGCCAACGGCGCGGGCAAGTCCACGATGATCAAGATCCTGCTCGGGCTGCTGCCCGCCACCGCCGGCAACGCCCGCGTGCTGGATCTCGACGTCGCCACCGACGGGCCCGCCATCCGGCAACGTGTGGGCTACATGCCCGAGCACGACTGCCTTCCCGCCGACATGTCGGCCACCGAGTTCGTGCTGCACATGGCCCGGATGTCCGGGCTGCCGCTGACCGCGGCGCGCGAGCGCACCGCCGACACCCTGCGCCACGTCGGCCTCTACGAGGAGCGGTACCGCTCGATGGGCGGCTACTCGACCGGCATGAAGCAGCGGGTCAAGCTGGCCCAGGCCCTGGTGCACGACCCGGGCATGCTGCTGCTGGACGAGCCGACCAACGGGCTCGACCCGGCCGGGCGCGACCAGATGCTCGCGCTGATGCGCCGGATCGGCACCGAGTTCGGCATCCCCATGCTGGTCACCTCGCACCTGCTCGGCGAGCTCGAGCAGATCTGCGACCACATCGTGGTGGTCGACGGCGGGCGCCTCCTGCGCTCCACCACCACCGCCGACGTGACCTCGGCCAGCCGGGTCCTGGCGGTCGAGGTCGACGAGCGGATGGACGAGGTGGGCCGGGCCCTGCAGGCCGCGGGCCTGGTGGTGCACCCGGCCGGGCGGCAGCTGGAGATCGAGCTGGCCGACGAGTCCACCTACGACCGGGTGCTCGACGTGGTGGTCCAGCTCGGTGTGGGCCTGCACCGGATGGAACGCCGCCGGCACCGCATGGCCGAGATCTTCCGCGCCGACCCGAGTCTCGACCCGGCTCTGCCCTCGGGCGCGCCGGCCGATCCCGGGCAGGCCGCGGCGGCCGCGTTGCAGCAGCAGTGGGCCGCCGCCGGGCGGAACGCGAATCAGGCCGGTGCGGGCCGGTCTTCGGGCGAGGCGGGCCTGCGAACCGTGAACCCCGACCAGCCGCAGACCGACGGGCCGAGGAGCGGTGAGCATGAGCAGTGATTCCGGAGCCGGTACCGGTGTCATCCACGACATCGGTTTCCGGCACTACGAGGGTCCCCGGCTCGGCCGCGGCTACCTGATCCGCTCGTTGTACGTGGACAGCCTGCGCGGCTGCTACGGTCTCGGCCGCTCCGGCAAGTCCAAGATCATGCCGTTCCTGCTGCTGGTCGTGATGACCGCCCCGGCCGTCATCATCGCCGTGGTGGCCGGGGTCACCGGGATGGACGAGCTCCCCCTCGACTACGTCGGCTACATCTTCGCGCTCAGCTCGGCGATCACGATCTTCCTGGCCGCCCAGTCACCGGCCACGGTCTCGCGCGACCTGCGATTCCGCACCATGCCGCTGTACCTGTCCCGGCCGCTGACCCGTAATCACTACGTCCTGGCCAAGTACGGCGCGATGAGCACGGCCCTGTTCATCCTCGTCGCCCTGCCGCAGACCGCCCTGTTCATCGGGGCGCTGCTGGCCGAGATGGAGTTCTGGCCCAACGCGAAGGGCTGGGCCGCCGGGCTGCTCGGGTCGTTCCTGCTCAGCCTGGTGCTGGCCGGGATCGGCCTGCTGATCGCCTCGATCACCCCGCGGCGGGGCTTCGGGGTGGCCGCGGTGATCACCGTGCTGCTGCTGCTCACCCTGGTCAGCGGGGTGCTCTCGGCCCTGGCCTACGAGAACGACCACCCCCACCTGTCCGCCTACTTCGCCCTGATCAACCCGGTCTCGCTGGTCGAGGGGGTGCTGGTCTGGATGGTGGACGCGCAGTCTTCCTACCCCGAGCCGCCGCCCGGCAACCTCGGCGGGCTGATCTTCACCCTGGTCACCGTCGCGGTGATCGCCGGCTCCTACGCCCTGCTGCTCGCCCGCTACCGGAAGGTCTCGGCGTCATGAGCATGACCCTGCCCTACCGCCCCCGCACCGAGGGCGGGCCGGTGGTGATGAAGCTGGAACAGGTCAGCCGCTGGTTCGGCAACGTGGTCGCGGTGAACGACGTGACCATGACGATCGGTCCGGGGGTCACCGGTCTGCTCGGTCCCAACGGGGCGGGCAAGTCCACCCTGATCCACCTGATGAGCGGTTTCCTGCCGCCGTCGTCGGGCTCGGTGACCATCGACGGCGAGTCCACCTGGCACAACGAGAACATCTACCGCCGGATCGGTCTCGTGCCCGAGCGCGAGGCGATGTACGAGGGCATCTCGGGCTGGGACTTCGTGCTGGCGAACGCCCGGCTGCACCGCCTGCCCGACCCGAAGGCGGCCGCCCGCCGCGCGATCGAGACGGTCGACATGGAGGCGGCGGCCGGGCGTGACGTGGCCGGCTACTCCAAGGGCATGAAGCAGCGCATCAAGATGGCCACCGCGCTGGTCCACGACCCCGACCTGCTGCTGCTGGACGAGCCGTTCAACGGGATGGACCCCCGCCAGCGGCTGCAGCTGATGGACCTGATGGCCGAGCTCGGCCGCAACGGCCGGGCGGTGCTGTTCAGCTCGCACATCCTCGAGGAGGTCGAGCAGATCGCCGCCGGGATCGAGGTGATGGTGGCCGGCCGGCACGCCGCGTCGGGCGACTTCCGCGAGATCCGCCGGCTGATGACCGAGCGCCCGCACCAGTACACGATCCGCTCCAGCGACGACCGGGCCCTGGCCGCCGCGCTGATCGCCGACGGCTCCACCTCCGGGGTCGAGCTGGGGCAGCAGGCCGGCTCGGTCGTGCTGAACGTGCAGGCCACCGACTACAACCGGTTCGCCCACCGGCTGCCGGTCTTCGCCCGGGAACGAGGGATCCGGTTGTACGAGGTCACACCCGCCGACGAGTCGCTGGAGAAGGTCTTCTCCTACCTGGTGAGCCGATGAACGCCACCGTCGCTGGGCTCACCTGGCACAGCCTGGTCGGCCGCCGCCGGGCCGTCCTGCTCGTCGTCCTGCCCACCGTCCTGATCGCCCTGGCCGTGCTGGTGCGCCTGGTCAGCGGCGAGTCCGCCGCCAGCGCGGCCGACCTGCTCGGCTCGTTCTCGCTGGGCTTCCTGATCCCCCTGCTCTGCCTGATCGCCGGCACCGGGGCGATCGGCCCCGAGATCGACGACGGCTCGATCGTCTACCTGCTGGCCAAACCGCTGAACCGGTACGTGATCGCGGTCAGCAAGTGGGCCGTCGCGATCGGCGTGATCGTGCTCTTCGGCGTGCTGCCCACCCTGGTGGCGGGTTTCGTCGTCGCCGGTGGCGAGGCGAACGTGGCCGTCGGCGCGGCGGCCGCAGCCCTGCTGGCCGGGATCGCCTACGTCACCGTCTTCCTGCTGCTGGCCGTGGTCACCCGCAACGCCGTGGTGATCGGGCTGCTCTACGCCCTGGTCTGGGAGGCGGCGATCGGCGGGTACGTGCCCGGCGCCCAGGCCCTGAGCATCCAGCAGTGGGCCCTGGCGATCGCCGAGAAGATGGTCGGCGACCGGGCTGCCGAGCTGGGCATCCAGTCGGCCGTCGGGCTGGGCACCGCCGTCGTCCTGCTGAGCGTGGTCACGTTCGGCGGTCTGGCCTACACCGGCTACCGGCTGCGCAGCATCCGGATCAGCGGAGACGAGTGAGCGACCTGACCGGGTGAGGTCGCCGGGCCGCTGCCGCAGCGACCTCACCCATCGGCTCAGGACGCGGAGCCGAAGCCGCCGTTCTTGGGCAGCTGCAGATCGTTGGGGGTGAGTTCCTCCACGTTCACGTCCTTGAACGTGACCACCTTGACCGCCTTGACGAAACGCGCCGGACGGTACACGTCCCAGACCCACGCGTCGCTCATCGAGACCTCGAAGTAGACCTCTCCGTCGGCCGAACGCACCTGCAGATCCACCTGGTTGGCCAGGTAGAAGCGCCGCTCGGTCTCGACCACGTAACTGAAGAGACCGACCACGTCGCGGTACTCGCGATAGAGCTGGAGCTCCATCTCGGTCTCGTAGTTCTCCAGGTCTTCGGCGCTCATCGCACCTCCCCGCCGGGGCGGGTAGGCGCAGTGAGAGCCGCCCGGGGTCTGGAGGCCTGCCGTCGCTCGTTCATACCTGCCGCTTGCTCCTGTGTGCCGACTGTGGGCCGGGCCGTCACGTCTGCGGGGACATGATGACCATCAGTCCGCGCAAGCCCGCTCCGAGCATCCGCTTCCGTCCCATGATGGCGCAGAACCGTGCGGGCGGGGACGCTTGCCGCGCGACTCTTGGGCCCGGGCCCCGACGGTACCGGTCCACCCCGCTCCGGCCTGCGACGATGCCGGGGCACCGGCACCTCAGGCGAGCCGGGCGCCGATCTCCACCCCGGCCCAGGCCAGCCCGAGCCCGCCCAGTACGGACGCCAGCACGTACGCCGTCGCCCAGCCGGAGCGTTCCTGCCGGGCCAGCTGCACCGTCTCGAAGCTGAACGTGCTGTAGGTGGTGAAGGCGCCGCACCACCCGGTGCCCGCCGCGGCCAGCACCTGGCTGCCGATCGCACCGTGGGCGGCCAGGCCCAGCAACAGCCCGAGCAGTGCCGAGCCGAGCAGGTTGATCAGCAACGTACCGAACGGCAGCCCACCACCGACCCGGGCCTGCACCCAGCGGTCCACCAGGTACCGGCTGGGCGCCCCGATCGCAGCTCCCAGCCCCACCAGCAGCGGAATCACCGAGCCACCCTGGACACGAGAGCGGTTCCCACCACGACCCCCAGCAGCGCCCCGGCCAAGGTCAGGCCCAGGTAGCCGACGGCGGCCAGGGTGCGGCCGGCCTCGATCAGCTGGACGGCGTCGGTGCTGTAGGCCGAGAACGTGGTGAACCCGCCGAGGATCCCCACCCCGAAGAACGGCCGGACCAGCGGGTTCGGCGCGGCCGAGCGTCCGAGCAGGGCCATCAGCACCCCCATCAGCAGGCCGCCGAAGACGTTGATCAGCAGCACCGTCCAGGGCACCTCGCCGGGCGTGGCGGGAAGCAGCCGGGTCAGGCCGTAGCGAGCCTCGGCCCCGATCACGCCTCCGAGGGCGACCGCGGCCAGGATCCGGCCGTCTTTCATGGGAAGAGCGTCAGCTCTTCGTGGTCGTAGCCCACCGCCCGCACGTGCTCGGGCGGGGCAGGCAGCTCGGCGCCCAGCTCGCGGACGTCCGCGTCGGACAGCTCTTCCGCCGAGTCCGCCGAGAGCGCATCCTCCACCGACGCGCCGTCGTCGTGGAGATCGTCCGTAAGCTCTTTCTCCGAAACTGATTCCAGATCGAGCGTCTCGCCGAACACCCCGTCCGACCCGGGAATGTTCCAGGAGACCCGGTGCAGCCGGCTCGGCCCGAGCCGGCGCAGCGCGGCCAGGTGGTCGGGGGCCGAGTAGCCCTTGTTCAGCTCCCACCCGTACCCCGGGTGCTCGGCCGCGAAAGAGACCATCAGCGCGTCCCGTTCGACCTTGGCCAGCACGCTCGCGGCAGCCACGGCGGCGCACCGCAGGTCGGCCTTCACCTGGGTGATCACCCGCGGCGGCACGATCGCCGCGATCGGCTCACCGTCGATGAAGCTCAGCGGGTGCCCGACCGCGACCGGTTCCTCGTCGAAGTCGAACAGCGAGGTGCCCTGCGGCGCCTCCTCGGCCGGCTCCACCGGAACGCTCAGCCAGTCGTGGGAGCCGTCCAGCAGCGCGCAGTCCGGCCGGATCTCCAGCGAGGCGAAAGCCCGGGCGGCGGCCAGCCGCAGCGCCGCGATGATGCCGATCTCGTCGATCTCGTCCGCCCCGGCGTGACCCACCGCACTCATCGGCGCCCAGCGCCGCAGGCGGGGCACCAGCTTCTCGCGGGCGGCCGGGGCCAGGAGCTTGGAGTCACGTACCCCGGTGGGGGCGGACTTCGTGTCCAGGTCGACCACCACCACCCCGACCGTGACCGGCCCAGCCAGCGACCCTCGTCCCACCTCGTCGATCCCCGCGACGAAACGGTGCCCCTCGCGCAGCAGCTTGCGCTCTTCGCGCAGCGTGGGCGGCTGGGCCGAGAGCTTCTTCAGCAACGCCTTCTTGGCCTCCGCCTTACGGGCCTTGGCCCGCTGCGCCGCGGCCTGCCGGGCGAGAACCTTCTTGGTCACCGGCGCCGACGGCTCGGATGCGGGATTGGACGCCGGGGTCATCGCCCACTCACCACCTGAAGTCTGAGAAGCCGGAATCTTGCGGACTGCCCGACGCTACCGGACTTGAGCCGGTTCTCTGCGCGAAGAGACCCCAGTTGCGCATGTTTCCGTGGTCACGGCTGCGGAACGGGTGACGTCCTACGGCTCTCCCACCTTCTCGAACACCGACGAGGGATTGGTCAGCAGACCCATCCGGCCCAGTGGCCAGACCCGGGCGAACGACACCCCGACCAGGTTCCCCATCGGCACCCCTCCGTCGGCGTTGTCGCGGTGGTAGCGCGAGTCGGCCGAGTCGCCGCGGTTGTCGCCGAGCACCCACACGTGCCCCTGAGGCACCGTGACCTCGAACTTCTCCTCGCTCGGGGCAGCTCCCGGCTTGATGTAGGGCTCGTCCACCGGCACCCCGTTGACGGTGATCCGGCCCTGGTCGTCGCAACACACCACCCGGTCGCCGGGCAGCCCGATGAGCCGCTTGATCAGGTGGTTGTCGGCGTCGCTGGGCATCAGGCCGACGAACATCAGGGCGCCGTGCACCTTCTCCACGGCCGGGCTGCGCGCCTCCTTGGCGGGGGCCGGGGGCAGCCAGCCGCCCGGGTCCTCGAACACCACGATGTCGCCACGCTGCAGGCTGAACGGGCCCGGGGTCAGCTTGCTCACCAGCACCCGGTCGCCGATCTGCAGGGTGTCCTCCATCGAGGAGGACGGGATGAAGAAGGCCTGCATCAGGTACGTCTTGATGATCAGCGACAGCACCAGGGCGATGCTCATCACCAGGAAGACCTCGCGCACCAGGTAGCCCGCGGCCTGGACCGGGGTGAGCGGCGGGTCGTCCGGCTTGGGCCGGTGCGCCAGAGGGCGGAACTTGCTTGGGGGCCTGCGCTCGCGTGGGGGCTTGCCGGCCCGCACCCGCTCGGCGTCGAGCACCTCCCGGCGGCTCGGGCCGCGGGGGCGGGAGGCCGGCGTCCGCCGGGCGCGGCGCCAGGCGTCTTCCCCCTCGTCCGGCTCCGACGGGCCGGCGGCGCGGTGCGTGTTCACGCCCGAGGTCACGGGGCCGGGACGTTGGCGAACGTGGAGGACGGATTCCGCAGCAGGCCGAGCCGGTCCAGCGGCCAGACGTTGACGAAGGCGCGGCCGACGATGTTCGAGCTGGGCACCATGCCGTTGTTCACGTCGGGGTGGTAGCGCGAGTCCTGGGAGACCGAGCGGTGGTCGCCCAGCACCCAGATGTGCCCGGCCGGGACCTTGACCGAGAACGTCTTGTCGCTCGGCTCGTCGCCCGGGTACAGGTACGGCTCGTCGATCGCCACCCCGTTGACCGTGATCCGGCCCTGGTCGTCGCAGCAGGCCACGGTGTCGCCGGGCAGGCCGATGACCCGCTTGATCAGGTGGTCGTCGGAGTTGCTGGGCACCAGGCCGACGAAGCTGAGCACCCGGTGCAGGTCGCTCACCGGTGCCGCGGTGCTCTGGTCGAGCCAGCCGCCCGGGTCCTTGAACACCACGATGTCGCCGCGCTTGAGGTCGAACGGCCCCGGCGTCAGCTTGCTGACCAGCACCCGGTCACCGGTGAGCAGCGTGTTCTCCATCGACGGGGACGGGATGAAGAACGCCTGCACCAGGAAGGTCTTGATCAGCAGCGACAGCCCCAGGGCGATCACCAGCACCATGGCCAGCTCTCGGATCAGCCCCCAGAGGGCCGACATCGGCGTGGCCGGGCGCTTCTCGGCCGGGGGCTCCTCGACCGCCGTGTCCTCGGCCCGGGTCTGCTCCACTCCGGTGTCGGGGTTCCACGGATCCATCGGCGTGGTCTGGTCGTCCCACGCGTCGCCCTGGCTCGAGCCCCTCACTCACCGCTCCCGTTGCCGTTGTCCAGGCCACCGACCCGTGACATCGGCCAGTAGATACCCACCACCTTGCCCACGACGTTGCCGACCGGCACCGTGCCACCTCCCGGCGAGCCCAGATGGGCCCGGGAGTCGGCCGAGTCGGCGCGATGGTCACCCATCACCCACAACCGGCCCTCGGGCACCTCGATGTCGAAGGCGACCTCGCTGGGCTTGTTCCCCTCGGCCACGTAGGGCTCGTCGACCGGCTCGCCGTTGACCGTCAGGCGGCCCTGTGAGTCACAGCACACCACGTGATCACCAGGCAGACCTATCACTCGCTTGACGTAGTCGCGCGAGCCGACCGGCATGCTGAAGGCCGAGGCCACGAACCGGCCGACCCCGGCCAGCAGCGTGTCCGGGCCGTCGTCCTCCGGGTCGAACACCCCGGCGCCGTCGAACACGATCACGTCGCCGCGCTCGATGTCCGAGGCCAGGTACGAGAGGCGGGAGACCAGCACCCGGTCGCCGATCTGCACGGTCGGCTCCATCGAACCCGACGGCACCACGAACGACTGCATGACGAACGCCCTGATCAGCGCGATCGTCACGGCCACGGCGACCAGGCCGGTGGCGGCCCGGCGCAGAGGGCCGGCCCCCGAACGGTCAGGCACCGCCGGACGGGGCGACGTCGGCACGGCACGGCCGGTCAGCACCCGAACCCACCCCTTCGGTCAACCGCCCGGATCCGGGCAGATCTGAAACTCTGAAGAAAACACGCCGATCCTCGCACGCGCCCGCCGACCACGCCGCCGAACCACGCTCACCCGGCGGCCCGGGAGGCGATTCACAGCTTCTCATCCCCACCTGTGCCCGGGGCAGCCCGGGCGGGGACAAAGCGGACCGGCCCCGGCTCCCCACCGGGAAGCCAGGGCCGGAACCGTCGGAACAGGCTCGGATCAGCGCGCCGGAACGGCGTCGCGCTTCTCCTTGATCTTGGCAGCCTTGCCGCGCAGCGCGCGCAGGTAGTAGAGCTTCGCGCGGCGGACGTCACCGCGGGTGGCCACCTCGATCTTCTCGATGATCGGGGTGTGCACCGGGAAGGTGCGCTCGACACCCACACCGAAGCTGACCTTGCGGACGGTGAAGGTCTCGCGGACGCCGCCGCCCGAGCGGCGGATCACGACGCCCTGGAAGAGCTGCACACGGGAGCGGTTGCCCTCGACCACGCGGACGTGAACCTTGACGGTGTCACCGGCCCGGAAGTGGGGGACGTCGCTCTTCAGCGATGCTGCGTCGATGTTGTCGAGTGCGTGCATGGCACTGTCGCTCTCTCGCGGATGCCACAGGCCACCCGCGCAGGTAGAAGGTTCTGCGGGTTCACGGTTCGTTGCCGGCTCTCGTGTCGGTTCCGCGCTCTCCCCCTGTGGCAGGGGCGCAGCCGACAGGCGGCACGAAGGGTCAGTCTGCCACAGGGGCGGTCAGGGGCTGAAATCGGGAACCCTCCACGGTCCACCCCTCCTCGGCCAGGACGGCCCGGTCCTTCTTGTCGAACTGGGCCGGGTCGAGCCGGGCGATCAGGTCGGGCCGCCGCCGGGAGGTCCTGCGCAGACGCTCGTCCCGGCGCCAGCGCTCGATCTGGGCGTGGTGCCCGGACATCAGCACCGGGGGTACGTCCCGTCCCTGCCAGGAGGCCGGTTTCGTGTACACCGGGTACTCCAGCAGGCCGTCCTCGTGGCTCTCCTCGACCAGGCTCTCGGCGTTGCCGATGACCCCCGGGATCAGCCGGGCCACGGCCTCGACGATGGCCAGGACAGCCACCTCGCCCCCGTTGAGCACGTAGTCGCCCAGGCTGACCGGCTGCACCCGCAGGCGCGTCGCGGCGTGTTCGTAGACCCGCTCGTCGATGCCCTCGTAGCGGCCGCAGGCGAAGATCAGCCACGGCTCGGCGGCCAGTTCCCGGGCCATGGCCTGGGTGAACGGACGACCGGAGGGGCTGGGCACAAGCAGAAGTGGGGACGTCGGGGCCGGCTCAGCGGGAAGGGCGGACTCGCGCTCGGGCGGCGATCCGACGGGGAGCGTTCGCATCGGGCCCGCCAGAACTGAGGACGAGTGTGCGGCCTCGGGCGCAGAGGCTCGTCCTGCGTCGGTGGGGACTGCGTCGGTGAGGACTGCGTCGAGCGCCTCGGCCCACGGCTCGGGTTTCATCACCATGCCCGCTCCCCCGCCGGCGGGCGCGTCGTCCACCGTCCGGTGCCGGTCATGGGTGAACTCGCGCAGGTCACGCACGGCGAGCTCGAGCAGCCCGCTGCGCCGGGCCTTGCCGATCAGCGAAAGATCAAGGGGGGCGAGGTATTCGGGGAAGATCGAGACGATGTCGACGCGCATCTACTCTTCCGGGTCTTCCAGCAGGCCGGCCGGCGGGTCGAGCACGATCCGTCCACCGGCCACGTCGACCTCGGGAACGATCGCCCCGACGAAGGGCACCAGCCGGTCGCCGCTGTGCAGGGTGCGGATCACCAGCAGGTCCTGCGCCCCCGGATGCTGCACGGAGACCACCTCGCCGAGCTTCTCGCCCTGCCGGTCCACCGCGGTCAGGCCGACCAGCTCGTGGTCGTACCAGGCGTCCGGCTCGTCGGAGGCCTCGGCCACCTCGACCTCGAGCCGGGCGTTGCGCAGGGCCTCGGCCGTGGTGCGGTCGCCCACCTCCTCGAAGGTGAGCAGCAGGGTGCCGTTGTTGTCCCGCACCCGGGCCAGGGTGAGGGTGGTGGGCACGTCGACCGGGGTCAGGGAACGGCTGAGGGAGCCGTCCTCCACGTGGAGGACGGCTCCCTTGACGAACCGCTGGTCCGGCGCATCCGTGCGGACCTCGACGCTCACCTCACCACGCAGACCGTGGGCGCGACCGATCCGGGCTACCACGAGACGCATGGTGAAACAGTGCTCCTGTACGGGTTGGTCAGCGGCCGCGGTCGACGTCGACGACGTCCACCCGGACCGGCTCACCGTTGCTGATCGCCTTGACCACGGTGCGCAGCGCGGTAGCGGTGCGACCGGAACGGCCGATCACCCGGCCGAGGTCCTCGGGGTGAACCCGGACCTCGAGCAGGGAACCCCGGCGGAGCGAGCGATTGCGCACGACCACGTCGTCCGGGTGGGCGACGATGCCGCGCACCAGGTGCTCCAGCGCGTCGACGAGCACGTCAGGCCTGCTCGGCCGGGGCCTCGGCGGCAGCCTCGGTGGTGGCCGGCTTCTCCTCGGCCTTCGCCTCGGCCTTGGCCTTCTTCTCTTCCTCGCGCTTGGTGCGCAGGGTCTTGGCCTCGTTCTCGTTCAGGCCCTTCGCCTCGGCGAAGCCGGAACGGTCCTCGACCTTCTTCTCGCCGACGCGCAGGGTGCCCTCGGTGCCCGGCAGGCCCTTGTGCTTCTGCCAGTCGCCGGTCACCTTGAGGAGGGCGAGGACCTGCTCGGTCGGCTGCGCGCCGACGCCGAGCCAGTACAGGGCGCGCTCGCTGTCGATCTCGATGACCGACGGGTCGTACGTGGGCTGGTACCGGCCGATCTCCTCGATCGCGCGGCCGTCACGCTTGGTGCGCGAGTCGGCGACGACGATGCGGTAGTGCGGGGCGCGGATCTTGCCCATCCGCTTGAGACGGATCTTGACTGCCACTGGTGTGGACTCCTCATATGCATGGATGCGGCCGTGCCGGCGCACCGGGTGGGTTTCCGGCGCTTCGGGTTGGCCTAGGACTCGGCATCGCCTGCGGTGAGAGGGTCCGCACCGGCCGGGTTCAGCCGACCATTGTGCCAGATCACCGGGCCTGACGTTGCCAACCGGTCTCCCCGGCGGCCGGGATCACCCGCCGACCTGGTTACCCCTCAGCACCACGGCTCGCGGGTCGGTGAGAACCCGCAGGTCATCCCGTGGATCAGTGGCGTACACCACCAGGTCGGCCGATGCTCCCTCGACCAGCCCCGGCCTCCCCAGCCAGGACCGGGCCGACCAGCAGGCCGCGCCCAGCGCCTCGACCCGGGACAGCCCGGCGGCGTGCAGCTCGGCGATCTCGGAGGCGACCAGCCCGTGCGGCAGGCTCCCGCCGGCGTCGGTGCCGCAGAACACCGGCACCCCCTCGTCGAAGGCGTTCTTCACGGTCTCGTAGCGCCGGGCGTGCAGCGAGCGCATGTGGGCGGCGTAGACCGGGAACTTGCCTTCGGCCTGAGCGGCGATCTGCGGGAAGGTGGCGATGTTGATCAGGGTGGGCACGATCGGCACCCCGCGGGCAGCCGCCGCCGTCAGGGCTGCATCGCTCAGACCGGTGGCGTGCTCGATGCAGTCGATGCCGGCGGCCAGCAGGTCGGGCAGGCACTCTTCGCCGAAACAGTGCGCGGTGACCCGGGCGCCTTCGGCATGGGCGGCGGCCATTCCCGCGGTGAGCGCATCCAGCGGCCAGCACGGGGCCAGGTCACCGCTGGCGCGGTCGATCCAGTCGCCGACGATCTTGACCCAGCCGTCACCCAGGCGGGCCTGCGCGGCCATCATCGCGGGCAGCTGTTCCGGCTCGATCTCGTGCGCGTAGTTACGCAGGTAGCGGCGGGTGCGGGCGATGTGCCGCCCGGCCCGCACGATCACCGGCAGGTCTTCGCGCTCGTCGATCCATCGGGTGTCGGTGGGCGAACCGGCGTCGCGCAGCAGCAGGGCCCCGGAGTCACGGTCGTCGAGTGCCTGTTGCTCGGCGGTGGCCGCGTCGACCGGGCCGTGCTGGTCGAGGCCGACGTGGCTGTGCGCGTCGACCAGACCAGGCAGCACCCAGCCCTCGACCACGCTCTCGTGCACCCCGGCCGAGGTGGGCCGCTCGAAGGTGATCCGGCCGCCCACCACCCAGGCGCCGGCCCGGACCTCGTCCGGCCCGACGAGCACCGGGCCGGCCAGCCGAGTCACCCGCACCGGAACACCTCGCCCGGCTGCCCCGTGGCGGAATTCGCGCCACCCCGACGCGCGCGCAAAGCCTTACGTGTGAGCACCACCGCCACCCCCGCCCGCCCTGGGAAACACGCCACGCCGAACCGAAGGTTGACTCAGGTGCAGTGCCGGGACCACAACCGGCCCGGCCCAGTGCTCACACCCGTTGCTGCCTCAGCCGTACCGTCCGGCGTTCTGCCTGACCGGCCTCAGCGGCCGAGGAACTTCTCGAACCCGGGCGGCAGCTGCAGGTTCGCCGGGTCGACGTTCTGCTGGCCGCCCATCCCGAACGCGCCCCCGGACTGCGCCGGACCGCCCGGCTTGTTGCCCTCGGCCAGCTGCTGGGCCCGCTTCGCCGGGTTGCCCGACTTGGCCTTGCCCTTGCGCGGGGCCGTGTTCTTGGCCTTGCCCTTACTCTTCTTGCCGCCCGGCATCCCCGGCAGACCAGGCATCCCCGGCATGCCGGGCAGCCCGCCGCCGTTGCGCATCTGGCGCATCATCTTCTGCGCCTCGCCGAACCGCTCGATCAGCGTGTTGACCTCGCTGACCTGGGTGCCGGAACCCTTGGCGACGCGCAGCCGGCGCGAGCCGTTGAGCACCCGGGGCTGCCGGCGCTCCAGCGGCGTCATCGACTTGATGATCGCCTCGACCCGGTCCATCTCGCGCTCGTCGAAGTTGTCGAGCTGCTCGCGCAGTTCGCCCATGCCCGGCAGCATGCCCAGCATCTTCTTCAGCGAGCCCATGTTCTTCAGGGCCGCCATCTGGGCGAGGAAGTCTTCCAGGGTGAAGTCGTCGCCGTCGGCGAACTTGGCCGCCATCTTCTCGGCCTGATCGGCGTCGAACGCCTTCTCGGCCTGCTCGATCAGGGTGAGGATGTCACCCATGTCGAGGATGCGGGAGGCCATCCGGTCGGGGTGGAAGAGCTCGAACTCCTCCAGCTTCTCGCCGGTGGAGGCGAACATCACCGGCTGACCGGTGACCCCGACGACCGACAGCGCGGCACCACCACGGGCGTCACCGTCCAGCTTGGACAGCACCACCCCGGTGAAGCCGACGCCCTCCATGAACGCCATCGCGGTGTTCACCGCGTCCTGGCCGATCATCGCGTCGACGACGAAGAGGACCTCGTCGGGGCTGGTGGCGGCCTTGATGTCGGCGGCCTGCTGCATCAGCTCACCGTCGACGCCGAGGCGGCCGGCGGTGTCGATGATGACCACGTCGTGGTGCTTGTCGCGGGCGAAGGCAACACCGTCGCGGGCCACCTGCACCGGGTCGCCCTGGCTGGTGCCGGAGACGCCCTGGCCCTCGGAGACCCCGCGCTCGGGGGCGAACACCGGCACCCCGGCCCGCTGCCCGACCACCTCGAGCTGGGTGACGGCGTTGGGGCGCTGCAGGTCGGAGGCCACCAGCAGCGGCGTGTGGCCCTGCTCGCGCAGCCAGCGGCCGAGCTTTCCGGCCAGGGTGGTCTTACCCGCACCCTGCAGACCGGCCAGCATGATCACCGTGGGCGGGTTCTTGGCCAGGCGCAGCCGCCGGGTCTCGCCGCCGAGGATGCCGATGAGCTCCTCGTTGACGATCTTGACGACCTGCTGCGCCGGGTTCAGCGCCTGGGAGACCTCGGTGCCGACCGTGCGCTCGCGGATGCGCGCGGTGAACTGACGCACGACGGGCAGCGCCACGTCGGCGTCGAGCAGCGCGCGGCGGATCTCGCGGATCGTCGCGTCGACGTCGGCCTCGGAGAGCCGGCCCTTGCCGCGCAGCGACTTGAACGTGGCGGTCAGGCGGTCGGAAAGGGTGGCGAACACCCCAACAGCTTAATGCAACGCGGGGTCGCCGATCCTCGTCCAACCCCTGGACCGCGCGCCTGCCACCAGGCGACCCTGACGAGAGGTGACCAGCGTGACCGTGAGCGTGGAGAAGCGCCCCGAGCGACCGGCGGGCCGGAACAGCCGCTGGGGCCTGATCAGCGTCGCGATCGGCGTGCCGGTCCTGGCGCTCCTGGTCGTGGCGGCCGGCTTCATCCACCCCTGGAACCCCGGCGGCGGTCTCGCGGACGGTCGTTACACCCGCGACTACTCGGTGCGGCTGCCGCACGAGGTCACCGACGCGGGCGCCTGCCTTGACCTGACCCTCGCGGGAACGCTGAGCGCCACCTACCGCTCCCCCGCCTGGAGTCTGGGTGGGCCGGGCTGGACCTCGGCGCAACTGTCCGACGTCTCGCTGACCGTACGCAGCGCCGAACGATGCGGCGACGACGCCCCGGCGGTCGTTCTCGACACCTACGACCTGAGCCAGTTCTGGGCCACCGAGACCTGCGCCGAGCCGATCCGCGGCGACTGGCAGGAATCCACGCCGGCCACCGGCTGCGAGTCCCAGGACCTGGTCGCCGGAATTGGCACCCGGTCGACCGCCCCGGGCGCCGAGTACCGCAACACCTTCTCCGGCATCGAACCGCTCTCCTGGCACGGAACGGTCTACGGCGACTCGCTCTGCCTGAACGGCGCGGTCAGCGGCACGGTGAACAAGGAGAGCCAGACTCACACCGTCGCTCTCGAGGGCTACCGGGTCTGCCTCGACCCGACCACCGCCCAGCCGAACTAACCCGCGTTCGGTACCAGCCCCGCGTCCACAAGCACTGAAACCGTCTCGGCCACCCGCGGAGGCGACAGCGGCCCTCCACCCCGTTCGCACACGTACAGCACATCCACCGCCTGCCCGGCATGAGTGGCCACGTGCGCCGAGCGCAGATCCACGCCTACCCCGGCGAGCGCCGATCCGATCGCGTGCATGAGCCCCGGGCGGTCGGCGGCCCGTACCTCCAGCACGGTCGCCTCCTGGGAGGCGCCGGGCAGCAGCACCACCCGGGGGCGAGCCGGGGCGCCGGAGCGGGTACGGAAGCCCGCGTCCCGGCGGATCAGCGGCTCCAGCACGCTCTGGTCGCCCTCACTGAGCCGGCGCAGGTGCTGCTCCAGCAGTTCCGGCGGGGGCATGTCACCGCGGCTCTCGACCCACCAGGTGTCCACTGCGATGTCCAGGCCCGGTGAGCCCAGGTGCTCGGCCGCCACCGTGCGCACCAGCGCGGACTTCACGGTGAGCCGGAAACTGGCCAGCACACCGGCGATCTCGGCCAGCAGGCCGGGCCGGTCGGGGGCGACCACGGTGACCACGTGCAGCTCGTCCATCGGCGTGACGGCCACCCGCGGACGTCCGTCGGCCAGTGCGGTCCGGACCAGCTCGACCTCCGCCTCCGCGATCGGCGCCGGGCCGGGCGGCTCCTGACCGCGCAGTGCCGTGGCCGCGCGGGCCATCAGATCGTCGACCAGGCGCGCCCGCCAGGCCGTCCAGGCAACCGCCCCCACCGCGACGGCATCAGCCTCGGTCAGGGCGCGTAGCAGCAGCAACGTCTCCTGGCGCTCGCCGACCGCGTTGACCAGGGCCTCCACCGTGCCCGGGTCGTCCGGGTCACGCCGGGTGGCCAGCTCGATCAGGGTCAGGTGCTCGCGGACCAGCCGCTCGAGCAGGTCGCTGTCCTCGTCGCCCAGCCCCATCCGGCGGGCGATCTTCCCGGCGATCGGCCCGCCGGTGATCGAATGGTCCTGCGCCCCGGCGATCTTCCCGATGTCGTGCAGCAACGCGGCCAGCACGAGCAGGTCGGGGCGGGAGGTGTCGCGCAGCGCCCCCTGGATCTGGATGACCGTCTCGATCAGGTGCCGGTCCACCGTGTGCCGGTGAACCGCGTTGCGCTGCGGACGGTTCCGCACCGAGACCCATTCCGGGATCCAGCGGGTGATCACCCCGGCCCGGTCGAGCGACTCCCAGACCTGGGCCAGGTGCGGGCCGCCGGCCAGCATGGCGACGAACTCGTCGCGGGCCGCGGTGGGCCAGGGGTCGGGCAGCGGCGGGCAGTCCCGGGCCAGGTGCTCGACGGTGACCGGGCTGAGCGGCAGGCCGACCCGCACGGCGGTGGCGGCGGCGCGGATCGGGAGCACCGGGTCCTGGGCCGCCTCCACCCCGACGCCGAGCACGACCTCGCCGTCGTGCTCCACCAGCCCGTGCCCCAAGGGCCTCAACCGAGGACGTCGGGGGCCAGGTCGCAGTCGACGTGCGGGGAGCGACTGGCGGGCCCGGCGAGCCGTTACGTCCACGGCGTAGGCAATCGACCGGGTGCAGTCGGCCACCCGGGCCAGCAGTTCGTCGGCATCGGTCAGGCCGCAGAGCACGGCCACCGCGTCCTGTTCGGGCAGCAGCAGCCGGTCGTTGCTCTTGCCGGTGACCGCCTGCAGGGCGTCCCGGACGTCGAGCAGAAGTTCGTGCACCTCGTCCACCGAGCCGTGCGGGCGGTCGGTGACCCAGCTGGCGGCCAGGGCACGCAGGACCGTGACGTCGCGCAGCCCACCACGGGCGTCCTTGAGGTCGGGTTCCAGCAGATGGGCCGCCTCGCCGTACCTTTCGGCGCGCTCGGCCAGGGAGTCCAGGACCTGCGGCAGACGGCGCCGGATACCTCCGCGCCAGTCGCTGAGCAGTGACGTCCGAGTCTTCACGACCAGCGCCGCGTCACCGGCGACGACCCGCAGGTCGAGCATGCCGATGGCGGCGGACAGGTCGGCGGCCGCGACCTCGCGGCACTGGGTGGGGGTACGCACGGAATGGTCGAGCCTCAGCCCGCCGTCCCACAGGGGGTACCACAGTCGCTGGGCCAGCTCCCCCACCTCGTCCGCCGGAAGGCGGCGGCCGTCGTGCAGCAGCACCAGGTCCAGGTCGCTGGCCGGGCCGGCCTGCCCTCGGGCCACACTGCCGACGGCGGCCAGGGCCAGGCCGTCGAGACCGCTCTGGCGGCGGCGCTTCGGCCGTTCGTGCAACGGCGCGACCGCGGCTTCCCAGTCCAGTCGCAGCGCCCGCTCGACCATTTCGGTGAGCGTGCGGCGGCGCTCGGCACCCGGGCTGCCCGGGGTTCCCGAGCGCAGGGCCAGCGCCAGCCTGTCCTTTCTCAGGTCACGGGCGGCGTGCAGGGCCGCCTGGGCCAGATCCTCCGCGTTCTCCCTCTCCTCGAGGGCGGGATCTTCTTCCAGGCCGTCGAACTGGCCAGCCGTCACCGTTCACCTTTCTTCCCGAGCCCGCCCCGGCGGGACCTTCGGCCGGTAACGGAAACTCCCGGCACCCCTGCGGGTACCGGGAGTCTCCGGTGTCACTGACCTGCTTACAGGGCGTCCGCGCCGCGCTCGCCGGTGCGCACCCGGACCACGTCGTCGACCGAGGTGACCCAGACCTTGCCGTCACCGATGCGGCCGGTGGCGGCGGCCTTCACGACCACGTCCACCACGTCCACCACGTCGGTGTCGTCGACCAGGACCTCGAGGCGGGACTTCGGCACCAGGTCGACGGTGTACTCGGCGCCCCGGTAGACCTCGGTGTGGCCCTTCTGGCGGCCGTAACCGCTGGCCTCGCTGACCGTCATGCCCTGGATCCCGAAGGTCTCCAGTGCGGCCTTCACCTCGTCCAGCTTGTGCGGCTTGATCACCGCGGTGACCAGCTTCATGCCGGGACCTCGCTCTCAGCAGTCTTCTTGGCGGCGACCACCGGGCGGGAGGAACCCCCACCGGTGGAGGAGTCGTAGGCGGACTCGGCGTGCTCGTGACCGTCGATGCCCTCGACCTCGGACTCCTCGTCCAGGCGGAACCCGATGGTCTTCTGGATGGCCAGACCAATGATGTAGGTCAGGACGAAGGAGAAGGCAAGGACGACGAACGCGCCCACGGCCTGGCGCCAGAGCTGGTCCACGCCGCCGCCGAAGAACAGGCCGTCCACGCCGGCCGGGGCCGTCGAGGTGGCGAAGAGGCCGATGGCCAGGGTGCCCCAGAGGCCACCGACCAGGTGCACGCCGACCACGTCGAGCGAGTCGTCGTAGCCGAAGCGGTACTTCAGGCCGACCGCCAGGGCGCAGAGCACGCCGGCGACCACACCGATGATGACCGCGCCGACCGGGCTGACCGAGTTGGCGGCCGGAGTGATGGCGACCAGACCGGCGACCACACCGGAGGCGGCACCGAGCGAGGTCGGGTGACCGTCGCGGAAACGCTCGACGACCAGCCAGCCCAGCAGAGCGGCGGCGGTGGCGGCGATGGTGTTGACCCACGCGGTGGCGGCGATGCCGTTGGCACCCAGGGCCGAGCCGGCGTTGAAGCCGAACCAGCCGAACCACAGCAGACCGGCGCCGAGCATCACGAACGGCAGGTTGTGCGGGCGGAACGGCTCCTTGGGCCAGCCGACCCGCTTGCCCAGCACCAGGGCCAGGGCCAGGCCCGCGGCACCGGCGTTGATGTGGACCGCGGTACCACCGGCGAAGTCGAGCGCCTTCAGGTCGTTGGCGATCCAGCCGCCCAGGCTCTCCGCACCGGCGGTGGCCCCGTCGAACGCGAACACCCAGTGCGCCACCGGGAAGTAGACGATCGTGGCCCAGACCGCGACGAACAGGCACCAGGCGCCGAACTTGGCCCGGTCGGCGATCGCCCCGGAGATCAGCGCGACCGTGATGATCGCGAAGACGCACTGGAAGCCGACGAAGGCCATCGCCGGGACGGTGAAGACCAGCTGGTCCTCGGCCATCAGGCCGGACAGACCGAAGAACTGGCTCGGGTCACCGACCAGACCGGCGCCGAGGTCGTCGCCGAACGCCAGCGAGTAGCCGTAGAGCACCCACAGCACCGTCACGATGCCCAGCGCGGCGAAGCTCATCATCATCATGTTGAGAACGCTCTTCGTGCGGACCATGCCGCCGTAGAAGAACGCCAGACCTGGAGTCATGAGCAGCACGAGCGCAGCGCTCGTCATCACCCACGCGGTGTCGCCGGTATCCATCCGCACCCCTTCGAGGAGAACCGCCCCTCGGTGAAGGGGCCGTCATCGGGACCATCGTGTGTTCTGGGCGCCGCAGCTCAGGGTGACCGCGGCGGGGACCGACCCCTGAACGGAGTCGATCGCTCACAGAAGAAATTGCTGTGCGCCGGTTTCCTCGTGGCACCCGCAGGATTTCCGCCCCGTAACGTTTGGCGGCGGGATGTTTCCGCTCAGTTACCCGTGCTGGGCGTTAACCCGTTCGGGGGTATCCGCGCCAGCCCCGGAGCCCGCCGCCGCCCGCATGTGACCCAATGGTGATCGGAACGTTGCCGGGCCTGGCCGGGGGTCACGCAGAGATCAACTTGGTGATGTCTCAATCTCCACCCGAGGCCCCGGCGATCCCCTACCCGCGACGGAGGCGCCTACCCCCGCCCGCTTCGCAGACTGCCGGGTATGGACATCACACGTGGTCAGCTCCTACGTGGCGCCGCCCTGGCCGGCTTGGCCGTCACGTCCACCCCCGCAGTCGCCCAGGCCTGGCCCGGCTCGGCCGACGCGAAGGGCAAGCGGCGCGACGTCCCCTTCCGCGGGGTTACCTATGGCGTCAACAGCGGCGAGAGCCCGACGACCGGCTGGGAAGCGCGGCGGATGCGCAGTGACATGAAAGCCATCCGCGAACGTCTTCACGCAAACACCGTCGCAGTCATGGGCGACGGGGTGGAACGGCTGTCCGCCACAGCCACCGAGGCCGCCGAACGCGGCCTGACCGTTTTCCTGCAGCCCCGGCTCGGCGATGTGCCGGAGGCCGAGATCCTGGAGCACCTGGCCGAGTCGGGCCGGGTGGCCGAACAACTACGTAAGGACGGCGCATGGGTGCGCCTGAGCGTCGGCTGCGAGTTCTGGCTCTTCGTACCGGGAATCGTGCCCGGGGAGAACGCCCTGGAACGGGTTCAGAACCTGCTGAAGGGCAACTTCGATGCGGTGCACATGAGCCGTGAACTGCAACGCTTCATCGGCCTGAGCGCGCGCACCGGCCGTCGCGTGTTCAAGGGCCGGCTGACCTACGGCGCGGCCGAGGACGACGAGGTCGACTGGAAGCTGTTCGACCTGGTCAGCGTCAACTACTACAGCCACCACCGCAAGCGTCGGGACTACCTGCGTGACCTGCGGACCTACCAGGCCCACGGAAAACCGGTGATCGTGCAGGAGTTCGGCTCCTGCACCTTCGTCGGCGCTCCCGAGGCCGGCGGAATGGGCTGGAACGTCGTGGACTACGAGAAGGATCCGGCCGAGGTGCCGGCCCGCATCGTGCGCAGTGAGAAGGTCCAGGCCGACCACCTCGTCCGGCTCTACGACGTCTTCGCCGAGGCCGGCATCCACGCGGCCACGGTCTACGACTTCGTCAGCCCCGACTCGCAGCACAACCCCACCGAGCCGCGCTACGACTACGACACCGCCAGCTATTCCATCGTCAAGGCCGTCGGCCAGGGGAAGAACTGGCACTGGGAGCCCAAGCTCGCGTTCCACGCCCTGTCGCGGCGTTGGTGTCCGCAGAACTGAAAGGCCCACCAGAGGACGTTGGTGAGCCAGTCTCCTGATTGGCTCACGGACGTCCTCTGGTGGGCTCTTGCACTTCTACTGCACCCGAACGCTTATGGCCTCACGTTTGCCTCCGCCGCCCTCGTCTTCCCGGGTGGGAGGGGGAGGGCGGCGGACAAACTGGGCACACCTAGCGGCAGAGCGGGGTTCGGGATCTAGGCGAGCAGGGCGTCGACGAAGGCCTCGGGCTCGAAGGGGGCCAGGTCGTCCGGGCCCTCGCCGAGACCGACGAGCTTGACCGGCACGCCGAGAGCGCGCTGCACGGCGACCACGATGCCGCCCTTGGCCGTGCCGTCGAGCTTGGTCAGCACGATCCCGGTGACGTCGACGACCTCGCTGAACACCTTGGCCTGCTGCATGCCGTTCTGGCCGGTGGTGGCGTCGAGGACCAGCAGCACCTCGTCGACCGGCCCGTGCTTCTCCACCACCCGCTTGACCTTGCCCAGCTCGTCCATCAGGCCGACCTTGTTCTGCAGCCGGCCGGCGGTGTCGATGAGGACGACGTCGGCCTCGGTCTCGATCCCGGCCTTGACCGCGTCGAACGCCACCGAGGCGGGGTCGGCGCCGTCGCGGTCGCTGCGGATCGTCGGCACGCCCACCCGGTCGCCCCAGGTGGCGAGCTGGTCGGCGGCGGCCGCGCGGAAGGTGTCGGCCGCGCCGAGCACCACGTCCTTGTCCTCGGCCACCAGCACGCGGGCCAGCTTGCCCACCGTGGTGGTCTTGCCGGTGCCGTTCACGCCGACCACCATGATCACGGCCGGGCGACCGGGAGCGTGCTCCACGGCGAGCGAGCGGTCCAGGCCCTCGCCCGGGTCGACCAGCGCCTTGAGCTCTTCCCGGAGCAGGGCGCGGACCTGGTCGGCGTCGCGCACCCCGAGCGCGGAGACCCGCTCGCGCAGGCGGTCGATCAGCTCGGTGGTCGGGTCCATGCCGAGGTCGGCCAGAAGCAGCGTCTCCTCGATCTCGTCCCAGGTGTCGGCGTCGAGCTTGTCGCGGCTGAGCAGTTCCAGCAGACCGCGGCCGAGGGCGTTGGAGCGGGCGAGCCGGGCGCGCAGGCGGACCAGACGGCCACGCGGGGCCTCCGGGCGGTCGAGCTCGGGGACGAGGAGGGCCGGCTCGGCGACCTCGGGCACCTCGATCTCGGGGGCCTCGACGGTGGCCTGCGGCTCAGGCTCGAGGACGCCGACTCCGCCGGCCCCCTCCCCCTCGCCGGTGCTCGGGGCCCGGCGCTCAAGGGTGGGGGTGCCCTTGACCGGCGGCAGCGACGGCGGCTGCTGACGCCCGCGGCCGGCGAGCAGGCCGACGGTACCGCCGAGCGCCGCCAGCGCGACGATGGCGACGAGAATGATCCACTGGACGGTGTCCACTCCGGGCGAGCCTCCTCAGGCACAGGACGGCGCCGGGCCCCCGACGCCGAAGTAGATGACGTGTCGGCGTACCTGAGCATGCCAGCCCGACCGCCGGGACGCCCGCGCCGGGTACCTACAGCGCGCCGAGTCACCCAGATATCGGGGGTGGAGTGACGGAGCGAGGGCGGGCGCGTACGGCTGAACTTTGTGCCTGTGTGCCAGCAAGAACCGGGACAAGGCCAAAACAGAGGCGGCGGGCGGTGTGACCGCCCGCCGCCAGATCGAACTCAGCGACCGTTACGAACCTTGCCGCCCCTGGGCTTCTTGCCCCGCGACCGGTTCTTGTTGTGCGCCTTGCCGGGCTGCTGCGGACCGGACGACGCCGGAGCCTCGACCGGCTCGAGCACCGCGGTCTCGTCCACCTCGGACTGAACCGGCGGAATGAGCGCCGTCTCCTCGATGGCGGCATCGGGGACGGGCGGCATCGCGATGGTCTGGTCGGCCCCGGCGTCCGGGACCGGCGTCATGACCTCGGTCGCCGCGGCGGCAGCGGGCTGGCCGTCGCCCGTGGATGCGGGCTGCGGCTTGGGGGCGGTCTGGGACTTGGAGTCGGTCGCTGGCTTCTGGTTTGCGGCAGCGTCTGTAGCCGACTCGTTCCCAGCCCCTGCGGGCTCCGCGGTGGCCTTCGGCTCGGCGGCGGTCTGGGCAGCGGTCTTGGAGTCGACGCCCGTGGTCGGCCTGGGACCAGCGGCCGGCTTGGCGCTGGCCACGGGCCCGGACTCGGTGTTGACCTCAGACTTGGGCTCGATGCCGGTGCTGGGCTTGATATCAGTCCGGGGCTCGACCTTGATCCCGGTGCTGGCTTCAGTACCGGACGCGCCGGCCTTCGACCCCGTGCCCGTCTCGGACTCAACCGCTGCCTGGGACTCGGTGGCCGCCTGGGACTCGGTGGCCGCCTTGGACTCAGTGGCCACCCCGGACTCGGTACCCACCTTGGACTCAGCGGCTGCCTTGGACGTGGTGGTCGCCACTGAGTCAGCGACCACCTTGGGCTTGGCGGACGCCGTGGACTCGGTGGCCACCTTGGATTCGGTACGCGCCTTCGGTGTCGCGGCTGCACCGGACTCGGTGGCCGCCTTGGGCTCGGTGGCCGCCTTGGGCTTGGCGGCTGCCCCGGACGTGGTGGCTGCCTTGGACCCGGTGTCCGTCTTGGACTCGGTGGCCGCCTTGAGTTCGGCGCTGGTCGCGGACCGCGCACCGGCCGCTGCAGGGGTGCTCGGTTTCGGCTCGGGGCTGGCCTTGGGCTGCGGGGTCGCCTTGGCGCTGGGCTTAGCTTCAGGCTGGGCGCTCGCTGCGGATGCTCCGGCTGTGGGCCGAGGGCTGGACGCGGGGGTCGCGCTCGGCTCGGGCTTCGCCTGGCCGGCGGGCTTGGCCACGCCACCCACGGGGCCGGTGATTCCGGGGCGGGCGGCCGGGCCAGTGGCCGCGGTGGACCGGCCGTCCGCGATCGGCTCGCGGATCGGGGCCATGATCACGACTTCGTCGGGGTTGGCCTTCGGGGTCTTGGCCGGTCCGGCCTGGGTCGTGTGGGCCTGGCCGGGGGTGGTGGGGCGGGGCGGGGTGGCGGCGACCGGGGGGATCATGACGGTCTCGTCGGAGGGGTCGACGGGTGTCACCGATCGGGGCGTGGCCGGCTTGGACGGCACGGCGTTCGGGGAGGCTGATGAACCGGCGTCGAGGTTCGCAGCGGCTGGATTCCCCGCGGCAGGCTTCCCAACGGTCGGCTTCGCAACGGCTGGATTCCCCGCGGCTGGATTCCCCGCGGCAGGCTTGCCCGCGGTCGGCTTCGCAACGGTCGGGTTCCCCGCGGCAGGCTTCCCCGCGGCCTGGTTCCCAGCGCCGGGTTTTGCGCCGGCCGAGTTGGCGGGGGCCGGGTTCGAAGTGGCGGGCTTCGCGGGGCTGGGCTTGCCAGTGGTCGGCGCCGGGGTGGTCCGGGCGACCGGCTCCTGGACCGGAGCGATCATCACGGTCTCGTCGTCGGCAGCAGGAGCAGGCTTGGCTACCGGGTCCTGGACCGGGGCGATCATCACCGTCTCGTCCTCGGCAGCAGGAGCAGGCTTGGCTACCGGGTCCTGGACCGGAGCGATCATCACCGTCTCGTCCTCGGCAGCAGGAGCAGGCTTGGCAACCGGCTCCTGGACCGGAGCGATCATCACCGTCTCGTCCTCGGCGGCGACAGCGGCAGGAGTGGCGGCAGGAGCGAGGGGAGCCTTGACCGGCTGGATGCGCACGGTCTCGTCGGCGGGGGTGACCGGGGCAGCGGGGGCCTTGGCCGCAGCCGCAGAGGAGCTCGCCGACTGCTTGGCCCGAGCGGGGGCCGGGTTCTTGACCGAGGCCGAGCTGCGGGGGGCGGTGGAGGTGACGGCGGCGGCTGCGGTGCGGGACGCGACGGGGGCCTTGACCGGCTGGATCATGACCGTTTCGTCGGCCGGGTCGACCGCAGCCGGCTTCGGCCGGGCCGGGCCGGTGCTCTGCGGGCGGGCCTTGGCCGGCTGCGCGGCGGCGGTGGGCTTGGCCGGCGCGGCTGCCTTGGCTTCGGCCGATTCCGGCTGGGCCTCGGGTTGAGCGGCGCCCTTGGCTTCGGCCCGGGCCGCCTCCTGCTGGGCCGCCTCGACCCGGGCGGCGGCCTCCTTGATCCGGCTGCGGCTGCCGATGATGGCGGCCACGTCGAACTTGTCGCGACGCGGGCCCTTGGGCTTGGCCACCGGGCGGGCCGGGCCGCTGGAGTGGCGGACCCCACCCTGACCAGCACCGACGTTCGCGCCCCCGGAACCGGCAGCACCGCCGGAGGAGGCAGCACCGCCGGAGGAGGCGGGGGCGTCGGCGGCGACCTTGGCCGCAGCGGGCTGGGGCTCGTTGTGCCGGACGGTCTTCTTGGCGTCGCTCTGCTTCGGGGACGCCGGAGCGGCCGCGACCGCGGCGACGCCGGGCGTGGTGACGCCGCGGGCCGGGGTGCGCGGTGCGTGGGCGGTGGAGCGGGCGCCCGCCGAGGCGGGGACGACCCCGGGGACGGGGGCGATCGGCCGGGTGATCTCGGCCTCGGCGAAGGGGCGGTCGCCGTCGTCGGCGATCTCCGGATCGGTGGGCACCGCGATGTCACGCATCGCGATCTCGCCGGTGTTGCCGAGCCACGCGGACGCCGGGTGGGTGCGGCCACCGGCGGCCGTGGCCGAACGGGTGTGACCCCGGGGCTGCGTGCGACCCAGGCGCGCGGTGAGGTCGGCCGCCCCGAGGACGGTCGGGCGAGCGCCGTTCTTGGCCGCCGGGCCGGCCGGGTTCTCCCGGTCCTCCAGACGGTCGAGCGCGCTGTGCATGGCCTCGCTCACCGGGTGCCAGATGCGCTGGAACCACTGGGCCGTCGCGATCGATGCGCGCCACGAGGCGATGACGCCGCGCACCGTGCCGCGGCCGGCAGCCACCGGGGCGGAGGCCGCCGTCTTCACCGCCCGTTCGCCCTCGGGCGTGAGAATCTTTCTGCCCGAGCGTAATTGAGGTGCGGCGATCAGGTAGAGGAATCCGATCGCAATGGTCAGGATGAGCAGGAGTCCCACGATCGCGGCAAGCACATGTCTACGTTACGAGGTATTTCGCTCCGGCCCAATGGGAACGGCCCTGCCAATTGTTGCGATCGCGTCACTTCGGTCCGCCGGGACTGGACACGTGACCGAATCCGTGCCTGTGATTGACCGGCAAAAGCATCGGCGAGACAACGGCTTTCACAGGATGACGCTGGTCACGGCGATGCACCCGGAAATCCGGCCGGGCTTCGCCCCGATGGAGCAGTCACAGGAACGACACCGGCGATTACCGGAAAAGTCCCAGCCCGCAACGGGAACTGCTGACCATGGTCGGCCGTTACCCTTCACGTTTCCCGGGCACAGCGAAAAACGGCCCTCGGCCGGGTAATCGAAAAAGCCCTCGGGATGCACCCGAAGGCCTTCACGATGTCATGCGCGCCTCAGGCCCGCATCATGGGCGAGTCAGCCGTTGCCGGAGGCCGGGTCCACGGGCACCGCATCGAGGTCGATCACCCGGTCTGCCGTCCCGCCGGACTCTGTGTGCACACCCGCTTCCCCAGCATCACCGGCAACCTCGCCGACCCCGGCCGAAGCACTCGCCGGCGGGCGCCGCCGCCCCGAACCCGAGTCCGAATCACCGTCGTCCGACAGCCGCTGACTGATCACCGTGGTCACCCCGTCGCCCCGCATGGTGACGCCGTACAGGGCGTCGGCCACCTCCATGGTGCGCTTCTGGTGCGTGATCACGATCAGCTGCGACGACTCCCGCAGCTCCTGGAAGATCCCGATCAGCCGGCCCAGGTTGGTGTCGTCGAGCGCCGCCTCCACCTCGTCCATCACGTAGAACGGGCTCGGCCGGGCCTTGAAGATCGAGACCAGCAGGGCGACGGCGGTGAGCGAGCGCTCGCCACCGGACAGCAGCGACAGCCGCTTGACCTTCTTGCCCGGCGGGCGGGCCTCCACGTCCAGGCCCGTGGTCAGCATGTTCGAGGGGTCGGTGAGGATCAGCTTGCCCTCGCCGCCGGGGAAGAGCCGCTGGAACACCCCGACGAACTCGCGGGCGGTGTCGTTGAAGGCCTCGGTGAAGACCTCCTCCACCCGCCGGTCCACGTCCTCGATGATCTGCAGCAGGTCGCGCCGGGAGACCTTCAGGTCGTCGAGCTGCTTGTTCAGGAACGTGTGCCGTTCCTCCAGCGCCGCGAACTCCTCCAGGGCCAGCGGGTTGACCGTGCCCAGCAGGTTGAGCCCGCGCTCGGCCCGGCGCAGCCGCTTCTCCTGGGTGGCCCGGTGGTAGGGCACCGGCTCGGGCGGGGTCTCGGGCTCCGGGTCGCCCGGGGCCGGTGGGCTCGGCGGCACCAGCTGGTGCGGGCCGTACTCCTCGATCAGCACGTCCGGGTCCATGCCCAGTTCGTCGACGCTGCGCTGGCGCAGGGCGTCGATCCGCAGGCGCTGCTCGGTGCGCACCACCTCGTCGCGGTGGGCCGAGTCGATCAGCCGGGACTGCTCCGCCGCCAGCCTCTGCTCCCCCTCGCGCACCACCTGCAGCTCGGCGTTCCGGGCGTCCCGCTCGGCCTCCAGCCGCAGCCGCTCCTGCGCGGCCGTGGCCAGCGACTTCTCCAGCAGCACGAGCAGGTACTCGCCACCGGCCAGCACCGCCCGGGCAATCTGCATCTGGCGCTGCCGGCGCTCCTCCCGGGCCACCGCCCGGGCCCGGGCCGCCCGCTCCTCCGCGGCCCGGCGCAGCAGCTGCTCGGAACGACCGGCCACCGCCCGGGCCCGCTCCTCGGCGGTGCGCAGGGCCAGCCGGGCGTCGGTCTCCTCGCTCCGCAACCGCGAGGCGGCCTCGACCAGCCGGTCGCGCTCGGAGGTGTCCGGCTCCTCGTCCGCCGCCGCGGCCGCCTCGGAAGCGGCCTCCAGCTGGGCCTCCAGCTCGAACAGGGCCTCACGGGCGCTCTCGGCCGACTGCACCGCCCGCTCGCGCTGCCCCCGCAACCGCTCGACCTCGGCCTCGGCCGCCCGCGCGGTACCGGCCAGCCGACCGCGCTCGGCGGCCAGCTTTGCCTCGGCCTGGGCCCGGCGGCCCTCCAGCTCGCTGAGCCGGCCCTCGACCCGCCGCAGGTCGCCCTGGGCCTGCTTGACCGACCCCTGAAGATCACGGACCCGCTGCTGCACCTCGGTCTGCCGGTCGCGGGCCTCGCTCAGCGCCGACCCGGCGTTCTCCGCCTTCTCGGCCGCCGCCGACACCCGTTCCTCGGCCTGCTCGACCGCGGCCTGGGTCTCGATCGGGGACGGCGCGGAGGCCGACCCACCCCGCACCAACGAGGCCGAGACCAGCTCACCGGAGGTGGTGACCACCCGCAGCTCGGGCCAGAGCCGGATCAGGTCGGCCGCCGCCCGCAGGTCGGTGACCACCGCGACCCGGTGCAGCAGCCGGTCGATCGCGGCCGTGAGCTCGATCGGCTCGCGCACCAGGGCCCGGGCCCAGCGGGCGCCGGGCGGCAGGGTGGGCCAGCCGGCCGGGTCCGCGTCGGCCACCGTGCCGGTGCGCCCCGCGTTGCCGGCCGGGACCAGCACCGCCTGGCCCCCGTCCTCGGCGGCCAGGTAGTCCAGCGCGGCCAGGGCTCCGGTCAGGTCGTGCACCGCCACCGCCTCGGCGGCCGGCCCCAGGGCCGCCGCCACCGACGTCTCAAATCCGGTTTCCACAGCCAGCACCGCCGCGAGCGAACCGATCAACCCGGGCACCCGGTCCCCGGCGGCCAGCACCGCACCGGCGCCGTCCTTACGCCGCAGCCCCAGAGCCAGCGTGTCCCGGCGGGCCGCCCACTCCTTACGCTCGCCGTGCGCCTCGCGCTCGGTGTGCCGCAGTGCCTCGAGCTCCCGGTTCAGCGCGGTCAGGTCGGCCTGCGCCGCCTCCAGCGCGGCCTCGTCGGCGGCGATCCGCTCGGCCACCTGCTCGGCCTCGACCTGCAGGGCCTCGGCCTGCTCGGCCTGCGCCTGGGCCGCCCCGCCGTCGTCGGGAACCTGGGAGTCCAGCGCCGCCACGGCCGCCACGGCCTCGGAAACCCGCTGCTCGGCGTCGGTGATGGTGCCCGAGAGCCGCTCGACCGCCTCGGCCGACGCGTTCACCGTGCTGCGCTGCGCCCCGACCTTGCCGGCCAGCCGGGCCAACTGCTCACGCTGGTCGGCCGCCCGCCGGGCCTCCTCGGCCAGCCGCTGCTCCTCGGTCCGGGCCGCGCGTTCCGCCTCCCGGCGCCGGTCCTCGGCCATCAGCATCAGCTCGTTGGCGCCCTCGACCTCGGCCTGCAGCTCCTCCTCCTGCTCGCGCACGAGCGCGGCCTGGGCCTCCAGGTCCTCCGGGTCGCGCCCGGTCTGCCGCTCGTCCGGCGCCGACTCCGACAGCAGCCGCAGCCGGTCGGCGGCCAGGCTGTTGGTGCCCCGGGTGCGCTCGCGCAGCGAGGAGAGCTGGAACCAGACGTTCTGGGCGTGCGAGAGCTGCGGGGCCGCCGCGCTGGTGGCCAGCTCCAGGGCGGAGAGCCGGGCCCGGGTGTCGGTCAGCTCCTGCTCCACCGCCGAGCGCCGTTCCAGCACCGCGGCCTCGTCGGCCAACTCGGCGGCGATCTGCCCGGTCAGCGTGACCAGGTCGTCGGCCAGCAGCCGGGCCTTGGCGTCGCGGAGGTCGGCCTGCACCACCTGGGCCTTGCGGGCCACCTCGGCCTGCCGGCCCAGCGGTTTCAGCTGACGCCGGATCTCGGTGGTCAGGTCGGCCAGGCGCTGCAGGTTGCCCTGCATGGCGTCGAGCTTGCGGATCGCCTTCTCTTTGCGCTTGCGGTGCTTGAGCACCCCGGCCGCCTCCTCGATGAACGCGCGGCGTTCCTCGGGGGTGGCGTGCAGGACCGCGTCGAGCTGCCCCTGCCCGACGATCACGTGCATCTCGCGGCCGATGCCGGAGTCGGACAGCAGTTCCTGGATGTCGAGCAGGCGGCACGGGGAGCCGTTGATCGCGTACTCGCTGCCGCCGGAGCGGAACATCGTGCGCGAGATCGTGACCTCGGTGTAGTCGATCGGCAGCGCGCCGTCGGTGTTGTCGATGGTCAGGGCCACCTCGGCGCGACCCAGCGGGGGGCGGCCGGAGGTGCCGGCGAAGATGACGTCCTCCATCTTGCCGCCGCGCAGGCTCTTGGCCCCCTGCTCGCCCATCACCCAGCTCAGCGCGTCGACCACGTTCGACTTGCCCGAGCCGTTGGGACCCACCACGCAGGTGATGCCCGGCTCCAGACGCAGCGTGGTGGCGGAGGCGAACGACTTGAACCCGCGCAGGGTCAGGGTCTTCAGGTGCACGGGCGGCGCTCTCCTTGAGCTGATGCGGACGTCCCAGGGTATCCGTCGTGGCGCACCACCCCGCCGCAGTGCTGGCACACTGGGCCGCGATCGGACCGGCCCATCACCTCGGCTGCTCGCAACAGGGCGAAACCGCTTGGAGGAAGAGCCCCACCATGACCTCGGCCACTCGTTCCACCTCATCCGAAGCGCTCTCCGGCATCACCGTCCCGGACCACCCGGCCTCGCAGGTCTGTGTGGACGCACCCGGGTCGGGCCCGGGGTACTGGACCGGTGCCCCCAGTGTCTGCTTCGAGAACGGGGTGTTCTGGCTGGCCTACCGGGTCCGCCGCCCGCTGGACGCCGGTCGTGGCGTGGCGGTCACGCTCGCCCGCAGCGACGACGGCGTGAACTTCGAGACGGTGGCCTCGGTCGGGCGGGACATCTTCGGCGCCGCCTCGCTCGAGCGCCCGGCCCTGCTGACCACCGGGGACGGCGGCTGGCGGCTGTACCTGAGCTGCTCCACGCCCAACTCCAAGCACTGGTGGATCGAGGCGCTGGACGCGACCGACGTGGTCGACCTGCCCACCGGCAAGCGCACGATGGTCCTGCCCGGCGACGAGCTGACCGGGGTGAAGGACCCGGTGGTGCACCGCGACGAGAACGGCTGGCGGATGTGGGTGTGCTGCCACCCGCTCGACGACCCGGACGCCACGGACCGGATGAACTCCCGCTTCGCGACCAGCGAGGACGGGCTGACCTGGGACGTCGGCCCGGTCGCGATCGGGGGGCGGCCCGGCGCCTGGGACGCGCGTGGAGCGCGGATCACGGCGGTGACCGCGCAGGGGGATCGGCTGGTCGCCTACTACGACGGCCGGGCCACCTCGGCGGAGAACTGGTTCGAGCGCACCGGAGTGGCCCAGGGTCCGGCCCAGGGTCCCAGCGTGGGCACGTTCGCTGCGATCGGTGAGCAGCCGGTGGCCCGATCCCCCCACGGCGACCACGCCCTTAGGTACCTCGACGTGGTCGACCTGCCGGACGGTTCACGACGCCTGTACTACGAGGCGGCGCTGCCGGACGGGTCGCACGACCTGCGCACCGAGCTGGTCAAGCCGGAGTAGCCCCCACCGCGCAGGACGGCCGCCGGGTGCACCATGGACGGGTGTCAGAGCTTCACTCTTCCCCGCGGTCGATCGTGCGCAGCTGGGGTCTGACGGAGCTCCGGCCGCACGAGCACGCTCACTGGGGAGCACTGCGCGCCGTTGTCTCGGTGGGTGCGCCGGTGGCCGTCCTTCTCGCCCTCGACCGGGCCGACCTGACCTTGTTCGCCAGCTTCGGGGCCTTCAACAGCCTCTACGGCCGGCACTCGGTCTACGCCGCGCGCCTGCGTATGCAGACCGAGGCCGGGCTGTTCCTGGTCGGTGCGGTCGCTCTCGGTGTGCTGGCGGGCGCGATCGGCGGCTCCTGGCTGGCCATCACCGCCACTGCCGTCACCAGCGTCCTTGCGTACCTGGTCTCGCGCTGGCGGCATTGGGTGCCCCCGGGAGCTCTCTTCCCGGTGTTCGCCGTGAGCGCGTGCTCGGCACATCACCAGTCATGGAACATGCTGCCGGTCGCTGTAGGGGTGAGTGCCGCTGCCGCGGTCTTCGCAGTGCTCGTAGGTCAGACCGGGCAGCTGTTCCCGGCCGGGCGCGAACGGCAGAAGCACGCGGCCCGGCCACTGCTCAGCCGGGCCGAGCTCTTCGGCTCCGAAGGTGTACGGGGCGATCTGATCGTCTACGCGGCTGCCCCGGTGGTCGCCGGAGCGACTGCGCTGACCGCCGGGGGCGCACATCCCTACTGGGCAATGGTTTCGGCGGTGGTCCCGCTGACCGGGCCGAGCAGTACGCAGCGGATCGCCCGTGCCATGCACCGGATCTGGGGCACGCTGGCCGGGGTGCTCCTGAGCGTCGCGATCCTCTCGTTCGACCCAGGGGTGGTGACAACCCTCGTCCTAGCCCTGATCGCCCAGACCTGGGCCGAACTGTTCGTGGCCCGCAACTACGGTCTGGCGGTTGTCGGGATCACTCCCCTGGCGCTGCTGATGCAGCACCTGGCGGTGGAGAGCGACCCCTTCGCCACCGCCGGCGACCGCCTGGCCGAAACCGCGCTGGGGCTGGCCGTCGCCGTCGTCCTCATTCTGCTCACCCGACGGCGACCAAAAGCCCAGATTTAAGACGTCGGTGAGCACGGACGTCCGTAAGTCGCCTTGGTGGGTGGGGGCTACTCAACTCTCGGTCGCCGAAGGGGCGAACTGCCCCCTCGACGTGGTTCCCATCCAGTCGGAGAACGACTGCCCGGCGAGCTCGTTGAGCAGGGCGTTGTCTTCCCGGTACGCCTCGACCAGACGCATCCGCACCGACGCGTCGAGCACCGGCCGGCGGGCGCCGCCCTTCTGCAGGTAACGCAGGAGGGGCTCACTCACCTGCCGCCACACCTGCGGCGGTAGGTAGGCACCGGCGGCGGCGCCGGCCCGGACCACCCGGGACAGTGCTTCGGTGCGGCGGCCGGGAGGCACGTAGGAACGGGAGTTCTCGCGGGCGGGCTGCTCGATCTGGCCCGGCTCGACCCCGAGGAAGGCGCAGACCTTGCCCAGCGCCGCCTCGGGCGTCTCGACCAGGTCGCGGTAACGCAGCACGTGCACCTGGTCACGGCCGAACAGTTCGATCAGGTCGCGCAGTTGTTCGCCGTACAGACCGAGCCGGCGGTAGTGCCAGAACGGCGCCCAGCCGGCCGCGACCCGCTCGTCCTCGGCGGCCCAGGCCTCGGCGAAGTCGGCGATCGGTTCCAGGCCGTCCGAGCGCAGGTGCATCCAGTTGGAGTACGCCCGGTCGATCGGGTCGCGCAGCACCACCAGGAGTCTGGCGTGCGGCACGTCGGCGGCGATGCGGCGCTGGGCCTGCCGGTCGTACAGGTAGAACGGCGTGCTCTCGCCCTTGAGCGTGCCGGCCGGCGCCACGTCGAACAGCGCCTCGTACTCACCGCGCCGCCACACCCACTCCTGCGCGCTGTGCGCGTCTCCCGGCCCCCGCTGCTGCGAGCGGGGCGGCGGCCGCCCGTCGCACATGTAGAACTTCGGCTCCTTGACCGCCGACAGGAACAGCTGCGGATGCTGCGCCAACGCGGCGTGCAGGGCAGTGGTGCCGGCCTTCGGTGCGCCGAGCAGAAAGAAATCGGGCAGAGCCATCTCAACGCCTCCGGGGTCAGGATCAGAGAAATTCTAGACCAATCCGATAGAGTTACTTGTAGAGCGGCCGAATGAGTGCTTCACTCGATCTCATGAGTTATTGACCTCGTAGCTGATCTGGGCCGACGCCCGCGAATGACAACCGGCCGGGCTCCGGCCGGGAGGTGTTCCAGGCGTCGCGGGCGGTGCTTTGCTGATCTACGCGACCGGAGCTTCTCAATGCTGACCTCACCGGGAACAGATGCCAATCGAGCCGACCCCTCCCCGCAGGCTGGGCTGGTCGTGCGGCTCAGTGTGCCGGGCGCCACGGCCGACGGCCGGCGAGGCGGGCGCGAGGTGAGCGCCGACGGGCAGAGCCCCCGCGCCACCCAGCCGGGCCCCGACCTGCGCGGGATCGCCCGGGCGGTCGAGGATCTGGTGCACGCGGTGGCGCCGGACGTGGTCACCAGCGTCGAGATCGAACTGCGCGAGCCGGCCCGTCCCACCCGCCCGGTCTCCGCCCCCGGCTCGGCCGGCACCCCGGTGAGCAGCCCGGCCAACGGGTCGGCGAGTTCACTCGTGGGCCAACGGCGTTGGGGTACCCCGAACGAGGAGACGGCCGCGGTCACCGCGCTGGCCCCGGTTCCGGCGGCCACCCCGCGAGCTCCGGGTTCGGGCGAGCCGTTCGACGTGGACACCACGCGCCGCACGCTCGAACTCGACGGTGAGCCGGTCGAGCTCACCCGTCGCGAGTTCGACCTCCTGGCCTTTCTCGAACGGCACCGGGGTCAGGCCCTGGGCCGTGACGAGCTGATGCGGGCGGTGTGGCACACCGGCTACATATCCGGCGACCGCACCATCGACGTGCACGTGCGGCGGCTGCGGGTGAAGCTCGGCCGGCACGCCGACCGCCTGGTCACGCTGCGCGGCTACGGCTACCGGCTGGACTAGCGGGCGTTGCGGGGCCGGGGCTGGCACTTGGGGCAGAAGAACGACGAGCGGTTCATGAAGCTCTCCCGCCGGACCGGGCCACCGCATCGGTGACAGGCCTCGCCCTCGCGCCCGTAGACGTCCAAACCCCGCTCGAAGTAACCGCTCTGGCCGTTCACGTCGACGTACAGACTGTCGAAGCTGGTGCCGCCCTGGGCCAGTGCCTCGCGCATCACGTCCTGGGCGTGGGCCAGCAGCCGGTTCAGGGTGGGCCGGTTCAGCGTCTCGGTGGGCCGCGCGTAGTGCAGCCGGGCCCGCCAGAGCGCCTCGTCGGCGTAGATGTTGCCGATGCCCGAGATCAGCGTCTGGTCGAGAAGGGCCCGCTTCAGGCCGGTCTCGCGGCGGCGCAGACGGGCCGCCAGCAGGTCCACGTCCAGCACCGGATCCAGAGCATCGCGGGCGATGTGGGCCACCGGCACCGGGATCAGCGCCTGTTCGGCCGCGTACTCCCCCTCGACCGGGCCTTCACCCACGGGTTCTTCCGGCCGCCCGACCGGCAGTTCACCGTCGTCGGCCGGCACCCCGCCCAGACCACCCGGCCCACCGTCCGGTGTCTTGACCATCTCGACCACGGCCAGGCCGCCGAACATGCGCTGGTCGACGAACCGCAGCTCCCGCCCGGTACCGCCACGCATCCCCAGGCGCACCCGAAGATGCTTCTCGTCCGGGGCGTCCGGCGCCTCGAGCAGCAACTGGCCGCTCATCCCGAGATGGGCCAGCAGGGCCTCGCCCGAGTCGAGAGTCAGCCAGAGGAACTTGCCGCGGCGCACCGCGTCGAGCACGGTGACCCCGCTGAGCCGGGCCACGAAGTCGTCGATGCCGGCCTCGTGCCGGCGCACCGGGCGCGGGTGCAGCACCTCGACGTCGTCGATGGTGGCGCCGATCGTCCAGCGGGCCAGCCCGCGCCGCACCACCTCGACCTCGGGCAGTTCCGGCACCGCTCAGCCGTTCTGGTTCTTCGGGTCGCCGTCCGGCTTCCCGTCGGCCTTCTCGGCGGCGGCCTTCTCGGCCCGTTCGGCGGTGAGCCGGCCGAACGCGGCGGCGGCAGCCTCCTGCTCGGCCTCCTTCTTGGAGCGCCCACTGCCCTCGCCCCGCCCGATGCCCTGCACCAGGGCCGAGGCGTGGAAGATCTTGGCGTGGTCGGGGCCTTCCTCGGTGACCGCGTACTCCGGCACCCCGAGCCCCTCCATCGCGGTGAGCTCCTGCAGGCTGGTCTTCCAGTCGAGGCCGGCGCCGAGTTCCGCGCTGGTGGCCAGCAACGGGTCGACCAGGCGGTGCACGAGCAGGCTCGCCACCTCCATGCCGGACTCCAGGTAGACCGCGCCGATCAGGGCCTCCACGGTGTCGGCGAGGATGGACGACTTGTCGCGCCCACCACTGGCCTCCTCACCGCGGCCCAGCATCAGGTACTGGCCCAGGTCGAGACGGCGGCCGACACCGGCCAGCGCCCGCATGTTGACCACCGCGGCGCGCAGCTTGGCCAGCTGCCCCTCGGCCAGGTCGGGATGACGGCGGTACAGGGCCGAGGTCACGACCAGGCCCAGCACGGAGTCGCCCAGGAACTCCAGCCGCTCGTTGGTCGGCAGCCCACCATTCTCGTACGCGTACGAGCGGTGGGTCAGCGCCTGGAACAGCAGGCCATGACTGACCTGGACGCCGAGGACCTCGACAAGCTTCAGATGCTTGGCGAGCGCCTCGGCGTCCAGGCCGTCGGGCAGTGCGTCGTCGGGGTCAGTCACAGCTACGTGGGCTTCCTGACCTGACGGGGGAACGACAGCTCCCTCGTCAGACGCCTGCCCGGCCGTCATGCTCAGACTCAGAGGTCCTTGACCTTGCGACCCTTGTACTCGAGGTACAGCGGGGTGCCGGCGGAGTCGGTGACGACGCGCGCCTGGTGCGGCCGGGAGTAGGTGGTGGTGCCACCCGACGTCGTGGCGGTGAGCGCCGTCGGCGTCGCCTTCCACTGCGCCCGGCGGGACCGCGTGTTGCTGCGGGACATCTTCCGCTTCGGAACGGCCACGCCTAGCTCTCCTTCGTTTCGTCCGGGCCGCCCACCGTGGACGGGCCGGAATCTTCCTGAGGCATCCCATCGGTCAGGATGCCCTGGAGCGCCGACCACCGGGGGTCGGTCACCTCGTGACTGTGGCCCGGGTCGTCTGCCAGCCGCGCCCCGCACTCGGAGCACAGACCTGGGCAGTCTTCCCGGCAGACCGGCTGGAACGGCAGTTCGGAAACCACCGCGTCGCGCAGGGCGGGCTCGAGGTCGATCATCTCGTCCTCGAGTTCCTGCCGGTCCTCGTCCTGGTCCTCGGCGACCCGGTTCTCGGGGTAGCTGTACAGCTCCCCGATCCGGACCTCCAGTTCCAGCCGGACCTCGTCCAGGCAGCGGATGCACTCACCCACCGCCGTGGCCGAGACCGTGCCGCTGACCAGCACACCCTCCATCACCGCCTCGAGCCGGAGATCCAGCTCGACGTCGGAGCCCTCTGGGACGCCGATCACCTCGGTGCCGAGCTCGGCCGGGGCCGGGACGGTCCGCTTGACCTTTCGCATCATGCCCGGGCGCCGGCCGAGTTCCCGGGTGTCGAGAACGTAGGGCGATCGGGCGTTCAGACGAATGGTGCACTCCTTACAAGCACAGAACGGACGCGTCCGGCCCTGGGTGGTGGGACCTCCGGGAGGAGGTACCGCGCACCCGACCGGGCCGACACAGTAAGACCAGCTCGCAAGGCTACTTCAGGTCGTGGCCTTATCCCAAACCGGAACGCTCGGCGGCGCGCTCGATCGCGGTCAGGTCGAGCACCCGTCTCTCCGGGCCGGTGGCCAGACCAGTACCGATACCGGCCGGGACGCGCGGTTGCGGGTTCTCTTCGGAACTACCTGAGGACGCGGGTGGGCCAGTGAGATCGGCACCGGCAGTGTCGGGGGTGTCACCTTCGGGGACGGCCGGTTCCGGCTCGTCCGGTGCCGGCCCCTGGGCCCCGCCCGGTGCCCCGGCCCGGTCGACCTCGGCCTGGTTCTCGCGTTCCTGGTCGTACGCGTCCTCGGAGGCCACGGCGACCTGTTCGTACTGGTCGTAGGCCTCGTCCCGGGAGCGCGCCGGGCGCCACTGCTCCTCCTCGGGCTCGCGCTCCACGGCCTGCTCGTACTCGGCCTGCACGTCGCGGCCCTCCGGATCGGCCTCGTCCGGCAGCGGGTCGAGGTAGTCCAGCTCGCTCCGGTCGCGCAGCCGGTCCCGCCCGCGGCGCACCTGCCCGAGCGTGCGGTGCAGGTCGTCCTCCAGCGCAGCGAGCCGGTTGTCGCAGTACAGGTCACACTCGCGCAGCAGGCGGGCGGCCTCCGCGCGGGCGGCGTCGAGGATCTGCTCCGAGCGCGCCCGGGCACTGGCCACCAGCGCCGTCTCCATGATCATCCGCTCGGCGTCGGCCTGCGCCTGGGCCAGCAGCTGCTCCGCCTCGGTCTCGGCCCGGGAGATCACCTCCTGGTGCGCGACCAGCAGCTCGGCCGCCTGGTCGAGCTCCACCGGCAGCTCGGCGCGGGCCCGTTCCACCAGGGCCAGCATCTCGGCGCGGTTGACCATGCAGGACGCCGAGAGGGGCACCGACGAAGCCCGCTCCACCATCGCGCCCATTGCGTCCAAGGTTCGGCGAAGACTCACCGATGACCTCCCTCCACCGCTTCGGTCCGATGCGGGAGGAAGTGGCTAATTAACTCAGAGTAACCGTAGGGTTACGCGAAGTGCTTAACCGGCCGCATCGGGCTGACCGTTTTCAGTCTGACCAACCCGTCCGACTCGTGCCAGGAGGCGCGCCAGGACATGCTCCGGGACAAGACCGGACACGTCGCCCCCGTGCGCGGCGACTTCCTTGATCAAACTACTCGAAACGTGCTCGAACCTGGGCTCACCGGGCAGAAAGACCGTCTCGACCTCGCTGAGGTGCCGGTTCATCAGGGCCATCGGCAGTTCGTAGGCGAAGTCGGTGCCGCCCCGCAGGCCCTTGACGATCGCCCCGGCGCCGACCTGGCGGCAGAAGTCGACCAGCAGACCACCCTCGACCGTGGCCACCGTCACGTTGGTGATCCCGTCCAGGCTCTGCCGGATCAGCTCGACCCGCTCGGCCACGGTGAACATGGACCGCTTGGCCGGGTTGCCCGCCACCGCCACGATCACCTCGTCGAAGAGGACCCCGGCCCGGCGGATGACGTCGAGGTGCCCGTTGGTCACCGGATCGAAACTGCCGGGGCACACGCAGCGGCGAGTCAGACGAGTCACAGGAGTGACGGTAGCCGGTCGGCCCGCCGCTCAACTGCGGCCCGGTTCACGCCGCCACCCGGTTCACGCCGCCACCCATCTCACGCCGCCACCCATCTCACGCCGCCACCCGGTTCACGCCGCCACCCGGTTCACGCCAGCGTCGGACCCACTTCACCGGCCTCCCGTCACGCCCGCACGTCAGGCCCCCGCATCACCCGGCCGGATTCACTCGACCACCGGGCCGCCTCCACCGCCCAACTCACGCCGCTGCCGGCTCCCGCCGCCGGACTCACCTCACCGCACTCACCCCCCGGCCTCCTGTCACGCCCGCACGTCAGGCCCCCACATCACCCGGCCGGATTCACCCGGCCGGATTCACTCGGCCACCGGGCCCCCTCCACCACCAGACTCATGCCCCGGCCCGGTCTCCGGATCCCACACCGCCTGCCACACCGCGGTCTCGCCGTAGCGTCGCAGCGCCTCGCGGAACATGCCCTTGGGCCACTCCGGCTCGGGCGAGCGGCCGCTGCGCTCCAGCACCACCGTGGCTTCCTGAGCCAGCCACCCCCGCTCGGCCAGCGAGGTGAGCATCGCCCCGAGTCCGGCCTCGTCCAGGGGGTACGGCGGATCGGCGAGCACCAGGTCGACCGGCGTCACCGACCGACTCTCGAGGAACTTCTGCACGGGCGAGAGCACCACCGAGGCCTGCGTGAACTTGAGCGTGGCCACGTTCGTGCGGGCCGCCTCGACCGCCGGGCGGCCCGCGTCGACCAGCACCGCCGAGGCCGCACCCCGGCTCATCGCCTCCAGCCCCAGCGCCCCCGACCCGCAGAACAGGTCGAGCACCCGGGCGCCCTCGATCAGACCGCGGGCCTCCAGTGCCCCGAACAGCGCCTCGCGCACCCGGTCGCTGGTGGGGCGGGTGGCGTCGCCCTTGGGCGCGAGCAGGCGCCGGCCGCCGGCCGAGCCGGAGATGATGCGGGTCATGCGTCTTCCTGAGGTTGTAAGGACTGGACGGACGCAGGGCGGGTCCCGCTCACGCGGCGCCTCACCCCTTGTCCAGGAAGGCGGCCCGGTCGGAACCGACCCACGGACGCAACGCCTCGATCAACTCGGGATACCCGCGCAGCCGCACGTCCTCGTCCAGAAGCAGGGTCGCCTCTTCCCGGGCCACCGCGATCACCTTCTCGTCGCGCAGCACCCGCAGGAGTTTCAGCGAGCTGCCGACCCCGGACTGCCGGGAGCCGAGCACGTCGCCCTCCCGCCGGGTCTCCAGGTCGATGCGGGCCAGCTCGAAGCCGTCCCGCGTGCTCGCCACCGCCTGCAGCCGCTCGCGTGAGACCCCCGCCCCGGCGTCGGTGAGCAGCAGGCAGATGCCCGGTGCCCGGCCCCGGCCGACCCGGCCGCGCAGCTGGTGCAGCTGCGAGACGCCGAAGCGGTCGGCGTCGGTGATCACCATCGCGGTGGCGTTCGGCACGTCCACCCCGACCTCGATCACCGTGGTGGCGACCAGCACGTGGATCTCGTTGGCGGCGAAGCGGCGCATCACCTCTTCCCGCTCGTCGGCGGGCATGCGGCCGTGCAGCATCTCGATCACCAGGCCGTCGAGCTCGGGCTGCACCCGCAGCGCGGCCAGCACGTCGAGCACGGCGGCGGCCGGGCGCCGCTCCTCGCCCAGCTTCAGGTCGAACGTGGCCGCCTCGGCGTCGGAGACGACGTGCAGCCCCTCCTCGGCGACGAACTCCTCCTCCACCTCGTCGGAGCCGATCCGCGCACAGACCACGTAGGCCTGGTGCCCGGCCCGGCACTCCTCGGCGACCCGCTGCCAGGTCCGGGTGAGCCAGCGCTCGTCGCGGGCCGGCACCACGTGGGTGACGATCTCGCTGCGCCCGGCCGGGAGCTGGTCGAGCACCGAGGTCTCCAGGTCGCCGAACACCGTCATGGCCACCGTGCGCGGGATCGGCGTGGCCGTCATCACCAGCAGGTGCGGGGTGTTCTCGCCCTTGCGCCGCAACGCGTCCCGCTGCTCCACCCCGAACCGGTGCTGCTCGTCGACCACCACCAGGCCCAGGTCGGAGAACTGCACCGTCTCCTGGATCAGGGCGTGCGTGCCGACCACGATGCCGGCCTCGCCGGAGGCCGCCTCGAGCAGCGCCTTCCGCCGGGCCGCGGTGTTCATCGAGCCGGTGAGCAGGGTGACCCGGGTGCCGCGCTCGTGCCCGCCGAGCAGACCGCCCCCGGCCAGGTCGCCGAGCATCGCGGTCATCGAGCGGTGGTGCTGCATGGCCAGCACCTCGGTGGGGGCCAGCAGCGCGGCCTGACCGCCGGAGTCGACCACCCGGGCCATCGCCCGCAGCGCCACCAGCGTCTTGCCCGAGCCCACCTCACCCTGCAGCAGCCGGTGCATCGGGTACTCCTGGCCCAGGTCGGCGGCGATCTCCTCGCCCACCTTCTTCTGGCCCTCGGTGAGCTCGAACGGCAGCCGCTCGTCGAGCGCGTCGAGGAAGCCGCCGGACACGTAGGGCCGCGGGGTGGCCTGCTGGCGCCGGTCGACCGCCTTCCGCCAGACCAGCAGCGACTGCAGGATGAAGGCCTCCTCGAACTTCAGCCGCCGCTGGGCCGCGGCCAGCTGGGCCCGGTCGCCCGGACGGTGGATCTGGCGCAGCGCGGAGGTCAGGTCGATCAGGCCGAGCTTCATCCGGACCTTGGCCGGGACCGGATCGGGCAGGTGCGCCGGCAGGGTGTCGAGGATCGGCCGCAGCGAGTCACGGATCTTGTTCGAGGGGAACCGGCCGGTGGCCGGGTAGATCGGCAGCGGCATCTCCAGCCGCTCCTGCAGCTTCGCCTCGTCGTTGCCGGTCTCCTCGTCGAGCAGCTCGTACATCGGCTGGGCGAGCTGCTTGCCGTCCCGGTACCGCGAGACCTTGCCGCTGAACAGGGCCCGCCGGCCGACCTTCAGCTCTTTCTGCGGCTTGTGCACGTTGTTGAAGAAGGTCAGGTCGAGCATGCCGTGGCCGTCGGTCACCACCACGTTCATGATCTTGCCGCGCCGGGTCTTCATCTCCCGCACGTCGACCTTCTTGACCTCGGCGACCAGGCTGACCGGCTCGTCCTCGGGCAGCGAGTCGATCGGGGTGAGCTCGCCCAGTTCCATGTAGCGCCGCGGGTAGTGGCGCAGCAGGTCGCCCACCGTCTCCAGACCCAGCTCGCGGGCCAGCGCGTTGGCGGTACGCGCACCCAGCACCTTGACCAGAGGTTCTCTGAGTCGTTCCGGCATCGATTCGGTCGGCCCGGCCGTCGCCATCGCGTGCTCACCCCTGTCCGCGTGTGTCTACTCCACCCCGATCAGCAGCGGGTACCGGGGCTGACCGCCGTCGACGACGTTCACCTCCAGGCCCCGGCCGAGACCACGGGCGTGCGCCGCAACCGTGCGCGCAAGGGCATCATGCCCGCCGGCACCGACAACGATGGTGACCAGCTCCCCGCCCGAGGCCAGCAGCCGGTCCAGCACCTCGACCGCGACGGCGGCCAGGTCCTGGCCGATCACCACGAAGTCACCGTCGAGCACGCCCAGCGCGTCCCCGATCCTGCACTCCCCCGCGCTGGTGAGTCCATTCCGCCCGGCCACCGTCACCGCGCCGTCGCGGGCCGCGCCGGCCGCGGCCGACATCGACACCACGTCGTCGTCGAAGCGCCGCTCCCGATCGTGCACGGCGGCCGCGGCGAGCCCCTGCACCTGGGCCCGGGTGGGGATCACGGTGACCCGTACCCCCTCGGCCCGGGCCGAGGCCGCGGCGATCCGGGCGACGCTGAGGGTGTCGGCGTCGTTGGGCAGGACCGCCACGTCGGTGGCCCGGGTGCGGTGGATGGCAGCGAGGATGGCGGCGGTGGAAGGACGGCGCCCGGGACCGCCGGCCACGACGGTGGCCCCGGTGCTCTCGAACAACTCGGCCAGGCCGGGTCCGGCCGCGCAGGCGACCAGACCGGTGGAGCGAGTGCGGTGCGGCGGCCGGGCCGCGCCCGCGGTGGCCTGGGCGGCCAGATGGGTGATCCGGATCTGCCGGGGACGGCCGGCGGCGATCGCGGACTCGACCGCGGCCCCGGCGTCGGCCACGTGCACGTGGACCTGCCACAGGTCGGGGCCGCCGACGATGACCAGCGAGTCGCCCAACCGGTCCAGGCGCTCGCGCAGCTCGTCCACCCGCGCGTCGCCGTCCTGCGGGTCGGTGTCCAGCAGGAACATCAGCTCGTAGAGGTCTGCGGCCGGGCTTTCGGGCTTGAGGACCGGGGGTACCTCCCGGCCCCCCAGGGGCTGGGGGACGGCGCGCCTCTCGGTCGCGATCGGCGGCCCGGGCAGGGGGTCGGGTAGCGCAACGGTGAGCGCGTCGAGCGGCTGTGACAGCGCTTCGGTCGCGGCTCCTTCGCCGGCCACCGACTGACGGTGGGCGGTTCGCCCGACCCTGGCACCGGCGTCTTTAGGTTCGGAGACCGCAGCCCAGCCCTCGCGCCCGCTCCCCCGGCCGCGCGTGTGCCGCCGTCCTGCTCCGGCGCCGGCAGGCACCGCCGGGACCGTGTGCGCCGGCTGGGCAAGTGGCATTGGCTGCATCTGGTGAGCTGCTAGCACCGGATGGCCCGGCTGCACCGAGTGCGCCGACTGAACCTGCTCCCCGGCCGGAACCGGATGCCCCGCCCGCGCGGCATGCCCTGCCTGACCTGAGTGCCCAGCCCGAGCCGACATGGCTGGCCCACCCCAGGACTGACCGGCCAGCACCGGCACCCCTACCGCCGGAGTGAGCGGAGCGACCGCCGTGACCCCGTGGCAGGAGGCGAAGTCGAGCGCCGGCAGGTTGGCCGGACGACGGCGGCGCCGGTTCGGCCGATGGTGGGTGTGATCGGCGAGCACGACCTCGGCCAGCGCATCGAGCAGCACGACCAGCCCGCGCCCGCCCGCATCGACCACTCCGGCGGCAGCCAGCTCGGGCAGCTGAACGGGGGTGTAGGCCAACGCCAGCTGCGCCGCCTCGGCCGCCGCACTGACCACGGCCTCCAGGTCGGCCCCGAACTCGGACCCGGCAGCCGCCTGGGCGGCCTGGGCCGCCGCCCGGCTGACCGACAGGATGGTGCCCTCGACCGGATGGTGCACGGCCTTCCAGGCCTGCTCGTCGGCCCGGCGGAAGCACTCGACCGCGGTCTGGGCCGTGAGTTCGGTGTTCTCGGCGAGCACCTGCGCCCACCCCCGCAGCAGCTGCGCCCCGATGACGCCGGAGTTGCCCCGGGCACCCAGCAGGGCTCCGCGGGCGAAGGCGTCGGCCACCGCCGCGACCGGCGCGTCGGCCGGGAGGGTCTGCGCCGAGGCCACCGCCGCCTCGAGGGTCAGGTACAGGTTGGTGCCGGTGTCGCCGTCCGGCACCGGGAAGACGTTGAGGGCGTCGATCTCCTCGCGGGCATCGGCGAGCGCCGCCAGCGCGGCCATCGCCCAACGCCGCGCCGCCGGTGGGTCGAGAACGCTCAGCACCGCATTCCTCCCTCACCCGTGGGACCGGCAGGTCAGCCATCCTCCGCGGACAGTATCCGCCGCCCAGCCACACCTGCCATTCATGTGGCGTTCACCCGCTCTCGACACAGTCTGCCCGGCTTCGTCACCCCCGGGACGCCGGCCGGCCCCGGCTCGGTAGGCTCCGGTTTGGGCTGGGGCTTCTCGTTCGGCTACTCTGCTCATCGAGCGTGGTAGGTCATCGCTGCCTGCGGCTGCCCCCGGCATAACCCGGGCCAGCAGATCCGACCGCCCGCAACCAAGCATCAGTTCGATATCTCAGGAGATCAACGTGGCCGCCAACTGCGACGTTTGCCAGAAGGGGCCGGGCTTCGGCTTCAGCGTCTCGCACTCGCACCGCCGTACGAAGCGTCGCTGGAACCCGAACATCCAGCGCGTCCGTACCACCATCGGCGGTACGCCGCAGCGCATCAACGTCTGCACCTCCTGCCTGAAGGCGGGCAAGGTCAGCCGCTGACCCGCCACTGAACGTCACGACCGCCGGGAGCCTTCGGGCCTCCCGGCGGTCGTCGTTTTGCCCGGCCCGAAGGATGCCGGTCGCACCCAACGGGCTCAGAGAACCCGATGGAGCCAAGGACCTCACCATGCGTCCAGCTCAGATCACCCTGAGCACCCGTAGGGAGGAGAGGGAGTTTCTCGAGAGAACACTTGGGCGTCCAAGTGTTCTCTCGAGAAACTCCCTCCATCCCCTGCGATCACCCTCAGCTACAGACACTCACCGCGCGAAGGGCTCGTTCCCGTAGCCAACGCTGGTCGATGGCGGCCGAGGACGTGCTGGTGGGTGGCGGTCCGGGGCGTGGCGGCCAGTTGTGGCCCAGGGGCAGGGCGACCGGAGTGGCCCCGGGCGTGGCGGCCGGTTGCGGCCCAGGACATGCGGCCGGTTGCGGCCCAGGACATGCGGCCGGTTGCGGCCCAGGACATGCGGCCGGTTGCGGCCCAGGACATGCGGCCGGTTGCGGCCTAGGGCATGACGGTTCGGGTAGTGCCGGGCACGACCGTGTATCCCAGGCCGGCCCAGCCTCCACCCCTTAGGCCCAGTGCCGCCAGCCGCCTTCGCCGGTGAACGGCTCACCGCCCAGCCAGACGCCCGCCTCCACCTCTGACGCAGCCCTTACCTCACCGATCACGCTGAACGCGGCCGGAATCTGAGCATCCGGGGGGAAGCAGGCCAGGAGGGCGTGATCCTCTCCCCCGGTGAGTACCCATTCCTGGGCGTCCGCCGGCGTCAGTCCCAGCTCCGAGGCGGCGTGCAGGAGGTCGGCCGAGGGCAGCAGGGCGGAAGGCGACAGGTCGAGCACCACCTGCGAGGAGGTGGCGATGCGGAGGGCGTCGCGGACCAGGCCGTCGCTGGTGTCGATCATGGCGCTGGCCCCCGCCAGCGCGGCCTCCACCCCGGCGGGGTAGGGCGGCACGGGGGCGCGGTGCTCGCTGAGCAGGGCGGCCAGGACCGGGTCAGCGGCGGTTCCCTGCCCGGCTCGCAGCAGGGCCCAGCCGGCGGCGGAACGCCCACTGCCACCGGTCACCGCGACCACGTCTCCCACCGAGGCTCCCGAGCGCAGAACCGCGCGGGGTGTGACCAAGGTGCCCAGCGCCGTCCCCACGATCACGATCTCTGAGCCGGCCGAGACGTCTCCCCCGGCGACCACCGCACCTGCCCGGGAGCACTCGGCGGCCAGTCCGTCGGCCAGCTCGTTGGCCCACGCGGCGGGAACATCTGCGGGAGTGGTCAGGCTCACCAGCAGGGTGTGAGGCCTGCCACCCATGGCCGCCACGTCCGCGAAGTTCTGCGCCGCGATCTTGATACCGATGTCACGGGCTGTCGACCAGTCGCGCCGGAAGTCCTGTCCCTCGACGATCGTGTCGGTGCACGCGATCAGCGACCCCGGGAAGCGTCCGGACAGGTCCAGAACGGCTGCGTCGTCACCCGGGCCGACCGTCAGCCAGGGCGCCGACGGGTAGCGGCCGATCACCCCGGCAACGAGGGGATCCTCACCCAGCGTGCCGACCGTCGGATCGGAATCGACCGGTTGCTCCCCGGACGTGCCCAATTTCATCACCAATCTTCAGCCACGATCCGGCCAACCCACTGCTGCGTCCGCGGACCGACACGGTAGCGTGACCGCCCAATGTCTGGGTCGGCCCGCACCGTGGAGCCTCTGGAGACCCTCAGGCAGTTCGGACAGGAGAAACACGTGGTGGTGCAGGCTTACATCTTGATCCAGACCGAGGTCGGACGGTCGACGTCGATCGTCACCGAGATCGCCCAGATCCCGGGTGTGACCTTGGCCGAGGACGTCACCGGTCCCTACGACATCATCGCCCGGATCGAGGCCCCCTCCGTCGACGAGCTGGGCCAGGGCGTGATCGCCAAGATCCAGGACGTGAAGGGCATCACCCGCACGCTCACCTGCACCGTCGTGAAGTTGTGAGCTGATGCGCCAGCTCCTCGGTGACAGTGGGCTGCTCAGGGTCCGGCCTCGGTGCCGGGCCCTGATCGCTGTCCCGGTGGCACTGGGTGCGCTGGCCGGCTGCGGCTCCGGTTCGGCCGGCGAGGACGCCTCGCCCCAGGCCGCCGCCGTGACCCAGGGCCCGGACGCGAGCAGCCCCGAGTGCACCGACCTGATCGGCCGGCTGCCCGGGACGGTGCTCTCCAAGAACCGCGTCACCGGTGCCGGACACCCCTCCAACGTCGCCGCCTGGGGCGCGGAGGACGACCCGATCCTGCTCAACTGCGGAGTGGCCCCGACCGGGCCCACCACGGACGAGTGCATCGAGGTCAACGACGTCTCCTGGGTCTTCCGGGAGAACGCCGAGGGCTACACCTTCCTCACCTACGGCCGCGATCCGGCCGTGACGGTGACCGTTCCCGTCTCGGTGGACCGCACCCAGGCCCCCAGCGCCCTGGTCGAGCTGAACGATGCGGTGGCCCCCCTGGAACAGACCGAGCGCCGCTGCTACGACCTGGCCGACACAGTCCCCAGCGCCTCACCCAGCTGAACAAACTGCACAGCGGCCGGTGCTCCCCGCAGGGAGCACCGGCCGCTGTGCGCTGTCCGGCGGAGAACGCTCAGCGCAGCCCGGTGGGCCGTCCCAGCGCCGTCTGGATCAGCCGGTCGATCAGCTCGGGGTAGGCCAGCCCGGTGGCCGCCCACATCCGCGGGTACATCGAGGAGCTGGTGAAGCCCGGCATGGTGTTGATCTCGTTGACCACCACGCTGCCGTCGGCCTGGACGAAGAAGTCCACCCGGGCCAGGCCCTCGCAGTTCATCGCCTCGAAGGTGCGCACCGACAGCTCCCGCACCCGGGCGATCACCTCGTCCGGCAGGTCGGCCGGGCAGGACAGCTTGGTGGCGTCGTCGAGGTACTTGGCCTCGAAGTCGTAGAACGTGTGCTCGCCGACGAACTCGATCTCGCCGGGCAGGCTGGTGGCGCAGCTGCCGTCGGCCGCCTGCAGCACCGCGCACTCGATCTCCCGGCCGACCACCGCGGCCTCGATCACCAGCTTGCGGTCGTGCCGCAGCGCCTCGGCCATCGCGGCGTCGAGCTCGTCCGGGCCGTCGACCTTGGTGATGCCGACGCTCGAGCCGGCCCGGGCCGGCTTCACGAACACCGGCCAGCCGAGCTCCTCCACGTCGTCGCGCACGGCCTCGGGGTCCCGCTGCCACTGCCCCGGGCGCACCACCAGGTACTCGCCCACCGGAAGGCCGGCGCCCTTCAGCATGACCTTCATCACCGCCTTGTCCATGCTGGCCGCCGAGGCCAGCACGCCGGCCCCCACGTAGCGGACGTCGGTGAGCTCCAGCAGCCCCTGGAGCGTGCCGTCCTCGCCGAACGGGCCGTGCAGCAGCGGGAACACGACGTCGACCTGGCCGAGCTCGCGGGGTACCTGCCCGGGCTCGAGCACCTGCAGGGCGTGGTCACCGGTCTGCACCGGGGCGATCACGCCCGGGCCGTCGCCGTCCTTGACCTCGGGCAGCACCCCGGCCGAGATCGCCCAGCGCTCCGGGTCGTCCGCGGCGAGAACCCAGCGGCCGGTGCGGGTCACGCCGATCGGGATCACGTCGTACGCGTCGCGGTCGATCGCGCGCAGCACCGAGGAGGCGGTGGCGCAGCTGACCGCGTGCTCGCTCGAGCGCCCGCCGAAGAGCACCGCGACCCGCTTGCGGCGGGTGGACGGCGCACTGGCATCCGTGGCAGCCACGGGCTGGATAGCTTCCATGACCGGGGAGAGTACCGCTCCCGCAGCCCGGCTCCGTCCTGGTGAACCCCTGCATCCCCCGCCCCACCGGGCGCCCTACTCTGTGCGCATGAACGACGACACTTCCCGGGACGGACTGGCTCCCGCCACCGTGGCGGTCACCGCGGGGCGCCCGCCCGCGAGCCCGAACCAGCCGATGAACGTCCCCGTGGTGTTCACCTCCACCTACACCGCCTCCGACTTCGTCCCGCAGAGCGGCGATCTGGGCTACGGCCGCTGGGGGAACCCCTCGTGGACGGCCCTGGAGGACGCGGTCGGGGCGCTCGAGGGCGGTCCCGCCCTGTCGTTCGCCTCGGGCATGGCGGTGGTCTCGGCCGTGCTGAATCTGGTGCCGCTGGGCGGAACCGTGGTGATCCCGGACATCCCCTACTCCGGAACCTCGCAGCTGGCCCGGGAACTCGCCGAGGCCGGGCGGCTGTCGGTGCGGGCCGTGCCGATCGCCGACACCGGTGTCGTGGTGGCCGCCCTGGACGGCCTGGGGGCCGGTGACCTGGTGGTGCTGGAGAGCCCGACGAATCCGATGATGGACGTGGCCGACCTGGCCACGGTGATCGCCGCGGCCCGCGGGCGAGGGGTGCTCACCGCGGTCGACAACACCTTCGCCACGCCGCTTCTGCAGCAGCCCCTGTCACTGGGTGCCGATCTGGTGGTGCACTCGGCCACGAAGTACCTGAGCGGGCACTCGGACGTGCTGCTCGGTCTGGTGGTTGCGCAGAGCGACGATCCGCAGGGCCTTTTGGCGCGCCTGCACGGTCACCGCACGATCAACGGGGCGATCCCCGGCCCGATGGAGGCCTGGCTGGCCCTGCGCGGTCTGCGCACGCTCGCCCTGCGGATCGAGCGGTCCAGCGCGAGCGCGGCCGAGCTGGCCCGTCGGCTGGGCGATCACCCCGCGGTCACCCGGGTGCGCTACCCCGGGCTGCCCTCGCACCCGCAGTTCGAGCTGGCCCAGCGCCAGATGCGGGGTTTCGGCGGGATGCTGTCGTTCGAGCTGGCGGGCGACGCCACCGCCGCCGAGAAGGTGTGTGCCGCCACCCGGTTGTGGGTGCACACCACCAGCCTCGGCGGGGTGGAGTCGAGCCTGGAGCGCCGGCGCCGGCACGGCGGTGAGTCGGTCCTGGTGCCGGAGAGCCTGATCCGGCTCTCCACCGGGATCGAGGACGTCGAGGACCTGTGGGCCGACCTGGTGCAGGCCCTGGAATCGGCGAGCTGACAAACGTCCTCAAGTACTTACAGGCACAAATTAAGGACGGCGGTGACCGCCACAGCGGTCACCGCCCCTCAGTGCCAGGAGACTCAGGCGAACTCGGACTTGCGACGGCGTGAGAGCAGGCTCTGAGCCAGTTCCGACAACGGCACCTCACCCTTCACCACGCCGGTCACCGCTTCGGCGATCGGCATGTCCACGCCGTGCGCCCGGGCCAGGCCGAGGATCGCCCCGGCACTCTTGACCCCCTCGGCGGTGCGGTCGGTGATCGCGACCACCTCGTCCACGCTCATCCCCTGCCCCAGGTGCACCCCGAAGGAACGGTTGCGGGACAACGGCGATGCGCAGGTGGCCACCAGGTCACCCATCCCGGCGAGCCCGGCGAAGGTGGCCGGCTCGGCCCCGAGAGCCACCCCCAGCCGGGTGATCTCGGCCAGGCCCCGGGTGATGATCGAGGCCTTCGAGTTGTCGCCCAGGCCCATCCCCTCGACCATGCCCACCGCCAGGGCGATCACGTTCTTCACCGCACCGGACAGTTCCACGCCGATCACGTCGTGGTTGGTGTAGGGCCGGAAGTACGGCGCCGAGCAGGCCGCCGCAACCATTTCCGCGGTGTCGTGGTCGGTGCAGGCCACGACGGTGGCGGTGGGCTGGCGGGCGGCGATCTCGGAGGCCAGGTTGGGCCCGGAGACCACGGTGTTGCGCTCCGGCCCGATCTCGAGGACCTCGCCGATCACCTCGCTCATCCGCCGCAGGGTGCCGTTCTCAACGCCTTTCATCAGGCTCACGGTGACTGCCGAGGGGCCGATCAGCGGCTTCCAGGCGGCCAGGTTCCCACGCAGGGTCTGGGCCGGCACGGCCAGGACCACGACGTCGGCGCCGTCCAGGGCGACCGCCGGATCGGGGTCGGCGCCGATCGTCTCCGGCAGGTCGAGGCCCGGCAGGTAGTCGGGGTTGCGGTGCTGACCGGCGATCTGGGCGCAGACCTCCGGCCGCCGGCCCCACATCGTCACCTTGGCGCCCGAATCCGCGAGCACCATGGCGAACGTCGTTCCCCAGGATCCGGTGCCCATCACCGCGACGCGACTCATCGACCTGACCTCTTCCACTTCGACTCTGACGGGTTCGGGTTCCCGATACGGGGTTTCCCGGTGGTGCGGGGATCGTGCCGCTCGGCCGGGGCCTGCTCGCCGCGGATCTCCTCGAGCAGGCCGGTGAGCACGTCCATCACGTGGTCCGTGGCCTCGACCAGCAGCGGCACGGTGATCGGGCGGTCGCGGTAGGCACTCAGGTCGACCGGTGGGCCGGCGACGACCGAACTGGTGTGACGGGGAAAGAGATGCAGCCGCTTGGAGTAGGGCGGCAAGATCTCCTGGGCGCCCCACTGGGCGATCGGCACCAGCGGCGCCCCGGTCTCCAGGGCCACCCGGACCGCCCCGGTCTTGCCGCGCATGGGCCACTGACCCGGGTCCCGGGTCAGTGTGCCCTCGGGGAAGATCGCCACCAGTTCCCCGGCCCGGACGGCCGCGACGGCCGCCGAGTAGGCTGCGCCGGCGTCGCGGGTCTCGCGGTGGACCGGGATCTGCCCGGCCCCCCGCACGATCCGGCCCAGCAGCGGCAACCGGAACAGGCTCTCCTTGGCCAGGAAGCGGGGCAGGCGGCCGCCCTCGTAGACGAAGTGCGCGAACGTGAACGGGTCGAAGTAGGAGATGTGGTTGGACACCGTGACCACCCCACCGGTGGCCGGAAGATTCTGCGCGCCCCGCCAGTTCCTCCTGGTGCTGAGCACCAGCACCGGTTTCAGCACGATCACGGCCAGCCGGTACCACGGGCCCATCCTCCGCCTGCGCACCAGCGTTCCACCTTCCGAGTCCGGCCCGTCAGCCCGTCAGCCTCTGCCCGCCGTCCGATCACGACGCACCGCACCATCTTGCCGCCTGCGGGCCGGTGTTCCGTCCACCGCTCCCCCAGATCCGTTCCACCGTCCTGTCCACCGCACTGTCGATCGGTCCCCGAACCCATGATTGATGAAGCCGCAGATCCCGGCACCCGCTGGCGGATGGTGCTGCCCCTCAAGGGCGGGCCGAACGCCAAGTCCCGGCTGGCCGCCCCGGCCGGTCTGGCCGTCGCGATCGCCCTCGACTGCCTGGACGCGGTGCTGGCCACGCCCGCGGTGGCCGAGGTGGTCGTGGTCACCCCCGACCCCCGGCTGGCCCAGGCCGCCGGCTCGGCCGGAGCGCTGGTGCGCGGTGAGTCCCGGCCCGGCTCAGGGCTGACCGGGGCGATCGAGGACGGGCTGCGCGGCCTTGAGGGCCCGTGTGCCGTGCTGCTGGGAGATCTGCCGGCGTTACGGGCGGCAGACCTGGATCTGGCCCTGCAGCACGCCGGAAAGGCCCTCACGACGCCGCGGCAGGGCCGTCCGACTGCACCGTCGATGGTCTTCGTGCCGGACGCGGACGGCGTGGGCACGGTGCTGCTGGCAGCCCTGGACCCGGCGCGGATGCAGCCCGCCTTCGGCCCCGAGTCGGCCCGCAGGCACGCCGAGTCGGGTGCTCTGAGGCTGGATCTGGACCTGCCCGCGCTGCGCCGGGACGTGGACACCCAGGCCGATCTCGAGGTCGCCCAGTCCTTCGGCCTGGGCCGGCGCACCCTGGCCTTCCTTGCCGGCCAGGCGCTTCCGGGGGCCTGAGACCGCACGTGTCCGGCCCCGGGTCCAGTGGGCGATTGTCCAGGTCCTGTGCTGCGGACAGGCCCTAGGCTGTCCGGGTGCAGGCCACCGTGTACCGCTTCGACGCCGAGACCGGTTCCGGCTCCGTGCTCACCGATTCCGGCGAGGTGCTGCCGTTCGGCCCGGGCGCGCTGGAGCACAGCGGGCTGCGGCACCTCCGCCCGGGCCAGCGTCTGACGGCCGAGCGCCAGGGAGCCGAAATAGTGCGGCTGACGTTGGGAACCATCGGGGCCGCCGGACGGCCTGCTCCCCCGGACTGACCACCCGCACAACTGGACGTACAACCGTGCGCGCCCACAAACGTCCGTAAGCAATTCCCGAGGCGAGCGACGCGCACTGGTGCCCCCAGTCCTCAAGCACTGACAAAAGAAAGTTCCCCGGAAACCCACCGGCTTCCGGGGAACTGTCGCAGTGGCTGCTCAGCGCTCGTAGTTGGCGCCGAGCATCTGCAGCTTCTGCTGGAAGTGCTCGTAACCACGGTCGATCAGGCCGATCCCGCGCACCCGGGAGGTGCCCTCGGCGGCCAGGGCGGCGATCAGGTGGCTGAAACCGCCCCGCAGGTCGGGCACCGTGATGTCGGCGCCGTGCAGCTTGGCCGGGCCCGAGATGACCGCGGAGTGCTGGAAGTTACGCTGGCCGAACCGGCACGGCCGGCCACCCAGGCACTCCCGGTAGAGCTGGATCTGGGCGCCCATCTCACGCAGCGCGTGGGTGAAGCCCAGCCGGTTCTCGTACACCGTCTCGTGCACGATGGACAGGCCACTGGCCTGGGTGAGCGCCACGACCAGCGGCTGCTGCCAGTCGGTGGCGAACCCCGGGTGCACGTCGGTCTCCAGCACCAGCGAGTTCAGCTCACCGCCCGGGTGGCTGAACCGGATGCCGTCGTCGCCGATGTCGAGGACCCCGCCGACCTTCCGGAAGACGTTGAGGAACGTCATCATCTCCTGCTGGCGGGCGCCCAGCACGGTGATGTCGCCCTTGGTCGCCAGCGCGGCGCTGGCCCAGCTGGCGGCCTCGATCCGGTCGGGCATCGCACGGTGGGTGAAACCACCGAGCCGGTCGACGCCTTCGATCCGGATCGCCCGGTCGGTGTCGACACTGATGATGGCGCCCATCTTCTGCAGCACCGCGATCAGGTCCATGATCTCGGGCTCGATGGCCGCGTTGGTGAGCTCGGTGACGCCCTCGGCCAGCACGCTGGTCAGCAGCACCTGCTCGGTGGCGCCGACACTCGGGTACTGCAGGTTGAGTTTGGTGCCCTTGAGCCGCTGGGGCGCCCGGATGGCGATTCCGTTCGGCTCCTTCTCGACCACCGCACCGAATTGCCGGAGCACATCCATGTGGTAATTGATCGGACGGTCACCGATCCGGCACCCACCGAGATCGGGAATGAATGCCTCGCCCAGCCGGTGAAGCAGAGGGCCGCAGAAAAGAATGGGGATACGGCTGGAACCGGCATGGGCGTCGATGTCGGCGACGTGCGCCTGAATGACATTGCTCGGGTCCAGCCGGAGCTCGCCCTCGGGGCCGGGAATCTCCTCGACCTGAACGCCGTGGAGTTCGAGCAGACCGCTCACGACACCGACGTCGCGGATCTGCGGGACGTTACGCAGCACGCTCGGTTCGTCACCGAGGAGCGCGGCCACCATGGCCTTGGAAACCAGGTTCTTGGCACCCCGGACCTGGATGCTGCCGACCAGCGGGGTGCCGCCGTGCACGGTGAGTACGTCGTTCATGGAAGACATCGTGGCCCACGTCGGGCCAGGTACCAATTCCGGGCCGTACAAAAGCTCACCTGTCAGTTGTCGGCGCTGCTCACGGCTTCCTGAAGGGGCAGTGGCGCGGCAGTGCCGTCGGCCCCCAAAACAGCCCCGTGGCGGGGGGCCCCCCCCGTCCGGAGTCCCCCCCCGGGGGGGGGGGGGGGG
>NZ_JAJSOH010000023.1 GCF_021277265.1 Kineosporia rhizophila
CCCGCCCCCCCCCCCCCCCCCCCCCGCGGGCCGGCCCCCGGGGGGGGCGCCCCGCCCCCCACCCGCCGTACCTCCGCCGCTGCGGCCGCCGCCGAGGCGCCGGCCGAGCAGCCTGCGCAGGAGGCCCTGATCGAGGCCCCCGCCGCCCCGGCCACCGGCACCTCCGGCCGTCGCAGCCGGGCCGCCGCCGCGGCTGCGGCCGCCGCCGAGCCCGAGGTCGCGGCGAAGGTGGCCGAGCCGGTCGCCGAGCCCGTCGAGGCCGCCGAGGCTCCCGCCGAGCGCCCCACCCGGGGTCGCGGCCGGGGTCGCACCGAGCGGGCCGACCGTACTGAGCGCACCGACCGCGCCGAGCGCACGGAGCGGGCCGACCGCACCGAGCGGGCCGAGCGCACGGAGCGGGCCGAGCGTCCGGACCGGGCCGAGCGGGCCGAGCGTTCCGAAGGCCGTTCGGGCAACCGGCCCGCCGACCGCGACGGCGCCGCCAAGGACGCCGACCGCGAGGGCAGCCGGGACAGCCAGGGCCGCAACAACTCCCAGCCGCGTCGCAGCAGCAACGACGAGGACGACGACGAGGACGGCCGGGGCCGTCGCCGGGGCCGTCGCTTCCGGGACCGCAAGCGCGGCCGGGGTCGTGACGGCGAGCCCGGTGGGGTCGACGAGCCGGAGGTCAGCGAGGACGACGTGGTCGTCCCGGTGGCCGGCATCCTCGACGTGCTCGACTCGTACGCCTTCCTGCGTACTTCCGGCTACCTGCCCGGCCCGAACGACGTCTACGTCTCGCTCGGCCAGGTCAAGAAGTACGGTCTGCGCAAGGGTGACGCGGTCACCGGGGCGGTCCGCCAGCCCCGCGAGGGCGAGCAGGCCAACCAGCGGCAGAAGTTCAACGCCCTGGTCCGGCTCGACACGGTCAACGGCAGCGCCCCCGAAGAGGCGCGCGCCCGGCCGGAGTTCAACAAGCTCACCCCGCTCTACCCGCAGGAGCGCCTGCGGCTGGAGACCGAGCCGAACATCATCTCCACCCGGATCATCGACCTGGTGGCGCCGATCGGCAAGGGCCAGCGCGGTCTCATCGTCTCGCCGCCGAAGGCCGGCAAGACGCTGATCCTGCAGGCGATCGCCAACGCGATCACCCGCAACAACCCCGAGTGCCACCTCATGGTCGTGCTGATCGACGAGCGGCCCGAAGAGGTCACCGACATGCAGCGCACGGTCAAGGGTGAGGTCATCGCCTCCACCTTCGACCGGCCGGCCGACGACCACACGGCCGTCGCCGAGCTGTCGATCGAGCGGGCCAAGCGCCTGGTCGAGCTCGGCCACGACGTGGTCGTCCTGCTCGACTCGATCACCCGGCTGGGCCGCGCCTACAACCTGGCCGCCCCCGCCTCGGGCCGGATCCTGTCCGGTGGTGTCGACTCCAGCGCGCTGTACCCGCCGAAGCGGTTCTTCGGCGCCGCCCGGAACATCGAGCACGGCGGGTCGCTGACCATCCTGGCCACCGCGCTGGTCGAGACCGGCTCGAAGATGGACGAGGTGATCTTCGAGGAGTTCAAGGGCACCGGCAACATGGAGGTGAAGCTGTCGCGCCAGCTGGCCGACAAGCGGATCTTCCCCGCCGTGGACGTGAACGCCTCCAGCACCCGCCGGGAAGAGATCCTGATGGGCAAGGAGGAGCTCGGCGTGATCTACCGCCTGCGCCGGGTGATGGGCGCCCTCGAGCCCCAGCAGGCCATCGAGCTGCTGCTCGACCGCACCAAGAAGAGCTCGAGCAACGCCGAGTTCCTGATGCAGGTGCAGAAGACCTCGCCCAGCGGCGAATAGCCCCGACCGCGGATCTCCCGGCGGGAATGCTCCCGGGGGATCCGCGGTTATGGCTCCCGTCTGCTGTTCTGGCAGACTTACTCAAGGCTCCGGTTCACGAGCGGCGCGCCCCGTGCCGCACGACCCGGCGGCAAGACTGAGGAGAGACAGTTGAAGAACGACATCCACCCGCAGTACGTGGCCACCACGGTCAAGTGCGCCTGCGGTTCGACCTTCGAGACCCGCAGCACCGCCACCAGCGGTCAGATCTCCACCGAGACCTGCAGCGCCTGCCACCCGTTCTACACGGGCAAGCAGCGCATCCTGGACACCGGTGGCCGGGTCGCCCGCTTCCAGCAGCGGTACGGCAAGAAGGACTCCGGCAAGTAGCCGAGCAGACGCCGGTCGTGGCCCCTCTCGCGGGGGCGGCGACCGGCGTCGTCGTTTGTCCGTAGGTACTTTCCAACAATGGACGGGTGACCCGCCTCCGTAGGGGCGTCCGACGTCCGTTGGTGGTTGCTTTTTCGGTTGCACCTCAGAAGAAGGCGAACATGGCCCAGCTCACCCCGGACGAGTCCGCGCAGGCGGCCGTCGAGCCGCTGCTGTACGAGTACGAGGAGCTGGAGCGCCAGCTCGCCGACCCGGCCATCCACGCCGACGCCGGCCGGGCCCGCAAGCTCGGGCGCCGGTACGCCGAGCTGGGGGCCGTGCACGCGGGCCACGAGGAGTGGCGCAGCGCCCTGGACGACCTGCAGGCCGCCCGCGAACTGGCCGCCGAGGACAGTGCGTTCGCCGAGGAGATCCCGGCGCTGGAGTCGGCGCTGGAGCACGCCCGCGAGCGGCTGCACCGGCTGCTGATCCCGCGCGACCCGGACGACTCCCGCGACGTGATCCTGGAGATCAAGGCGGGCGAGGGCGGCGAGGAGTCGGCCCTGTTCGCCGGCGACCTGCTGCGGATGTACCTGCGCTACGCCGAGCGCAACGGCTGGCGTACCGAGGTCCTCGACTCCACCGAGAGCGACCTGGGCGGGTACAAGGACATCTCGGTCGCGGTGAAGTACAAGGGCACCCCCGGACCGGGCGAGGGCATCTTCGCGAAGCTGAAGTACGAGGGCGGCGTGCACCGGGTGCAGCGGGTCCCGGTCACCGAGTCCCAGGGGCGCATCCACACCTCGGCCGCCGGCGTGCTGGTGCTGCCCGAGCCGGACGAGGCCGTCGAGGTCGAGATCGACGCCAACGACCTGCGGATCGACGTGTACCGCTCCTCCGGACCGGGCGGCCAGAGCGTCAACACCACCGACTCGGCGGTGCGGATCACCCACCTGCCCACCGGGGTGGTGGCCTCCTGCCAGAACGAGAAGTCGCAGCTGCAGAACAAGGAGCAGGCCATGCGGATCCTGCGCGCCCGGCTGCACGCCATCCAGGTCGAGGCCGCGGCGGCGGAGGCCTCGCAGGCCCGGCGCTCGCAGGTGCGCACGGTCGACCGGTCCGAGCGGATCCGCACCTACAACTTCCCGGAGAACCGGATCGCCGACCACCGCACCGGTTTCAAGGCCTACAACCTCGACCAGGTCCTGGACGGCGAGCTCGGCCCGGTGATCCAGTCCTGCCTGGACGCCGACGAGAGCGCCCAGCTGGCCGCGCTGCAGGCCGCGAACTGAGATGCCCGAGCTGAAGCACGTTCTCGCCGCCGCGGTGACCGCTCTGGCCGAGGCCGGCGTGCCCTCGCCGTCGGCCGACGCGAACATCCTGGTGGCCCACGGGCTCGGGGTGGAACGCCGCGACCTGGCCCGCCGGGTGATCCTCGGCTACCAGCTGAGCAGCGACGAGAACGCCCGGGTGGCCGGGCTTCTCGAGCAGCGGGCGAAACGCGTTCCGCTGCAGCACCTGACCGGTTCGGCGGGCTTCCGCCGGCTCGAACTCCTGGTCGGGCCGGGGGTCTTCGTGCCCCGGGTGGAGACCGAGTGGGTGGCCGGGCTGGCGATCGAGGCCGGGGTGGCGCTCGAGCACCCGCTGATCGTGGACCTGTGCACCGGCTCCGGGGCGATCGCGCTGGCGGTGGCCGACGAGGTGCCCGACGCGCGGGTGGTGGCGGTGGAGCTGGATCCGCCCGCGGTGGAGTGGGCACGGCGCAACATCGAGGCCCTGGGCTCGCGGGTCGAGCTGCGCGCCGGAGACGCGGTGCGCGCCCACGAGCACCTGCTGGCCGATCTGGCCGGCGCGGTGGACATCGTGGTGGCCAACCCGCCGTACATCCCGCCGGACGCGGAACCGACCGAGCCGGAGGTGCGCGACCACGACCCGGTACTGGCGCTGTACGGGGGAGGGGACGACGGTCTGGCCATCCCGCGCGGGGTGGTCGCGGCCGCCGCCGGGCTGCTGCGTCCGGGCGGGCTGTTGGTGATGGAGCATGCCGACGTCCAGGGCGCCGGGGGCCGCGCGCTCACCGCCACACCGGAGTGGATCGACGTGAACACGCAGCGTGACCTGACCGGCCGTGACCGTGCTCTGGTTGCCCGTAGGGCGGGCTGAGCGGGCGGGAATGAGCGTTCCGGGCCCAGGTAGTGCCACACTCGGGGGGTGAGTGTGCGTTTCGACTGCGCCCTGGAGGTCCAGCGTTCGCGCGGGATCGCCAAAGCTGCCGACGTCGTCGCGGAAGGTGATCTCGTCGTTCTGCCGACCGACACCGTGTACGGCATCGGCTGCGACGCCTTCGACGCCGAGGCGGTGTCCGCCCTGCTGGCCGCGAAGGGCCGCGGCCGGGCCATGCCGCCGCCGGTGCTGGTGCCGCACGTGCGCACCCTGGACGGCATCGCGGCCGGCATCACCGCCGACATCCGCGCGCTGGCCGAGGCGTTCTGGCCCGGCGCGCTGACCATCATCACCCGCTCGATGCCCACCCTGCGGTGGGACCTGGGCGAGACCAACGGCACGGTGGCGCTGCGGATGCCGCTGCACCCGGTGGCCCTGGAGCTGCTGGAGCGCACCGGGCCGATGGCGGTCTCCAGTGCCAATCTCACCGGCCACGACGCGGCCCTGACCTGTCAGCAGGCGCAGGACATGCTGGGCGACTCGGTGGCGGTCTACCTCGACGGCGGCCCGGCCGAGCTCGGCGTGGCCTCGACCATCGTCGACTGCACGGCGCCGGTGCCCCGGGTGGTGCGCCAGGGGGCGGTCACTCTGGAAGACCTGCGCTCGGTGGTCCCGGCGACCCTGGGTCTGGGTGAGGCGGCGCAGTGAGGGGTTACCTTTTCGTCCTGCTGATCGCGGCCACGGTCACCTACCTGACCACCCCGGCGGTGCGGCGCATCGCCCGGCGGGTGGGAGCGGTGACCGCCCTGCGTGAGCGGGACGTGCACACCGTGCCGATCCCGCGCCTGGGCGGCGCGGCGATCTACTTCGGCATCGCGGTGGCCATGCTCACCGCGTCCCAGGTGCCCTTCTTCGAGGCGGTCTTCGCCGGCCGCACGGCCTACGTGGTGCTCCTCTCGGCCGGCGCGGTCTGCCTGCTCGGGGTCTTCGACGACCTCTGGGAGCTCGACGCGGTCACCAAGGCGGCCGGGCAGATGCTGGCCGCCGGGATCATGGCCTGGCAGGGCATCCAGCTGATCTCGCTGCCGATCTTCGGCACCTTCATCCCGTCGCGGATGCTGCTGATCGTGGTCACCGTGGTGGCGATCATGGTGACGATCAACGCGGTGAACTTCGTCGACGGCCTCGACGGCCTGGCCGCGGGGATGGTGGCGATCGCCGGCACGGCGTTCTTCATCTACTCCTACGCGCTGGCGGTGAACTCGTCGCCGGGCGACTACGCCTCGCTGGCCTCGGTGATCACCGCCGCCCTGGTGGGTTCCTGCCTGGGCTTCCTGCCGCACAACTTCAACCCGGCGCGGATCTTCATGGGCGACAGCGGCTCGATGCTGCTGGGCCTGCTGATGGCCACCTCCACGGTGGCGATCACCGGCACGGTCGAGCCCTCGCAGCTGGAGGACATCCGGATCGTCCCGGCCTTCATGCCGCTGGTGCTGCCGCTCGCCGTGCTGGCGCTACCGCTCATCGATCTGCTGCTGGCCATCCTGCGGCGCACCCGGGCGGGCAAGATGCCCTGGCAGCCGGACAAATTGCACCTGCACCACCGGATGCTCAGCCTCGGTCACAGCCATGCCGGCGCGGTGCTGATCCTCTACTTCTGGACGGCCACGGTCGGCTTCGGGGTGGCCCTGTTCGCCCTGGTGCCCCCGGCCACGGCCCTACTGGTCGGAGGGGCCGCGGTGATCTGCGCGCTGGTCCTGACCATCGGGCCGCGGCGCTGGCGGCAGATGGCGGCCACCGCCGTACCCGGCGCCGGGCAACGCTCCGCAACTGTCGTCATACCGGCCGACCCGGCCCTGCCGCGGCCCCCGGCCGACCCGGACTCCCCGGGAGCGACCGGAGTCACGAAACCGGCTGCCCGTCAGGTTCGTTCGGCTGAGGGGCCCGGTGGGTCCGCGGAAGACCGCGATGACCGACCGGACACGCACCGTAGCGGTGCCGGCGTGAACTCAGGAATGAACGGATCATGAATATGTCCGACGTGAAGTCCGGCCGGAAGGTCTCCCGGGCCGCCGAGCCGGTGACCGCGCTGTGGCTTGCAGCACTCGTCCCGGCTCTTGTGCTGGGCGGTCTGACCGGTGCCGGGGCCTTCGTCGTGGGCCGTGACGAGGGCGTCTCCGCCCTGTTCGGGGCCGGGCTCGCGCTGGTTGCCCTGACCTTCACCACGATGCTGCACTTCCAGCTCCGGATGACCGAGCCGTGGCTCGGCATGGGCCTCGCCTTCATGACGTATTCGCTGGTCATCGGCCTGATGTGGGCCGCCTTCCTGCTGCTCGACGAGACCGCCTGGCTGGTCGGCCCGGCCGCCGCGGCCGGTCTCGGGGCCGGTCTGGTGGGCTGGATCGGAGGTCACATGCGCGGAGCGCTCAAGCTTCGTCAGCCGCTGTACGACGACAGGGATGCACGCGACTAACCCGTTCGGGTGCTGCCCGTTGCACCCGTAGCAGGGGTTCTTGAGCCCTTGCTGGGGGGTGGCGGCAGAACCGCCCTACATGACTGATAGTGTCAAGCCAGATGGATGACGAGTAGACCCTGCTGAGGGCACCCGCCATGACTGCGGAGTGCCCGCTGAAGGTCTCCGCCGGCTACGAGCTGCAACGCCCGAGCCCGTCTTCCCCCGAACCCGTAACGCAGCTGAACGAGTAACAAACCACAGAGCTTGTAACACCCCAGGGCCGCCCATCGGCCCTGGCCGGTACCGCACGATCTGCCGCCAGGCCTCTCGGGCTGAATGGCTGAATCCGCAACGAAGCATTGAGCTTGGAGGAGCGACCGTGACTTACGTGGCCGCCGGTGGTGGAGGCGAAGGAGGCTTCCACGCGCCCAGTGAGGTGGAGTTCTGGCAGCCCCTGATCGGGGACGGCGCCTTCGCTCTGACCCGGTCGATGGTCGTCTTCGCGGCAATCGCGGTCGTCCTGTCCGTGGTGCTGCTGGTGCTGACCCGGAACATGAAGCTGGTGCCCGGCAAGGGCCAGTTCTACGTCGAGAGCGCCTACAGCTTCGTCCGTAACGGCCTGGCCCGCGACATCATCGGCGCGGACCACTTCAAGCCGTTCCTGCCGCTGATGTTCGCGCTCTTCACGGTCGTGCTGATCAACAACCTGGCCGGGATCGTCCCGTTCATCAACTTCCCGACCTTCAGCCGGATCGGCTACGCGATCGTGCTCACCGCGATCGTCTACATCACCTACCACGCGGTCGGTATCCGTAAGCACGGCCCGATCGGCTGGCTGAAGAGCTTCGTGCCTTCGGGCCTGCCGGCCTGGGTCGTCCCGCTGGTGTGGTTCATCGAGTTCCTCACGTACGTGGTCAACCGGCCGCTCACCATGGCGCTGCGACTGTTCGGCAACATGTTCGCCGGGCACCTCATGCTCATGGTCTTCGCCCTCGGTGGCGAATACCTGCTCTTCCAGGCGGATGGCCTCTTCCTCAACGCGACCGGCGTCTTCGCCTACGCGTTCTCGCTGGTCATGTTCGGCTTCGAGGTCATCGTCCAGTGCCTCCAGGCGTACGTCTTCGTGCTCCTGGCCTGCGTTTACATCGCCGGTGCCGTCGCCGACGAGCACTGATCTTCCGCCGGTGCCCGTCGTCGGACGCGCACTGACAACTGCCTGAGCCCCTCAGGCAACAACCCGAAAGGCAGGAAACTGCAATGACCGGCAACATCGCATTCCTTGGCTACGGTATCGCCGCGATCGGCCCCGGCATCGGCGTGGGTCTGATCTTCGCCGCCTACATCCAGGGTGTGGCCCGTCAGCCCGAGTCCCGCAGCGTGCTGCAGACCATCGCGTTCACCGGCTTCGCCCTGACCGAGGCGCTGGCCCTGCTGGGTCTGGTCTTCGCCTTCCTCTTCCGCGAGTGACCATCCTTTTTTCCGCTGACCCGACGGGAAGGAGGGTGACACTGTGATTGCACAACCGCTCATTGCAGCAGGTGACGCCGAAGAGGTTGGCCACGCAACTGGCTGGGGCTCGGAGCTGCCGATCGTTCCGCACCCGTCGGAACTGATCCTCAGCCTCGTCTTCTTCGCGATCGTCTACTACGTGATGAAGAAGTACGTGGTGCCTCGCCTCGAGGCGGTCTACGCCGAGCGTACGGCCGAGATCGAGGGTGGCATCGAGAAGGCGGCCCAGGCCCAGGCCGAGGCTGCCGCCGCTCTGGACGAGTACCAGAGCCAGCTGGCCGAGGCTCGCGCCGAGGCCGGCCGGATCCGCGAGGAGGCGCGCACCCAGGGTGCGCAGATCGTCGCGGAGATGCGGGAGCAGGCCCAGGCCGAGGCGGCCCGGATCGTCTCCTCCGCCCAGCAGCAGGTCGCTGCCGAGCGGCAGCAGGCGGTCGTGCAGCTGCGGTCCGACGTCGGTGCCCTGGCCACGGACCTGGCCTCGCGCATCGTCGGTGAGTCCCTCCAGGACTCGGCCCGGCAGTCGCGGGTGATCGACCGCTTCCTGGACGAGCTCGAGCAGGCCGAGACGGCCCCCACCTCGGGCCGGGTCTCCTGATGGCGGCGCAGGTGCGGATGCAGGGCCCGAGCCGGGTGGCGCTCGCCGCCGGGCAGGACCGGCTGGAGATGCTGCTCAACTCCGTCGGTACCGACGCGGCCCGGCTCGCGGACGACCTGTTCGCGGTCACCGACCTGGTGGTCTCCAACGCCGCCCTGCGCCGGGCCCTGACCGAGTCGTCGCGGCCGGCCGAGACCCGGGCCGCCCTGGCGGCCCGGCTGCTGGAGGGCAAAGTCTCCGGGCCGGCCCTGGACCTGGTCTCCGGACTGGTCCGCTCCCAGTGGTCGGACTCCTCGGACCTGACCGAGGCGCTCGAGGGCCTGGCGGTCACCGCCGCGCTCTTCGGCGCCGAGCGGGCCGAGCGTCTCGACCGGGTCGAGGACGAGCTGTTCCGCTTCGGTCGCACGATCGCGGGTGACGTCTCGCTGCGGGACGCGTTCGCGATCCGGACGCCGGGCTCCGACCGCAAGCGCCAGCTGGTGCACCAGCTGCTGGTCGGCAAGGTGGCTCCGGAGACCCTGCGCCTGGCGGCCCAGGCGGTGACCTCCCCGCGAGGTCGCCGGGTGGAGCAGGTGCTGGAGAAGTTCCTGGAGGCTGCCGCCGCCCGTCGGCGGCAGCTGGTGGCGGACGTGGTCGCGGCCACGCCGCTCACCGAGGGCCAGCGGGCCCGGCTGAGCACGGCGCTGCGCCGGCTCTACGGCCGTGACATCCGCATCAACCTCGACCTCGACCCCGAGGTCATGGGTGGGCTGCGGATCATGGTGGCCGGTGAGCTGATCGACAGCACGGTGCTGAGCAGGCTGAACACGGCCCGGCGGACCATCGCAGGCTGACCCGTCGCACAGCTGCTGACCACCTGGTCACAGCTGTGCGCCGCGGCGCGCGATGATGTACGCACACAGGCATAGGTAAGTAGCAAGAAAAAGAAGAAGACCCACGGCCCGGCTCACGCCGGACAACGACGAGAGAGCAGGGGATCCAGATGGCGGAGCTGACGATCCGTCCGGACGAGATCCGGGACGCGCTGGACGCCTTCGTACAGTCCTACGACCCGGACACGGCCAGCCGCGAAGAGGTCGGCATCATCTCCGAGGCGGCCGACGGCATCGCCCGGGTCGAGGGCCTGCCCAGCGTGATGGCCAACGAGCTGCTGCTGTTCGAGGACGGCACGCTCGGCCTGGCGCAGAACCTGGACGTCAACGAGATCGGCGTCGTCGTTCTCGGTGAGTTCAGCGGCCTGGAGGAGGGCCAGGAGGTCAAGCGGACCGGAGAGGTTCTCTCCGTCCCGGTCGGCGACGCCTTCCTCGGCCGCGTGGTGGACCCGCTGGGTGCGCCGATCGACGGCCTGGGCGAGATCGCCTCCGAGGGCCGCCGGGCCCTGGAGCTGCAGGCGCCGGGCGTCATGCAGCGTAAGTCGGTGCACGAGCCGATGCAGACCGGGATCAAGGCGATCGACTCGCTGACCCCGATCGGCCGCGGCCAGCGCCAGCTGATCATCGGCGACCGCCAGACCGGCAAGACCGCGATCGCGATCGACACGATCATCAACCAGAAGCGCAACTGGGAGAGCGGCGACCCGGACAAGCAGGTCCGCTGCATCTACGTCGCGATCGGCCAGAAGGGCTCGACCATCGCGTCGATCCGGGGCTCGCTCGAGGCGGCCGGCGCGCTGGAGTACACCACCATCGTCGCCGCCCCGGCGTCCGACCCGGCCGGCTTCAAGTACCTCGCCCCGTACACCGGCTCGGCCATCGGCCAGCACTGGATGTACGCCGGCAAGCACGTCCTGATCGTCTTCGACGACCTGAGCAAGCAGGCCGAGGCCTACCGCGCCGTGTCGCTGCTGCTGCGCCGTCCGCCGGGCCGTGAGGCCTACCCGGGTGACGTCTTCTACCTGCACTCCCGTCTGCTGGAGCGTTGCGCGAAGCTGTCCGACGAGCTGGGCCACGGCTCGATGACCGGTCTGCCGATCGTCGAGACCAAGGCCAACGACGTGTCGGCCTACATCCCGACCAACGTCATCTCGATCACCGACGGCCAGCTGTTCCTGCAGTCGGACCTGTTCAACGCCAACCAGCGCCCGGCGGTCGACGTCGGTATCTCGGTCTCCCGGGTCGGTGGCTCGGCCATGACCAAGGCGATGAAGAAGGTCACCGGCTCGCTCAAGATCGAGCTGGCGCAGTACCGCGCGCTCGAGGCGTTCGCCCTGTTCGCCTCCGACCTGGACGCCGCCTCCAAGCAGCAGCTGGCCCGTGGTCAGCGGCTGATGGAGCTGTTCAAGCAGCCGCAGTACTCGCCCTACGCGACCGAGGAGCAGGTCGTCTCGATCTGGCTCGGCGTCAACGGCTACCTCGACGACGTCGAGGTCGGTGACGTGCGCCGGTTCGAGCAGGAGTTCCTCGACCACCTGCGCCGCAACACCGACGTGCTCAGCACGATCGGCGAGACGCTGCAGTTCAGCGACGACACCGCGGCCAGCCTGGAGAAGGAGGTCGAGGCGTTCGCGCAGACCTTCCAGGCCGGTTCCGACGAAGGCATCGTGGGCACCGTCGACGAGGAGTACGAAGCGACCGCGGACGGCGAGATCTCCCAGGAGAAGATCGTCCGGCAGAGCCACTGACGACGCCACCGGCATAAGGAGCTAGAGCCAGATGGCAGGGCAGCAGAGGGTCTACCGGGCCCGGATCCGGTCGACCGCGTCGCTGGAGAAGATCTTCCGCGCGATGGAGCTGATCGCTTCGTCGCGTATCTCCAAGGCGCGGGCGGCCGTGGCCTCCTCCACCCCGTACGCACAGGCGATCACCCGTGCGGTGTCGGCGGTCGCGACCTACTCCGACGTGGACCACATCCTCACCACGGAGAAGGAGAACGTCCGCCGCGCCGCGATCCTGGTGGTCACGGCCGACCGCGGTATGGCGGGCGCCTACTCCTCGAACGCGCTGAAGGCGAGCGAGCAGTTGCGCGAGCGCCTCACGGCCGAGGGCAAGGAGGTGGTCACCTACGTCACCGGACGCAAGGGTGTCGCCTTCCTGCGCTTCCGTAAGCGTGACATCGCGGGGGAGTGGACGGGCTTCTCCGACGCCCCGACCTACGAAGCTGCCGACACCATCGGCAACACCCTGGTCGAGGCATTCGTCAAGGACTACGAGGACGGCGGCGTCGACGAGATCCACGTCGTCTACACGCGGTTCGTCAGCATGGTGAGCCAGCAGCCGGAGATCATCCGGCTGCTGCCGCTGGAGGTCGTCGACTCGATCGAGCCGCCGGCCCCGGACGAGAAGCTGCCGCTGTACGCCTTCGAGCCCAACTCGGCGGACGTGCTCGACGCGCTGCTGCCGAAGTACGTGAACAGCCGGATCTTCAACGCGCTGCTGCAGGCCTCGGCCAGCGAGCTGGCCTCCCGCCAGCGCGCGATGAAGTCCGCCTCGGACAACGCCAAGGAACTGATCCGTATGTACACCCGGCTGGCCAACCAGGCCCGCCAGGCGGAGATCACCCAGGAGATCAGCGAGATCGTCGGCGGCGCCGACGCGCTCGCCAGCTGATGCCCGCCGTGTCCGAGTCACCTGAAGCCATGACAGAGAGAAGAGTCAAATGACCGCCACCGTCACCGAAACGGGTGCGACCAGCGGCCAGGCCGGCGTCGGCCGGGTGGCCCGGGTCATCGGCCCCGTCGTCGACATCGAGTTCCCGCAGGGCCAGCTGCCCGCGATGTACAACGCCCTGTACATCGACTACACGCTGAACGGTGGTGACATCCGGCTGTGGCTGGAGGTCGCCCAGTTCATCGGGGACAACCTGGTCCGCGCGATCGCCCTGAAGCCGACCGACGGCCTGGTCCGTGGCATGTCCGTCGCCGACAGCGGGTCGCCGATCAGCGTCCCGGTCGGTGACGTCACCAAGGGCCGCGTCTTCAACGCGATCGGCGAGGTGCTGAACCTCGAGGGTGACGACACCTTCGAGGTCACCGAGCGCTGGCCGATCCACCGCAAGGCCCCGGCCTTCGACCAGCTCGAGTCCAAGACCGAGATGTTCCAGACCGGCATCAAGGTCATCGACCTGCTCACCCCGTACGTGCAGGGTGGGAAGATCGGCCTGTTCGGTGGCGCCGGCGTCGGCAAGACCGTGCTGATCCAGGAGATGATCGCCCGGGTCGCCCGCGACCACGGTGGTGTCTCGGTGTTCGCCGGTGTCGGTGAGCGCACCCGTGAGGGCAACGACCTCATCGTCGAGATGGAAGAGGCCGGCGTTCTCCCGAACACCGCGCTGGTCTTCGGCCAGATGGACGAGCCGCCGGGCACGCGTCTGCGCGTGGCCCTCTCGGCCCTGACGATGGCGGAGTACTTCCGCGACGTGCAGAGCCAGGACGTGCTGCTCTTCATCGACAACATCTTCCGGTTCACCCAGGCCGGTTCCGAGGTCTCCACGCTGCTCGGCCGTATGCCGTCGGCCGTGGGTTACCAGCCGAACCTGGCCGACGAGATGGGCCTCCTGCAGGAGCGCATCACCTCGACCCGGGGTCACTCGATCACCTCGATGCAGGCGATCTACGTGCCGGCCGACGACTACACCGACCCGGCCCCGGCCACCACGTTCGCGCACCTGGACGCGACCACCGAGCTCTCCCGCGAGATCGCGTCGATGGGTATCTACCCCGCCGTGGACCCGCTGACCTCGACGTCGCGCATCCTGGACCCGCGGTACATCGGGGCCGACCACTACAACACCGCGGTGCGGGTCAAGCAGATCCTGCAGCGCAACAAGGAACTGCAGGACATCATCGCGATCCTGGGTGTCGACGAACTGTCCGAGGAGGACAAGATCGTCGTCAACCGGGCCCGCCGGATCCAGCGGTTCCTGTCGCAGAACACCTACGTGGCCAAGCAGTTCACCGGTATCGAGGGTTCGACCGTCCCGGTCGACGAGACCGTGGACGCCTTTACGCGGATCTGCGACGGCGAGTTCGACCACGTCGCCGAGCAGGCCTTCTTCATGTGCGGTGGCCTGGACGACGTCGAGCGCAAGTGGGCCGAGATCCAGAAGAAGACCGGCGCCTGATCCGGTCATCGAGTGTGGGGGCCGGCCCGGTCGGGCCGACCCCCGCATCCGGCTCGACAGAGCCGATATTGTGTCGACAGCGCTCGCACCCACGTTTCGGAGCGGGTGACGGGTTGAGGAACACGGAGGAACCGTCGTGCCGCTCCAGGTAGAACTGGTGAGTGCCGAGGCGAAGGTCTGGACGGGCGCGGCCCGGATGGTGATCGCCCGGACCAGCGAGGGCGAGATCGGTGTGCTCACCGGTCACGAGCCCACGCTGGCGCTGCTCGCCCCCGGTCGGGTCACGATCCGCGGTGAGGCCGGCGAGACCGTGATCGCCCAGGTCGAGGACGGTGGGTTCCTCTCCATCGACCACGACCGGGTGACGGTGGTCGCCGACACCGCGAGCCTCGTCCCCGACTCGGCCCGCTGAGTCCGGGCCCGGCCGTAGTTGGGACAGTTGGTAGCCCCGCTCGAGATTCTGGGTGCCCTCCTCGTCCTGTTCGGCTTGGTCCTTGCTCTGTTCATCCTGCGCCGTTACCTTCTGGCCCGTAACGGCGCCACGTTCGACTGCTCGCTGAGACGCGAGCACCCCCGCCGCGCGAGCGCCTGGATCCTGGGCGTCGCGCGGTACGGGGAGGACCGCCTCGAGTGGTTCCGGATCTTCACGGTCAGCCCACGACCGACTCGGGTGCTGATCCGCTCGCAGCTCGATCTGCTGGAGTGGAAGCAGCCCGGTGAGCAGGACGTGCACTCGATCCTGCCGGGGGCAGTGATCGTTCGATGTACCTACGGTCTGGACGATCCGGAGATCGTCGAGCTGGCCATGACGCGGTCGGACTACACCGGATTCGCCACTTGGCTGGAATCCGCACCGCCCGGCATGCAACCGTTCAGCGCGTGAGTTCACACCGGCTGTTCGTGCTTCGACCTCGACCATCAGCCTGGCCGGGCCGCCCACACGCTTGACCCACCTGATCGGCGTGGACGACCTGGCCCGCCATCTGCTGCGCCCTCCCGCCTCACCCGCGAACGGGTGTCCCTCTCGGCGGCAGGACCTCGGCGCCTTGCGGCTGAGTTGTAGGCTCCGCCTCCTCGGATCTCGCGGTTTCGCCACTCCTCGCCCTTAGTGATACCCCGTGCGCGGGTCTTGAAACACGTTCCGTCCCATTTCTTCCGCCGGAATTGCGGTCAAGCCGTCAACTATCCGCAGGCCTGCTGGTCCGGCGTGAAATCAGCCGTTCGAGGGCCGGGACGAGACCTTCCAGTCGAACCCGATGTGCACGTCGCCGGAGCCGGTGGTGGCCGAGATCCGGTTCTTCGCGCTGCCGGTCGGGACGTCGATCTTCCGGTCGCCGCTGCCGGTGTGCCCGGTGACGTCGTACGACGTGCCGTCCTGGGGCAGGCTGACCCCGACGTCGCCGGAGCCGGTGCGCAGCTCGACGGTGGGGGGCGCCACGCTGAACGAGGTCCGGATGTCGCCGGAGCCGGTGCGGGCGCGCACCTGGGTGGTCTGCGCGGTGAAGTCGGCGGACAGGTCGCCGGAGCCGGTGCGGAGCTCGGCCCGGGCCGAGTCGAGCTGGGTGGCGCGCAGGTCGCCGCTGCCGGTACGGGCCTCGATGTCGCCGCCGATGGTGCCCAGCCGGATGTCGCCGGAGCCGGTGCGCACCTTCGTGGCCCCGGTCAGGCCGGTGACCGTGGCGTCGCCGGCGCCCGTGGTCACGTCCACCTTCACGTCGGGGGGCACGACGACCTGGTAGTCGACCGAGCAGTTGTCGATCGGCCAGCCACCGCTGCAGCCGCCTTCCAGGGCGAGGACACCCTGCTGGACCGAGTGCGTCCACCGGGCGTCGGTCAGCGACGAGGTGGTCCGCACCTCGAGGGTGACCGGATCACCCGGCGCCCCGTCTCGGATCACCACGTCGCCGGACTCCACGTCCACCCGCATCGCGGTGATCCGGTCGGTCACGGTGAGGGACTCGGTGCTGACCCGGGTGGCGAACAGCGTCACCACGCTGATCGTGCCCATCCCGATCACCCCGGCCCCGAGCACCACCGTGGCGATCCGGACCGGGCCGGTCCACGGGCTGCGCCGGCGCGCCGCGGCCGCCAGTCGCTCCTGCTCGGCCTTCGCCTCGGGGGAGCCGGGTTCGAAAGTCGTCGTGGGCATGTCTTCAGGACTCCTGTGCCTGGGAACCGAGCCAGCGGAGGACGGCCAGGACGCGGCGGTGGTCCTGGGCGGCCGGGGGGAGGTCGAGCTTGCCGAAGATGCTCGAGACGTGTTTCTCCACCGCGCCCTCGCCGATCACCAGGGCGGCGGCGATGGCGGTGTTGGAGCGGCCCTCGGCCATCAGGCCGAGCACCTCACGCTCACGCGGGGTGAGCCGGCCGAGCGGATCCTTGCGGGTGGCCCGGGAGAACAGCTGGGCCACCACCTCCGGGTCGAGGGCGGTGCCGCCGTCGGTGACCCGGCGCAGGGTCTCGGCGAACTCGCTGACGTCGGCCACCCGGTCCTTCAGCAGGTAGCCGATGCCCCGGGAACGGGCCGCGAACAGCTCGGTGGCGTAGTTCTCCTCGACGTACTGGCTGAGCACCACCACGGCGATCTTCGGGTACTGGTGGCGCACCACCAGGGCGGCCCGCACCCCCTCGTCGGTGAACGTGGGCGGCATCCGCACGTCGACGATCACCAGGTCGGGCCGGTGCGCCTCGACCGCCTTCAGGAAGGAGTCGCCGTCCGGGCAGGCCTCGGCCACCTCGAAGCCGGTCTCGGCCAGCAGGCGCAGCAGGCCCTCCCGCAGCAGGACCGAGTCCTCGGCCAGCACGACTCGAATGCTCACGACGGACTCCCGGGGGTGAGGGGCAGATGAATGGTCAGCACGGTGGGGCCGCCGGCCGGTGAGGAGAGGTGCACAGCGCCGTCGATCGCGGCCACGCGGTCGGCCAACCCTCGCAGACCGGTGCCCCCACCCTCGCCGCTGCCGGGCTGGGCGCCGCCCACCCCGTCGTCCTCGACCTCGATCCGCAGCCACTCGCCGACCGCGCTGACCAGCACCCGGGCCTGCCGGGCGCGGGCGTGCTTGGCCACGTTGGTCAGGCCCTCGCTGACACAGAAGTAGGCGATCGCCTCGACCGTGGGGTCGGGCCGGGTGGGCAGCACGGTCTGCACGCTGACCGGGACCGGGGCGCTGGCCGCGAGGGCGGACAGGGCCGCGTCCAGGCCGCGGTCGGTCAGGATCGGCGGGTGGATGCCCCGGGCGACCTGGCGCATCTCCACCACGGCCTCCTTCGCCGCGCTGTGCGCCTTGTCCATCAGGTCGCGGGCGCCCTGCGGGTCGCGGTTCAGCCGGTCCTTGGCCAGGCCCAGGTCCATCGCGATGGCGACCAGTCGCTGCTGGGGGCCGTCGTGCAGGTCGCGCTCGATCCGCTGGCGCTCGGCCTCCACCGAGTCCACCGCCGCGGCCCGGGTGCGGGTCAGGGTCTGCACCCGCTGGTTGAGCCGGCGCACCTCCTCCGAGCGCGGCTGGCGGGTCAGCAGCAGACGGGCCATCAGCACGTTCAGCGCCATCAGGCCGGTGGCGGTCAGCGGGGTGACGACCAGGCCGACCAGCCCGAGGAAGAACACCAGCAGCAGCCACCACGGCCCGGACGTGGTTCCGCCCCAGGGCCAGTACATCTCGGCGCCGGGCAGGAACCAGACGTAGACCGGGGCCAGCACCAGGGCCAGGGTGACCGAGGCGAAGCAGACCACCAGGGTGCCGGTGACCAGGCCCCAGCAGGCCTGGATGGAGACCCAGGCCATCGAGCGCCACTGCGGCCCGCCCAGCAGCCCGCGCCGCCAGAACGAACGCTTCGGGGCCGCCGGGGACGGGCCCATCCACTCCAGCCGGGTGTAGGCCAGCGCCTGCAGCCGGAACAGGTCCAGCCGGGCGGCCACCAGGGCACAGGCCAGGACGGCGAGCAGCATCGGCAGGCCGATCCCGAAGACCGGCACCAGCACGACCGACACCAGCATCAGCACGGTCAGGGCCAGATACGGGACGGCGACCAGGATGTCGAGCGTCAGGTGGCAGACCGCGGGCCACCCGCGCAGCCACCAGCCCACGGCCTGGCGGGCCCCGGAGGCGGTGGGCAGGCCCCACAGCCACCACTTCTCGCCCGGGTCGAACAGATCGAACCCGGGGGCGACGAGCGCCTTGTCGGTTGGCTTGATCACCCCATCAAGGTAGGCCGCCGAGCACGCTGTGGGGATACCGGAGCCACCCCCGAGGGGGTGGGGATAACCCCACCCCCGATCGAGGGGGACGCACCAGTGATCTTGGAGCGCGCCGGCCCGAGGCTGATCACCATGACGACAACGACGAACTCGGAACGTTCACGTCTCGTTCCCCCACCGCAGAAGCCGGTGGGACGAGGAGGCCGGTCCGTCGCCTCCTGGTGCGCCCGCCATCGGTGGGTCACTCTTCTTGCCGCGCTCCTGGTGGTGGCGGCCGGCGTCGTGATGCTCGGGGGCGGGCTGAAGACGTCGACGGGGGCCGAGCAGCTGGTCGGGGACTCGCGCAAGGCCTCAGAACTGCTGGAGGGAGCCGACTTCGGGGACCGTCCGACCGAGCACGTCGTGATCAGCGCGCGGAGGGGAACGCTGAGCGACGAGCAGGTGGGCGACCTGGGGGAGCAGATCAGCCAGGCGTTCTCCGGGGTGGCGGGGGTCGCCTCGATCGGCGAGCCGGTGGTCTCCGCCGACGGCCGGACCATGCTGGCCACGGTCGAGCTCGATGCGGAGGTGGACGACTCCGACCGGATCGACGGCACCGCCGAGGCGATGCTGCCGATCACCGACCGGCTGGCCGCCACCCACCCGGACCTGGAGGTGGGGCAGACCGGTGAGGGCTCGCTGAACGTGGGGGTCGGCGAGCAGATCGAGGACGACCTGAAGAAGGCCGAGATCTTCTCTCTGCCGGTCACTCTGGCCATCCTGCTGCTGGCCTTCGGCTCGGTGGTGGCGGCCTTCGTGCCGGTGCTGCTGGGGGTCGCGGCGGTGGGGACCGCACTCGGGCTGACGGCACTGATCTCGCAGACCTACAAGGTCGACCAGAACACCCAGAGCATGGTGCTGCTGATCGGGCTGGCGGTCGGGGTGGACTATGCGCTGTTCGTGATCCGGCGGGCCCGGCAGGAGCGGGCGCACGGCCTCGAGGTGCGCGAGACGATCCAGGTGGCGGGGCGCACGGCGGGCCGGGCGGTGATCATCTCGGGGGTGACCGTGGTGGTCTCGATGGCCGGGATGCTCGTGGCCGGCGGGCTGTACACGTCGCTGGCGATCGGCGCGATGATCGTGGTCGGGATCGCGGTGATCGCCTCGGCCACCGTGCTCCCGGCGATCCTGTCGCTGCTCGGCGACAAGGTGGACCGGCTGCGCCTGCCCTTCATCGGCCGCCGGGTGGGCCGCGAGGCGAGCATCGACGGGCCCTGGGGCCGGCTGGCCGGTGCGGTCACCCGGCGCCCGCTGATCTGGACGCTGGCCGCCACCGGTCTGCTGGTGGCCCTGGCGGTCCCGGCCGCCTCGATGCGCACCTCGCTGGCCGGCGTCGAGTCGCTGCCGCAGGACGTGCCGCAGGTGCGGGCCACGATGACCATGACCCACGCGTTCCCGCAGGAGGGCTCCACCATCGCGATGGTGGTCGGCGCGCCGGCCGACAGCGCGGCGCAGGTGCGTTCGGCGCTTGAGGACGCCTGGCCCGCCGCCCAGGGGACCGGTCAGGTCGCGGGGGAGTCACCGGAGATCCAGACCTCGGCGGAGGGCACGGTCTCGGTGATGCACCTGCCGATCCCGTTCGACGTCTCGGACGAGCGGGCCGGCCAGGCCGTGGAGACCGTGCGCGAGCAGGTGGTCCCGGTGGTCGAGAAGGCCCTGGCCGGCGTGCCCGGCGCCGAGGTGCACCTGGGTGGGGTGGCCGAGGGCACCGAGCTGAGCGAGTGGATGGACAGCCGGCTGCTGCCGGTGGTCGGGTTCGTGCTGGTGCTGACCTTCGTGGTGATGGTGCTCTCGTTCGGCTCGCCGTCGCTGGCGCTGGCCACCGTGGTGCTGAACCTGCTCTCGGTCGGGGCCGGCTACGGCGTGATGACCATGGTGTTCCAGAACACCTGGGCCGAGGACCTGCTGGACTTCACCTCGATCGGCACGATCGCGGCCTGGCTGCCGCTGCTGATGTTCGTGATCCTGTTCGGCCTGTCGATGGACTACCACGTGTTCGTGGTCTCCCGGGTGCGGGAGGCCTGGCGGGCCGGGAACAGCCCGAAGGACGCGGTCCGGCTCGGGGTGGCCCGCAGCGCCGGCACGGTGACCAGTGCCGCGGCGGTGATGGTGGCGGTGTTCGCGATCTTCGCGACCATGTCGGTGCTGGAGATGAAGCAGCTCGGCGTGGGCCTGGCCACCGCCGTGTTCATCGACGCCACCGTGGTGCGGGGGATCCTGCTGCCGGCCGTGCTGGCGGTGCTGGGGGAGCGGGCCCACCGCAAGCCGCGCTGGGTGCCTGCCCTGCACGACTGACCGACCCCGGCAACGGCTCTTCCCGATGTGGGAAGAGCCGTTGCTGTTGTTCAGTCCCGCTCGCCGCCGGGCACCCAGAGCACGTCGCCGGACTCCCGGTTGGCCACCCGGCAGAGGATGAAGAGCAGGTCGCTGAGCCGGTTCAGGTACTTGGCGGTGAGCGGGTTGACGCCGCCGTCGGCCGCCGTGCCGTGCGCCTCCAGGGCGGCCCACACCGAGCGCTCGGCCCGCCGGGTCACCGTGCGCGCCACGTGCAGGTAGGCCGAGGCGACCGAGCCGCCGGGCAGGATGAACGAGCGCAGGGCGGGCAGCGCGGCGTTGAACTCGTCGCAGGCCGCCTCCAGCCGCTCCACGTAGTCGGCGGTGATCCGCAGCGGCTCGTGCTTGGGCGGGGTGCTGGTGAGCGGCACGCACAGGTCCGAGCCCACGTCGAAGAGGTCGTTCTGGACCCGGCGCAGCAGCCGGGCGATCTGCGGGTCCAGTTCGCCGCCGGCCGCCAGGACCACCCCGATCGCGCTGTTGGCCTCGTCGCAGTCGGCGTAGGCGATCAGCCGCGGGTCGTTCTTGGAGGTCCGGCTGAAGTCGCCCAGCGCGGTCGTGCCGTCGTCGCCGGTCCGGGTGTAGATCCGGGTCAGGTTCACCATCCGGTCAGCCTACGAGAACCCGTAACGCCCGGGCCGGGCCCAGCGATATGGGCTTCACCTGTGAGTACGCAGAATGCTGCGGGACGCACGGGCGGTAACCCCTGCCCGGATGTGGGCCACACCGGCCGGATCGGCAATACGATGCCGTGTCGTGGAAGCCTTCCGGATCGTGGGTGGAGCGCCGCTGCAGGGCGGCGTCAGAGTGGCCGGCGCGAAGAACAGCGTGCTCAAGCTGATGTCCGCCGCCTTGCTGACCGAGGGGACGACGACGCTGGTCGACGTCCCCGACATCCTCGACGTCCGGATCATGGTGAAACTCCTGACCCGGCTCGGCTGCGGGGTGGACTACGTCGACGGCAGCGGCATGCTCTCGATCACCACCCCGGCGGTGCCCGGGCACAAGGCCGACTACGACCTGGTGCGGGCGATGCGCGCCTCGATCAGCGTGCTCGGCCCGCTGCTGGCCCGCTGCGGCGCCGCCCAGGTGGCCCTGCCCGGCGGTGACGCGATCGGCTCACGAGGCCTGGACATGCACGTCTCCGGCCTGGAGGCGCTCGGTGCGAAGATCGCGGTGGAGCACGGTTTCCTGGTCGCCGAGGCCCCCGGCGGCCTGCGCGGGGCGGAGATCCGGCTGGACTTCCCCAGCGTCGGGGCCACCGAGAACCTGCTGATGGCGGCCGTCCTGGCGAACGGGCGCACGGTGCTGGACAACGTGGCGCGCGAGCCCGAGGTCGTCGACCTGTGCCGGATGCTGCGCCGGATGGGCGCCAAGATCGACGGGGTGGCCGGCTCCACCCTGGAGATCATCGGCACCGACAGCCTCTCGCCGGTCGAGCACCGTGTGGTGCCGGACCGGATCGTGGCCGGCACCTGGGCGTTCGCGGCCGCCATCACCGGCGGCGACGTGATCGTGCACAACGGCGAGCCCGGGCACCTGGAGCTGGTGATCGACAAGCTGGTCGACGCCGGCAGCGAGGTGATCACCCTGGCCGACGGCTTCCGGGTGAAGGGCGCCGAGCGGCCGAAGGCGGTGGACGTGGCCACCCTGCCCTACCCCGGCTTCCCGACTGACCTGCAGCCGTTCATGGTCACCCTGTGCGCGGTGTCCGGCGGTGCCGCGATGATCACCGAGAACCTGTTCGAGGCCCGCTTCCGGTTCGTCCAGGAGATCGCCCGGCTGGGCGCGCACGTGCGGATGGACGGGCACCACGCGTTCGTGCGGGGCGTGCCCAAGCTCTCCGGTGCGCCGGTCGAGGCCAGCGACATCCGGGCCGGGGCCGCGCTGGTCCTGGCCGGGCTGGTGGCCGAGGGCGAGACCATCGTCTACGAGGCCGGGCACGTCGACCGGGGGTACGACCGGTTCGACCACGCCCTGCGCACCCTCGGCGCCGACGTGCGCCGGTTCGAGGTGAACGAGGCCCCGGCGGCCTCCTGACCTAGAAGCCGGTCGAGGGCGGCGGCGGGGGCGCGGCGAGCACGGCCCGGGCGATCTTCTCGTCCTGCTCGAACACCATCAGGCGCGGGCCGTCCTTGGTCTGCACCAGCTTGGCGCGGATCTGGCCGGCCTCGAGCCGGAGCCGCAGTTGTTCGCCCTCGATCATCGTGGCCGGGGCGGCGACCGGTACGAACAACCCGTACTCGTTCTCGCCGCCCTGCCGGGGCCGCCGTTCCACCAGCGACTTGCCGGAGCTGAAGGTCCAGCGCAGGAACAGCATCATCACGCCGAAACCGGCCAGCACCACGAGGATCGACAACAGGTAGGAGGTGCCGTCGCCGTACAACATGGCACCAGTGTCCTCGTCCGGCCGGATCCGGCGCCACCGGCCGTCGCCGAGGACCTCCGGGCCTGAGTCAGGCGGGTCGGTGCTGTGCTCAGCGGGCTTTCCGTGTCACAGTAGCCCGACGCTCTGTGACGTCCGGCCTCCCTGGGAGTGGGACCACGCGCAAACCGGCGGCACCGGGCGGGGCGACTTGGGGGGAGCACGAGATGGGAATGATGACCGGACCACCGCGGCCACCGGAACCGCGCGCACCGATGGATCCGGCCCCGGGCCCTCGGCTGAGCATCGAGGTACCCGGTCCCGGCACCCTGGTCCGGTTGAAGGGCCGCCTCGACGCGCGTTCGGCCCCGGCCGCCCGGTCGGCGCTGCACGAGGCGGTCGACGGCGGCCAGGGCGGCGACGAGCTGGTGGTCGAGATGAACCAGCTGGAGATCTGGGACGGGGCCGGGCTGGGCGTCCTGGTCGGCACCGCACGGCGGGCCCGTCAGGCCGGCCGCCAACTGGTCCTCACCGGGGTCCGTCCCCGTGAGCTCCGGCTGCTCAGGGTGGCCCGGGTGACCTGGAGTTCCTCGATCCGGCCGGCCGCCCTGGTGGGCTGACCGAACCGGCCCTCACCGGCGTCCTCAATTCTCTCTCAGGCCCCGGACGACACCGTGAGATGATCCCGCGGTGTCTCTGGCGGTCGAACTTGTCATTCTCCTTGCGATCGCTGCCGGAACGGCGGCCCTGGCCGGCCGGCTGGCCCTCTCAGCGCCGCTGTTCCTGACCTTCGCCGGTCTGATCCTGTCGTTCGTGCCCGGTATGCCGGTGCTCCCGCTGGAACCGCACATCGTGCTGGAGGGGCTGCTCCCGCCGCTGCTGTACGCCACGGCCGTGCGTACCCCGCTGATCGACCTGCGCCGTCAGCGCAACGAGATCGGGCTGCTCTCAGTGGTGCTGGTGGTTGTCACCGCCCTGGTGGTGGCGCTGGTGGTGAAGCTGGTCCTGCCCGACGTGCCGTTCGCGATCGCGCTGGCCCTGGGTGCGGTGGTGGCCCCGCCGGACGCGGTGGCCGCCAGCGCGGTGGCCCGCCGGGTCCGGATGCCCCGCTCAGTGGTGTCGCTGCTGGAGGGCGAGAGCCTGCTGAACGACGCCACCGCGCTGGTCACCCTGCGCAGCGCGATCGCGGCGGTCTCCGGTTCGGTCGGGGTGCTCTCGATCGGGCTGGACTTCCTCTGGGCGGTGCTGGGCGGCGTCCTGGTCGGCTGGGTCCTGGCCCAGCTGGTCTCGCTGATGCGCCGCAAGGTCGAGGACCCGGTGCTGGACACCAGCGTCTCGCTGCTGGTGCCCTTCGCCGCCTACCTGGGGGCCGAGCAGCTGCACGGCTCCGGGGTGATCGCGGTGGTGGTGGCCGGGCTGATGCTCGGGCAGCGGGCCACCGAGATCCAGTCGGCGATGTCCCGGGTCACCGAGCGGGTGATCTGGCGGACCGTGCAGTTCCTGCTCGAGAGCGCGATCTTCCTGCTGATCGGGCTGCAGCTGAAGGACCTGGTCACGGCGGCCATCGAGGACGAGTCGACGCCGAACACCGATGTGCTGGTGCTCAGCCTGGCCGTGCTGCTGGCCGTGGTGGTGGTGCGCGGCCTGTGGGTGTTCCCCGCGGTCTACCTGCTGGGCCGCCTGAACCGGCGACAGCCGGGCCCGACCGTCCCGGAGGTCGCCCTGGTCGGCTGGGCCGGGATGCGCGGGGTGGTCACCCTGGCCGCCGCCCTGACCATCCCGGAAGACGTACCGGGCCGGCCCGCCCTGGTGGTCGCGGCCTTCACCGTGGTCGCCGGATCGCTGCTGGTGCAGGGCACCACCCTGCCCTGGCTGGTGCGCCGGCTGAAGGTGGCCGGCCCGGATCCGGCCCAGGACGCGTTGCAGGAGGCCCTGCTCCAGCAGCAGGCGGCCGAGGCGGGGTTGGACCGGCTGGCCGCGACCCGTCGGCCGGAGGACGCGCCGGACGTGGTGCAGACGCTGGAGTCGTGGGGCGAGCGGGTGGCCAACGCGGCCTGGGAACGCCTGGGCTCGAACGAGAACGCGCAGGAGACCCCGGCCGCCACCTTCCACCGGCTGCGGGTCGAGATGCTCGAGGCGGAGCGGCAGGTCACCGCCCGGGTGCGCCGTGACGGCTCGGTGCCGCACGACCTGGTCGAGCGGGTGCTGGAACGGATCGACCAGGAGGAGGCCATGCTCGACGGCTTCTCCACCGGCACCGGACCGTCCGCGGCGGAACAGTCCTCGATGCTCACCGCGCCGAAACCCGGGGCCTGCTCGCACCTTCAGGACCGCCCGCTCACCGTCGCCCCGGCCTCCCGGCCGGACGCCTGCCCGGACTGCCTGGAGCTGGGCGAGCGCCACTGGGTGCACCTGCGGATGTGCCTGGACTGCGGGCACGTCGGCTGCTGCGACTCCTCACCCCGGCGGCACGCCCAGGCGCACTACGAGAGCAGCGGGCACCCGGTGATGCGCAGCATCGAGCTGGGCGAGTGGTGGCGCTGGTGCTACGTGGACTCCGAACTGGGCTGAACCCTCATGACAGAGGGACGGAACCGGACCCCTCACAGTCCGGCTCCGTCCCTCCAGCGACCCTCGGCTACTTGACCAAGCCAACCGTCTTGGGCTTGTAACCGGGGAAGATGTCGGTCGTGGAGTCCACGCCGACCCGCTTCTTCAGCACCTCGGAGACGATCGAGCGGTAGTCGGTGGTCCCGGCCAGGTCTCCGTCGACCAGCTTGGCCGCGCCCAGACCGGGCCAGCGGCCGTGCACGCCCTTGTTCAGGCCGCCGCCCAGGGCCAGCACCACGTTGCCGTGGCCGTGGTCGAGCCCGCCGGAACCGTTCTCCTCGAGCCGGCGGCCGAACTCGCTGAGGGTGATCAGCGTGGTGCGCTTCAGGCCGTCGGTGCCCAGCTCGGCCGCGAACGCGGCCAGGGCCTTGCTCATCTCCTGCAGCTGGTTGAACATCCAGCCGCCGTCGGACTTGCCGAGGTTCACGTGCATGTCCCAGTTGCCGTAGTCGACCGTGGCCACCCGCAGCCCCATGTCGGCCTTGATCAGCCGGGCCACGTCGTGCAGGGCGTTCCCCAGCCCGCTCTCCGGATAACCCAGGTCCTTGGCCGACTTACCGGCGTTCTTCTGCAGCTTGCCCATCCGGCCGACCGCGCCCAGGGCGTTGGTCATCGGCGCCTTCAGCTCCGGCGCGGCCCCGGTGTGCAGGGTCTTCATCGCCGAGCGCCAGCGCGACAGCGGCACCAGGTCCTCGGCCACCGAGAGCTTCACCCCGGCGATCGAGTTCATCGCGAACTTCATGTTCGGCCCGATCATCGAGTCCGGCAGCGAGCCGGAACCGACCTGGGTGCCGGCGAAACCACCGAGGTCGCCCAGACTGCCCAGGGTGCGGTCGATCCAGCCGGTGCGCAGGCTGGACGACGGTGCGGCGCGCTCCATCTCGGCCATCGCCTCGAAGTGCGAGCGGGTCGGGTCGGCCTGGCCCACGGCGTGCACCGCGGCCATCGTGCCGTTGTCGAACAGCTTGAACACCGGCTCCATGGCCGGGTGCAGGCCGAACATCGAGTCGAGCTTCTTCGACTGCCCGGCGGCCACCTTGATGCCCGGGCGGGCCTTGGCGTAGGCCGGGTCGCCCAGCGGCACCACGGCGGACAGGCCGTCGAAGCCGCCGCGCAGCGAGAGCACCACCAGAGTGCCGGTGCCGGCCGGGGCGCCGAAGGCCAGGGTGGCCCCGGAAACCGTGGTGGCAGTGGCCAGTCCGCCCACTGCGGCCATCCGGAACAGGGTGCGCCGGGAGACGCCCCGGTTCTCCGGGCAACCGCAGTCGAGCATCTGCTCCGGCGTCTGCGGGATCATCGTCGTCATCAGTTCTGCAACCGTTCTGTTCAGACGGACCGGCGGTCAGACCGAGAGGTGGGCCGGGGCGGACAGGAAGAGCGTCGCGGTCAGCGCGATCGTCTCGTGCTGCTCCCAGGAGTTGGCGTTGAACGTCTTGGGCAGCTTGGTGCCGTTCAGCAGGGTGACCGCGGCCGAGCGCTCGCGCTTGGTCGGGTTGCGGCCGAAGATCTTCTTGCCCACCGCGGTGATCACCCCGGCGCGCGTGGTCGGCTTCTTGCCCAGCAGCTTCTCCGGCCCGGGCAGCGACATCTTGCTCGGCCACCAGCCGTGCACCATGGCGGTGGTGGAGTTGAACACCTGCAGCGCCCCGGCCGGCGACTGCCAGGAGGCCGCCCGGTCGGCGTAGCCGTTCGGCATCGACCAGCCCAGCGGACCGTGCCCGGCGTCCTTGACCACGTAGTACAGGTCCAGCAGGGCCTTGCCGTTCGAGCCGTTCTTCACCCCGATCGCCCGGGCGCTGGCCACCACCTGCTCCATCGGCCGGCGGATCTTCTCACCGCTGGAGGCGGCGAACTCCGGCGAGCTGAACAGCGCGCGCAGCACCGGAACGATCGCCGTGTCGTTCTTCGTGTACACCTTGGCCAGGCTGGTCACCAGCGACTTGGGCGGGCTGTCGGAGACGAAGTGGGTGGCCAGCTTGGTGGCGATGTTGCGGGCCGTCTTCGGGTGCCGGGCCAGATAACGCAGGTACTTGCGCTGCGCCACCTGACCTTTCGCTGCGTCGGCGTTGGCGATGCTGAAACCGTAGGCCTTGATCCGGCCGGTGTAGTGGCGCTGCGGCTCGTACTTGCGCTTGCCGTCCCAGAACGTCCAGCCGGTCAGCAGCAGGGCCGAGCGCTGGATGTCCTTCTCGGTGTAGCCGCCGTTCACCCCGACCGTGTGCAGCTCGAGCAGCTCACGGGCGTAGTTCTCGTTCGGCGCGTCCTTGGTCGAGTTGGCCGCGTCGAGGAAGGTCAGCATCGCCGGGTGAAAGGCGCTGGCCAGCAACAGGTCCTCGAACGAGCCGAGGGCGTGCTTGCGGACCACGTCGATCTGGTAGCGGTGCCGGGTGTCCCAGACGTCGCTGCTCGGGCAGGCGATGTTCAGGTGGTTGGACCAGAAGTCGACCATCACCTCGTACAGCTCGCGGCTGGAGAACAGCGCCCGGCCCAGGTGATTGGCGCAGACGTCCATCATCACGTCCCAGGCGCCCACTTTCAGGCCGCTGCGGGTCTGCGCGATGCTCCAGCGCAGGTCCGGGAACTGGGCGTCGACGGCCTGGCCCTTCGGGTCCTTGATCTTGGCCGGCCGCAGCTGGCGCTCCAGCCAGGCCGAGGCGCCGAGGCGCTCGATCGAGCGGTCGCTGGCCACGGTGCGCCCGTAGGTGGCCCGGCCGATCAGCAGGTCGGCGTCGACCTTGATCTTCTTCTTGGCGGCGGCGGCCGCACCGGTGGTACCGGTGAGCGTGGCGGCCTTGGACGAACCGTGCAGCACGGTCGCCGAGGCGCCGGACGAGGAGACCGCGGCGCCGGTGCCCGCACTCGTGGTCAGGCCCGCGCCGGTGCTCGCGCTGCCGGCGACGGCCTGCTCGGTGGTCAGGGTGGCGGCGGCCGTGGCGCTGCCGCTGCCCCCGCCCCGCATCAGCAGGTAGCCGGTGCCGCCCGCCGCCGCCACGGCGGTGGCCCCGCTGACCAGCATGCTGCGCCGCGAGACGCCGGCCGCGACCAGTGGACGCGCCGGTGCACTCGTGCGCCGGGGGCGGGTGAGGGGTGCGGACGAATTCTCCGCGGAGACCTTTTGGCCCGCCTGGTCACCGGTGTTCTCACCAGCCGGCGGAAAGCCCTCTGTCATCCGTGTATTCCTCCTGCAACCGCGCCCGGGGGACGGGGCATCGTGTGAAGTCGCAGGAAACTTACAAGTTTTTCGCCAAGTGGGGCAACCATTGACCAGCGGCATCCGACTAAGGGGGTTGAGCCGCGGAAATGTGCTGGTGAGCGCGCGGTTACGGGTTAAGTCAAACCAGCGTCAAGAAGCACTCAACGCAGAATGCGAAGCCCTCGGCAACCCTGTGAAAACCTTAAGCCGAGTTAATGAAAGTGCGTATTTTCTTGGTGCTGGAGGGCCGCAGGAGCCGGAAAAATTAATGACGAGGGTGAGCGGCGACCGCACGAATCTTGCGCCCTGCTGTGGCTGGGTGACGCTGTGTTCGGCGGCCTTGCGGTGAGGCTACGATCCGGAACCCGGCGCCGGCCGGGAACGCAGGAACTGCGCCCCGTTCTCGTCGCCGGCCAGTTCGGCCAGATCGGCCGCTCGGCGGTACGCCTCGGTGGCCTCCCGCCCGGCCCGCGCGAGCAGATCCGCCCGGGCCGCCCAGTAGGGCTGAAAAGTCTCTACTCCCGACGCGGGCAGCTGAGCCAGGCCCGCCTCGGGGCCGTGCAGCCGTCCTGTGACTACCGCCGCCGCAACCTTGGCGCCGAGCCCGGGGGCCACCGCCAGAAGTGCCGTGTACAGAATGTTCAGCGCGGCCCAGTCGGTGCTTCCGGTGCGCCGGCGGTCGACATGCACCGCCTGGATGGCGGCCTCCAACTGAAAGCGTCCCGGCGGGCCGGACGGCCGTGCCCTGCGCAGTAGCGCTTCCCCTTCATCAAGTAGTTGCGAGTCCCACTCGGCCGGGTTCTGCTGTTCCAGGGGCACGAAAGTGCCGGTGCGGGAACGAGAACGGGCCAGGGTAAGGGTGGTGAGCGCGGCCAGCGCCCAAGCTTCGGCCTCGTCTTCGAGCAGCGCCGCCAGCGTCACGGCCAAGTACCGCGCCTCGCCGGCGCTGGTGCTGATCGCGGCGCATCCGTAGACCGCTTCCAGCACGGCGGTCAGGCGTTCCGGCAGCACCCGGCGGTCCGGCACGGAGAACGGGATGCGGGTGTTCTTGATCCGGCGCTTGGCCCGTACCAGCCGCTGGGCCATGGTGGACGACGGCACAGCGAACGCCCGGGCGATCTCGGCCGCCTCGAAACCCATTACCACCTGCAGCATCAGCGGGGTACGGGCGGCCGGGTCGATGGCCGGGTGGGCGCAGACGAAGAGCAGTTCGAGGCGGCGCTCGCCGATGGCCAGAGGATCGTGGTCAGCCAGGGGGTCGTACGTGGCGTCCCCCTCGTCGATCGGCGCCGAGGTACGGGCTGCGGCCGACTTCCAGACATCGCGCTGCCGGTTGCGGGCCACGGTCAGGAGCCAGCCCTCCGGGTTGTCCGGCACTCCCTGAGCGGGCCAGTGGCGCAGCGCCGCCTCGAAGGCCCCGGCCAGGGCATCTTCGGCCAACGCGAGATCCCCGGTGGGGGCGGCCAGAAGCGCTACCAGCCGGCCGTAGGAGGAGCGGGCGGCATGCTCGGCCGCCGCCCGCGCCTCCTCGCTCACGTGTTGGGCGTCCAGACTCCGGCCACCGTGTGCACGGCCCCCGGCCGGATCTCCACCGACCCCCACTGCGCCTGCGGCGCCTCCCGGGCCCAGGCGATCGCCGCATCCAGGTCGGCCACATCGATCACGATGGTTCCGGCCAGCTGATCCTTGGTGTCGGCGAACGGGCCGTCCTGCACCTGCAGCGACCCGTCCACCACCCGGATCGTGGTGGTGGCGGACGAGGGCTGGAGCACTTCGGCGGCGATCAGTACCCCGGCGGCCTGGAGGGTGGCGGCGTAGCTGCGCATCGCCTGCCGGCCCGCTTCCATCACCTCGGGCGGGAGCACCTGGGCGGCCTCTTCGGAGACGTGCATGAGAAGCGTGTAGCGCATGACGTTCTTTCCCTTCGTCGTCGCACGGGCAGGTCTGGTTCGCAGTGATGACGAGCCAGGACCGGGCCGATCGACAGCCCTCGGGAAGTTTTCTACGTCAGTGCGGAGACCTGGGCCAGCACATCGTCGGCACAACCCCAGGAAAGCGTGACCCCGCTGCCGCCGTGGCCGTAACAGTGGATCGTGGTGCCCTCGGCGCCTCGTACCGTCTCCAGCCGGACCGCGGGCCGGGCCGGCCGCAGACCGACCCGGTGGGCGAGCACGGTGGCCCGCTCGAGCGCCGGCACCAGTTCCTTCGCCCGCTCAAGGATCTGCGCGGCCAGCGCTTGGTCGGGGGTGGTCTCGAAGTCGTTCTCCTGGGCCGTACCCCCGATGACCACGTGCCGGGCGTGGGGCAGGACGTAGGTGAGCACGTCCGGATCGGCGTCGTCGGCCCACCATTCGGTGATGCCCGGGTTGGACATCCGCAGCACCTGGCCGCGCACCGGGTAGACGCTCGGGTCGGCCGCCAGGGCGCGGCTGGCCAGCCCTGTGCAGTTGACCACCAGACCCCGGGCCGGCAGGGCGCTCAGGGGCATCCGGGTCAGCGTGCCGCCCGCGGCCTGCAGGCGGGCGACGAGATACGGCAGGTAGACGGTCATGTCGACCATCGGCACGGTGAGGTGCCAACCGCCGCGGTGCCGGGGGTGCGGATGATTCACGTAGGTCAGGTCGACAGGCAGCCCGTCGGCCCAGGTCGGCCGCTCGGAAAGCCCGACGATGTACCCCGGCCGCAGCACCACGCCCGTCTCGTCTTCCTGGGCCAGCCGGGACAGTGCGTGATAGGTGGCCTGCGCCCAGCCGGCCACCAGGTCGGCGGGCTCGGCCAGGAACGGCTGCCACAGTCCCCCGGCCACGGCCGAGGTGGTCTCCAGCGGCATCTCCCGGGCCATCACGTCCACCGGATGTCCTGCCTCGGCCAGCCGGACCGCGCAGGACAAGCCGATGACACCCGCGCCGATGACGGTGATCCGTGCAGCCATAAGAGGGATGGTGCCGTGACCGGGTGTCAGCGTGCTACCTGACGTCCACCATTCGGGTCTAGGCAGAAAACGTCTGGGGAGGCCAGGGTGCCCTCCGTTGCGCCGGGACGGCTGGGGTCCTCACCGTCCGGCCTACTCAGGTTGAAGTGACTCACATTCTGGGTCACTATCTGACTCATGAGCACGACCGCACCTATCCGCAAGAACGTGCCCCTCGACGAGAACCTGATCCACGCTGTCGAGGCCGCCCGTACCCCGGGCTCCACCTACAACTACGCCCTCACCCATCTGGCCGGTCATTCGGCCGCGAAGTCGGAAGCCACCACCCTCACCGCGCTCGTGCAGCTCGGGGTGAAGGCTCTCGACGAGGCCGTGCTCGAGCAGGCGTACGTCGACATGGCCGCCCAGCGTCAGGAGGACGCCGACACCATCAGCTACCAGCAGGCTCTGCGTGCGCGCCGGCGGCGCTCCAGCACCGACGACTGATCCGTCACTTTCGGGGGAACTTTGCTCAAGCCCATCCGCAACCACGTCTACATGGCTGATGTGGGGCACGGCGACAAGCCGTGGTTGGTCGTGTCGAACAACCACCGCAACGGGAACCTGGACACGGTTCTGGCGGTGCGCATCACGACCACCGACAAACAAGCGGCGGCGCCTACGGTCGTGCCACTGTCTGCTCACGATCCTCTGGTCGGCTGGGCGTTGTGCGACGACCTGGTCCAGCTGTTCCACGACGAGCTGAAGCGGCACATGGGTGTGCTGACGGCACCGACGATGCGAGATGTGGAAGACGGCCTGAGGATCGCTATGAGCCTCTGAGCCGCCTTCGTCGGTCGGCGAGCTGGCTTACGTCCACAGATCGAGGACGTCGGTCAGCCCGCCTTTGTGTCGGCTCCCACGGCCTCGTTCACCGACGAGAACCCGTCGGCGCGAAGCCTTTCCGCGATCCGCCGCTGCACCTGACGGGGCCAGAGCAGCCCGCCGTAGATGAATCCGGTGTACGCCTGCACCAGCGTGGCCCCGGCCCGGATGCGCTCGTAGGCCTCGTCGCCGGTCATGATGCCGCCGGCCGCGATCAGGACCATGTCGTCGCCGACCCGGGCGCGCAGCCGGCGCAGCACCTCCAGCGCGCGCTCGGCCACTGGCGGACCGGACAGGCCGCCCGCACCGAGCGCCTCCACCTGGTCGGCTGGGGTGTTCAGGCCGGCCCGGGAGATGGTCGTGTTGGTCGCGATGATGCCGTCCAGGCCGAGTTCCAGGGCCAGGTCGGCGACCGCGTCCACGTCCTCGTCGGAAAGGTCGGGGGCGATCTTCACCAGCAGCGGCACCCGCCGGGTACCGGTTCCCCGGCCGGCCGGGGCGGATGCATCGAGAGTGCGCCGAACCGCGCTCAGCAGCGGGCCCAGCGAGGCCACGGCCTGCAGGTCGCGCAGCCCGGGGGTGTTCGGCGAGCTGACGTTGACCACCAGATAGTCGGCCACCGGGCCGAGCCGGGCGGCGCTGGCCACGTAGTCCTCGATCGCGTCGGCCGGGCCGACCACCTTGGACTTGCCGATGTTGGCGCCGACCAGGGCGTGCCCCTGACGGCTCTTCAGCCGGACCGCGGCTGCGGTGGAACCGTGGTTGTTGAAGCCCATCCGGTTGACCAGGGCCCGGTCGGCGGGCAGCCGGAACAGCCGGGGCTTGGGGTTGCCGGGCTGGGGACGGCCGGTGAGCGTGCCGATCTCGACGAAGCCGAAGCCCATCGCGGCCAGCGCGTCGGGGGCCAGCGCGTCCTTGTCGAAGCCGGCGGCCAGGCCGAGCGGGCCGGGGAAGTCCAGGCCGAGGGCCCGGGTGCGCAGCACCTCGTCGCCCGGGGCGAGCAGCTTCTCGAACTGGGTGCGCAGCGCCGGGACGCGCTCGAGCAGGCGGATCAGGGCGAAGGCGCCGTGGTGCGCGGTCTCGGCCGGGACCCGGACCAGCAGGTGCTTGAAGACAAGTCGGTACAGCATCAGAAAAGCCGGGTCTCCACATCGTCCAGGCCGCGCATCTCGTCGTAGTCGAGGATCACGCAGCGGATCCCGCGGTCCTCGGCGAGGACCCGGGCCTGGGGCTTGATCTCCTGGGCGGCGTAGACGCCGCTGACCGGGGAGAGCAGCGGGTCGCGGTTCATCAGCTCGAGGTAGCGGGTGAGCTGCTCGACCCCGTCGATCTCGCCGCGTCGCTTGATCTCGACCGCCACCGAGGCCCCGCCGGAGTCCCGCACCAGCAGGTCGACCGGGCCGATCGCGGTCATGTACTCGCGCCGGACCAGCGACCAGCCCTCGCCCAAGCGCTCCACCTGCTCGGCCAGCAGCTTCTGCAGGTGCGCCTCGACCCCGTCCTTGACCAGGCCCGGGTCGACGCCCAGCTCGTGCGTGCTGTCGTGCAGCACCTCGTGCAGGTTCACGATCAGCCGGTCGTCGGTCTTCGCGCTCTGCACCGTCCAGACCTCGACCACCCCGGCCTCGGCGGCCGTCTCGTCGGGGGTGGCGACCGAGAGCTTGGCGGGCGGGCTCATCCAGTTCAGCGGCTTGTACGAGCCGCCGTCGGAATGCACCAGCACACTGCCGTCGGCCTTCACCATCAGCAGACGGGTGGCGAGCGGAAGGTGGGCGGTCAGCCGCCCGGCATAGTCAACGGAACAACGAGCGATAACCAGACGCACGGTGGACGAGCGTAGCTGGAACCCGGACCGGACGTCGGCAACCGGGCATCCCGCGCGGGCCGGACCGGCCGGCTCAGCTGGGCCGGCCGACATCCGCTCCCGCATCGTGGACACTACTGCGCAATGCGCGGTACCTTCTGTGCCGCGGCAGTGGGCAGGGGCCGGTTCGCGGATCACGGGCTGAGGAGAGGGATGGACACGACGCAGTTGCTCAAGGGGGTGCTCGACGTGGCCGTGCTCGCCGTGGTCGCGCAGGAGGACGGGTACGGCTACGACGTGGTCCGCCGGTTGCGCACGGCCGGGCTGGAGGGCGTGGGCGACGCCTCGGTCTACGGCACGCTGCGCCGGCTCTACGCCGGGGGCTCGCTGACCTCGTACGTGGTGCCCTCGGACGAGGGCCCGCACCGCAAGTACTACGGCATCACGCCGCGCGGGCGTGAGGAACTCGGCGCCCAGCGGCAGACCTGGGCCGGATTCGCCGACACGATGACCGCGCTCCTGGCCGAGCCGGGCAGTTCGTCGGGCAAGACGGTGCCCCTGGCCGGCCGCCGGTGGGCGAACGCTTCGGAGGGGAACTGATGAGCGCGGTGGTCGAGGCGCCCGGCCCGGTGCAGTACGTGGCCGCGGTGCGCGAGGCTCTGAGTGATCTGGAGCCGGAGGAGATCGAGGAGCTGACCGGCGGGCTGGAGGCCGACCTGGCCGACGCACTGGCCGAGAGCACGGCCCTGCCCGACGAACTGTTCGGCCGGCCCGAGGTCTATGCGGCGGAGCTGCGAGCGGCGGCCGGGCTGCCGGCCCGGGTCGACGAGCCCAAGCCGTCGCCGCGCCGGTTCAGCTTGCTGGCTGAGATCGACCGCCGCAAGCAGGCTTTCGTCACCTGGCTCGATGCCCAGCCGATCGGTCCGGACGTGCGGGCGTTCGGCGTCACCTGCCTGCCGTTGTGGTGGGCTCTACGCGGATACGTGGTGTATCAGCTGATCCAGGTGGTCAGCGGGGTTGAGAGCTGGGCGCCGGAAGGGATCGCGGGCTGGCTGCTGTGCCTGGTGCTGATGATCGCCAGCATCGAGGTCGGCCGCCGGAACCTGGCCCTGCGCAACCGGATCAGCATCCGTCTGACCCGGGCGGCCAATCTGGCCACCGGGATCGCCCTGTTCCTCGGGGTCGCCTCACTGCTGTCCTGGGCTCAGCCCGTTGACAGCGAGAGCGAGACTATGGCGGGCTACGTCGAAGTGTCTTCCAACGAGGGCGTTCTCAACAACGGCGAGCTGGTGCGCAACATCTTCCCCTACGACGCCGAGGGCAATCTGCTGAAAGACGTGCAGTTGTTCGACGACCAGGGGCGGCCGCTCGTTCCTTCGGAGAAGCTCTGGTACGAGGAGGAGTTCAACAACCAGATCCAGGTGGCTCCGGCCCAGACCGCCGACGAGCAGTTGCGCTACAACGTCTACCCGCTCAAGGAGACTCTGAACGCCGAGGACGACGGCTTCGGCAATCCGGTACTGCGCAACCTGCGCGACGCCACCGCTCCCAGCCGCATGCAGTACCCGGTCACGCCGCCGACCGTGCCCAACACACTGCCCGACACCGAGCCGATCCCGGGGGATGAGGCGCCATGAGCACCATCGCGCAGAAGACCGACGCCGTAGGAGATTACGTCGACGCCGTGCGGGCCGAACTGGCCGACCTGCCGGCCGACGCGGTGGCCGAGCTCACCGAGGGCCTGGCCGCCGACCTGACCGAGACGATGGCCGTGCAGCAGGACCAGCCGACCACCGCGGTGGACATGTTCGGCCTGCCGGCGACGTATGCCGCCGAGTTGCGCAGCGCCGCCGGGCTGGGCCGCCGTCCGCGCATCCGCCTGCCCCGCGGTCGTTCCTGGACGTTCGCGCGTGGTCTGTCGCGGGCCTTCGACGTGATCCGGGAAGACGTCCGGTACCAGTTCGGTGCGGCCCTGGCCGACCGCCGCTGGTGGCCCGGGCTGCGGGACTTCCTGCGCGCGGTCCGCCCGTCCTGGTGGGCTTTTCGCGCTTTCCTGGCCTACTGGTACATCTCCCAGCTCGGCGCCCAGAGCATTCACGAGCCGCTGGGCAAGGACCTGGGGCTGCCGCACAGCCCACTCACCTGGCTGGCCATGCTCGGTCTGCTGGTGCTGAGCGTCGAGCTCGGCCGCCGTCGGCTGCCAGCGCTGGCCGGGGCCGCACTGGTCGTGTTCAACGTCTGGCTGGTCGCGGTAGTGCTGTTGGTTCTCCCGGTCAGCGTGTACTGGGCCCGGTAAACCCGATCAACAACTGAGGACGCCGGTGGGCACCATGGGTGCCCACCGACGTCCTCAGTTCGTGGTGCCCTTGCAGTTAGAGCCTTCCGGTCACCGCGGCCTTGGCATTGACGATGCCGTGACCGTAGAAGCCGTTGTCGTGCTTCGGGCCCTCACAGGTGGAGGTGCTCTGCGCGACCGTGCCGTCCGGGAGGATCCGGGTGTACTGCACGGTGGCCGGGGTCGGGCACGGCGTCTCGACCGCCGACTTCAGCAGCTTGGCCTCGGTCTTGGCCGGGCTCAGGCCCAGACCGCTGCGGTCCTTCTTGCCGTACTCGCTGACGATCAGGGCGGCCACGCCCGCGGCGTGCGGCGAGGCCATCGAGGTGCCCTGCAGGTACTGGTAGTACCCGCAGACCTTGCCCTTGCAGGACTTCACCACGGCGGCGTTGGTCGGTTCGCCGTTCGCGTCGATGTCACCGTTCAGCACGGCCAGGTGCTTCGGGTAGGCGGCGAGGATGCCGGCGCCGAAGTTCCGCTTCTGGTCGGGGGTGTCGTACACGTCACCACCGGGGGCGGCCACGTCGGTCACCCCGTAGCTGGAGTAGTAGGCCTTGCGCTTGCTCGGGCCGGTGGAGCTGACCGTGACCACGCCCTTGCTCTGCGCCGGGACGTTCAGGCACGAGGCGTCGACGGTGCGGGTGTGGGCCTGGCCCTCGGGGTAGTTCGGCGAGGTGGCGTCGGTGCGGGACTTGGTCAGGTCGTGGTTCTCGTTGCCCTCGGCCGCGACCGGCAGCACGCCCTTGTGGCGGGCGTAGTCGACGGCCCGCTGCACCGCGGTGCGGGCGACCTGCTGCTGCTTCTGCTGCTCCGGCGTGTCGGCCGGGTTGTTCGTGCAGTTGTAGAGCCACGGGTCGACGTAGTAGCTCATGTTGACCACGTCCACGCCGATGTCGCCGGCGTAGGTGAGCGCGTCGAGCGTGGCCTGCAGGAAGAAGTAGCCCGAGTCCTGACCGGCCCGGATGTTCACCAGGGTGACCTCCGGGGCGACACCGGCGATGCCGAGGCCGTTGACCGGGGAGCCGATCGTGCTGGCGACGTGGGTGCCGTGGCCGTCGTCGTCGACGTCGGCCGGGTCCTTGCAGTCGGCCACCTCGCACGCCCCGTCGATCTCGGGGATGTCGGTGACGAAGTTGCGCGAGCGCTTCTTGTCGAAGTTCGGCGCGATGTCCGGGTGGCTGCCGTCGACGCCGGTGTCGATGATCCCGACCAGGACCTTCTTGCTGCCGGGCTGCTTGCCGTAGGACCCCTTGGGGGTGGCGTCGATCTGCTTCATGTCCCACTGCAGGTCGGCCAGCGGCTCGCTGCTGGAGGTCTTGCCGCCGCCCTTGGCGGTGCCCCCCTGCGCGCCGGACTGGGCCCGCAGCAGCTCGATCTTCGCGGCGTCGGCCTTCTTCGCCTTGGGCGCTCGGCCGATCACCTCGTCGGGGGCGGCCCCCAGCACCGAGGCGTCGGCGTTCACCGCACTCTGGAAACCGGCCTTGTCGCTGCGCGCGACCACGTAGCCGAGCGCGGCGTTCTCGGAGACCACCGTGCCGCCGGCCTTCTCGACCGCGGCCTTGGCGGCCAGGGTGCCGCCGGCCTCCTGCAGAACGATGTAGTCGGTCGCCGCGGCCTTCTGGGCCACGGGCGCCGGAGCGGCCGCGGCCGGGGTGGAGGCCACCAGTGCGGTTCCGGCGACGGCAGTGATCGCCGTCACCAGATAGACGCCCAGTTGTCGCATCGATTCGGTCCCTTCGTCGCGGGGGAGTGCGCGGGGTGGAACGGACGAGCTGGATGCTGCTGAAGTACCGGCGGTGCCTCGGACGTGGCTGCTGAGGAAGATCCATCGGAATGGATCAAAAGCGGCAAAGCAGTTCACATACCGGCATGTTTTATACAGGTTCTTTCGCGCGGACTGAACAATGGCGAACAATTTTGTGACGAGAGACGTGTTCTGACGTGGGTAACCGTCGGTGGACGGTCGGTGAGGAGGGTTCTGACCGGACGTGGTGGGGTGATCACGGTAGGGACCGATCGGGCGCCGAAGATGTCCGGGATGTATCAGCTCCGGGTCCCCGGACTCTGTAGAGGTGAGCCGGACGAGCCCGGCTCCGGGGTGTGACGGCTTCACCGACAACTGGTCACTCACTGTTATTCGTGCCCGATAAGTGCCGAACGAATCCCTGTTTGAGACCAGCTCTGTACACAGACTGTCGTCCGATCCGGTTAGGCTGGCGCCCGATTGTGCGGGACGCGGCGTGTGGGAGCCGGTCCCTGGGGGGCGCCGGCGTCGGGCCGGTCATCGGTGAGATCTGCGAGGGGAATGTGGTCGTGCAGCAGCCTGTCGACGCTTCGGCAGACGATGCCGGCCTCGGCCCTGCCGCCGGCCCGGTGGTCGAGCACGCGATGCCCGCGCCGCTGGTCTTCGAGGAGTTCGTGGCCACCCGCGGGCCCGCCCTGGTGCGCCTGGCCCGCGGTCTGCTGCGCGACCCCTACCTGGCCGAGGACGTGGTGCAGGACGTGCTGGGCCGGGCCCTGCTGCAGTGGTCCCGGGTGAGCGCCGCGCACGACGTGGACGCCTACGTGCGCCGCATGGTGGTCAACGCCTGCACCTCGTGGTTCCGGCGGGCCGCCCGGCGCGAGCGGGCCACCGACTCGGTGCTGGTGCTGGACACCCCCTCGGCCGACGGCGCCCAGAACCGGGCCGAGCGCGACCAGCTGATCGCCCTGCTCCGCCGGCTCCCGGCCAAGCAGCGGGCGGTGCTGGTGCTGCGGCACTACGAGGGGCTGCCCGACAGCGAGATCGCCGTGCTGCTGAAGTGTTCCGAGGTCACGGTGCGCAGCAACGCGCACCGCGGCCTGGCGAAGCTGCGGGACATGCTGTCCGAGGTGCCCTCAGTCTAGGAAGCCGCTCACGTCGGGCAGTTCCGGCCCGGTGAACTCCAGCACGGCCACCACCGCAGAGACCGGGATCGGGCCGTAGAAGTGCGGGAAGGGCCGTTCGGCGCCGGGCACCTCGTCCCACTGCATCGGCGTGCCCTGCTGGGCGCACAGTTCCTGGTCGACCACCAGCAGGCGCAGCTGCTCGGTGGGCAGGTCGCCGTAGAAGGTCTTCAGCACCCCCTCGGCCTGGGCCGGGGTGGAGCAGTGGATGAACCCCTCCTGCGCCAGCGTGACGCCCCGGGTGGAGATCTCGTAGCGGCCTGCGGTCCGGGCCTGGGCCCAGTCCTCGGCCAGGGCGATGTGCAGTACGCGGGTCATGCTCTCTCCTGACGCGGGATGACGACTTCCTGGATGATCAGCAGGATCGCAGCGGCGATCGGGATGGCGATCAGCGCCCCGAGGACCCCCAGCAGCGCCCCGCCGCCGAACGCCGCGATCAGCGCCACGGCCCCGGGTACGGCCACCGTGCGGGACATGATCCGCGGGGCGATCAGATAGTTCTCCACCTGCTGGTAGATCAGGTAGTAGACGCCGACGACGATCGCCACCTGCAGCGACTGGAACAGCCCGACGATGATCACGATGACCGCCCCGATCGTGGCGCCGACCAGGGGGATCAGGCCGAGGAGGCCGACCACGAAGGCCAGCACCGCGGCGTAGGGGATGCCCAGCACGGTCATCATCACGAAGCTGGCGACCGCGTTGATCGTGGCCACCGCCACCTGCCCGGCCACGTAACCGCCGATCCGCCGCAGGATCTCGTCACCCAGCCGGCGCACCCGGTCGCGGCGCGAGCGCGGCACCAGCCGGTAGCCGGCCTCGGCGATCGAGTTCAGCGAGGCCAGGAAGTACAGCGTCAGGATCAGCACGGTGAAGGTGCTGGCCAGACCGGACAGCACGGCCCGGCCGGCGCCGAGCACCCCGCCGAACACCTGCATCACGGTGTCGCCGCTGCTGGCCCGGTCGCGGATCTGCTGGCTCAGGTTGTCGATCACGCCGTACTCGGCGTTCAGCTCGTTGATCCAGGGGGTCTTGGTCAGGTTGTCGATCTGGTCCGGCGCCGAGTCGATCAGCTCGGTGGCCTGGTCGACCATGTCCGGGATGACGATCGCGGCGAAGCCGCCGAACAGGCTCAGCACGGCGATGCAGACGATGCCCACCGACGAGTTCCGGCTCAGCCCGCGCCGCTGCAGGAAGCGCACCAGCGGGTCCAGGCCGACGGCCAGGAACACGGCGATCACCACCAGGGTGATGGTCTGCGACAGGTCGGTGACGATCTTCATCAGCTGCCAGGCCAGCAGACCGCCGATGGTGGCCACGAAACCGAAGTAGAACGGCCCGTTCCGGTTGATCGGCGGTCCGGGGCGGCCGTAGCGCGGGTTGCCCTGGGTGCGCCGGCGGTACTCGGCCTTGCTCTCTCCCCGGGACGGCCGTCCCCCGGCCGGGCGGGTCTGCGGTGCGTTCACCCCCGAACGCTTGACCGGCTCGACCTTGACCGGTTCAGCGTTGGCCAGCTCGGCGTTGTCCGGCGCGGTGTTGGCCGGTTCGGTGTCGACCGGCTCGCCGGCCGGGTGCTGCGGGGTGGGACCGGCCACCGGTGCGGGCTCCGAAGCCGGGGGCTCGGCCCCGAGGGTGGACTTCTCTTCGGGCTCCGGCTGCTCTGGCACCGCGAGGTCTCCGTTCCGTGGACTGCGGGCGTGATCTTGATGGGCCCGAGCATTCTCACCCAAACGCGGAAACGCCGCCCGGTACTGGACCGGGCGGCGTTTCGGTGAGTGATCTTCTACCGCTTGGAGCCCGCCGGAGCCGCGTCCGGCAGCACGATCGTGCGCTGCTCGCCGTCCTGGCCCTGCTCACCGGCCGGCTCGTCCTGCGGGTTGTGCGAGGCGGCCTGGGCCACCTTGTCCAGCGCGCCGGCGTTCATCGGCATGGTGTTGCCCAGCAGCGCCCGCAGCTGGTCGAGGTGACCGGTGATGCTGTCGCGCTGACGGATCAGCTCGTCGACCTGACGCTGCGCGGCCCGGCGGTTGCGGTCGGCCTCGCCCTTGGCCTCGGACAGCACCTTGTCGGCGTGCGCCCGGGCCTCGGCCATCACCTGGTCGGCGTTGCGCCGGGCGTTGCCGACCAGCGTCTTGGCGTGCTCGTCGGCGTCGCGCCGGACCGCCTCGGCCTGGGCCACGGCCTTCCCGGCCCGGGTCTCGGCGGCCGCCGCCCGCTGCTCGGCCTCGGCCACCAGCTGGGTGGCCTGGGCCACGGCCTGCTCGTGCCGCTCGGCGTCGAGCCGCTCCGCCTCCTCGCGGCGGGCGGCCAGCTTGACCTCCAGGTCGGTGCTCATCTGCTCGGCCCGGTCGCGGGCCTGCTCCAGGGTCGCCGTGGCGGCCGCGCGCATCTCCTCGGACTCGCGCTTGGCGGTGGAGCGCAGCTCCTCGGCGTCGCGCTTGGCGTGCCCGCGGGCCTCGTCGGTCTCCCGCTTGGTGGCCGCCCGCAGTTCGGTGACCTCCCGCTCGGCGGTGGCCCGCAGCCGGGCCAGCTCACGGTCGACCGTGGTGCGCTTCTCCGAGGTCTCGTGCTCGGTGACCGACTTCAGCTTCGACGCCTCGCGCTCGGCGACGGCCAGCATCTCGTCGGACTTGCGGGTCGCCGTGGCGACGATGTCCTCGGCCTCGCTGCCGGCCGTGCGGCGCAGCTCGGCGGTCTCCCGCTGGGCGGTGGCGGTGGTCTCGGCGGCCTCGTTCTGGGCGGCCGTGCGGTGCTGGGCGGCCTCCACCCGGGCCTGGGCCACGGTCTCCTCGGCCTCCTTGGTGGCCGCCGCGATCACGTCGCTGGCCTGCTCCTCGGCCAGCCGCAGCAGCTGCTCGATGCGCGAGCCCAGACCGCTGTACGAGGGCCGCTCCACCTCCCGCAGCTGACGGTGGGCCTCGGCCACCTCGCCGGAGAGTTTCAGCGCCCGGGTGTCGAGCTCCTCGACGCGGGCTCTGGCATCACGCAGGGAGGACTCCAGGGAGGCAATGCGTTCCTCCACCTGCGCGCGGTCGAAACCACGCATGACGATCTGGAATCCATGGGGGCTCTGTTCGCCGGCCACTACTCAGTCCTCCCTGACGGCCCGCCGCCCGGGCCTAGACGTTCCTGAACCTCGAGTTTGCTGGTGTGCCCGCCCGCCCGCGCTTCGCCGCACCGCGAACGCCGAGTCATCACCCGGTGTCAGGCAGGGTACTCCGACCGTGCCTTTGCCGAAGATGGCCGCAAGCGTCGTCGCCGCCTTGGTCGATGGAGTCGAGGGCGTGGTCCGCGAAGAGTGATCCTACGGTGTGTTTCAAGGTCATCCACGGAAAGCGATCGCCGTGACCGGATCTTGACGCGGCCGTAACCGCGGCCGTGACCGCGGCCCACTGCAGGCCTACTGCTCAGTGACCAGCAGCGGGCTCGACCAGCTCGACCAGCACGCCGCCGGCACTCTTCGGATGGATGAAGTTGACCCGGCTGTTCGCCGTGCCCCGCTTCGGCTCGTCGTACAGCAGGCGGGCACCGCGGCGGCGCAGCGTCGCGCAGACCTCGTCGAGATCCTGCACCCGGTAGGCGATCTGCTGCAGGCCCGGGCCGGAACGCCCGATGAACTTCGCGATCGTCGAAGTCTCGTCCAACGGGGCGAGAAGCTGCACGCAGACGCCGGAATCGCCGACGGCCATCATCGCCTCGGCCACCCCCTGCTCCTCGTTGACCTCGCGGTGCGTCTCGCGCATCCCGAGCACGTCGCGGTAGTAGGCGACGGCGGCGTCGAGGTCCGGCACCGCGACCCCGACGTGGTCGATGGTGGTGAAGAGCTGCCCGGCGATGGGGGTGGTCACCTCGGTCATACGGCCAGCGTAGGCGTGCTGTTCCGGATCCGGAGGGGGAGTGCGGTGAGCTGTGCCACCGGGCCTGCCGTTCACTCCGGCTGGCACTTCGGGCACCAGAACAGATTGCGCGCCACCATCGCCTCCGTGGCCACCGGGGTGCCGCAGGTGCGGCAGGGTTCGCCGGCCCGCCGGTAGACGTAGTGCGAGTCTTCGCGCCGGACGGTCGAGGCGGTGCGCCGACCGCGGGGGCGGTCTTCCGGCCGGGTGGTCACGATCTTGCCGCTGCGTACCCCGGCGCGCATGAGCACCTGCAGGTCGGCCCACAGTTCCCGCCACTGCTCGGGGGTGACGTCGTGACCCGGGCGGTGCGGATCGATGCCGTGCCGGAACAGGATCTCGGCCCGGTAGACGTTGCCGATCCCGGCCACCACCGCCTGGTCCATCAGCAGCGCGCCGATCGGCGTGCGCGACCTGGCGATCCGGGCCAGCGGCTGGTCCGGATCGACTCGTCGCCGAAGCGGATCGGCACCCAGGCGGCCGATGACCTGCTGCCGCGCCACCTCGTCCAAAAGCTCGCAGGCGGTAGCCCCACGCAGGTCGGCCCACCCCTGCTCGCTCTCCAGCCGTAACCGCAGTTGGCCCCAGGGGGCCGGCGCCGGCCCCCTGCCGTGTGGGAACTTGCCGTAGAGGCCGAGATGGACGTGCAGCCAGACCTTCGGCCGTTCGCCGGCCGGGGCCACCTGCGCGAAAAGGTGCTTACCCCAGGCGTCGGTGCTGGTAACCGTGCTGCCGTCGAGCATCGCGACCCCGACCGCGAACTTGTCCTGCAGAGCGCTGGCGCGCACGACGGAGCCGGTGAAGAGCTCGTCCAGATCACGGGCGAGCCGGTGGATGGTGTGACCTTCGGGCAGGGTGTTCTCCGGTGGGTGAAGCCGGCTGCTGAGTGCAGTGCCGGTGCATTCGTGGAAGCGCTTGCAGGTCTTTCAACCGGTCGGCGACAGCGGTGGATTCCCTTCCGGCCCGCGGTTGTTAAGTTGGGGACGCAGCCCCGGTTTGTGGGAGTCGAGTCGAGCGAGGATGCCGTGACCGACCAGAACGTACGCCCGACGTCCGTCATTGTTGCGGGGGCCCGTACCCCCATGGGCCGGTTGCTGGGGTCGCTGCGCGACTTCGCGGCGCCGGAGCTCGGGGCCGTGGCGATCCGTGGTGCGCTGGAGAAGGCCCACGTCGACCCGGCCGCGGTCGACTACGTGATCATGGGGCAGGTGCTGCAGGCCGGGGTCGGCCAGGGCCCCGCCCGGATCGCCGCGGCCAAGGCCGGCATCCCGATGACGGTGCCGGCGATCACGATCAACAAGCTGTGCCTTTCCGGGCTGAACGCAATCGCCACCGCCGACGCACTGATCCGCGCCGGCGAGGTCGAGATCGTGGTGGCCGGCGGGATGGAGTCGATGACGCGGGCCCCGCACCTGCTGGTCGGCAGCCGCGAGGGCTTCAAGTACGGCGACGTGCTGATGAAGGACCACATGGACCTGGACGGTCTGTACGACGCCTGGACGGATCAGGCGATGGGGGCCCTGACCGAGGCGGCCAACGTCGACGACCGGGCGTTCAGCCGCGCCGAGATGGACGCGTTCGCGGTGGCCTCGCACCAGAAGGCGGCGCTGGCGGCCAAGAACGGCGTGTTCGACGACGAGATCGTTCCGGTGTCGATCCCGCAGCGCAAGGGTGACCCGCTGGTCTTCGCCACCGACGAGGGGGTGCGCCCGGACACGTCGCTGGAGCAGCTCGCGCGCCTGCGCCCGGCGTTCCGCAAAGACGGCACGATCACCGCGGGCTCGGCCTCGCCGATCTCCGACGGGGCGGCCGCGGTGGTGGTGATGTCCCGGGCCAAGGCCGAGGAACTGGGCCTGACCTGGATCGCCGAGATCGGGGCGCACGGCCAGGTCGCCGGGCCCGACTCCTCGCTGCAGTCGCAGCCGGCCAACGCCATCCGTAAGGCGCTGGCCCGGGAGGGGCTCGAGGTGTCCGACCTGGATCTGGTGGAGATCAACGAGGCCTTTGCGGCGGTCGGCCTGGCCTCCACCAAGGAGCTGGGAATCGCCCCCGAGAAGGTGAACGTGAACGGGGGAGCGATCGCCACGGGGCATCCGATCGGGATGTCAGGGGCGCGGGTGGTGCTTCACCTCGCTCTGGAGCTGAAGCGCCGAGGTGGAGGAATCGGGGCGGCGGCCCTTTGCGGCGGGGGCGGCCAGGGTGACGCGCTGATTCTGCGGGTGGCTCCGTAGCGCTCGCGGGCGGGGGTTGCGCAGTTTGGTTTGAGGACGTATGTGGGCCTGCTGGGAGGGCTGGTCCGGGTCGGCTCGGGTCAGCTCGGGTCGCGGAGGATCAGGACCGACTGCACGGCGGTGACCGCGGTGCCCACGATGCACAGCACGATGCCGATCCCGGGTGACCAGTGCACCGTCTGCGTACCCGGGAAGACGCCGCCGTGGAACGTGGCCGTCGTCTCGATGCCGCTGGTGAGCCCCAGCACGGTGAAGATCAGGTAGGCGCAGAACCCGAGCAGGGCCAGAACCAGCAGGCTCAGGCAGGCCGCGGTGCGCAGCCCGGCCCGGCGGGTGAGCACGACCAGGGCGGTGAGCGCCGCACCGAAGAGGAAGGACAACGCCAGCGCGCCCGTAGGGATCTGCCAGGTGCGCAGGAACGAGGGCTCTTCGTAGCTGACGAACGGGATGACCGAGCCCAGCGCCACGGCCAGCGTGGCCACCAGCGCAACCACCTGGCTGCGCTGGAATCCCCGGACCGGCGACCGGTTCGGCCAGATACTCGGGTCACCGGTCAGGCTCGGGAAGAAGGGCTGGCCGGCCTGCGTGGACGGGACCTGCGGGCCGGGCGGTGGCTGGTGGTGTGCTTCTTGGGGTTCTGCGGTGTGCCCCGGGACCGGTGTCCAGGTGTGCGGCGGCTCCGGGGTGGACCAGTAGATGGCCGGCGTCCCGGACTCCGCCGGCTTCTCCGGGGGGTTGGCCGGTGTCTCTTCGGGCACCCAGAAGGTCCAGCCCTCGGGAGCCGCCGGCCACTGCGGATCGGGCTGCCAGTCTTCCGGTGGCTCCCAGCCCTCGGGCGGCGGCGGCCAGCCCGGCGCGGGATTGAATCGAAGTGCCATCCGAAGCCTCTGCCCCTCAGTGGCTATTGCTCGGCCATTGCGCGGTCATCGATCGGCCGTCGACCAGCCGTTGCCCAAAGCCTAGCCACGCCGCCCGCGGGGCCGGCTTGACGACTGCGCACCAGGTGCGGCGGGCGTCACAACGCCGCAGCTCAGGCCGTGGTTGTTATGGACGCGAAATATTTGCCCGGCAACTGCGGCTAGGGTGGAGGGCGTGTTGTTCGCGTTCTCGGTCGCGCCCAATGGGGCCGGCGAATCAGTGTCCGCGGCGGTGGCCGACGCAGTTGCCGTCGTGCGCGCCTCCGGTCTGCCCAACCGCACCGACTCCATGTTCACCACGATCGAGGGTGAGTGGGACGAGTGCATGGACGTGATCAAACGCGCCTGCGAAGCCGTGGGCAAGCACGGCAACCGGGTCTCCCTGGTGCTCAAGGCCGACATCCGCCCGGGCTACACGGGTGAGATGAGCGCCAAGATCGACCGGCTCGAGGCCGCCCTCGGCGAGCGCGCAGACTCCCAAGGCCAGGACGGCCCGGTCACCGGCGAGGCGCCGGTGGCCACCGACTGATCCGGAGCGCCCATGTCAGACAGCCACACCAATCCTTCCGGCCTGCCCCGATCCGCCCGCCCGGGCGGCCCCGGAACCGCGCCCGAGGGCACCGAAGAACTCTCGGTGCACCACAGCCCGGGCGAGCCGGACACACAGCCCAGCGCCCCCGCCTCGGGGGAGGCGAGCCCCGAACGCAGCGGCGCCTTCCGCCGCCCCGCCACTCCGAGCGATCTGGGTCCCACCACCGGGGCCGTCTGGCGGATGTCGCTGGAACAGCGCCAGGCCCGCGAGATCGCCCTCCCCGACACCGAGGCCGCCCGCCGCGCGGCGCAGGAGACGCCTTCCCCCGAGCTCCCCGCTCAAGAAGCGGGTCGCAGCGCAGCCGACAGCCCCGCAGCAGTTACCCAGACCGGTGACAGCTCCGCAGTTGGCCACAAGACCGCAGCCGTTCCGGCCGAAAACAGCCCCATCGCCGATGCTCCGCAGCCGGCCACAGGCGACGCGGAACCCAAGAGACGCCACCTCATCCCCGGCGTCCCCAGCCTGCCGAACCTCCCCCACCTCCCCGTTGTCTCCCACCTGCCCGGCCTCTTCGGCCGCCTGGGCCGGGGAGGCAAGGCTGAGCAGGCCAAGGAAGCCGACGGCGGGCCCACTTCGACCACCGGCAGCGACCAGGCCGCGGCAGCACCCGAGACCAACCGCAAGCCGGAAGAACCCGGACCCCGCCCGCCCCAGGTTGCGCCAGCGTCCGGTCCCGTAACCGACCTGCCCCAGCGCCCAACCCCGCCCCCAACCTCGGCCCTGACCGGCCTCCAGCCCACCGCCGCATCACCCGCCGCAACGCCAGGACCTGCCTCGGCTCCGACACCGGCCGTAGAGCCGAGCCTCATCTCGGGCCCGGGTGGGAGTGCCACCCCGGCCACGCCACCTGCCGTGGCGTCGGCCCCTCCCATGGCGTCAGGACCTGCCTCGGCTCCGGCACCCGCCGCTGAGCCGAGTGTCACCTCGGGTCCGGGTGGGAGTGCCACCCCGGGCACACGTCCTGTCGTGGCTTCGGCACCCACCTCGCCGTCGACTCCCGCCGGGGAGCCGAGTGTCACCTCGGGCAGGGGCGGGAGTGCTAGCCCGGTCACATCACCTGCCGTTGCGTCGGGACCTGTTGTGGCTCCGGCACCCACCTCGGCGTCCACCTCCACCGGGGAGCCGAGTGCCACCTCGGTCCCGGGCGGGAGTGCTAGCCCGACCACGTCACCTACCGCAGCGGCGACACCCACCTCAGGCCCGGGCGGGACTACTGCCCCAGTTATTGGTGGAAGGACCGCACCGACTCCGGGTGAGCCTTCCACCTCGGCACCGGGCGAAAACCGGCCCCCATCCACACCACCTTCAGCGGGGCCGAGTGTCACCTCGGCTCCGGGTCGACGTGCCACCTCGTCCCTGGACGGGGAGACTTCCTCGGCTCCGGCGGGGGATGTTTCCCCGGCTTGGGGTGGAGGTGTTACTCCGGCTTCGAGTGGGAGTGCAGCCCCCGGCGCGGCCCCGTTCTCGTCCTCGGGTGAGGGCGCGGCCTCGTTCTCGGGCAGGGATGGTGCCTCGGGCTCAGGTGAGAGCGTCGCTCCGGTTGGGGACAGGGTCCCTGGCGCGCCCCCTGCTCCGGCCCCGAGTGAGAGTGCTGACCCGGCTCTGAATGCGGGTCGGCCCGCTTCCACCCCACCTTCTTTCGCATCGAGTCCCGTCTCGGCTCTGGGGAGAAATGCGGCCTCGTCCTCGGCTGAGGGCTTGGCCTCGGCTTCGGAGAGGGACGTGACCTCGTCGGCGGGTGCCTCGGCACCAAGCCGAAGCGCCGGCCAGTCCTCTGGCGGGAGTGCCGACGCGGCTGCCAGCGCGGATGAGGCGTCCGGGCCGGCAACTGGGCCGACCTCGACCGCGGGCTCGGTCGCCGGTCCGAGTGCTGGTCCGACGCCGGGTAAGCGTGCTGGTTCGGCTCCCGGCGCTGAGGTGGATTCCTCGCCAGCGACTGGGCCGACTTCGACTGTGGGCCCGGCCGCCGGTGAGAGCGCTGGTTCGGCCTCTGGTGCGCATGCTGGCTCCTCCCTCGGCGGGAACACAGGCTCGGCCCCGAGTCAGCGCGCTGGCTTGGCTTCGAGCGCCGAGGTGGCGTCTGCTCCAGAAACCGGGCCGACCTCGACTGCGAAATCCGCCGCCGGTCCGAGTGCTAGCTCGGTCGAGGCACCCCCGGTCCCAGAGCGAGCAGAGCGAGCGACTGCACCAGACGGTCTGGCCCTGGGCCGCACACCGGCCCCCGACTCAGCGTCGGTGGTGGCGGTCAGCGGAACCGGCTCTGCTCCGGACACGGCGCCTCGGGGTTTGCCGAAGGTCGGCGCACAGGGTGGGGAGGAGGCCGGGCTGGGGCAGGCTGTGGGCGGTTCGCTCGCGAGCTCGGCTGGTCCGGAGGCTCTGCCGAAGCCGGCGGAGCCTGCTGCAGGGGCGAGCGCTGGTGGGAAGGCGCCGGTCCCGGCGCAGCCGGTGTTCGCGTCCCGTCGCGAGCGCAAGCTTTACGAGACCGGGCAGATCAGTCTTCCCCGGCCCGCAGCCACGCCGAAAACCTCTACGGCGACGGCCCCGGGCGGTCTGCCGGTGGCCGGGGAGGACAGGCCGGGCAGTCGGACGACCTCCGCGAACCCCGCCACCGACTCGGCTGCGTCGACAGCGTTGGCCAGCACAAACGTCCAAAAGCAAAAACTCGGACTGGTTGCGCGCATTCTTGCCGCCCTGATCGTTGTGGCGGGTGGTGTCGTTCTCGCCGTCGGCGGGCTCAAGGCCACGGTCTGGGCCCCCAGCGATGTGGTCGTGGGCACGCTCGGTACGCATGGTCAGAAGTTCGTCACCACCGAGGTCGGCGCGCTCGCCCTGGCCGGGCCGCGGCTGCAGGTGCAGGTGTCGGGGGCCGCCGGGGATCCGGTGTTCGTCGGGATCGGGCGCGCTTCGGACGTGGACGCCTACCTGGGCGAGAGCGCGACCGACCGGATCACCGGGCTCGACCGGGAGACCGGCACGCTGATCACCACCACCTCCGGCCGCGACCAGGCCGAGGTGCTCGACCCGGCCAGCGCGGACGTCTGGGCGGTGAGTGCGCTCGGTCCGGGGTCGGCGAAGCTGAGCTGGCCCGACACCAGTTCCGGGCAGTGGCGACTGGTGATCGCCACCGACGGCTCCCGGCCCGCCCCCGAGAACGTCACCCTGACCTGGTCGGGCCAGGAACCCGAGAACTCCGCCCCGGCCTGGATCGCGGTGGGCGTCGTCCTTCTGGTCGCCGGGCTGGTCGGCTCGGCCGTGCTCTGGTCGCGGGCGCGGGGAAGGAGGGCGTCGTGATCCGGCGCCGGACCGCCCTCGGTCTTCTGCTCACCCCGCTCGTGGTGGCCGGTTGCGGGCAGGAGCCGCTGGTGGTGAGTGCGCCGGCGGCTGACACCCAGGTGTATCCGGTGGTCGAGGCCGGGCAGGCGAAGGCGATCCTCGACGCGGTGGACTCCGCGGTTGCGGCCGGGGTGAGCGCCAAGGACACCGAAGAGACCGCCGATGCCCGGCTGACCGGCCCCTACCTGCAGATCCGGCTGGCCCAGGCCCGGGTCGCCGACGAGCTCGGCAAGAAGCTCGGCGCCGCGGCCGAGGTGACCCGCGAGGCGCTGATCGTGCCGCGCAATGCCGCCTGGCCGCGGTTCTTCCTGGCCGTCGGGCGCAGCGAGCAGGCTTCCACATACCTTGTACGCGTGCTGCGTTCGGACTCGGCCCGCGACCCGTACGGCCTGTGGGCCGAGACGATGATGCTGCCGGGGGCCAGCCTGCCCGAGACGGCGCAGGACGGCTCGGTGCTCGCCGCCGACACGGACGACCTGTTGCTCTCGCCCGAGGAAGCGATCGACGGCTTCGCCGGTTACCTCAACGGCAAGGGCAAGGGGAAGGGCGCCGAGAACTTCCGCCGCAGCGAGTACAGCGACCAGTTGCTGCAGCAGCTGGCCGCCGACGAGGAGGGCCTGGAGCAGGTGGCGACGGTGAGCAGCAGGCACACCGCCGCCGACGAGGCCCCGATGGTGATGCGCACCGACGACGGTGGTGCGCTGGTCGTCGGGCAGCTGCGCCAGACCTACACGGTCAAGGTCAAGCCGGACTCGGGCAAGGTCAAGGTCAAGGACGCCGACCTGGCCGCGCTCGCCGGGGAGAAGGACGAACTGCAGTTCGCCGAGTCCTTCACCCGTTCTGCGGTGGAGGTTGTGGTGCTGCACGTACCGGCCAAGGATTCGAAGGAACGGATCCGGGTCGTCGCCGCGGAGAAGGGCGACGTCAAGGCCGTGGTGAAGTAGTGACTCATATGTCGGGGCAAGGAGAAAGGAACCCTCGATGACGAACCAGCCGGGGATGCGCGCGGGCGCGGGCAGGCCTTCGCTCAACCTGCGCGGTGCAGTGGATCTCGGGGCGCTGGCCGCCCGGCCCGCGCCCTCGGGCGCCGGTGGCGGCGCCTCGAACGGCCCGGCGGCGACGCCGGGCTCCTTCGTCATCGACACGACGGACGCGAGTTTCGCGACCGACGTCATCCAGCAGTCGCAGACCGTCCCGGTCGTCCTGGACTTCTGGGCGACCTGGTGCGGTCCGTGCAAGCAGCTCTCGCCGGTGCTGGAGTCGCTGGCCGCGGAGTACGGCGGCCGGATCCTGCTGGCGAAGATCGACGTGGACGCCAACCCGCAGATCGCGCAGGCCTTCCAGGTGCAGTCCATCCCGAGCGTGTTCGCGGTGCTCAAGGGCCAGCCGATCCCGCTGTTCCAGGGGGCGCAGCCGGAGCCGCAGGTACGCGCGGTGCTCGACGAGCTGATGCGGGTGGCCGAGGCGAACGGGGTCACCGGGCGGCTGGCCGCCGAGCCGGCCGGCGAGGGCGAGGAGGAGCCGGAGGAGGAGGCGCTGCCGCCTTTGCACCAGGCCGCCTACGACGCGATCGAGCGGGACGACCTGGACGCCGCGATCGCGGCCTACCAGCAGGCCCTGAAGGAGAACCCGGCCGACGACGAGGCCAAGCTCGGCCTGGCCCAGGTGCAGCTGATGCAGCGCACCAGCGGGGTGGACCTGAACCAGGCGCGGGCGACCGCCGCCGAGAACCCGGCCGATCCGCAGGCCCAGATCGTGGTGGCCGACCTGGACGTGCTCGGCGGGCACATCGAGGACGCCTTCGCCCGGCTGATCGACACCGTCCGGGTCACCTCGGGAGACGACCGGGACGCGGTGCGCGTGCACCTGGTCGAGCTGTTCGAGGTGGTGGGCAAGGACGACCCGCGGGTCGGCAAGGCCCGCATCGCGCTGGCGAACGCGCTGTTCTGATCGGCTTTTCTCCAACAGTGGACGGTGTCGGGCCCCTTCGCGGGGACCGGCACCGTCTCTGGTTGGTCACCGGTCGGTCACCGATGTCCGCCCATCCTGCGGAATGTCTGGCGAGCGGGCGACCGAGCGACCCTCCGTTCGCCGGATTCTGGCCGATGTCGGGCCTGCGCACCGGGCCATCACGCCTGCGCCGAGGTTAGATGACGACATCCCGTGACTCCATGTCATCGGGCGATAACAGTAAGTCGTTATCGTTGTCATGCTCACCGGGTTCGGCCCGGGCCTGGAGGGGTCGTATGTCGCGCATCTTCATCGTGGGGTCCGGCACGGTGGGCGCCGCGACCGGTCGGGCCCTGGGGCACGCCGGCCACCGGGTCACGTTCGTCGACATCGACCCGCGCCGGGTGGCCGTCCTGGTGAACGAGGGCCTCGACGCCCGGCGCGACCTGGACCTGGCCGGGGAGCCGGAGTCGTTCATCTTCCTCTGCACACCCACCCGGGTGGAGGCCGGCCGGCACCACCTGGCCGACGTGGCCTCCGGGGCGGAGCTGATCGGCCGGGCGATGGCCCGGGCCGACACTCCGCACACCGTGGTGGTGCGCTCCACGGTTCCTCCGGGCACCACCCGCGACCTGGTGCGCCCGCTGGTCGAGCTGCACTCCGGCCGCCGCGAGGGCACCGGGTTCAGCATCGCCGCCAGCCCGCACTTCGACTCCCGGGCCGGGAACGGCCGCACCGGGCGGCACGCGCTGGAGACGGTGCGCCCGCCCCTGACCGTGATCGGCGCCGACAGCGAGCGGGTGGTCAACGCCGTGCGGGACGTGCTGAACCCGATCGTCCCGCCGGGCGGGCAGATGCGCCTGCTCGAGGACCCGGCCGAGGCTGAGATGGTGAAGTGCGCGCACAGTCTGTTCAACGCCACGAAGATCAGTTTCTGGAACGAGATCTGGCGGGTCTGCGACCGGCTCGGCCTGGACCCGGACGAGGTGGCGAGCATGGTGGCGACCTCGGCCGAGGGATCGCTCAACCCGGAGTACGGGATCTGGGGCGGAGCCCCCTACAGCGGTCACCAGCTGCCCAGCGACACCCGCGGTTTCCTGGGCTTCGCCGAGGAACTCGGCCTGCCGATGCCGTTGCTCAGCGCGGTGGTCGGCGTGAACTCGGGTTTCGAGCAACGTCTGGACGCCGAGATGGAGGCGCTGAGCATGCTGGCCAGCGGGCCGCACTACTACGCAACGGATTTCGGCGAGGACGAGGCGGGCTGCCAGAGCGAGTACCGCACCCGGCCGCAGCCCGCCCCGGAGAACCCGAGGCCGGCGATCCCGGAGGCCGACGACGTTCCGGGCCCAGAGACGTCCATGATTGACGAAACCCCGCAGCCGGTGGTCGAGACCGACGGCTCGGGGCGCAGCGGCCTGGTCGGGGGAGAGGTGCGCGACGTGCGCACCGACCCGGGCGCCAACCACCCCTCGCGCCGGCGCGGCGGGCGCCGGCCCTGGATCCCGCGCCAGCTCGGCCGGTGACATCCGAAAAGGGCCGATCACCAGAGGTGATCGGCCCTTTTCGGGAGCGAGCTACCAGATGTGCACGCGGGCGGTGGGTTCGAGCCAGAGCTCGTCACCCTCGCGCACCCCGAACGCCTCGTGGAACTCGTCGATGTTGCGCACGACGGCGTTGCAGCGGAACTCTTCGGGCGAGTGCGGGTCGAGCGTGAGCCGGCGGATCACCTCGGCGTCGCGGCCCTTGCTGCGCCAGCCCTGGGCCCAGGCGACGAAGAACCGCTGCCAGCCGGTCAGGCCGTCGAGCACCGGGGGCTCGGCCCCGTCGAGGGCGATCCGGTAGGCGGTGTGCGCGATCGAGAGTCCGCCCAGGTCACCGATGTTCTCGCCGACGGTGAGCGCGCCGTTGACGTGGTGACCCGGCGTCTGCCGGGGCTCGAGCACGTCGTACTGCTCGATCAGCGCCTTGGTGCGCTTCTCGAACTCGGTGCGGTCGGTGTCGGTCCACCAGTCGTTCAGATTGCCCGAGCCGTCGTACTTGGAGCCCTGGTCGTCGAACCCGTGGCCGATCTCGTGCCCGATCACCGCGCCGATCGCACCGTAATTGGCGGCGTCGTCGGCCTCGGCGTCGAAGAACGGCGGCTGCAGGATCGCGGCCGGGAAGACGATCTCGTTCATCAGCGGGTTGTAGTAGGCGTTGACCGTCTGCGGGGTCATGAACCACTCGTCGCGGTCGACCGGCTTGCCGAGTTTCTCGATCTCCCGGGCGATCTCGTAGTCACCGGCGCGGCGCACGTTGCCGACCAGGTCGCCGGGCCGGATCTCGAGGCTGGAGTAGTCGCGCCACTTGTCCGGGTAGCCGATCTTGGGGGTGAAGCTGTCCAGCTTCTGCAGGGCGCGCTCCTGCGTCTCGGCGCTCATCCAGTCGAGCTTGGTGATGCTCTGCCGGTAGGCCTCGACCAGGTTGGCCACCAGCTCGACCATCCGGGCCTTGGCCGTGGGGGAGAAGTGCGCCTCCACGTAGAGCTTGCCCACCGCCTCGCCGAGCGAGCCCTCGACCAGCCCGACGCCGCGCTTCCAGCGCTCGCGCAGCTGGGTGGCCCCGGTGAGGGTCCTGCCGTAGAAGTCGAAGTTCTCCTGCACCAGCTCGGCGTTCAGCAGGGTGGCCGAACCGTGCACGGTGCGCCAGGTGAGCCAGGTCTTCCAGTCGGCCAGCGGCACCTCGGTGAGGGCCTTGCCGAGCGCGGTGAAGAAGCTGGGCTGGCGCACGACGACCTCGGAGAAGGCGCTCTGCGGCACGTTCAGCGCGTCGATCCAGCTGGTCCAGTCGAACTCGGGGATGAGCTCTTCCAGGCCCTTGCGGTCGACCTTGTTGTACGTCTTGGTGGCGTCGCGGTTGGTCACCCGGTCCCAGTGCGAGCGGGACAGCCGGGTCTCCAGCGCCATGATCCGCTCGGCCGCGCCGGCCGCCCCGGCCTCGTCGGTGATCCCGGCCTTCACCAGCATGCGGGTGACGTGGCCGAGGAACGCGGTGCGGATCTCGGCGAACGTGTCCTCGCGGTAGTAGGACTCGTCGGGCAGGCTGAGCCCGCCCTGGGTGAGGTACATGACGTAGCGGTCGGAGGCCATCGCGTCGTTGTTGACGAAGTAGCCGAAGGGGGCGCCGCTGCCGGAGCGCTCCAGCACCCCGAACGCCCGGACCAGGCCGGCCAGGTCGGTGATCTCCTCGACCAGGGCCAGGTCGGTGGCGATGGGGGCGGTGCCCAGGCGCTCGATCGCGGCCTCGTCCATGAAGCTGGCGTACAGGTCGCCGACCTTCTGCGCCTCGCTGCCGGGCGCGGCGGAACCGGAGGCGCTCGCTGCGTCTTCCACGATCACCCGCAGCTGGGCCTCGGCCTCGTCGCGCAGCCGGTGGAAGGTGCCGTAGACCGACTTGTCCGGGGGGATCTCGGCTGTGTCCAGCCACTTCCCGTTCACGTGCCGGAACAGGTCGTCCTGAGGCCTGATCGAGGGGTTGAGCTGCTCGGTTTCGATACCGGACGTCATCGCCCGAGCGTATCGACCAACCCCCCGATCCGGACAGGACCCGGGTTCAGCCCTGCGCTGATTCGTCTTCCGCCGCGGCCTCGGACGTGATCGCGGGCGGGGTGAAGCCCGGACCGGACTCGTGGTGCACCTCGGGCGCGCTGCCGCTGGGCCAGCCACCCTCGGGGGTGGACTCCGGCACCAGCCAGACCGCGCCCAGCGGGGGCACCCGCAGCGTGATCGACGACGGCTGACCGTGCCAGGGCACCGGCACGGCGTCGACCGCACCCAGGTTGCCCACGCCGGAACCGCCGTAGTTCTCCGAGTCGGTGTTCAGGATCTCCAGCCAGCGCCCGCCCGAGGGCACCCCGAGGTGGTAGCCCTCCTGCGGCTGGGCGGAGAAGTTGACCACCGCCACCAGCGGGTTGCCGGCCGCGTCGCGGCGGATGAACGAGAACGTGTTGTGCTGGTTGTCGTTCGCGTCGATCCACTGGAAGCCGGACGGGTCGCTGTCGGCCTCCCAGAGCTCGGGCCGGTCCCGGTAGATCCGGTTCAGGTCACGCACCATCTGCTGCAGGCCGACGTGCCAGGGGGCGTCCTCCAGCCACCAGTCCAGGCTGCGCTCCTCGGACCACTCCCGCTCCATGCCCAGTTCCTGGCCCATGAACAGCAGTTGCTTGCCCGGGTGCGACCACATGAAGGCGAGGTAGGCGCGCACGTTGGCCAGCTGCTGCCAGCGGTCGCCGGGCATCTTGCCCAGCAGCGAGCCCTTGCCGTGCACGACCTCGTCGTGGCTGATCGGCAGCACGAAGTGCTCGCTGTACGCGTACATCAGCGAGAACGTCATCTGGTGGTGGTGGTACTGGCGGTGGACCGGGTCCTTGGACACGTAGCCCAGGGAGTCGTGCATCCACCCCATGTTCCACTTGTGGCCGAAGCCCAGGCCGCCCAGGTGGGTGGGCCGGGTGACGCCGGGCCAGGCGGTGGACTCCTCGGCGATCATCATCACGCCCGGGTGGTGCTTGTAGGCGGTGGCGTTGACCTCCTGCAGGAAGGCCACGGCCTCCAGGTTCTCCCGGCCGCCGTACTTGTTCGGCGTCCACTCACCGGCGTTGCGGGAGTAGTCGAGGTAGAGCATCGAGGCCACCGCGTCGACCCGCAGGCCGTCGACGTGGAACTCCTCGAGCCAGTACAGGGCGTTGGCGACCAGGAAGTTGCGCACCTCGGTGCGGCCGAAGTCGAAGATCAGCGTGCCCCACTCGGGGTGCTCGCCGCGGTGCGGGTCGGCGTGCTCGTACAGCGGCTGGCCGTCGAACCGGGCCAGGGCGAACTCGTCCTTCGGGAAGTGCGCGGGCACCCAGTCCATGATCACGCCGATCCCGGCCTGGTGCAGCCGGTCGACCAGGTGACGGAACTCGTCCGGGCTGCCGAACCGCGAGGTCGGCGCGTAGTAGCCGGTGACCTGGTAGCCCCAGGAACCACCGAACGGGTGCTCGGCCACCGGCAGGAACTCGACGTGGGTGAAGCCCAGGTCCTGCACGTAACCGACGAGCTGGTCGGCCAGTTCGAGGTACGAGAGGCCCTGCCGCCAGGAACCCAGGTGCACCTCGTAGGTGCTCTGCGGGCGGCTGAGCGCCTCGTGCTGCGCGCGCTCGGCCATCCACGCGGAGTCGTTCCACTCGTAGCCCGACTCGGTGACGATCGAGGCGGTCAGCGGCGGGATCTCGGTGGCGAAGGCCATCGGGTCGGCCTTCTGCCGCCAGTGGCCGTCCTGGCCGAGGATCTCGAACTTGTAGCGGGTGCCGGTGCCCAGGCCGGGGACGAACAGTTCCCAGATGCCCGAGCCGCCCAGGCTGCGCATCGAGTGACCGCGGCCGTCCCAGTTGTTGACGTCCGAAACCAGGCGCACCGCCTGGGCGTTCGGCGCCCAGACCGCGAAGGAGGTGCCCTCCACGTCGCCGATCAGGCCGGGGAAGCGGCGGGGGTGGGCGCCCAGGGCGCGCCAGAGTTCCTCGTGCCGGCCCTCGGCGATCAGGTGCAGGTCGATCTCGCCCAGGCTGGGCAGGAAACGGTACGGGTCGTCGAGGGTCTGTTCCTCGTCGTCGTAGCGCACCACGAGGCGGTAGTCGCCCACCGTCGCGCGCTCGAGCACGCCCACCCAGATGCCGTCCTGCTCGTGCGAGAGCGGGTGCCGTTCACCGTCTTCGGTGAGGACCGCGACCTCGGTGGCGAGCGGGCGCAGCGTGCGGACGGTGACCCGCCCGCCGTACGGGTGCGCGCCCAGCACCGAGTGCGGGTTGTAGTAGGCGCCGCCCGCAACCTTGGCCAGAACGTCGGAATCCACCGGTTTGACCGTGGACGTCACGACGATTTCGGCGCCGGCCAGCGCTTCGGTACTCGCTTCGACGGGGGTCTGCGAAGTCGGAGACTGTGCCATGTCGGGAAGTCTGGCACGCATCGGGCGAGGGGGCATGGCGCCTTGCCCACGGGCCCGCCGGGTGAGGTCGATCCCGGCGCGCAGATCCCCTACTTGGAGTAATCTCGTGCTCACCCTGCGCCTCACTGCCGTGGTCAGGGCCTTGCCGCCGGCGCCGAGCGGCTCGAGTTGATCAAGGTAACGATTCGGTGCGGCGGGCCGCGGCCGGTTCACCTCCGACGAAGGGTCGACGCATGGGTCCCCGGGTGCTGCTGGTCTGCACCGCCAACATCTGCCGCTCTCCCGGAGCCGAACGGCTGCTCGCCGGTCGCCTCGGCGAGGGGGTCGAGTTCTTCAGCCGAGGGACGCGGGCGGTCCCCGGAGCGGGGATCTGCGACTTCTCGGCCTCCTGGGTCGAGAGTCACGGCGGGGCCGGGGGTGCGCACGGGTCGCGACCGCTGGAGGTCGAGGACATCCGCGCCTCGACGGTGATCCTGACCGCCTCGCAGACCCAGCGCGGCCGGGTGATCGAGATGCGCCCGTCGGCCCAGGTGCGCACGTTCACGCTGTTGCACGCCGCCCGCACCGCGCAGTGGCTGGCGGCGGCCGGGCGCACCCCGCCTCGTAGTGCCGATCTGGCTGACCGGCTGCTGTGGCTGGTGGAGGAACTGGACGCCAACCGGGGGTCGGCGCCGCGGGACGAAGAGGACGACGACGAGCTGCCCGATCCGCACCGGGGCGGCCGGCACCCGCAGGTCTTCGGCCGGCTACAGGCGGCGGTGGAGGACTTCTGCGCACCCCTGCTGTTCCGGGGCCCGGCCCTGCGCCGGGACCGGGCCCGGCTGCGGCAGAAGCCTTCTCACGCCTGGCGCTGAGGCAGTACGCCCTCGCAGGCGGGGCACAGCTCACGGATGCTGCGGATCGGGCCGGAACGGCGCCAGTCGTTCCACTCCGCGGTGTAGACCGTGCCCGAGTCGTGGCAGGTGGCGCAGAACTCCGGCCCGCTCTGGTCGGACTCGTCGTCCCGGCGGTTGCGCAGCAGCAGGGCCAGGCCGGCGACCAGCAGCAGGGACGGCAACCAGAGCAGGGCGTAGTCGCCCAGCAGCAGGTTGGTCACGTACAGGACGGAGGCGACGAGCGCCAGAAGGGCCCCGAATACGGCGTTCATGTCGCTCCTTCCGGGAGTGTCCGCGTCGACATCTTCCGTTCATCCTAGGGGCGGCAAAGGGTGCGGGGAAGGGTGAATCCGGTTTGTCACGCAACGCTTCTCAGGCCGGGCTCAGCGGATCTCGCGAGCGTTCGGCCCATGGACGCGAGAACGCGGTGCGGCACTGAGTGCCACACCGCGTTCTGTCGAACAGTTCAGATAGAGCGCTTGGACCGGTGGTGACGGGGCACGCCGGTGGGCACGTGGGGCATCACCGACTGGGGCGGGATGAGCAGTTCACGCTCGTCCTCCAGCAGGTCCAGCTCCGGCGGTGTGTGCAGGTCGACCAGCAGCGGGGGGATCTCCTCGAACCCCTCCCGGCTGTCGTCCTGGGCCGCCGGTGCGGGTTCGGGTGCCGGCTCGAGAGTCGGCTCGGGTGCTGGTTCGGGTGCGAACCAGGAGGTCTGACTCCAGGCGGCCGGGTTCTCGACGGGCAGCGGGATGCCCTTGGGGGCGGTGTCCGGCGCCCGGTAGCCGGTCTCGGGCGGAAGTGGTTGCAGGCGAAGCTCTTCCGGAACCTCGCGGGCCGATCTGACTGCGGTGTCGTGGTGCACCTCCAGGCGGTCCGGCTTGCGCTGGGGGATCACCTGCGGCGCCGGACCTTCCGGCTCGGCCGTGCGCAGCACCTCCAGACCCTCGGCCCGGGAGACGACCGCCAGCCCGTCGGTGCCCGGAGTGGTCACCACCGGCAGTGGGCCGGTGGAGGACAGGCCGCCGAAGACCGAGATGCCCCCGGTCGAAGAGGCTTGCGGAGCGCGGCTTCCGGCGCTGGGGGAGTCGGCGATCGGAGCCCAGCCGTCAGAAGGGCTGGGGGCCCAGCCCATGTCCGGCGCCCACTGCTCCGAGGTGTTCACGAAACCGTTGGGCCCACCGGGGCGACCGGCCGGCACCCCGGTGCCCCCGGGCGTCCTCTGGTTCTCGGGACCCGACCCCGAACCACCCGGCTCGTCGGGACTTTCGGGCGAAACCGGCTCGAGCGGCAGGGAGGTTGCGCCGGCATCGGGCAGGACGATCCGCTCCGGAGCCGCGGCCACCTCGTCCTTGCCGCCACGCCGGGCCCGCCGGGAGGTGGTCTCGGGCTGCTGACCCGGAGCCGAAGCCGCGGGCGCCGACCCGTAACCGTAGCCCTGGTAACCGTTGCGGCCCTTCTTGCGCGGGGCGAAGTTCAGCACGGTACCGAGCATCCGGGCGCTCACCGCCTCGAGCGCCTTGAGCGCCCGCTCGGCCTCCTCGCGCCGACTGCGACCGTGCCGGATCACCAGGATCGCCCCGTCGGCGGCGGTGGCGATCAGTGCCGCATCGGTGACCGGCAGCAGCGGCGGGGCGTCGATGACCACCACGTCGTAGTGCTGGGCCAGCGTGTCCAGCAGGTGCCGCATCTGTTGCGAGCCCAGCAGTTCCGAGGGGTTGGGCGGGGTCGGCCCGGAGGGCAGGACGGCCAGCAGGTCGCGCTCGTAACCGACCACCACCTCACGCAGGTCGTGCTGACCGGCGAGCACGTTGGTCAGCCCGGCCGCGTTGCTGATGCCCAGGTACTTGCCCACGGCGGGCTTGCGCAGGTCACCCTCGATCAGGATCACCCGGGCGCCGCTCTGGGCCAGGGTCAGGGCGATGTTGCAGGCCGTGGTGGTCTTGCCCTCGTCGGGCAGGGCGGAGGTCACCGCGATCACCCGCGGCGGCCGGTCCACGTCGGCGAACTGCAGGTTGGTGCGCAGGGTGCGGAACGCCTCGGCCCGGCCGCCGAACGCGTCGGCGGTGACCAGGGGCTGCTTGGGCGCCGAGGCGTCGAACGGCACCACGCCCAGCGGCACCGAACCGGTCAGCTGCTCCACGTCGGAACTGCCGCGCAGGGTGGTGTTGAGCTGGTCGCGCAGCACCGCCGCGCCGACGCCGAGACCGAGACCGAGCAGCAGCCCGAGCGCGATGTTCAGCGGGACCCGGGGGGAGACCGGGGTCTGCGGCTCGACCGGCGGCCGGGTCACGGTGAGCTTGACCGAGGACGGTCTGCTCCCGCCGTTGGACTCCAGGTCGCCGACCACCTTCTGCAGGTGCTGGGTGGCCGAGCCGGCGATCGCCGCGGCCCGGGCCGGGTCCGCGTCGGTGACCGTGAGGTCGATCAGCACGGTGTCCAGCTGCGGGCTGGCCTCGATCTGGCCGGCCAGCACGGCCGCCGTGTACGGCAGCCGCAGGTCCCGCACCACCGGCTCGGTGACCGCGCTGCTGGTCGCCATGCTGGCGTAGGACTTGACCCGCTGCTGGCTGAACGTGCTGCTCTCGGACAGCTCGTTGAGCGTGTCGCCGCCGCCCGGGCCCTGCACCGAGACGAAGACCTGGGTCTGGGCCTGGTACATCGGCGTCTGCCGGCTGGTGTAGGCCGTGGCGGCGGCCACGCCGAGGACCGCCAGGGCCAGGACGATCAGCCAGTGCTGTCGCAGGACTTTCAGGTACTGGGTCAGGGTCATGTCTGGGTCACCGAATGCGCCGCCTTGTCATTGCACTCCTTCACCGGCCTGAGCGCCCTACCGTACCCATATTTGGCTACAGAGTGGTGTTGAACGATTGCTCTGGGTCACGTGATTCGGGTGCAGTCAAGCAGGTCCCGCTGGATCCGCCCAGTCGGCCGGACGGCTACCGAACAGTCAGGGGAACGTCGCGGCCGGTCTGGGCCACTTCGTCGCACCAGCTGAGCACGTCGGCCACGACCTCCTCGTCGAGTCGGCGGCGCCCGGCCTCGACCTCGGCCAGGACATGGCTGCGCAGCGCCCTGGCGTCGCGCCGGCGACGGGCGGCCCGGCTCAGCCGGCCGGTGGCGATGTAGCCGCCGGCGAGCACGGCGACGAACCCGGACAGGATCAGCTCCTCCATGACCACAGAGCGTACTCGGTTGGTCACAACATGTCCGGTGGTTGGCCTAATGCCCGCCTGAGGGCCGTTCTGGTCGGTCAGGAGCGTTCTGCGCCGGGCGGTTTCAGCCCTTGAGGTCGCGATCCGGGCGGCGCAGCTCGTTCTTGCGGCGGAACTCCTGCTGGGCGGTGTCGCGCAGGGCGATGCCGGCCGCCTTGCGGATCGGCATGTTCGTGCGGCGGGCCCGGATCAGGTGGTAGACGTACCAGGCGGCGAGCGTGACCACCCCGGCGTCGTCGAGGATGCCGAACGGCCCGACCACGGCCTCCGGCACCGCGTCGACCGGGCTGATCAGGTAGGCGAACGAGGCCGCCATGGTGGCGATGCCATGCAGCGGCACCCGGTAGCGGTAGATCACGAAGAGCCCGACGGCCAGCAGCGTCACCGCGACCAGCAGCAGGACCGCGACGAACCCGACCACGACCATCAGTGTGGTGTTGTCACCCATCCCCAGTCCTTCCCTCGGTGGCTCCCATTGTTCGCCAGATCGGGTGAACCACCAATCCGGTGATCCCGTCACAGACGCGACAGGTCGTGACGAGCGGGGCGTCCGGGACGGCGATACCGTGCCGGATGTGAATCTTGTTCGGTCCGGTGTCGCGGCCCTGTCGGCCCTCGTCCTGTCTCTCGGCCTGAGCGCCTGCAACGTCGACCTGGGCAGTGCCGAGGCGACCGACGCCGGTTCCGGCGCGTCGGTCAAGGACCAGAACGACGGCCCGCTGGCCACGAAGGTGCTGGGCACCCTGTCGGTGAAGGGCCGGGCGGCGGAGACCGGGTACGACCGCGACGAGTTCGGCAGTGCCTGGAAGGACGTCGACCGCAACGGCTGCGACCAGCGCAACGACGTGCTGAAGCGGGACCTCACCGGGGAGAAGTTCCGCGACGGCACCAAGAAGTGCGTGGTGGTCAGCGGCACCCTGCAGGACCGGTACACCGGCAAGAGCATCGAGTTCCGCAAGGCGGAGGCCTCCGAGATCCAGATCGACCACGTGGTCGCGCTGCAGAACTCCTGGGTCACCGGCGCCTTCGCCTGGAGCGAGGCCAAGCGCACCGAGTTCGCCAACGACCCGCTGAACCTGCTGGCCGCCGACGGGCCGACCAACTCGGCCAAGGGGGCCGGCGACGCGGCCACCTGGCTGCCGCCGAGCAAGGCGTTCCGCTGCGACTACGTGGCCCGGCAGGTCGCGGTGAAGTCCAAGTACGGCAACTGGGTCACCAAGGCCGAGAAGGCGGCGATCAGCGGCGTCCTGAAGAGCTGCCCCGAGCAGCGGGTGCCCACCTCCGGCGCGGTGGCCGCCCCGGAGAAGGGGGAGAAGGGGGCCGACGACAAGAAGCCGGCTCCGAAGGGCAACAATGGTGAGGCGGAGACCCCGGGCGCGTTCTGCTCCCCCGAGGGGGCGAAGGCCGAGGACTCCGACGGCGACAAGCTGACCTGCAGTGTGAAGGACGGCGACGACCGGGCCCGGTGGCGCTCGGCCGCCTGACCGTCTCGAACTGAGACGGTGGTCCACAGATTCCGCTGTTAGGTTAGGCATACCTCACTTTGGAAGGTGGTACCCGCATGTCCATGGTCTCGCGCATGGCCGAAGGGGTTCGTAACCGGGTCGGCGGTCGCGGCGAGGGCCGGGGCGGCTCGACGCTGGCGATCACCGTGGCCCGCACCGAGCAGCTCAGCCCCACCATGGTTCGCGTCGTCTTCACCGGTGACGACCTGGCCCAGTTCGAGATGAACGAGTTCAGCGACGCCTACGTGAAGCTGATCTACCCGCGGGCCGGGGTGGAGTACCCCGAGCCGTTCGACATGAAGACGATCCGGGGCGCGCTGCCCCAGGAACAGTGGCCGCAGAACCGTACCTACACGGTTCGCCGCTGGGACGCGGCCGCTCGCGAGCTGACCATCGACTTCGTGGTGCACGGGGACGAGGGTCTGGCCGGTCCGTGGGCCCGGGACGCGAAGCCGGGCGACCAGATCTGGCTGGCCGGCCCGGGTGGCGGCTACACGCCGGACCTCGAGGCCGACTGGCACCTGCTGGCCGGTGACGAGAGCGCCCTGCCCGCCATCGCCGCCTCGCTCGAGGTGCTGCCGGAGAACGCGGTCGGGCACGCCCTGATCGAGATCCACGACCCGGCCTCCGAGCTCAAGCTCACCGCCCCGGCCGGCGTCCAGGTCACCTGGGTGCTGGAGACCGAGCGGGCTCCCGGCGTCGCCCTGGTCGAGGCGGTCACCCGGCTGCCGTTTCCGGAGGGCGACGTGCACGCGTTCGTGCACGGCGAGGCCGCCGGGGTGCGTGACCTGCGCCGGTTCCTCAAGCGCGAGCGCGGCGTGAAGCAGGCGCGTCTGTCGATCTCCGGCTACTGGCGGATCGGCGCCAACGACGAGGAGTGGCGCGCGGTGAAGGGCGACTGGAACCAGAAGATCGAGCAGTCCGAGGGCTGAGACCTCCGGCCGGAGCGGGCGCGACCACCACGGGTGGTCGCGCCCGCTCCCGTTTCAGAGCAGCCGGCGGGAACCGGGCCGGGCGACCCGGAGCCAGCGGTAGCCGTAACGCCCGAGTTCCACCTCGAGGCGACCCCGATCGTCCACTGTTGTGTTCTGGTCACCGAGCAGATCGATCAGGTCGCAGTTGCGGACGGAATCGCCCAGGTCGAGCGGGACGCTCACCTTCTCGGCGGCGAAGTTGTGCAGTGCCACCAGCGTCTCGTCCTCCCAGGTCACCCGGTGGGCGAACACCGCGGGGTGCGGCTGGTCCAGCACCGCGAACTCGCCCCAGCCCAGTTCCGGGCTGTTGCGGTAGCGCGAGATCAGCAGCTTCACAAAGGTTAGCAGGCTGTCCGGATCCGCCCGCTGCGCCTGCACGTTGACCTGCTCCGGGCCGAAGCGGCCGGTCACCACCGGCGCCGTCAGGTCCTCGGCGATCGAGAAGCCGGCGCCCGGCCCGCTGGTCCACTGCATCGGCGTGCGCACCGAGTTCCGGTCGCCGATGTCGAGGTTCTCGCCCATCCCGATCTCCTCGCCGTAGAACAGCACCGGCGTGCCCGGCAGCGTGAAGAGCAGGCTGTAGACCATCCGGATCCGGTCGGGATCGCCGTCGAGCATCGGGGGCAGCCGGCGGATCAGCCCCCGGCCGAAGACCTGCATCCGCTTCTCGGGCCCGAAGGCGTCGAACACCTCCTGCCGCTCGGACTCGCTGAGCTTGTCCAGGGTCAGCTCGTCGTGGTTGCGCACGAACGTGCCCCACTGGCACTCCGGCGGGATCGCCGGCCGCTCCTGCAGCGCCTTGGCCAGCGGGGCGGCGTCCTGACGGGCCAGGGCCAGGTACATGTTCTGCATCGTGATGAAGTCGAACTGCAGGGTGAGCTCGCCGCCCTCCGATCCGCCGAAGAACTCCAGCTGCTGCTCGTAGGGCACGTTCACCTCGCCGAGCAGGATCGCGTCGCCGGTGCGCCGGTTGAGGAATGCCCGAAGGTGCCGGACCACCTCGTGCGGATCGGGCAGTGCCCCGGACGGCTCGCCGAGCGGGTCGATGAAGAACGGGACGGCGTCCACCCGGAACCCGGAGACCCCCAGCGCCAGCCAGAACCCGACGATCCGGGCGATCTCGTCGCGCACCTCGGGGTTGGTCACGTTCAGGTCGGGCTGGTGCCGGTAGAAGTGGTGCAGGTAGTACTGCCCGGTCTGCTCGTCCAGGGTCCAGACGCTGTTTTCCTGGTCGGGGAACACCGGCTCGGGCTGCTTCCCGGCCGGCGGCTCGTCGACCCACACGTACCAGTCCCGGTACCTGCTCTCCTTCGAGCTGCGCGCCTCGACGAACCAGGGGTGCTGGTCGGAGGTGTGGTTGACGACCAGGTCGACGATCACCCGCAGGCCCCGGTCGTGTGCGGTCCGGATCGCCTCGACCAGGTCGCCGTGGGTGCCCAGGCGGGGATCGACCCCGTAGAAGTCGGTGATGTCGTAGCCGTCGTCCCGCTCGGGCGTGGGGTAGAAGGGCATCAGCCACAGGCAGGTGACCCCGAGGTCGGCCAGGTAGTCGATGCGCTGGGCGAGCCCGGCCAGGTCGCCGGTGCCGTCGTCGTTCCAGTCCAGAAATGTCTCGACATCGAGACAATAGACCACCGCTGTTTTCCACCAAAGGTCCGCCGTGTCCGTGATCCGCATGAATGCGGATCTATCACTTCCGGGCAACTTCCGCGTTTTCACATCCATGACGGGCACGAACTTGATTCGCCAGGCGTACTGTTGTGATGCGGTCATTGGAGATGCGCGAGGGTTGAGAAAGGCCTTCGTCCGGCTCCCGGCAGGCCGTGACGACAGAGAAGGAGATGGGGGTCAACCCGCGATGGACCCGACACAGCTGGTCGACGAGGCACTACGCCGTTTCACCGTCATGCAGGCGGCGGCGAACTCCGCACCCGCCACCGCCCTCGAGGAGCCGGCCACGCCCGCGCTGGTAGCCGTGTTCCAGCACCTCGCCAAGCTTGACGGGTGGGCGAAGATCGCCATCGACCGTCTGGTCGCAGACCCTGAGAACGCCCGGGCGGCAGCCGATCTCAAGCTGAGCATGGACCAGGCCGCGCGCCTGCACCCGCAGTTCATGCGCACGCTGGCCGAGGTCTGTGCCACCTCGGCGGCGGCCCCGCCGGTCCGTGCCCCACAGGTTCCGGCGCCCGGTCAGCTCTAGGGCCCGCAAGTATTTCGAAAAGCTGTCCGGACACACAATTGTCCGGACAGCTTTTCTGTTCTCGCCGATGTTGCCGGTATTCCTGTCGATTTCACCGGGATGATCCTGTGGCTGCAGATTGCTGTTCGGTTATTCACGGTGGGTGACGGAAAGATGCGGGCCGGGCATTCGGCGATGCGCAATGTACGGGGCCGGTCACTCACCCGGGGTAATTTCCCGGGCGCGTGCGACACGGGTTCACCAATAGTTCCGTCCCGGCCGCTGATGCGCAATGGCCCGGGTCGTGGTGAATCTGCGGGCCCGCAGGTCTGGTCCGGCCCCCGGGCGGGGATGTAGAACGCATGTTTGGGGCGCTTCGGTGGCTGTGCCGCCGATCGCCCCTACGCGTCGTCCTACCCCGATGGAGAGACATGGACACCACGCTCGCCCAGCCCGCCGACGGCACGTCACTCACGCTGCCCGCCGGATTCCGCTGGGGTGTCGCCACCGCTGCCTACCAGATCGAGGGGGCGGCGGCCGAGGACGGCCGCACACCGTCGATCTGGGACACCTACTCGCACACCCCGGGCCAGGTGGTCGGCGACGACAACGGTGACGTGGCCTGCGACCACTACCACCGGATGCCGCAGGACGTGGCCCTGATCAAGAGCCTGGGGCTGGACACCTACCGCTTCTCGATCTCCTGGCCGCGGGTGCAGCCGGGCGGCAGCGGGCCGCTGAACCCCAAGGGGGTGGACTTCTACCAGCGTCTGGTGGACGAGCTCCTGGCCAGTGACATCGACCCCTGGGTCACGCTGTACCACTGGGACCTGCCGCAGGAGCTGGAGGACGCGGGCGGCTGGCCGCACCGGGACACGGCCTACCGGTTCGCCGACTACGCGGCGCTGATGTTCGAGCAGCTGAGCGACCGGGTGAGCAACTGGACCACGCTGAACGAGCCCTGGTGCTCGGCCATGCTGGGGTACGCGTACGCCGCGCAGGCGCCCGGCCACAAGGACTTCCCGTCCGGCATTCGTGCGGTGCACCACCTCCTGCTCGGCCATGGTCTGGCCACCCAGCGCCTGCGTGAGGCGGCGGGCGACCGGGAGATCAAGCTGGGGATCACGCTGAACCTGGGTACGGCTCACCCGGCCACCGACAGTGCGGAGGACGTGGACGCGGCTCGCCGCGCCGACGGCCTGAACTCCCGCCTGTACCTCGACCCGCTCTTCCGGGGCAGCTACCCGGCCGACGTCGTCGAGGACCTGGCCCGCCGCAACGCCGTGCTGCCCATCGAGGATGGGGACCTCGAGGCGATCAGCACGCCGATCGACGTGCTGGGGGTCAACTACTACACCGGTTGGCTGATCTCTCACCTGGACGAGAACGGCTCCCCGGTGGACTCGGACGGCGCCCTCGTCGCCCGGGACATCGGCCGGGGGCGTCCGGTGACGGCGATGGGCTGGGAGATCGTTCCCGAGTGCTTCACCGAGCTGCTGGTGCGGCTGTCCCGGGACTACCCCGGCACCCCGATCGTGATCACCGAGAACGGTGCCGCGTTCCCGGACGAGGTGGCGGCGGACGGTTCGGTGCCCGACCCGGAGCGCACGGCGTACATCAAGTCGCACATCGAAGCAGTGGCCGAGGCGGTGGCCCAGGGGGCCGACGTCCGGGGTTACTTCGTCTGGTCGCTGCTGGACAACTTCGAGTGGTCCTACGGGTACGACAAGCGGTTCGGCATCATCCGGGTCGACTACCAGACCCAGGAGCGCACCCTGAAGGACAGCGCGCACTGGTTGCGCGGGCACGTGCAGTCCTGGCGGGACTCGGTGTCCGGGTAAGTGCGTGATTGAGGACGCGGGTGGGCCTCAGGCGCCCACCCGCGTCCTTTGTTTTGATCTGGTTTCGAGCAAAAACCGAAACCGCTTTTTCGTTGGTGGGTTTCACCTGTCCAGTTGTCTGGACAACTCAGTGTGAGGGCGACGTCACATCCCGAACCGGTAATACCGGGGCGGGGAGTGCCGTTCACTGAAGTGGCGGCGCAACCGCCGCCCCGCGGAAGTCGCGGAGGAAACCCACCGAAGGGCACCAATGATCAACAACCTGCGCACCCAGCTCGCCGAGCGACGGATGGTCCGGCAGCGTTCCCGCCGCCTGGCCGAGGAACTGGCCAGCTACAGCACCCCGGCCGAGCGTCAGGAACTCGACGCGATCCTCAGCCGGCACACCGAGGACGAGATCGCCGAGCTGGAGAGCCTGCTCAACAACCAGGCCGTCAGCCACTGACCGGTACCGGTAGTTCCCAGCACGACAACCCTCGAGGCGCGCCAGTGACGCAGCGCCCATGATGATGCGGCGACACGAAGACGTGTCGCCGTTGTTGTTTTGTCCCCGTGTCCCGGCCGGAAAAGCCGAACGGCCGCAACCCTTCCGGGTCACGGCCGCTCGAGAGCCGGATCAGAAGTTGATCATGTGCCCGGCCAGGCCGTGCACCGCTTCCTTGACCGCCTCGCTCAGCGTCGGGTGAGCGTGCACGTTGCGGGCGATCTCGTGCACCGTGAGGTCCCACTGCTGGGCCAGCGTCAGCTCCGGCAGCAGTTCGGTGACCTCGGGCCCGATCAGGTGGCCACCGATCAGCTCGCCGTACTTCGCGTCGGCGATCAGCTTCACGAAGCCGACCGGCTCGGCCAGGCCGTGCGCCTTGCCGTTGGCGGTGAAGGGGAACTTGGACACCTTGACGTCGTAACCCTTTTCGCGGGCCTGGGCCTCGGTGTAACCGAAGCTGGCGACCTGCGGGCTGCAGAACGTGGCGCGCGGGATCATCGCGTAGTCGAGCGTCATGGTCTCGGCCCCGGCGATCGTCTCGGCCGCGATGATGCCCTGCGACTCGGCCACGTGGGCCAGCATCAGCTTGGCGGTCACGTCACCGATGGCGTAGATGCCGGGCACGTTGGTGCGCAGGTGGTCGTCGACCTCGATGGCGCCGCGCTCGGTGAGCTTGACGCCGGTGTTCTCCAGGCCGTAGCCCTTCGTCCGGGGGACGAAACCGATGGCCTGCATGACCTTGTCGGTCTCCAGGACCTGCTGCTTGCCGTCCTTGGTGACGGTGACCCTGACCGGGCCGGAGCCGTCCTCGATCGAGTCCACCCGGGTGCCGGTGAGGAGCTTGATCCCGGCCTTCTTGTAGCGCTTGGCCAGTTCGGCCGAGACGTCCGGGTCCTCCAGGGGCAGGATCCGGTCGAGGAACTCGACGATCGTCACGTCCACGCCGTAGTTGCGCATGACGTAGGCGAACTCGATGCCGATCGCGCCGGCGCCCGCGATGATGATGCTCTTGGGCAGCTCGGAGGTCATGATCTGCTCTTCGTAGGTCACGACCCGCTCGGACAGGGACGTGCCGGGCAGCAGCCGGGTGGTGGCGCCGGCCGCGATGATGCAGTTGTCGAAGGTGACGCTGTCGGTGCTGCCGTCGTTCAGCTTCAGCTGCATGGTGTGGGCATCGCTGAACGTGCCCCAGCCGTTCAGCTCGTCGATGCCGTTCTTCTTCATCAGGAAGTGGACGCCCTTGACCCGGCCGTCCGCCACCGACCGGCTGCGCTGGAAGGCGGCCTTGTAGTCGAAGGTCACCTGGCCCTCGATCTGGATCCCGAAGGTCTTGGCCTCGGAGGAGATCGTGTGCGCCAGGTCGGCGTTGCGCAGTAGCGCCTTCGAGGGGATGCACCCGACGTTCAGGCACACACCGCCCCAGTACTTGCTCTCGACGATGGCCACTCGCTTGCCGAGTTGTGCCGCACGGATGGCGGCGACATAGCCGCCGGGGCCGGCTCCCAGAACGATGACGTCGTAATGACCAGGCATGTCCATACACGTTAGTGACCTCCGGCGGCGGGCGCCGCGCAGGTCCCGGTGTGGCGTACGGCGTCCGTCCGGCGCTGGGTGGGCCGCTCTTCGTGCGCTTTGTGACCGGCGAGTTACTTTCTGGCGTTGAACCCTTGTGATCTTCGTTCGGCAAATCGGAACATAGGGCATCTTCCGGGTCATACCGGACGTGTTCCCTGACATGGCTCTGCCATCGCGTCTGCCGAGAGGATCCACCGTGAAACCCAGTCGTCTGCTCGCCGGCACGTCTGTCGCGCTCGCCACTTCCGCCATGGTCGTGGTGTCGCTGGCCGCTCCGGCGAGTTCGGCCACCCAGAAAGAGACGAGCGGCACCAGCCGTCTCGCCCCGGTCAGTGTGGCCCAGCAGGCCTCCGTCTCCCAGGACAAGGCCGCCGACGCCCTGCTGGCCAAGCTCGGGAAGGCGAGCGCCGGCGTCTACTACGAGGGCGGGAAGCTGAAGGCCGCGGTCACCACCGAGGCCGCCCTGGCGACCGCCCGGGCCGAGGGCGCCACGGCCCGCCTGGTCGGCAACAGCACCGCCGAGCTGTCCGCGGCGATGAAGCAGCTCAACCGCACGGCCAAGGTCCCGGGCACCTCCTGGGCCGTCGACCCGGCGTCCAACCGGGTCCTGGTCAGCGCGGACAGCACGGTCAAGGGCGCCCGGCTGGCCAAGGTCGAGGCCGCGGTGGCGAAGCTCGGGGCGAAGGCCACCCTGGAGCGGGTGCCGGGCGAGTTCAGCACCCGGATCAACGGCGGCACCGCCATCTACGGCCCCACCAGCGGCCGGTGCTCGCTCGGGTTCAACGTGCGCCGCGGCACGACGGACTACTTCCTCACCGCCGGGCACTGCACCAGGTCGATCAGCACCTGGTACGCCGGGGGCAACGGCCGGACGCTGATCGGGCGCAACGCCGGCTCCTCGTTCCCGGGGAACGACTACGGCCTGGTCCAGTACACCGGCACGATCACCCGCGAGGGCACGGTCAACCTCTACAACGGTTCCTCGCAGGACATCGCCAGCGCCGGGACGCCGACCGTCGGGCAGACCGTCTACCGCAGCGGCAGCACCACCGGTCTGCGCAGCGGCCGGGTGACCCAGCTCAACGCGACGGTCAACTACGCCGAGGGGAGTGTCACCGGCACGATCCGCACCACGGTGTGCGCCGAGCCCGGCGACAGCGGCGGCTCGCTGTACGCCGGCACCGTGGCCTACGGGCTGACCTCCGGCGGCAGCGGCAACTGCTCCTCCGGCGGGGTCACCTACTTCCAGCCGGTGCCGGAGGCGCTGAGCGCCTACGGGGTGAGCATCTACTGACGTCGGTGACGTCGTCCTGACCGATCCGATCTAGGGGGCCTCTACGTGAGGACGCCGGTGAACCCTGACCACCGGCGTCCTCACTTTTCTGCTGCCGGTTGCCACCCGTTGGTATGACGGGCATAGCCTGGTCGTCCCCGGGGCGGGGGACTGGAAGACTGACCCCGAAGATGTCCCTCCCGACGCAACCGACCCAGGGGTCTCCTGCGTCAGAGCCGAAGGCTCAGGTGGGACGCAGCGCGTTCCGCAGGGAATTGATCGGACAAAAGCCACGCGGCCGGGGCGATCCGGTTCGGGTGGATCGCTGCTGTCGCGTACCGTAGTACCCGGTAGAGGGAAGGAGCGTTGCCTTGTCGGAGCCGGCGCGCAGGTCGCAGGAATCGGGCAACCCGCTCATCGAGGGAGTGAACGCGGCTGAGTCACACACCGGGACACTGGAGTACGCCTCGACGATGGCCGGGACGGCTCACGATCCCGGGCTGCTCGGAACCTCCGCGGGCACCGATCTGATCGGCTCCACCTCTACTGACGCGTCGTTTTCCAGCTCATCGGATGGTTCGGGACCAGTGCGACTGATCGGCGAGGACGAGACCTCGAAGGCGATGCAGGCGGCGGGAGCAGCGGCGGGTTCGCTCAGCCCCGACCCCGACGCGACGGTGCGGGCGGCCCAGCCCGGCGCCGCCGAACTGCTGTCCACCGCAGGCCTGCCGGATGTGACGGGAGACCTCACCGACACCGGCCTCCAGCTCAGCGCCGCCTCGGTCGGCGCCGCGCTCGCGGCCACGGGAGCTCCGCTGAATATGGCATCCGTCTCATCGTCGTCCTCCGGCGAGCCCGCGCAGGGCCCGGCCTCCGGATCGCTGCCCACCCCGGGCGCCGACTCCACCGAGCCGCACGCCTACGTGCCCGACCCGGCCAGTTCGCCGGTGTCGCCGCCCACCGGTAATCCGCTGGGCGGTCCGCCGGCCTTCGGCACGCCGTCACCGCAGGGCGGCCCGCGCTCGGTGCGTACCCCCGACACGGGTGCCTTCGTGCCGCGTGAGGTGCTGGCCCGGCGGCGCGCCGCCGAGGCGATGACGCGCGCCATCGTGATGGCCCCGCCCCTGCCGCCCTCGATGATGACGGGGGCGATGCAGGCCCCCGGTCTGGCCCAGCCCACCAGCGGTGCGATCACCCAGCCGGGTGCCCCGGGCACCTCGCAGACCCAGGTCGACCACGCCGCTCCGCCGCCGCCCGCTCGTCCGGCGGCCAAGAGCCGCAAGCGCAAGGGGCGCAAGCACGGGGCGCACACGGCCGGCATCCCGCTGGCCGACCCGGCCAGCACGCCCCAGACCGCGCCCACCCCGCAGCAGCCGCCCACCGGCCCGATGTCGATGCCCGCGCCCGGCACTGCGGGTGTGCCGATGGGTTACCCGGCCCAGGGCTACCCCCAGGGTTATGCGCCGCAGGGGTATGTGCCGCAGCCGGGTTACGCGCCCCAGGGGTACGTGCCTCAGGGCTATGCGCCGCAGGGGTACGTGCCGCAGCCGGGCTACGCCTACCAGCCCAACGTGCCCACCGGTGCGATGCCGGTCAGCGCCATGGGCTCGGTCGGCATGCCCACCGCGCCGCCCCAGCACCAGGCTCCGCCGACCAACCCCGGCCCGTCCAAGTCCACCCGGTGGGCTCTGCTGGCTGCGGTTGTGCTGGTCATCGGGGGTCTGGTGGGCGGGGTGCTGTACAGCAACCGCGGGCCGGACGATGCTGCCAAGAACGCCGGCGCGTCTGTGGCGCCCACGCCCTCGGCGAGCGCTACGCAGGCTGCGCCGACGGTGGCGCTCAACTTCGAGGCCTCGTCCTTCGCCGAGAGGGACAGCGGCATCGAGGTCAAGGGCGGCGGTGTCTTCAAGTCCGAGGGTTACAACGCCCAGGACTTCGCCGGTCTGAAAGACGGCGTGGGACTGATGCTCGACCTGGGCAGTGCCAAGAAGGTCTCCTCGGTGAGCTTCGACGTCGGCGGTGCGCCGGTGACGGTGGGGCTGCGGGCCGGTGACGAGTACACCTCCAGCGACCTCGGCGCCTTCTCGAAGAAGGTTGTTCCCCAGGGAGAGAAGACCGGCAAGGTCACGTTCGACGCCTCGTCGGAGGGGGCCCACCAGTACTGGTTGATCTGGGTCACTGGTCCGGCACTGCGAAGCGACGGCCGTTACGGCGTGACGCTGACCGACCTCAAGGTCACCGGCCCCAAGGGCTGACCACAGCTTGCCGAAGGGCGCGGACCTCCCCACCGGAGGCTCGCGCCCTTCACCTTTTGCCCCTCAGATCCGCGAGCGCAGACCGTCCAGCACGTGATCGGCCAGAGGCCAGCGCGGCACCACCCCGTCCACCACCACGGCCACCGACCCCCGGTAGGTGCGTACCCAGCTCACCCCGTCATAACTCAGGGCCGCACTAGGGCGGGCGAGCCAGCGGCGCAGGGCGTCGCGGTCGAACACGGCATGGCACTCCCCGCCCATCCAGCACTCCACATAGGCGCGGTAGATGCGCAGCTCCAGCGTCACCGGGGCACCCCCGGCATCGCGCAGATCAAGAGTCACGCCCGCCATGTCTTCAGGGTGCGGGAGTAGCTGACGCCCCACGATGTCGGCGGATGGCACGGTCCGTGCACCACTCCTGACCCTCCGCGAGGGCAAGTGCGGTCTTCGGCCTGAACCTCGGCGGCAAATCAGGCAGGCCGCTCAGGTCCGCGATCCCGCCGGACCGGGCGCGGCCCCCCTCGGATCATGGGGGACGGAACCGTGACCGGACCGGGCTGGGGGGCTGGGGCGGCTGAGCGGCTGCTGAAGTACGGCTCGGGTCTGGCTCAGGCGGTCGGCGCCGGGCTGTTCTCCGGCAGGGTCACGCTGGCCGGCCGCACCTGAGGCGCACCCGGCGTGCCGGCGGTCGACTTGGGGGCCTCGCCGTACCCATAGCCATAGCCGTATCCGTCGTACCCATTGCCGCGCTTGCGCTTCGGGGCGAAGTTCAGCACCGAGCCCAGCAGCTTCGCGTTCACCGCGTCCAGGGCCTGCAGGGCGCGCGTGGTGTCTTCCTTGCGGGTGCGACCGTGCCGGATGACCAGCACCGCGCCGTCGGCGGCGGCGGAGAGCACGGCGGCGTCGGTGACCGGCAGCAGCGGGGGAGCGTCGACGACGACCACGTCGTAGTGCTCGGCCAGGGTGGCCAGAAGGTCGGCCATCTGCTGGGATCCGAGCAGCTCGGAGGGATTCGGTGGGGTGGGGCCGGAGGGCAGCACGGCCAGCATGTCGCGGCCGTAGACGGTGACCACCTCGCGCAGTTCGTGCCGGCCGGCGAGCACCGTGGTCAGGCCCGCGCCGCTGCTCACCCCCAGGTAGCGGCCCACGCTGGGCTTGCGCAGGTCGCCGTCGACCAGCACCACACGGGCTCCGCCGAGCGCCAGGGTGAGCGCGAGATTGCAGGCGGAGGTGCTCTTTCCCTCGTCCGGCAGCGGAGACGTGATCACGATGACCCGGGGCGGGGAGTCGACGTCGGCGAACTGCAGGTTGGTGCGCAGGGTGCGGAAGGCCTCGGCCCGGGCGCCGTGCTCGTCCCCGTCGACCAGGGGCTGCCGGCTGGTCTCCGGGTCGAACGGCACCACGCCCAGAGGCACTGCCCCGGTGAGCTTCTCGATGTCCGAGACGGCGGTCACCGAGGTGTTCATCGCATCACGCAGCACGGCGGCCCCGATGCCCAGGCCGAGGCCGACCAGCAGGCCGAGTGCCAGGTTCAGCGGGACCCGCGGCGAGACCGGGGCGGAGGGCTCGGTGGCCCGCTCGATCACCGACAGCCGCACCGGTGAAGCCGCCTGCTGCGGAAGCCTTTCCAGCTGGGCCACGTAGCCGGGGAACTGCTCGGCGATGCCGTTGGCGATGACCGCCGCCCGGGCCGGGTCGGTGTCGGTGACGGTGATGTCGAGCAGCACCGTGTCGGCCGGGGCGGTCACGCTGATCTGGCCCGCGCTGACCGGTACGCCGTAGCCCTGGGAGACCTTGGTGAGCACGGCCGGGCTGGTGACCACGTCGGCGTACGACTTGATCCGCTGCTGGATGAACGAGCTGCCCTGGCTCATCCGGGTGACGTCGCCGGTGCGGGACTCGCTGCCGTTGCCGACGAACAGTTCGGCGGTGGCCGAGTAGGTGGGCACCTGCCGGTCGGTGTAGAGGTAGGCCGCCCCCACGCCGAGAGCCGTGAGCAGCAGCACGACCAGCCACTGCCGGCGCAGGACGTGCAGGTACTGAACGATGGTCACGCGCGTTCCCCCAGGGCAATGTCCGGACATCTGTTCAGCGCTGAACGGCGGCTTCATGCTATCCGCGGCGAAAGGCCCTTCACGTGCGTTGCGGCAATCCGTTCGGGCCAGCCCCGGATCGGTATTTCGGGCAGTCGAATACCGCCCGTATGGAATGCTGGTCGATCGACCGGGACGGCTTGCGCATTTACGTCGTGAATGGTGGGCCGGGACCGAGTTATTGCACGGTGCAGTGTCGGTGTGCGTCGGGTGTGGGTGGAGGTGCGCAGTGGCACTGCACCCACGGTGCACCTGCAAACCAATTCTCCCAGCGGCTGGAGAAAGCGGCTAATTCGTGCCTATGCTGACAATTACTGCACGCGCAGTAGGTGTCGGCGGACCATATTTGCGCGATTGACGGGGGTCATCGTGATGACGGTGGAACGCTGGACAGGGCACGAGGCGTGGGCTTTGCGCCGGGCCCTGAGAATGACAGTGGTGGGATTTGCCGAATACCTAGGTGTCGGCACCCGCACAGTGAGCAAGTGGGAGGCCCGAGGGGCCGACATCGAGCCGATGCCCGAGCTGCAGGCGGTGCTCGACACCGCCCTGGCCCGGGCCGACCGGGCCAGTGCCGAGCGATTCCGGCTGCTGATCCAGGCCGGTACGGCGGCCCGGGCGGCGGCCGGGCGGCGGCGTGGTTCGGCAGAGAAGTCACCCTCCTCGTCCTCGGCGGCAGCGGCGGCCTCGGCACCGGGAATCTCCCCGGTGGTCAGGCCGGCGGCCGGGGCCGGACGTTCGGTCCGGGCCACCCGGGCGGCCGCGGTCTCGGCCGAGCCCGCAGGCCGCGGGCCACGCACCTCGGTGCGTGACCGCACTCTTGCCCCCGGTCGGCTGCGTCCCCGGCGTCGGCCGGACCAGCTGGGGGTGTCCGGGCCGTCCGGTCCGGAGCTGCAGCCGGTGAGCAGTCCCGGTGGGCCCTCGGGCCCACAGGCGAACGGGGCGCCCGACTGGAGCACCGATCCGCTGGTCCAGCTGCGGGTGCCGGAGGTGCCCGAGGGCGGGGCCCCCACGGTCTCCCCGTCGCTGGCCTGCGCTCCTCCTGAGGGGCTGGAGAGCACCTGGGTCACGGCCCGGGCGCACGCTCCCGAACCCCAGGTCGGTCACGTCACGGTGGGCCGCAGCGATGTCGAGGCGGTGCAGGAGACGGTCTCGTTCTTCAGCCGGGTCGACCACCGCCGCGGTGGTGGGCACGCCCGCACCGCCGTGCTGCAGTACCTCACCTCCGACGTGTCCGCCTTCCTGCACGGGCGGTTCGCCGACGACGAGGTACGGCGTCAGATGTTCGCCGCGGCCGCGGAACTGGCCTGCCTGGCCGGGTGGATGTCGTACGACGACGCCGAGCACGCCACCGCGCAGTGGGCCGGATCGATCGCGGTGAAACTGGCAGCGGAGGCCGGCGACGCCCCGCTGACCGGATTCGCCCTGCGGGCGATGTCCCGGCAGGTGCTCGACCTGGGGCAGCCCGACCGTTCCCTCGACCTGGCCGCAGCCGCGGTCAGCGGTGCCCGCTACCAGCGGGCCGTCCCGCGCGAGCGGGCGCTGCTGTCGATGGGGCAGGCCCGGGCCCTGGCGGTGGCCGGAGACCGGCCGGCCGCCATGGTGGCGCTCCGGCAGGCCGAGGCGGAACTGGCCTCGGCCTCGGCCTCGGACGTCGAGCCGGACCGGGTGTTCTTCGTCAGTCAGGCCTCGCTGGCCCATCAGTCCGGGTGCGTGCTGCGCGACCTCGGAGACCTGAGGGGTGCCCAGGAGGCCTTCGAACGGTCGGTGCAGAGCCGGCAGAGATCCCGGTTCCCCCGGGCGCACGCGATCACCCTCGGCGACCTCGGCGACGTGCAGGCCCGGCTGGGCCGTCACGACGACGCGGTGGCCACCTGGTCACAGGCCCTGGATGCGATGTCGGGCGTGCGCTCGGCCCGCACCCGGGCCATCGCCCGGCGCATCCGGGTGATGACGGCCAGCAAGCCGGTCCGGGTCGCCGGTTCCGAGGAACTGGCCGCCCGGGTGGAGCACTACCTGGCCGGCTGACCCGACCGGAGTGGCCCGCGTCCGCATGCCGACACCGCGCGGGCCACCACCGGACGACCTACCCCAGATGTCGGCTGATGCCCCGGTCCCGCGCCGACCGGGGCGTCAGCCGATCCCGGGTCCGGCTGCCCATGGTCCAGTTCCCTGGTTCCCTGGTCGATGAACACTGCCCGGGGCACGGGAGAGGGGGACGGTGCCTGTGGACGTCTTCGCCGGCCGCATCCTCGAGGCCCTGCCCCGTAGCCCGGGCCAGGCCTGGGCCAAGCTCCGGCACGCCGTGGAGGTGCTGGGCCAGGAGCCCCGGATGCTTCTCGCCTGCGTGCTCCTGATCCTGGCCGGTCTGGCCGTGGCCTTCACCCGCAGCCGCGCCCCCTCGGTGTCGGCCGGGCTCGGGCTGGTCCTCTGCAGCGTGATCTGGCTGAGGGTCAGCCAACCCCGCGAAGGCACGGTCCTGGTGCTGCTGGCCCCCACCCGCGGCGTCACCGAGGCCGATCTGCTCGTACCCCTGGTGATCGGCCTGGCCCTAGCGGTGCGGGCCGTACGCCGGTACACGCCCGGAGCCGGCTCAGCCCGCGTATTCCTGCCCTGACGGCCGGTCGTCCGGGCCGCCCCGGCGGCCCGGAGGCGGCGCCTGGGACGGCAGACGGTTGGGATGGGTCTCCTGGTACGACCAGCGCTCCTCGGCCCACACCTGGCCGCGCAGGTGGTAGCCCCGCTCCTCCCAGAACCCGCGGCGCGGCTGCAGCAGGTACTCCCAGCCGCGGAACCACTTGGGGCCCTTCCACGAGTACAGGTGCGGGATCACCAGCCGGACCGGGAAACCGTGCTCGGGGGACAGCGGCGCGCCGTCCTGATGGGTGGCCAGCAGGGCGTTGTCGGCCAGCAGATCGTCCAGCCGTACGTTCGCGCTGTAGCCGTACTGGCCGTAGACGATCACGTTGGTGATGCCCGGCAGCGGGGGATAGGCCTCGACCACGTCGCGGGCGTAGACGCCCTCCCACACGTTGTCGAGCGTGGTGAACTTGCCCGCGCAGTGCATGTCCGCGGTGAGTTCGGCCCGCGGCAGCTTCTCCAGCTCGGCCAGGCTGACCACGAACGACTCGTCGCTCTTGGTGGCCCCGCCGAAGCTCATCTGCCAGGTGTCGCGGTCGCGCACCCGGGGCACCGGCCCGTAGTGGCGCACCGGCCGGTCGGTGCGGCCGGACTGGCCAGGAGGCAGCGGACGATCGTCCGGGTTCTCGCCCGGCGGATGGTCGTGGCCCGGTCCCTCCTGCATCCCGCCCCTCATCCCGCCCGTCAGGCTCTCGTCGTCCGGTCTGGTCCGTACGATCTTCAAGTACCGACCGGCGTCCTCCATGTTCGACGCTGACCGCCCGATCCGCCCAATCCGCAGGTCGGCGGGGGGTCGGACTCTACTGAGGGGTTGCTCAGGACTGTTAACCGAGCCCGCTTACGTGACTGAAGGGATCCGTACCCGCCCGATTGCACCCGGTCATGTCCGCAGGTGGGGGCTCAGGGGGCCGGATAGGCGGTGACCTCACCGGCCTTGGCCGACAGTCGCACGCGCAGACCGGGGGCCAGCCGCAGATCGGCGACCGCAGCGGCGGTGACGTCGACCAGGGCGGCCGGCGACCCCTCGACCGCCACGCGCACCCGGTCGGTGAGCAGTTCGACGCCGCTGACGGTGCCCTCCCAGACATTGCGCGGTGAGCCTTCCGGAAGTTCGCCCAGATGCAGGGAGATCGCGGTGGGGGCCAGGGCCGCCAGCAACCGGTCGCCCTTCTGCAGTCCCGCCGGCACAGCGGCCGCCACCAGTTCCCCTCCGCCGTCCAGATCGATACGCCCCAGCTCGGGATCGGCCAGCCGGCCGGAGTAGAGATTCAGCCCCATCAGCCGAGCCACGTACTCGGTGACCGGCCGGCGGGCGACCTCCGAGGGCGTCCCGGTCTGCACGATCCGGCCCTCCTCGAGAACCAGGATGCGATCGGCCAGGACCAGCGCCTCCAGTGGGTCGTGGGTGACGACGATGCTCGGGCCCGCGAACGCGCTGAGCCGTCGGCGCAGCTCGGCACGGATCTCCAGCCGGGTGCGGGCGTCCAGGGCCGCCAGCGGCTCGTCCAGCAGCATCATCGCCGGTCCGGAGGCCAGGGCCCGGGCCAGCGCCACCCGCTGGGCCTGACCGCCGGAGAGCTGCCCCGGCCGGTGGTCCGCCAGGGCCTCAAGGTCGATCTGGCGCAGCACTTCCCGGGCAGCAGCGCGGGCTGCACCTCGGCGGACTCCCCGCGCGCGCTCGGCGAATGCCACGTTGTCGAGAACGCTGAGATGCGGAAAGAGCCGGTAGTCCTGGAACACCAACCCCACTCGCCGGTCGGTGGCGGGCACGAAGACACCGGAGGACGGCTCGTCCCAGGTAGTTCCGGCCACGCTGACCCTGCCCTCGCGCAGAGCGAGCAGCCCGGCCAGAGTGCGCAGGAGAGTGGTCTTTCCCGCGCCGTTGGGGCCGAGTACGGCGAGTACCTCGCCGGGGGCGACGCGGAACTGCGCGTGCAGGTCGAGGGTGCCGCGGCGTACGGTCACATCGGCGTCGAGTCCGACAATGGACGTTTGTGGGCCTTGGTCGGTCACAGTCGGCTCCCGCTGCCGATCCAGCGGTCTCTGAGCAGGGCCAGCACCGCGACCGAGACCCCCAGCAGGATCAGGCTCAGGGCGACCGCGGCGTCCGGTTCGCTCTGCATGGTCTCGTAGACGTGGACCGGCATGGTCTGGGTCAGGCCGGGGAAGTTGCCCGCGAAGGTGATCGTGGCGCCGAACTCGCCCAGCGCCCGGGCCCAGGTCAGCACGCTCCCGGCGACCAGGCTGGGCCAGATCAGCGGCAGGGTGACCCGGCGGAAGGTGGCGAAGGGCCGGGAGCCGAGGGTGGCGGCGGCCTCCTCCAGGCCGCGGTCGGCGCCGCGCAGCGCACCCTCCACCGTGACCACGAGAAATGGCATGGCCACGAAGGTCTCGGCAATGATCACGGCCCAGACGGTGAAGGGCAGGGAGAAGCCGGTCCAGTCGTAGAGGTACTGGCCGAAGAAGCCGCGGCGGCCGAAGGCCACCAGCAGGGCGACCCCGCCCACCACCGGAGGCAGGACCAGCGGCAGCGTCACGATCGCCCGCAACGCGTTGATGCCCCGGCGCGGGCTGCGGGCCAGCACCCAGGCCAGCGGCACCCCGAAGAACAGGGAGAGCCCGGTCGCGGCGGTGGCGGTGGTCAGGGAGAGACGCAGTGCCTGAAGGGTTTCCGGCCTGGACAGCAGGTGCGGCAGATCTGCCCAGGGGGTTCGCAGCAGCAGTCCGAGCAGGGGAAGCAGCAGGAACAACACCGCGACCGCCGCCGGCAGTGCGATCGGCCACGGGGTGCGGGTGTCCGGGGAGCGCCCGCTCTCCCGGACCCGCGAGGTGACGGTCAAGGTCAGGGCCTGGTGAAGCCGGCGGCCTCGAGCTCGGCCACCCCGGCGTCGGACCGCACGAAGTCGACGAAAGCATCGGCCAGCTCGGCGTTCTTGCTGTCGGTCAGCGGTGCGATCGGGTAGTCGGTGGTGGCGTTGACGTCGGCCGGGATCTCGATGCCCTGCACCTTCGCGCCCGCGGCCCGCACGTCGGTGACGTAGACCAGGCCGGCGTCGGCCTCGCCCAGGGTGACCTTGGACAGGGTGGACTTCACGTCGACCTCGTTGCTGACCGGGGTGACGGTGAGTCCTGCGTTGCTGAACACCTCACGGGCGGCCACCCCGCAGGGCACCTCCTCGGCGCACAGCACCACCTTCACGCCCTTGCCGGCCAGGTCGTCGAGCGCGTCGATCCCGGCCGGGTTGTCGGCCGGGACGGCGATCTGCAGGGTGTTGCCGGCGAAGGTGACCGGGTCGGTGGCGCCGCCTCCGGCCACCACCTGGTCCATGTTCTTGACCGAGGCCGAGGCGAACACGTCGGCGGGCGCGCCGGCGGTGATCTGCTCGGCCAGCCCCGAGCTGGGGCCGAAGCTGAACGTGACCTTGCTGCCGGGGTTCTCGGCCTCGAACGCCTTGCCCAGACTCGTGAACGACTCGGTCAGCGACGCGGCCGCGAACACCGTGATCTCACCCGAGGGGCCGGAATTGGAGCTGTTCGCACTGCCGGGTGAATCGTCCGTGCTTCCGCAGGCGGCCAGGGCCAGCAGGGCAGCGGCAGCGACGGCGAGCGAGGGGAATCTGCGCATGGTCTTCTTCCGTGAATGTTCTGAACGGGCGCGCGGTCACTGCGCGTCCGGCACCTCGACCACCACGTTCGTGGACTTGATCGAGGCCACCGCCAGTACCCCCGGCTCGAGGCCGAGTTCGTCGGCGGCCTCGCGGCTCATCAGTGAGACCACCCGGTAGGGGCCGGCCTGGATCTCGACCTGGGCCATCACCGTGTCGCGGACCACCCGGGTGACCAGCCCGCCGAAGCGATTGCGGGCCGAGGACCGGCTGCGCTCCTCCGGGTCGGCAGTGGGGGCCTCGTGGGCCAGTTGCTCGGCGAAACGGGCCAGCTCGGCGCCCTCGACCGCCCGCCGGCCGGACTCGTCCACCGTGGTGGGCAGGCGGCCGGAGTCGGCCCAGCGACGGATGGTGTCGTCGCTGACGCCGAGCAGCTCGGCGGCCTGGCGGATCCGGAAGAGGGGCACGAGGCGAGCATAGCCGCAGAAGCGGATTGATCAGGGCTGTAGCTCCGCTGATGCGGTTAGTTCAACCGCTAGATTCCTCACAGGCGGGTGCTGGGCACCCGTACCGTGATCACCTGCATCTCGTCGGCCAGCTCGTCGATCCGCTCCCGGGACACCGGCCCGGCCACGATCAGCGCGTGCAGACCGTGCCGCCGGCCCAGTGAGCGCACGGTCTCGAGGGTCTCCTCCTCGCCGCGCAGACTGTCGTCCAGGTCGAAGGTGTCCAGCAGTGCGTACCCCTCGGCGCCGGCACACAGGGCGATCTCGATCCGGGCCCGGCGCCGTCGTGGGTCAGGGGATCCCGGCGGAACCCGGAACAGCCCGACGGCGGGGGGATGCGGCATGGGTCAAGAATCCGGGGTGGACATCGGCGGCAGCGATGTTCCACCGGTGAACCCCTGATGCATCCTGGCCGGGCGTCCCTCGCACAGCGTGGGGTGTGCCTGACCGTGAGGTAGCTTCGGGACGGTGCCGTCTTTGCGTACCGCCGCCGCGCCCGTCACTGCGGCCCTGGTGGTGGTCACCGGGGTCGGCCCGATCGCGACCGACTCCTACGTCGCGGCCCTGCCCGCCGTGCAGGTCTCGCTGGGCACCTCGGCGGCGGTCGCCCAGCTCACCCTGACGGCGTTCATCGTGGGCATGGCCGCCGGTCAGATCCTGCTCGGCCCGGTGAGCGACGGGCGGGGCCGACGCGGCCTGCTGCTGGGTGGCGCAGTCGTCTTCACGCTCACCTCGCTGCTGTGCGCCCTCGCGCCCTCCGGGCCGGTCCTGGTGGCCGTGCGACTGGTTCAGGGGCTGGCGGCGGGGGCGGGCATCGCGATCGGCCGGGCTGTGGTCGGCGACGCCTATCCGCCGGCCGAGGCAGCCCGCCGCTACGGCACCCTGGCCGCCATCGTCTTCCTTGGCCCGGTGATCGCTCCGGCGGCCGGGGGCGCGGTGCTGGCGGTGGGGGACTGGCGCACCATCTTCTTCGTGCTCACCGGCTTCGGCGGGCTGATGGTGCTGGCCGTGCTGTTCGGCATTCCGGAGACCCTGCCCGAGACCGAGCGACACGGTGGCGGTCTCGGTGCGACCCTGCACCGGATGGCCGACCTCGGCAGCGACTGGTCGTTCATGCGGCACGTGGTCCTGCAGAGCGTGGTGGTCTGCGGGTTCTTCACCTACATCGGTGGCTCGTCGTTCGTGCTGCAGGAGGTCTACGGCATCTCCGAGAGCACCTACGCCACGATTTTCGCGGTCAACGCCGGGGCGATGGCCGCGGCCACGATCGGATTCCGCCAGTTGGTCGGCCGGGTCGGCCCGGAGCGGCTGCGGGCGGCCGGGATGGGCGTGTCCACGGTGGCCGCGGTGGGCGTGCTCGGCGGGGCCCTGTTCGAGCGGGTGAACGGGGAGCCGCCGCCGCTCGCGATGACCTGGGTGCTGCTGACCGTGCTGGTCGGTGGCATGGGGCTGACCATCCCCTCGGCCACCGCGCTGGCGCAGGAGGCGGGACGGCGCTCGCGGGGCACGGCGGCCGCCCTGGCCGGTGGGCTGGCCTTCCTGTGCGGGGCCGCGGTGACCCCGCTGACCGGGCTGCTCGGCTACGGCACCCTGCTGCCGATGGCCGCGCTGATGAGCGGCTTCTTCGTGGCCTCGGTGCTGATGCTGCTGCTGGTCGGCCGGGCCGGTGTCAGTGGCGGCGCGGACCCCGGCGCGGGGTCGAGTGCTCGACCCAGTCGACCCAGCGGTCGGAGCGGTGCAGCCCACCCCGCGACCGGCGCCGCGGAGAGATCCTGACCCGCAGGATGGCCGGCGACTGCTCGCTGGGCGTGACCGAGACGATGTCGGGCAGGGCCCGGATCATCCGGCTGGCCGTACCGTCCTGCCACTGGCCGGCCTGCGAGTGCAGGTAGACCACCAGGACGTCCGGTTCGATCATGTCCTCGCTGACATCGAGCAGCACGAGCCCCCGTTCGCGCAACTCCCGGTTCAGCAGATCGGCCCGCATCTCCATCTCGGCACCCATGGCCGCACTCATCCCCTCATGGGGAGCCCGGCTCCCCAAACGCCTGGGAGGGCGAGACCAACGGTGGGTGATGGTCCCCAACCGCTGGCCTCGCCGATCTAGGGTGGCCAACCCCCGTTTGCTTGGCCACACCACCAGGGTCATACGGATGAGGACGGGAGTCATCCGTTCGATGAGGACAGGACGAATGTCCTCATTGCACCTTTGTCGACGGGCGATGCTGTCTCACCTGATCGGAGAATCAGCACCAGATGGTGCTACGAGGGTGAAGCCGCAGGGAGGCGCGAGAAACATGATCCGTTCGGTCGTGTTCGACGTTGGCGAGACGCTTCTGGACGACACGTCGGAGTGGGGCCGGTGGGCGGACTGGATCGGGGTGCCCCGGCACACCTTCTCCGCCGTGATGGGCGCCGTGGTGGTGGGCGGGCGCGACAACGGCGAGACCTTCCAGTACTTCCGCCCGGGCTTCGACATCCCGGCGGAACGGCAGCGCCGGGAGGACGCCGGGTGCGGCGAGCAGATCAGCGAGAGCGACCTCTACCCGGACGTGCGCCCGGCCCTGGCGGCCCTGCGGGCAGCCGGCTACTGGGTCGGGGTCTCGGGCAACCAGTCGGCCCGGTGCGGTGACCTGCTGCGCGAGCTCGACCTGCCGGCGGACGGGGTGATGGTCTCCGGCGACCTCGGCCTGATCAAGCCCTCCCCGGCCTACTTCGACTGGATGGCCGGGTGGGCGCCCGGTGAGCGCGACGAGATCCTCTACGTGGGCGACCACCGGGACTTCGACGTCATCCCGGCCCGGGCCCAGGGCTTCCACGCCGCCCTGGTGCGGCGCGGCCCCTGGGGCCACCTGTGGGCCGACGACGCCGAGGTCAGGCGGACGGCCGACTGGGTGGTCGGCTCGCTACGGGAGCTGCCGGCCCTGCTGGGACCCCGGCAGCCGGGGCTCGCATCCCCGCCGGAGCGAGCACCTCACGTGTGAAGCCCTCCACCGCCGCCGCCCTCACCGAACTGGTCCCGGCCAGGGCGGTGAGGGTGCTGTGCACGTCCGGGTCGACGCGGACGTTCTGCGGGGCGATCCGCTGGGCCGAGCGGAGCGTCTCCAGCACGTCGTCGTGGTGGCCGATCGCGAACTGGGCCCGGGCCAGGTCGACGTAGAAGTGCGACCGGCGCTCGGCCGGCAGGGTGGCCGGGGGAGCCCAGTTGTGGGCGGTGGCCAGGGCGATCTGCGGGGCGTCGAGCTCCACCGCGGTGGAGACCTCGTGGATCCGCACCGACTCGGGGCCGAACGCGGTACCGGCCCAGATGCCCTCGTGCACCTGGGCCGCCGTGGTCTTCGCCTCGTCCAGGTGGTCCCAGGCCTGCTGGGTGAGCCCGGCCCGGGCGGCGGCGATGGCGGCCCGCATGTGCAGCGCGCCGTACTGCGCCAGCATCTCGGCCGGGCGCCCGTGCGGCCGGTCCTTCACCGCGTCGGCCGCCCGCTCCAGCATCACCCGCCCGGCCCGCGGCTCGCGGCCCAGGAAGAACGACTCGGCCCGCACGTAGGAGGTGGCGGCCACGCTGAACGGCTCGCCGGTCTGCGCGGCGGCCCAGCCCATGATGTGGATGAGCCGGCCGGACAGGTCGTGCAGGCCGAGCTTGGCGGCCACCGCGTCGGCGGCCCGCCAGGCCTGCACCAGCATCTGGGCCAGTTCCTGCCGGTTCGCCTCGGTGTGCTGGGCCATCAGGGCCCGGGTGAGCTCCGGGATCAGGCCGGGCAGAGTCGACAGCAGTTGCCGGTACTGAGAATTCAGCCGCTCGCCGACGAGTTCGTCGGTGGCCCGGCGCAGTTCGTCGATGCTGCGCACCGGGCCGTCGTCGGGCAGGTCGTACAGATCGGCCAGCCGGTGCAGTGCGCTGATCCCCGGGCCGTCGGCGGTGACCAGGCCCAGCCCGTAATCCAGCCTGCGCGGCCGGGTTTCGATGCGGCGTTCGGCCAGGTCGAACTCCAGGGCGGCGGAGGCCAGCCGGACGAGTTCGCCCTCGGCGCCGAGCACCTCGTCGAGACGGCGGGCGACGTCGGGCTGCGGGCGGCGCTCGGCCCGCTCCATCTTGGCGATCAGTGTGCCGCTGACGTGCACCAGCCGGCCGAGCTGGGACTGGGCCAGGCCCGCCTGGGTGCGGTAGGTGCGCAGGCAGGCACCGAACCGGGCGAGCCGGGAGGCGTCGGGGTCGAGGTCGCGCAACGGCTGTGGCATGGCTGGCCTCCCATCAAAGGTCCAGTCGCACCGTGCCCGCCCGAGCGGCGTGCGCACGCTGCTGTCATCACAATATGCAACCCTGTACAAAAGGGTAAGCCCGAATTCGGCCCTTTTGCTCGAGGTGGCGCCGCCGAGGCGCGCTCCGTCTGACCACCTGTCCAGGGAATTCCTACCGGGTTCCTGGTGAGTAGTCCGGCAAAGCCTTGATGAGCAGGCGTGTCGTGCCTATGACGAGTGCCGCCGGTTGGTGGGCGGGGCCGCGGTGGGGCTCTTGGCGGCTGTCCGTCACCGCGGTCCCGCCGGCTCGTGGGCGCCCGGCGGATGGGCTGCCGGTCGGAGATGCTGCCAGCGGCAGTGGGTTACGCGACATCGTTGGCAGGCCGCACAAGGGGACAGCAGTAGTGTCCTCTTGAGCGCACTGACGAGAACTGGCCTGTTTCAGGCCCGGCCAGAGCGGTTCAGCGGCGTTCAGAACGGTTTCAGGTGCGTTTCAGCATGATTCAAGCCGGTCAGCTGCCTCGAATCGGCTTCAGGCGGGGTTCGAGGCCGGGTTCGCCACCGGCTGGCCGCTCAGGCCGCGCAGCAGCCAGCGGGCCGGGGCGAAACGCAGCACCCGCGCCACGTCGGTCTGCCCGCGGCCCAGGCGCTGGAACTCGCGCCAGCCCAGCGGGGTGCGGGTGAGCAGGGCGTGCATGGCCGCGGGATGACGCTCGAAAGCCTGCAGAAACGCCCGTCCCGCAGCCATCTCGGGCCCCAGTTCCTGGGTGATGCGCATCGTGTAGTCGCGCACCACCCGGCTGAGATCGCCCATGCTGGGCGGCATTCCGTTGGGCCCGGCGGCCTTGGCCGCGCACTCCCCGGCGATCCGGCCCGAGCGCAGGGCGTAGGAGATGCCCTCCCGGGTCCACGGTTCCAGCAGGCCGGCGGCGTCGCCGGCGACCAGCACCCGGCCCTGGCCGAGCGGGGAGTCGGTGGTGCGGCAGCGGGTCAGGTGGCCGGAGTCGTGCACCACCTCGGCGTCGGCCAGGCCCTGCTGCTCCACGAAAGTCTTCAGATAGGAACGTGCTTCGTCGGCCGTGCCGCGCCGGGCGATGACCCCGACGGTGATCGTGTCGCCCTTGGGGAACACCCAGCCGTAGGAACCGGGGATCGGGCCCCAGTCCATGTGCACCCGCCCGGCCCAGGCCTGCCGGTGGTGCTCGGCCGCCTTCAGCTCGTACTCCAGCCCGAGGTCGACCTGCCCCAGCGACACGCCGACGTGTCGGGCGATGCGGCTGGCACTGCCGTCGGCGCCGACCACGTAGCGCGCCCGGATCGGGCCGTCCGAGCTGGACAGCAGCGCGCCGTACGCGTCCTCGGTGACGGCCGTGACGGTGACCCCGGAACGCACCTGAACGCCCAACGAGACTGCGTGCTCCAGCAGGGCGGCGTCGAACTCGCTGCGGTCGACCAGGCTGAGCACCCGCCGCCGGGCCGAGCGCCGGGCCGGCTGCTGACCGCGGTGGGTGAAGGAGGCGTGCACGATCTCCTGCCGCACCGGTACGTCCACCTCGGCGAGCTGGGCCAGGCTGACCCCGATCAGCCCGCCGCCGCAGGTCTTGTAGCGGGGGAAGCGGGCGCGGTCGACGATCAGCGTGCGCGCCCCCAGCCGGGCGGCCGCCGCGGCCGCGCTGCTGCCGGCCGGGCCCGCGCCCACCACCACTACGTCGTACCCGTTCCGGCCGTCCTGCTCGATCCCGCTGGCGTGCATTGGCGCATGCTAACCAGGTCGGCTGAACGCCCGATGGTCAGGAAGACCTAAGTCGCAGTTCAGGGCTGGAAGCGGTAGCCCATGCCGGGCTCGGTGAGCAGGTGCGCGGGCCGGGTCGGGTCGGTCTCCAGCTTGCGGCGCAGCTGGGCCATGTACTGGCGCACGTTCTGGGTCTCGGCCCGGTAGGTCGGGCCCCAGACCTTCTCCAGCAGGTAGCGCTGGCTGAGCAGCTTGCCGGGCTCGGCCACCACCGCGGCCAGCAGCTGCCACTCGGTCCGGGTCAGGTGCACCTCGTCCGGCTCGATCCGGTGGTTCACCAGGTCGATCCGGAACCGGCCGATCCGCACGTCGGGCGCCGGGGCCTCGCCCGCACCCTGCCGGCGGGCCACCACCCGGATCCGGGCCAGCAGCTCGTCCACGCTGAACGGCTTGGTCACGTAGTCGTCCGCCCCGGCGTCCAGGGCGTCGACCTTGTCGTGGCTGTCGGCCCGGCCGGACAGCACGATCACCGGCACCTGGGTCCAGCCGCGCAGCCGCCGGATCACCTCCACGCCGTCCAGGTCGGGCAGACCCAGGTCGAGCACCACGATGTCGGGGTGGTCCTGCCGGGCGGCGTCCAGGGCGGCCTGCCCGGTGCCGGCCGTCACCACCTCGTACTGACGGGCCAGCAGGTTGATCCGCAGGACCCGGATCATCTGCGGCTCGTCGTCCACCACCAGGATCCGGGTCACGCGGGCTCAACCTCCTGGGACGACTGCTCGGACTGGACCAGACTCATGATCATCGTCAGTCCGCCGCCGGGGGTGGTGTCCGGGGTCAGGCTGCCGCCCATCGCCTCGGTCAGCCCGCGGGACAGGGCCAGGCCGAGCCCGACCCCGGTGCCGTTGTCCCGGTCGCCGAGCCGCTGGAAGGGCAGGAACACGTCGTCCCACAGCTCGGCCGGGATGCCCGGGCCGCGGTCGATCACCCGGGTCTCCACCGCTCCGGCGTGGGCACTGACCACGATCATCGGGGGGTGGTCGGCCGGGCTGTACCGCAGGGCGTTGCGCAGCAGGTTGACCAGCACCCGCTCGATCAGCACGGGGTCGCCGTCCACCTCCAGGAACTCCTCCGGCAGGTGCACCTGCACCGCCCGGCCCTCCGGACCGAGGTCGTCCAGCGCCATCGCCACGGTCTCGGCGATGCTGGTCGGCTGCGGGGTCATCGCCAGCGCCCCGGCCTGCAGCCGGCTCATGTCCAGCAGGTTGTCCACCAGCCGGGTCAGCCGGTCCAGCGACTCCTCGACACTGGCCAGCAGTTCCTGGCGGTCGTCCGGGCTGAACTCCACGCCCGGGGCGCGCAGGCTGCCGACCGCGGCCTTCGCCGCGGCCAGTGGGGTGCGCAGGTCGTGGCTGACCGCGGACAGCAGAGCCGTGCGCATCCGGTCCACCTCGGCCAGCGGGCCTGCGGCGGCGGCCTGCTCGCGCAGTTCCTGGTGGCGCAGCGCCACCACGGCCTGGGCCGCGAAGGCCTGCACCACCCGGCGGTCGGCGGCGGCCAGCGGGTGCCCGCACAGCACCAGGGAGATCTCCTCGTCGATGAGTACCTCGGCGTCGCCCTCGCCGGGCGCCGCCAGCGGCCGTCCGACCGAGGCCACCACCTGCCACGCACCCGGGTCGTGCTGCAGGTCAGGGCTGGGGGCCGAGTCGGGCCGGCGGCGCAGCAGCGTCGCCCCGGAGAACTGGAAGGTCTCGCGCAGCTGGCCGAGCAGGGCGGGCAGCGGTTCCGCTCCCCGCAACACGTTACCGGCCAGGGTGGACAGCGTCTCGGCCTCGGCCCGGGCGCTGGCCGCCTCCCGGGTGCGCCGGGCCGCCCGGTCGACTGTGGCGCTCACCGCGATCGCCACCACCAGGAAGACGGCCAGGGCGAGCACGTTCTCGCCGGAGGCGATGGTGACCCGGTACAGCGGCGCAGCGAAGAAGAAGTTGAGCAGGAAGGTGCCCAGGAGGACCGCGACCAGGGCCGGCCAGAGCCCGCCGACCAGGGCCACCACGACCACCGCGGCCAGATAGAGCAGCACGTCGCTGTCCAGCGAGACCTGGTCCCGCAGCTGGGTCAGCACCCAGGTCAGCCCGGCGATACCGACGGTGGCCAGGAACAGCCCGGCCTGTCGGCGACCGCGGCTGAGCGCGCTCTCGGGCCGCGGCGCCTGCCGCCCCCGGTGCACCTCGGCGTGGGTGACCAGGTGCACGTCGATCGCCCCGGCGCCGTTGGCGGTGGTCACCCCGACGCCGGTGGAGAAGAGCGACTGCAGCCAGCCACGCCGGGACACGCCCAGCACGAGTTCGGTGGCGTTCACCCCGCGGGCGAAGTCGAGCAGGGCCCGGGGGATGTCGTTGCCCACCACCTGGTGGTAGGTGCCGCCGAGGTCCTCCACCAAGGTGCGCTGGGCCACCAGATGGGCATGGCTGCCGCCGCTCAGCCCGTCGTTGCGGGCCACGTGCACGGCCAGCAGGTTGGCCCCCCGGGACCGGCTGGCCAGACGGGCCGCCCGGCGGATCAGCGTGTCGCCCTCCGGCCCGCCGGTCAGCGCCACCACCACCCGGGCCCGGGCGTCCCAGGTGTCACCGATGTCGTGGGTCTCGCGGTAGTGGACCAGTTCGGTGTCGACCTTGTCGGCCAGCCAGAGCAGGGCCAGCTCACGCAGCGCGGTCAGGTTGCCGACCCGGAAGTAGTTGCCCAGGGCGGCGTCGATCTTCTCCGGCCGGTAGATGTTGCCGTGCGCCATCCGCCGCCGGATCGCCTCCGGCGCCATGTCGACCAGTTCGATCGCGTCGGCCCGGCGGACCACCTCGTCCGGCACCGTCTCCCGTTGCGGCACCCCGGTGATCTGCCGGACCACGTCGTTGACCGACTCCAGGTGCTGCACGTTCACCGTGGTCAGCACCGTCATCCCGGCGTCCAGCAGTTCCTCGATGTCCTGCCAGCGCTTGGCGTTGCGCGAACCCGGCACGTTGGTGTGGGCCAGTTCGTCGACCAGCACCACCTCCGCGCCCCGGGCGATCACCGCGTCCACGTCCATCTCGGTGAACGTGGTGTCGCGGTAGCTGACGGTGCGCCGCGGGAGCACCTCGAGGTCGGCGATCATCGCCTCGGTCTGCGCCCGCCCGTGGGTCTCGACGTAGCCGACCACGACATCGGTGCCGCGCTCGCGGCGCCGATGTCCCTCCTCGAGCATCTTGTAGGTCTTGCCCACCCCGGGGGCGGCCCCCAGGTGCACCCGCAGCTGCCCCGCCATGCCTACGCCTACGCCTTGCTGTCGAGAGCGTCGAGGGCCAGGTTGAGCTCCAGCACGTTCACGCCCGGCTCACCCATGAACCCCAGCCCCCGGCCCGCGGTGTACTCCTTCACCAGTTTCTGCACCTCGCCAGTGTCCACGCCGCGCTCCCGCGCCACGCGCGCGACCTGCAGGCCGGCGTAGTCCACGCTGATCTGCGGGTCCAGGCCGCTGGCGCTGGCGGTGACCGCGTCGGCCGGCACGGCCGGGGTGTCGGGCGCGTCGCCGCGCACCGGGGTGGTCACGTAGCCGGTGTACTCGGTGTCCGGCTTCGCGCACTCCACCTCGACGCCCTGGTACCGGGCCAGGAACGGGGTGGTGCAGGCCTCGTTCAGGCTCACCACGCGGGTGACCGGGCCGGTCGCCCCGTCGGCGTGCCACACCCCCAGCACGGCGCCCACCCCGGAAGGGGTGCAGTAGGGGCGGGAACCGTCCACGCCCTCCAGTTCGCCGACCGCCAGGCTGCGCGAGCAGATCTGGGTGAGCAGGCTCTGCGAGGCGTTCTCCTCGTCGGCACTCAGGGTGTCGACGACGTCTTCCGGCCCGAGGTTGGAGGCGCTGGTGGAGAGGGGGTCGTAGCCGTCCCCGGCCGCCGACGGCCGGGACTGGAAGTACTGCGGCAGGGCCGACCCCTCGGAGTCCACGAAAGCCTGACCCACGAGGGCGGAACCAACAGGCCCACCCTCGTCCTCAAGCAGTGAACCGTTCGCCTTGCCCTTCAGGCCGGGCACCTGGGCCACGGCGGTGATCAGCAGCGGGTAGGCCAGGCCGAGCAGCACGGTCAGGACCAGCAGGACGCGTACCGCGGCCAGGTGCTGGCCGATCCACGATGGAAGTCGCATTTCCGTTTCCTCAGGAGATTCCGGGGATCGCCGAGATCAGCAGATCGATGATCTTGATCCCGACGAAGGGGGTGACGATGCCGCCGAGGCCGTAGACCAGCAGGTTGCGGCGCAGCAGGCCGGCGGCGTCGGAGGGCCGGTACCGGACCCCGCGCAGGGCCAGCGGGATCAGCCCGACGATGACCACCGCGTTGAAGATCACCGCGGACAGGATCGCCGAGGTGGGGCTGTCCAGCCGCATGATGTTCAGGGTGTCCAGGCCGGGGTACACCGCGGCGAAGATGGCCGGGATGATCGCGAAGTACTTGGCGATGTCGTTGGCGATCGAGAACGTGGTCAGGGCGCCCCGGGTGATCAGCAACTGCTTGCCGATCTCGACGATCTCGATGAGTTTCGTCGGGTCGGAGTCCAGATCGACCATGTTCCCGGCCTCTTTCGCGGCCGAGGTGCCGGTGTTCATCGCCACGCCGACGTCGGCCTGGGCCAGGGCCGGTGCGTCGTTGGTGCCGTCGCCGGTCATCGCGACCAGCTTGCCGCCCTCCTGCTCCTTACGGATCAGGGCGAGCTTGTCCTCCGGGGTGGCCTCGGCCAGGAAGTCGTCGACCCCGGCCTCCTTCGCGATCGCCTCGGCGGTGCGCGGGTTGTCGCCGGTGATCATCACCGTGCGGATCCCCATCCGGCGCATCTCGTCGAAACGCTCGCGCATGCCCGGCTTCACCACGTCCTTGAGGTGGATCACCCCGAGGATCCGGGTGCTTTCGGCGACCACGAGCGGCGTTCCCCCGGAGGTGGAGACCTCCTCGACGATCCCCGCGAGGTCGGCCGGCACCCGTCCACCATTGGTCCGGACCCACTCGGTGACCTGGGCGGTCGCCCCCTTGCGCAACTGCCGCTCACCGATGTCCACGCCGGACATCCGGGTCTGGGCGGTGAACTCGATCCAGGTGGCGTCGTGCACGTCCCGCTCCCGCAGCCCGTGGGCCTGCTTGGCGTGCACCACGATCGAGCGGCCCTCGGGGGTCTCGTCGGCCAGGCTGGAGAGCTGGGCGGCATCCGCCAGTTCGGCCACACCCACGCCGTGCACCGGCACGAACTCGCTCGCCTGGCGGTTTCCCAGGGTGATCGTGCCGGTCTTGTCCAGCAGCAGGGTGTTCACGTCCCCCGCGGCCTCCACCGCGCGGCCGGACATGGCCAGCACGTTGCGCTGCACCAGGCGGTCCATGCCGGCGATGCCGATCGCCGAGAGCAGGGCGCCGATCGTGGTCGGGATCAGGCAGACCAGCAGGCTCACCAGCACGATGCCGGTCACCCCGCCGGAGTCGATCACCACCCCGTCGATGCCGAAACCCTGCTCCCCGACGGCGAAGACGGCCATCGGCTGGAGCGTGGCCACCGCCATCAGGAAGATCACGGTGAGCGAGGCGAGCAGGATGTTGAGCGCGATCTCGTTCGGCGTCTTCTGCCGGTTCGCGCCCTCGACCAGGCTGATCATCCGGTCGACGAAGCTCTCGCCGGGCCGCTGGGTGATCCGCACGACGATCCGGTCCGAAAGCACCCGGGTGCCACCGGTGACCGCCGAGCGGTCGCCGCCGGACTCGCGGATCACCGGCGCCGACTCACCGGTGATGGCCGACTCGTCCACGCTGGCGATGCCCTCGACCACCTCGCCGTCACCGGGGATCACCTCGCCGGCGTCGACCACGACGACGTCGCCCAGCCTGAGTTCGGTCGCTGCGACGACGGTCTCGGTGTCACCGGTGAGGCGCCGGGCGGTGGTGTCCTGCTTGGCCCGGCGCAGGGTGTCGGCCTGGGCCTTGCCGCGGCCCTCGGCCACCGCCTCGGCCAGGTTGGCGAAGATCACGGTGAGCCAGAGCCAGCCGGTGATCACCCAGGCGAAGACCGACGGGTCGGCGACGGCCAGGACGGTGGTGAAGGCCGAGCCGATCTCGACGATCAGCATGACCGGGTTGCGCCACAGGGTGCGCGGGTCGAGCTTGCGCAGCGCGTCCGGCACCGAGGCCGCCAGCTGGGCCGGATCGAGAAGGTTTTTGGACGTCCGTGAGCGGGCCGGTTGCGCCGGCGGGCGTTCGGTGGTGGTGGCAGTCATCTCTTCAGTCCCTCAGGGGTTCTCAGCTCAGTCCCTCGGCGATCGGGCCGAGAGCAAGGGCCGGCAGGAAGGTCAGGGCCACGACGACGAGGACCACGCCGACGAGCATCCCGACGAACAGCGGCTGGTAGGTCTTCAGCGTCCCGGCCGATTCCGGGGTGGGCCTCTGCTGGGCCAGCGAACCGGCCAGGGCGAGCACGAAGATGATCGGCAGCAGGCGGCCGAGCAGCATGCAGATGCCCAGGGCGGTGTTGTAGAAGCCGGTGTTGGCGCTCAGCCCGGCGAACGCCGAGCCGTTGTTGTTGCTGGCCGAGGTGAAGGCGTAGAGCACCTCGGAGAAACCGTGCGACCCGGCGCTGAGCATCGACTCGCGGGCCGTGCTGTCGGCCATCGCCACCGCGGTGCCGACCAGCACCAGCGCGGGGGTGGTGAGCAGGTACAGCGAGGCGAACTTGATCTCGCGGGAGCCGATCTTCTTGCCCAGGTACTCCGGGGTGCGCCCGACCATCAGGCCGGCCACGAACACCGTGATCACGGCGATCACCAGCATCCCGTAGAGGCCGGAACCGGTGCCTCCGGGCGCGATCTCGCCGAGCATCATGTTCAGCATGGTCAGGCCGCCGCCGAACGAGGTGTACGAGGAGTGGAACGAGTTCACCGCACCGGTCGAGGTCAGCGTGGTGGCCGCGCCGAAGGTGGCCGAGTTCAGCACGCCGAAGCGGGTGTCGGTGCCCTCGGTGGCCGCGCCCGCCGCCGCCGGGACGGTGTTGCCGCCGCCCAGGCCGTTGCTCAGGTTCAGCAGGACGATGCTGGCCAGCGCGATGATGCTCATCGCGGCGAGGATCGCGTAGCCCTGCCGGGTGCTGCCGACCATCCGGCCGAAGGCCCGCGGCAGGCTCACCGGGATCAGCAGGATCAGGAAGATCTGCAGCCAGTTGGTCCAGGTGGTGGGGTTGGACAGCGGGTGGGCGCTGTTCACGTTCCAGAAGCCGCCGCCGTTGGTGCCGAGCAGCTTGATCGCTTCCTGGCTGGCCGCCGGGCCACCCGGAACGGTCTGGGCGCCGCCGGCCAGGGTCTGCAGTTCGGTGCCGGCCGAGAGGCTCTGCACCGCGCCGCCGGCGATGAACACGATCGCCGCGGCTGCCGCGACGGGCAGCAGGACGCGCAGGCAGATCCGGACCAGGTCGACCCAGAAGTTGCCCAGGTGCTCGGTCCGGCTCCGGGCGAAGCCCCGGGTCAGGGCGACGGCCACGGCGATGCCGACGGCGGCGGAGGTGAAGTTCTGCACCGCCAGACCGGTCATCTGCACCAGGTGGCCCATGGTCGACTCACCCGAGTACGCCTGCCAGTTGGTGTTGGCCACGAAGCTGACCGCGGTGTTCCAGGACAGGTCGGGGGCCACCCCGTCGAACCCGAGGGAGAGCAGCAGCCGGCCCTGCAGGCGCATCAGCAGGTAGAGGAAGAGCAGGGAGACCAGGGAGAAGGCGAGCACGCTGCGGGCGTAGACGCCCCACGGCTGCTCGGCCTCCGGGTCGACCCCGATCACCCTGTACAGGCCGCGCTCGAGCCGGGAGTGCCGGGTGGAGGTGAAGACGCGGTAGAGGTAGTCGCCGGCCGGCCGGTTCACGGCCGCCAGCACGACGACGAGCGACACCACGAAGATGACGCCCGCGGTGGTTGAGCTCATCAGAACTTCTCCGGGAAGAGCAGGGCGGCCAGGAGGAAGACGGTCAGGCCGGCGGCGATCACCAGGCCGGCCAGGTTCACGAGGGTCACAGTCGCTCCACCCCTCGGACGATCAGGGCCAGGGCGCCGAAGAGCGCTCCGGTCACCACCAGGTACACCAGGTCAAGCACTGCTGATCCCTCACTCGGATTGCGGGTCGCCCGGCTTCCTGCCGGGCTCCACCAGCACACCTCTGCGCGTTCGGGAAGGGCAGATGCGTTGACAGTCTCTTGACTGGTTTTGCAAAGATCCCGACAGCTTCTTGACGCCTCGGCCCAGAGCCCTCGCATCCGGGTCCTGACCTGGCGTGATGCGCGCCACAAGGGCGTGCTGACAGGGAGTGGTCGAGCGCTTCAAACGTGCGCCTCGGTAACCGTCAGTTACGCGCGGTGACGGATATGGCAACGGCAATGCAATGGCTCTGGGGAATCCGTCAAACCCGACTTAACCTGATTCGGGATTTCGGGAACCGGCTCGGCCCACAAGGCCGGGAGGTCCGAGGAGATGGAGCGGCGTGTGATTGCGGTCGAACGCTGGACAGGGCGGGAAACCCGGGCGCTGCGCCGGGCGCTGCGGATGACGGTCATCGGGTTCGCCGACCACCTGGGGGTGGCGGTCCGCACGGTGAGCAACTGGGAGGCGCGCGGCGCCGACATCGAGCCGCTGCCGGAGATGCAGGCTGCGCTGGACACCGCGCTGAGCCGGGCCAGCCGTGAGTCGGTGCACCGCTTCCAGGCCTTCCTCGGCACCGGTGAGCAGACCGAGTTCGACCCGGCCCCGCTGCCGGAGGGGCGGCGCGGCGCGGTCCGGCCCTCGCTGCCGGTCAGCGCGCAGGTGATCGACGAGCTGACCACCCTGCGGGCCTCGCTGGTCCGCTCCGACTCGATGCTCGGCCCGGGGCGCCTGATCGCGACGGTGGGGGAGCAGGTGTCGAACGTCCAGGACATGCTGGGGTCCGCTCGGGGGGACCTCAGGCGTCGGGTGTTCGACCTGGCCACCCTCTACGCGGAGTTCCAGGGGTGGCTGTTCGAGGACGCCGGTCAGTCGGTGCGCAGCGGGGCCTGGACGGGGCGCTCCGTGGAGTGGGCCCAGGCCAGCGAGAACAGCGACCTGGCCGCGTACACGCTGATGCGCCGGGCCCAGCAGGCCGCCGCGGGGCAGGAGTCCTCGCTGGCGATCGGCCTGGGCGAGGCGGCCGAGCGCCGGGCCGGCTCGGCGCCGCGGATCCGGGCGGCCGCCGCCCAGCAGCGGGCCGCCGGGCTGGCCATCGAGGGCGACGAGACCGGGGCCCTGCAGGCCATGGACGACGCGCTGGACCTGGTGCAGGAGGATCCCGGGCCGGCCGTGGCCGACCAGTGGTCGCTGGCCGAGTGGTGCACCGAGGGGTACGTGGCCGCGCAGCGGGCGAACGTGCTGATCACCCTGGGCCGGGCGCAGGACGCGGTGGACTCCTACGACCGGGCGCTGACCGAGTGGCCGCAGGAGTACCGGCGCGAGCGCGGGCTGCACATGGCCCGCAAGTCCAAGGCGCTGGCCATGCTGCGGCGGATCGACGAGGCGGTGGACGTGGGCAGCCAGGCGCTGGAGATCGCGGTCGACACCGGGTCGCGGCGCACCCTGGACGAACTGCAGGCGATGACCGACGTGGCGGCCGACCAGGACATCGCCGACCGGCGGGTGATCGAGTTCGGCGAGTCGCTGGTCGGGGCCGTGCAGGCGGGATCGCAGTGACGCTGACTCTCGGCGGCTCGGTGGCGGATCTGGTCGGCCGGGACGAGTGGGCGGCGGTGAACGCGCTCGGGCGGCCCTTCGTGGTGTACAAGTTCGCGGCCACCCTGGACGGCCGGATCGCCGCGGCGGACGGCACCAGTCAGTGGATCACCAGTGCGGCCAGCCGGGCCGAGGTGCACCTGCTGCGGGCCGGTTGCGACGCCACCGTGGTGGGGTCGGGCACCCAGCAGGCGGACGACCCGAACCTCGCGGTGCGGGGGAACGACGACCCGCGGCTGGACCTGTCGGCGGTCCGGACCGAGGGGCAGCCCTACCGGGTGGTGGTCGACACCAATGCCCGCACCTCCGCGTCCGCGAAGGTTCTGGACGCTTCCGCACCGACCATCATCGCGGTGGCCCCGGACGCCGCTGCCGGTCATCTGCAAGGCGCCGAGGTGATCCGGATACCTCGGGCCGAACAGGGGCTTTCGGTTCCGGCGCTGCTGGAGGCGCTGTACCAACGGGGAGTTCGGGCCGTGTTCCTGGAAGGCGGCCCCACCCTGGCCGGTTCGTTCATCGCCGCCCGCCTGGTCGACCGGGTGATCAACTACGTGGCCCCGGCCCTGCTCGGGTCGGGCAAGAGCGGCCTGCTCGACGCCGGGATCGGCACGATGGCCGACATCCTGCGGCTGGAGCTGCTCGACATCGCCCGGTCCGGGCCGGACCTGCGGCTGGTGGCGCGGCCGGCGTTCTGAGGCCGGTCAGGCTGCGGCGCAGGGCTTGTCGCGGGCGCCGGTGGCCAGTTCGGTGCCGGCCTCGCCGGTGACCTGGACGCCGGTGATCGCTGCATCGGCGTAGGCCAGCTCGGCGGCCGAGTCGCAGACCAGAAGGGCCAGGTCGGCCTCGTCGTCGGCCAGGCCGGTGCTGATCGCGACGCTGTGACAGTCGCCCACGATCTGGACCTGGGTGATCCGCGGATCGCTGAGCCGGCCGGCCAGGTCGGCGCCGGTGGCGCAGTCGGCGGGCCCCTGGGTGACGGCGGGGCTGGGAGCCGCCTCGTCGGGCTTGGTCTCCGAGGACGAGTCGCTGCAGCCGGCCAGCGTCAGGGCGGCGCCGGCCACGAACCAGCTGCCGATCAGGATCCCGGGGGACTTCATGAGCGGGAGCGTAGTGCCTGTCTGGGGATGATTCGTGCATTCCGGCCACCCGCCGGGTGCGGGGTGGAGGAGTGGTCGGCGACGATGCGGCCGAGCAGGGCGCCCAGCCCGCCGGGGGCCCGGGCCTGGGTCCGGCCGCTGGTGGTGACCACCACCTCCGGCGCGCTCACCACCCGGAACCCGCGTCGGCGCACGGCCGCGATCAGCGCCGCGTCCTCGCCCGGCACCTGTTCCGGCCAGCCGCCGACCTCCAGGTAGGCGTCGGCCCGCACGGCCAGGTTGGCCCCGTAGACGTGGTCGTGACCGTTGACGTGCAGCCCGGCCGTGACGATCCGGCGGTAGGCCTCGCTGGTGCGGGAACTGACCAGAGGAGGACCGGCTTCCCAGCCGTTCACCCGCACCATCCCGGTGACCCCGGCCGCCCCGGAACCCAGGTAGGGCAGGTAGCGCCGCACCCAGTCGGCCGGGACGACGCTGTCGGCGTCGGTGGACAGCAGCCAGGTCTGCTCGAAAGGGATGCCGTAGGCGGCCAGTTCGCCGAGCCCGGCCATGGTCCCGGTCGCCCGGGCGGTGGCGACCGTGCCGGTCGCGACGGGGACCACCAGGCCCTCGACCAGCCGGGGCAGGTTCGAGAAGGCCCGGCGGGCAACCGCTTCGGTAGCGTCCTGGCAGCGATGGGCGACCAGGACGATTGCGGTGGGGATGCGGATACCGGTGACCGCGGTGATCACCGCCTCCAGGCAGGCCGGGACCAGGTCCTCCTCGTCCTTGGCCGGCACGACCACCACGAGACCGCCCGGTCTCACGGCTTCCTGAGGACGTCGAGCACGAACTCCTCGTCCACGTGCGTGACCAGGTGCCGCCAGCCGGGCCGGGCCCGCAGCCAGGTGTGGGTCTCGTCGCCGGAGAGGTAGGTGTCCTCGGAGGACGACCGCCAGTGGACGACGATCAGGTCACCTCCCGGGGCAAGGGTGTCCCAGGCCTGGGCCAGTACCCGTTCGCGATCGGAAGGGTCCAGGTAGTAGAGGATCTCGGAGAGTACGACGAGGTCGGCGTCCGTGATCCCGGAGACCGAGGGCAGACGGACCACGTCCCACTCCACGTTCGGCGGGACCTCGCCCGAACGGGCGTGCGCGACCGCGGTGGAACTGATGTCCGACGCGATCACGCGATCGGCCCGCTCGGCCAGGAGGCGGGTGAGAACACCGATGGAGCAGGCCGGTTCCCACACCAGGCGGTACCTCTCCCGGGGGAGCGAGGCCACGGTCAGGGCGTACTTACGCCGCTCGTACCAGGATCCGCGGTAGTCCCAGGGGTCACTGTTCTCCTGGTAACGCTTCTCGAAATCGGTCGGTTGCACGGATCTAGGAGTTTCTCGGGACGAAGAACGGCTCCAGGCCGTCGGCGAACAGTTCCAGGACGTGCTCAGGCAGCACTGGACCGAAATCTGGGAAGGGGGAGCGCAACTGGCTCGCGTGGGCCTCGATGGCCCGGCGCTTGGCCTGCCGTTCGGCCGTGGAGAGACAGACCACGGTCAGGTCGGCCAGCGGGACGCGCGGGTCGTCGGGCTGGATCGAGTGCCGCATCCAGATCGGGTACTGCCACAGCTCGACCCCGGTCCGGGCGGCGGCCAGCCGGGCGGCCCGGCCCACCGCCTGGTGGTCCGGGTGCGGATCTTCCGGCCAAGGGGCCAGCACCAGGCCGTTGCCGGGCAGGACGGCGGCGATGCGCTCGGTCACCTCCGCCTCGTGTGCGCTCGCCTCCCCGTCGGGGATGTCGAAGAACACCGGCTGGGCGCCTTTGCGGCAGAGCTGGCGGATCGCGTCCCACGTCTCCCGGCGGCGGCTGCGGGCGAGCTCACGCCGCTGCGTGGGGGTGGCCCCCGGATAGCCCGCCGCGCCGTCGGTCACGATGACGACGGTGGGGGTGCAGCCCGCGGTGGAGAGACGGTGCAGCAGACCGCCGGCGCCGAGCGACTCGTCGTCGGGGTGCGGGGCGATGACCGTGACCGGATCGCCGGCCGTGACCGGCAGCAGGCGAGGGCTGGGAGCGGCCTCCAGCCGGGGACGCCACCGGCTGGGCGGCAGGCCCGGTGCGGTGACCTCGGTGGCGGCCGGAAGCTGATCGGTCATCGGAAGGCCCGGCCGAGCAGGGTGCCGGTCCGGAGCAGGTGCGTCCCGGCCAGCTCGTGGTCGGCCTCGGCGTGGTGCTGTCGCACGTAGATCTCCAGATCGGCCAGCTGGTGCGCGATCCGGGCGTTGCGGCACAGGCCGTTCGGGCCGGTCACCCGGGGGGCCCGGGTGAGCACCTCGGTCACGGCCGCCTCGACCGCCGAGCGGGCGGCGGTCATGTCGGGCAGGTCGAGCGGTTCCCCGCGCCCCGCAAGACTGCTGAGCAGCGCGTCGGCCGAGGCGATGGCCACCGCCATGGCCCCCAGATGAGCCCGGTGGTGGGGGCTGGCCCGGTCGGGGTCGGCGGTGGTCAGGATCGAATTGAGGACGCCGTGGGCGCCTCCCAGCCAGACGGCCGCCACTCCGGCGCCGCCCAGGGTGAAACCGGGCCGTTCGAGGTAGAAGCCCGGCCCGCCGACGGCGGCGCCGGCCGGCACGGCCAGGTCGTGAACCTCCACGTCGACGCTGCGGGTGGCATCCATACCCACGGCCGGCCAGGTGTCCTCGCGCCGGGTCAGGGCGGACTGGCGCACGTCGACGTCGACCAGGACCGGACCGGCGTCGGTGGAGATCACGGTGAGGGCCCGGTCGAGGAACCAGGCGCCGGAGCAGAACCGCATGGTTCCCTCGACGTTCCAGCCCTCCGGGGTGGACCTGGCCTTCAGGCCGGTACCGCCGGAGGCCGACGCCCAGACGCCGTAGACCGCGCCGGGGGCCGGTTCCCGGCCTGCCTCGGCCAGGATGCGCAGCGCGTCGATGTGCCCCTCGGCCAGCCGGGCCACGCAGAGGTCGGAGTGCCCCAGAGCGGCCAGCGTCTGCCACAGAGGCAGCAGCGGGCCGGTCAGCCCGGCCGGATCGAGCCGGCCGGCCAGATCGCGCACGGCTTCGGCCACCCGCTCGGCGGAGTCCGCGGCGGAACGGTCGATGTTCCCCGTGCGTGGCCGATCCGCTACGGAGAGCACGCTTTCCGTAGCGGCCCCGACCTGTTCCTGAGGTGTTGTCAGGATCGAACCGTTCAGCGCTCCCACGCACTGAATCCTGACGCGCACCGGGGGAACCGGCCCGTTCAGATGTCCCCGGGCGCCCGGGCCGGGCGGCCCGGGACGACGCCCGTCTCAGATCACGTTGTCGAGGCGCTGGACCACGAAGTCCGGCACCGCGTAGGTGAGCCCGCCGATCACGATGTAGATGCCGTCGGCCTCGCTCTTCCACAGCACGTCGTCCACCGGCAGCGGGCTGCCCGGCCGCAGCAGCCAGTCGCGGAAGTCGCCGCGGTCGATGACGGCCCGCTTGCGGGTGCCGTAGGTGATCGTCAGGTCGGCCAGGTCGACGTCGACCACCACGGTGCCGACGCGCCAGCCGCGCCCGTTCTTCGCGTCGAAGGTGAGGCGTCCCGTCCAGGCCTCGAGGTTGATCGTCACCGCGCTCTCGCGGAACGGGCCGTAGCCCGTCGAGACACCCCCGACGGTGCCTGTACTGCTGCTCACCTGGCTCATGACCGGACCTCCGTGACCTGCTGATCGGTGCTGCTCACTGCTGGTGTCACTCCTGCCATCAATCGGTGCCATCTCGAATGGCAAAGAGTCACTGGGGGCGCTATCGGAGAAAGGCCGTCTCCCGTTACGGCCGGTCGGCAACTGCTCCGGACGGGCGGTCCTCCGACGGCCCCGGCGGTGTCAGCATTCGACCCAGGGTCACTGGGTGCAGGCCGGGAGTTGCCGGTGTTTTCGCCCGAACCTGCACCGTCACCGACGGCTGGATGGCATCGTCCGGTCGCCGTACGGAAGCTGCTCCGGGGGTGCACCGGGCGTGGCCTGGTGTCCCTGATATTGCATGCCCCAGTGGCAAGGTGCTGACCGCAGTCGCGGTCGGCCGGCTGGTGCCGGCGCGGCGAGCCCCCCGTGGGCTCGCCGCTGTCTTACCGACTCACCTGTGTGGACTTCTGTACCGGCGCCGGGACGGGTGGAGGGTGTCGGCGGGTGACTGTCACCCGTCCCGGCGCTGTTTGAGAAGCATTGCTCCCGGCAGGCGGCGGCGTACAGCCGCCGTGTGGAACGGCTCGGCTCCTCGTTCTGCCTACCGGAGACGACTTGCCCGGCTAGGCGGCCGGGTGAGGCGGTCCGGCCAGGCACGGGACGACTCGTTTTATAGAGGACAAAGCGGATGTATTCATCGACTGCCTAGCCGGGCTAGTCGGCTTGGCTACATTCTTTTCGAGTCGTTAGCCAATCCGTGACGGATCCCCTACCGTCGGTCAAGACGGGGAAAACGGGGAAACAGGAGTCGAGCGATGAACGTGGAACCAAGAAGTCCACTGCCCGCCGACGAGGTCTGGGAGCGCCTCGACATGCGCCGGGCGCTCGCCGCCCGCGACCTGGGCACGGTCTTCCGGCTGCTGCAGAAGCACGGCACCTCGCAGCGGACCATCGCGGCCCTCACCGGGATGTCGTCCTCCGAGGTCTACGAGGTCCTGCGGGGCCGCCGGGTGATGGCCTACGAGGTGCTCTGCCGGGTCGCCGACGGCTTCGGCGTGCCCCGCGGCTACCTCGGCCTGGCCTACGACAACGACACGGCCACCTGGCTGGACCAGAACCTGGTGCCGGCCCAGACCCGCAGCGACCACGAGGACGACTCCCGGGGGCACGCGCTGCTGGCCTACGCGGCCGAGGTGACGGTGGGCACGGCCGGCGAGCTGTCGTCGGAGTGGGCCTCCGTCCCGGCCGCCGCCACCCCTCTGCCCGGGCAGGTCGGCCCGGAGGACGTGGAGCAGGCCGAGGCGGTCACCGCCCAGCTGCGCCACCTCGACTACCGCTTCGGCGGCGGGGCCTGCCGCGACGCGGTGTCGGCGCACGCCCGCTGGGTGGACAAGCTCTGTGAACTCCCCAGCCGCCCCGCCACCGGCACCCGACTGCGGGTGGCGGCCGCGGACGTCCACAATCTGGCCGGCTGGACCGCGTTCGACGTGGGCCTCTACAACGTCGCCGGGCGCCACCTCGCGCTCGCGCTCGACTTCGCCCGTCAGGCCAAGGTGCCCTCGCTGACCGCGAACGTGCTCTACCGGGCCGGCCGGGTCTACCTGCACCGCAAGCGGGTCAGCGAGGCGCTGCGGTTCTTCCAGCTCGGCCAGCTCGCCGCGCAGGACTCCGGGTCCCGCCGCACGGTGGCCATGCTGTGCGCCAACATCGCCTGGACGTATGCCGAGATGGGCGACGAGGCCCAGGCGATCACCCACCTCAACCGGGCCGCGGACGAGTTCTCCCGGGCCGAGGACACCGACGCCGAGCCGTGGGTGCAGTTCTTCCACGAGCTGGACGTGATGGCGCTGGAGGGGATGACGCAGCTGGCGATCGCCCGCACCAACCAGGTCTACGCCGACCCGGCCCGGCGCGCGCTCGAGGCGAGTGTCGCCCGCCGCAACCAGGGCATGGCCCGCAGCCTGGCGTTCGAGCAGGGGGCGCTGGCCACGGCCTGCCTGCTCACCAAGGACAGCCAGGCCGCGCTGGAGTACGGCGAGCTGGCCCTGGAGCACGCCCACCGGTTGCGCTCGCGCCGGGTCACCGACCGTCTCGCCCCGCTGGGCGAGCTGGCCCTGAGCTGCCCCGACCGGGGCCCGGGCGGCGACGGTATCCGTGACCTGGGGCGGCGGATAGAGCAGGTCCTCGTCTCGTGACCCACGCCGAAACCAGTCCGGGGCTGAGCCGTCCGGCACTGGATCCGGCCGAGATCACCGCAACGGTGACGGCTGCCTGCCGGATCCTCGGCCTCGATCCCCGGGGTCACACGGTCCTGAAGTTCACCAACAACGCGGTGCTGCGGCTGCCTCACGCCGGGGTGGTGGTCCGGATCGCCGGGTCGGCCGCCGTGGGCGACCGGGCCCAGCGGGTGGTGCACGTGGCCCGTCTGCTGGAACGGCACGGGGTGCCGGCCGTGCGGCTGGCCCAGGCGGCCGACCAGCCGATGATCGTGCACGGCCACGAGGTCACGGTCTGGCACGACGTGCGGCCGGTGCGCGACCCGACCCCGGAAGACCTGGCCGGTCTGCTGAAGGCGGTGCACGCGGTGCCGATCGAGGCTCCGGCCGCACCGGTCGTCCCGGCCCGCCGGGGCCGGAGCCGTCGGCAGCCCTCGGTACCCGGGCAGAACACCGGCCCCCTGCCGGTGCAGTCCTCTTCCCGGTCGCCGCTGGTGCGCTGGGGGCCGGTGGCCGGGATCCGCCGGCGGATCGCCTCGGCCGGGCCGCTGCCGCGAGAAGACCTGGCCTTCCTCCAGGCCGAGACCGATGCGGTGGCCGAGGAACTGGCCGCGCTGAGCGGGCTGGAGCCGCTGCTGCCGGCCGGCCTGATCCACGGCGACTCGTTCCTCGGCAACGTCATCGTGGGCGAGAACGGGCCGGTGCTCTGCGATTTCGACTCCACCTGCTGGGGGCCGCGGGAGTGGGACCTGACCCCGATCGCGGTCGGGGCCCTGCGCTTCGACTACGGCGGTGACCTGGCCGCCCGGTTCGCGGCCGGCTACGGCAAGGACGTGCTGGCCTGGCCCGGGTTCCCGGCCCTGCGGCGGCTGCGGGAACTGCAGTTGGTCACCAGTGTGCTGCCGGTGCTGGCGGCCAACCCCGGACTGCAGCCGCAGTGGCGGTTCCGGGTGGACAGCCTGCGCCGGGGCGATGCCGAGGCCCGCTGGAGCACCTACGGTCAGGTCGCCGTCTGATTCGCTGCCCACCGTTCACCTGCCTGGCCGCCGAAACTGTCGGAGGGCGTTGGTAGCGTCCGCGACGTGACTTGGACGAAGACCGCGAGTGGGCACGAAGTCGCTCTTCTCGAAGGGCGGGTCCGGTGCCGTAACGGTGCCGGCCGGATGCTGAAGAGCGTCCCGGCCGCGTTGAAGGAAGACCCGGTCGTGGTGCAGTTGCGCCAGGTGGCCGAGTGGCTGGCCCGGCACGAGGCGCGGTGCCTGGCCCAGGTCGAGACCTGGATGGTCCGCTCGCTGCCGGTGCCGCTGCACGCACTGGCGGCCCTCTGGCCCGATCCGGCCTGGCAGCGCGTGCTGCGTGACCTGGTGGTCCGCCCGCTCGACCAGGCCGGTGCCCCGGTCGGTGAGGTCGGCCTGCTGCGCGCCGTCGATGCCGATCGGGGCGTCGGGCTGGTCACCCTCGACGGTGACACGGTGTTCGTGCCCTCCGTAGCCGTCACCGTGCCGCACCCGGTGCTCCTGGACGACCTGGAAGAGCTGCGCGAGTTCGTCGCCGACCTGCAGGTCGAACAGGTTGTCGCGCAACTGTTCCGCGAGATCGCCACCCGGCCCCCGGGGCTGCGCGCGCGGGACACGTCGGTGAACGACTGGGCCAACGGCGAGTTCGCCGAGCTGCGGCACGCCACCGGGCGGGCCGCGGCCCAGGGGTACGCGGTGCGCGGCGGCTACGCCACGGTGCGGGTGTGGGAGGGCGGCCGGGCGCTGGACGCGCGCTACTGGATCGGCTCCGACGCACCCGAGTACCAGACCTGGACGGGCGAACTCGGCTGGGTCGACGAGCAGGCCCGGCCGGTGCCGCTGACCGAGGTGGGCCCGGTGGCCTGGTCCGAGGGGGCGCGGATGGCCGCGCGCATCTACGCCGGCCGCAAGACGGAGGAAGAGTCGGCATGAGCAGGCAGACGCGCGAGAAGCTGATCGAGGCCGGGGCGATCGTCCCGGCCGCTCCCGGTGCCGTCGAGCCCGAGGCGACCGACGTGGTCACCGCCCGGGTCTACCGGCACCCGGCCCTGGGCGAGCGCCCGGTGGTCCAGCTGGTGCCCGAGACCCTCGGTCCGGCCGAGGATCTCGCGCTCGAGTTCCTCGGGTTCGAGCTGTCGCAGCCGCCGGTCCCGGTCGGTACCGGCCGGCGCCAGGCGCTCGGGTTCCCGGCCTGGGCCCTGATCAACGACCCGGAGAACGGGCACCACGCGCTCGCCCTGGTCAAGGACATGGAGCGGCTGGCCCGGCAGGCCAAGAGCCGGCCGGGGGCCGCCCGCGACGGGTTCGACGAGCTGGCCCGGCGGCTCGGGGCCTCGGTGCCGCACTTCCTGCCCACGTTCTACGAGCAGGCCGGCCGGGCCTTCGTGGCGGCCGAGAACAAGCAGAGCGCGGCCATCATGTTCGGCAAGGCCCGCGAGGCCGAGCGCATGCACGCCCTGCCGATCGACGAGACCCGCCAGCGCGACGTGTTCCTGGAGTTCGCCTTCAGCGGTGCCCTCAACGCCAAGTCGCTCACCCAGTACGCGAAAGACCTGGCCCAGCGCACCGATCCGGTGGCTGCCTACGAGCTGTTCCGTCAGGTCTGTGCCGAGCGGGTGGCCGGCGGACTGCCGCCCTACACCGGCATGGCCGACGATCTGCGCCGGCTGGTCCGGGCCGCCAAGCTGAACCAGGCGGCCGAGGAGGAGCAGGCGATCGCCCAGCTGCTCGACTCGCCCGCCCTGCCGCACGCCCCGTTGCCGTTCTGGAAGTCGTACGCCCCGGCGCTGAAGCGGCTCTCGAAGAAGGACCCGGCGATCCGCGGGCGCCTGCTCGGGCTGCTGCCGCGCAACAACCAGGGCGAGACCGAGGAGTTCTGGTTCGGCCTGCTGCACGACTGCGGCGCGCTGGCCGGCCTGACCGAGGTCGAGGGGCAGCCCGAGGCCGCCCGGCCGCACGACGGTTCGTCCGGCTGGCTGAGTCGCGTGGTGGCCTGGCGCTCCCAGGGCTGGCGTGGTCACCGGCGCTCGGCGCAGGTGCTCGAGCTGGTGCGCCGGATGGCCCCGCAGTTGAAGGCGGAGAACCGGCCGCTGGCCCTGCTCGGGCACGGCGCCGACCTCGATCTGCTCGACCTGGTGCTCTCGCTCGGGCTGCGGGTCGAGCTGCCCGAGGGGCGGCCGGTGCCGCACTTCGCGCTCGGCCGCTGGCAGAGCGACACGTCACCGGGCCGGCGAGACCTGGCCTGCCTGGCCGAGGCCGGCTGGGCGCAGGAGCCGCTGCGGCTCGGGCTGCGCGACGCCCTGGCCGGGCGGCGTGGCTACCAGCAGACCGAGGACACCCGCATTCCGCTGGCCGACCTGCGGGTGTTCTACGAGACCAGGGGCACCCGGCCGCTGCTCGAGAGCTGGCTGGACGAGGCCGCGCAGGAGACGGCCGAGGGTGGTCTGCCCGCGCTGATCGACGCACTCGACCGGATGCGGCCGGTCTGGCACGGCGAGGTCTTCGGGGTGCGCCCGCAGGCCCGGGACGAGGTCGCCGGGGCCGACGTCGCCGCCGCACTGGCCGGCACCCTGCGCATCGGCCTGGTCGACGAGCTGGGCTGGCCGGCCCTGGAAGAGGCGGTGGCCGAGTTCCCGGTGCCGAAGCCGCATCCCAACGGCTGGACGGAGCCGGCGTTCTCGGTCACCGAGGCCTGGCCCGCGCTCATCCTGCACAACAAGGTGATGGCCGTGGTGGTCGGTCCTTCGGAAGTGCTGCTGCGGCACACCTTCCGGCTGCCTCCCGGCACCTCGACCCCGTGGCGGTGGCAGGTCGCCTACACGGATGGTCAGCTGCGGGTGCTCTGGGAGGGGCCCGACGGTACGGCGGGCTACTGGAGCAACCGGCCGGGTGAGGTGTTCACCGTCCCGGGGTCCCTGTACTACGAGCACATCGGCCGTTTCGGTACGAGCCTGCCGTTGCCCGAGGGCGGGCGCACGGCCGGAGGCCGCCCGCTGGTGGGCGGAGACCGGGCGCTGGCCAAGTCCCGCGAGGTGGCCACCGACGGCTCGGGCTGGTGGCGGCTGGAGGAGGGGGCCCAGGGGCGGTCCTGGCGCGAGTTCGACCCGGCCACCGGCGACGGCGGCCGTCGCTCCCGGCCGGCCTTCTTCGAGGCCGGTCTGCAGGGCGAGGGGGCCGAGCTGGTCGAGGGCTGGTGTGTCCTGGCCCCGCTCCAGCCCGGTCTGGAGGCAACGCCTTTCGGCACGTCCGACGGCCTGCTGGGCTGGCGTTCGGTGCGGCTGGCCGACGGCTCCTGCGAGGCGGTCTCGGCCGGTGGAGACTCGGCCCGGCTCAGCCCCGCGCTGATCGGTGCCGCCCGGGGCCGGCCAGGGCCCGCGGCGGTCGGGCCGATCCGCATGCCGGGTGGTGGCGAGCCCGCCGCCCTGATGCCCGACGGGCACGGGCACGGCCTGGCCTTCACCGACGGCTCGGTCCGGGGCAGCCGGGTGTTCACGGCGAACTTCACGTCGGCGGGCTCCGAGTACGCCAAGGGCACCGCGTACGTGCCGCCGCTGGCCTTCTGGCACGCGCTGCGCCCCCGGGACGAGAAGGGCTCTGCAGCCCTGCGATCGATCACCGTCGAGCAGGCCCGGGCCCTGCTCGACGCCGCCCGTAGAGGCAAGGCCGAGAAGGCGGTGCGTAAGGTCCTGCCCCAAATCACCGGTGAAAGGCTGGCTCTCGGGGTCGCCGGGGTGGTCGAGCTCGCCCTCGCGCAGGTGGAGAGGCTTGAGGCGCTGCCCCGGCCGGTGAACACGGCGGTGGTCGAGACGGCGTCGCCCCCTCCGGCGGCCACCGAGATCGGCGAGAAGGGTGAGCTGCCTGCGGCACCGGCCCCGGTGGGGGTCCAGGTGCCCTCCTCGGTGCCCGACACCGATCTGCGCCGGGCTTTCGGCGGGCTGACGACTCACCGCAGCTACTACTGGGGCAGCCACCACAATTCCGGTGAGTCGGCGATCGCCAGTCTCCGCGGCGTGGTGGAAACCCTTGCCGGGCAGCCCCGGAAGGGCCTTCTGGCCAAGCTCGGTGTCGGGGCGAAGAAGCTGGCCGGGCTGGAGTCCGGGGTTGCCCAGACCTCGGTCGACTGGACGCTGGCCGTCGGTGGGCTCGGGGCGCTGGCCCTGCGGGCCGCGCTGGTCACCACCGCCGTCGAAGACCGCCCCGCACTTGCGGCGCTGCTCGCGGCCATTGCCGAGACACCGCTGGCCGAGGCGGACGGGCGCTGGCGCCGGCTCACGCTGACGGTCGAGAAGACGACCACCCCACAGGGAGCCCGGGAAGGGCTGGCCCCGTTCGGCACCCTGCTGCCCACCAAGGGCGGTCAGGCCTTCGTGATCAGCTCGGACAGCGAGTGGTTCGCCGGTGGCTACCGAGGGGTGATCCATGCCGTGGAACATGTCTCTGAGCCCGGCGATTTCGGCCCGGTCAAGGGGTACGGCATCTCGGCCTCACGCGAGGGCCGGGGCTGGGGCGGGGCGGGCCGGCTGAACGAACTGCTGGCGTTGCTGGCCGAACGCGGGCCGGCCCCGTGGCGTCCCGAGGCGGTGGAAGAGCTGGCGCAGGCCACCGGGGTCACCCGCGCCGAGGCCGCCCTGCTGCTGGCCGGTCTGGTCCGGATCGACGTCTACGAGAACAACTTCCTGCCCAAGCCGCTGCGTGAGCTGCTCGGCCTGAAGGTGGCCGAGGCCAAGACGGCCCGCGACAGTCTGAGCCGCCTGCTGTCCACCGACGCGCGACTGCACCTGCTGTCGCTGGCGATGCCGGACAGCCCGGCCGACCTGTGGCAGAAGGGGCCCGACGTGGCCCGGCTGGCCGATGGCTGGAACGAGTTGTTCGGGCGCCGGGTGCCGGTACCCGACGCGCTGGTGGCCGACTTCTCCGCGGCCCGTAAGAGCGCGTGGACGGGAGCCAAGGATCCGGCGGCGGTCCTGCAGGGCATGGTCGGCCCGGAATCCACACCCTGGCTCACCACCGACCTGCGGTTCACCGTCCGGGACAACCAGCTGGTGCAGGAGCCGGAAGAGAGCGACACCGACGCCGGGTTCCGGGCCAAGCATCTGGCCGACACGGTGATCGCCCTGCTCTGGCTGGCCTACCGGCTGCCCCTGGGCGACTCGGTCCGGGCGGTCCTGCCCCGGGTGTACGACCTGCTGCAGCAGCGGCTGGCCAATCCGGACCTGCTGCTGACCTTCCTCGAAGGCGACGGCAGCCGGATCGAGGGCCTGCGTCAGGTCTACGGTCTGCCACCTGTTTCCGACGGGCCGAACCAGCCGGTCGAGGTGGTGCCGCTGGGAGAGGTGGGGCATCTGCTCAGCCGGGGCTGGAACTCGGCCGTGTTCGTCTGCCCGGCCAAGCTCGACGCGGGCGGTGAGCCGCTGCTCGAGCTGGCCCGGGCCCTGCCCAGCTACCAGTCGGCGCCGCTGCTGATCGCCCGCAGCGGTGAACTGGCCCGGCTGATCGACGAGGTGCGGGCCGAGCCGACCGCGGGAACCGAGCTGGCCTGGCTGCAGGACCCACTGGTCAGCGTGCCCGAACTGGTGGCCGAGGTCTCGCAGCACCACAACCTCGGCACCGAGGCCGCGCGTCTGTACCTGCAGCTCTTGGCCTTGCCCGATCCGACAGACAAGAACGTCCGCACGTGGAACGGGTGGGCGCCGAAGGTGCTGAAGACGGCCACGGCTGCCTTGCTCGAGGCCGGGCTGGTGGTCGAGGGCAAGCGGGCCCGGGCCGGGCGCAGCGTGTTCCTGCCCACGGCCTGGCTCCCGGTGAAGGCCCCAGGCCTGCCGTTGGAGGCCTGGAAGGTGCCATTGCTCGGGCTGCAGCCAGACGGCTCGTCCCCGCTTCACCTGGCGGTGCCGGTCACGTCGGTGCGAGAGCTGTACCGCCGCGCCTGGGAACGGGTGCTGGCCGGTGACGAGCCCCGGATGGCGGCCCTCGAGACCGGACGTCCGGGGGTGAGGCGGTGAAGGTTCGGGAGTCAGCAGCAGGTTCGGCCGTGAGTCCGGCCGTGAGTTCGGCGGCGGGCTCGGCGGTGGGCTCGGCGGTGCGTTCGATCGTGAACTTGGCCGTGAGTTCGGTGGCGGGTTCGGTCGTGAACTGGGCCATGAACTGGGCCGCGAGTTCGGTCGGGGTGGGCAGGACCGGGGCCGGGGCGTGAGCCCGGTTGAGGAGCGTGCTCCATGGTCAGGGGCGCGGTCTGAGCCAGGATGGCGGCTGGGGCCGGAAGACGACGGTGCAGAAATGACGATGACGGTAGGGGCACGGCGATGAGCGAGGCAGCAGCTAGCCGGACCGGCAAGTCTCCGGCGGACGGCACGGAAACAGCGTCAGCCGGGACTGGTGGCGCCGGGACGGGGGTGCCCGGGACGACTGTGGCCGGGGTCGGTGTGGTTGGGCCGGGTGCTGGAGCCGATGGTGCCGGGGCCGATGGTGCCGGGACTGGTGCGGCCGGGACTGGTGTGGCCGGGACTGGTGTGGCCGGGACTGGTGTGGCCGGGACTGGTGTGGCCGGGACTGGTGTGGCCGGG
>NZ_JAJSOH010000024.1 GCF_021277265.1 Kineosporia rhizophila
GGGCAGGACGCGGTGGGCAGGGCAGGGCGCGGGTGGGCATGGCGAGGTAGGACAGGGCGGCGTTGGGCAGGGCGGCGTTGGGTGGGGCGGCGTTGGGTGGGGCGGCGTTGGGCAGGACAGTGGCGGGCAGGGCGTGGGTGTGGGTGTGGTTGTGGTTGTGCGAGTTTGGACCGTTAGGGCCGGTCGATCCGGTACACGTAGTGCAGCGGCGGATCGATCGGGTTGTCCGGTTCCAGGTCGCCCTCGGCCACCCGGTGGAATCCGGCCTTCTCGAGGGCCCGCCAGGAACGCCGGTTGCCGGCCGCCACCGGCACCACCACGCAGGGCGCGTCGGGATACTCGGCCCAGGTCCGGGCCAGCATCGATTTGATCATCTGCACGCCGAGGCCCTGGCCCCGCAGCGACTCGGTGGCCACCAGGTAGTCCAGGCTCATCGCGCCCGGCGGGACCTCGGTGATCTCGGACAGCGGGTCGAGGTATTCGGGGTAGTCGCTGAACGCCGAGCGCTGGAGCAGGCCGAACGGGACCCCGTCGAGCAGGGCCAGCCAGTCCTGGCCGGGCTCCTCGCCGCGGGCCGAGGCGCCGAAGTCGTTCTGCACGGCCTCGGGGGTGGTCTCGTGATTCCACCAGCGCCTGGTCCGAGGCTCGCTCAGCCAGTCGCGGATCATCGGGAAGTCTTCCTCGGTCAGCCGGCGCCAGGTGATCAGCACCCGGCCATGATGACCAGGCGAGCGTTCGCCCGTCCTCTGATTTTCCCGGTAGTCGCCTGACAGGTGGATGCGCACCCCCGGCCGAGGTGGCAGTGTGGAGCCGAACCCGACTCGGAGGAGGGTTTTCTGATGGGCCGCTACGGTGACGAGGTGGCCGGCCTGGCCACGCCGCTCCAGCACAGCGAAGACCTGAACGTCCTGATCGACCGGGTGGGTGATGCCCGGGTGGTCATGCTGGGTGAGGCCAGCCACGGCTCGCACGAGTTCTACGACTGGCGATCACGGATCACCCAGCGCCTGATCCAGGAACTGGGCTTCACGTTCGTGGCGGTCGAGGGCGACTGGCCGGACTGCGAACGGGTGGATCAGTCGGTGCGTTTCGCCGAGGACGCCGATCCCCGCGAGGCGCTGCAGCAGTACCGGCGCTGGCCCACCTGGATGTGGGCGAACGAGGAAGTCAGCGACTTCTCCCGATGGCTGCGGGGACACAACGAGTTCCAGGAACCGGCCCGGAGAGTCGGTTTCCATGGCCTCGACGTGTACTCGCTGTGGGAATCGCTGGACGAGATCCTGATTCACCTGCGCGAGCGTCACCCTGAGCTGGTTCCGCTGGGGTTGGACGCCTTTCACTGTTTCGAGCCGTTCGTCGATCAGCCCCAGCAGTACGCCCGGTCGATCCACACCCGGCCCGCGGGGTGTAGCTGCGAGGTCTCCGGGCTGCTGGCCGCCCTGCGCCGCTCGGACGACTTCAACGCCTGGCAGAACGCCGAGGTGGTGGCCGGGGCCGAGCACTACTACCGGTCGCTGGTCAAGGGCGGCGCGGCCTCGTGGAACGTGCGTGACCGGCACATGGACGCGACGCTGGCCCGGCTGCTGGACCACTACGGGCCGCAGTCCAAGGCTGTGGTCTGGGCGCACAACACTCACGTGGGAGACGCGTGGGGTTCGGTGATGGCCGAACAGGGCGAGACCACCATCGGCACGCTGGCCCGGCAGCGCTACGGTGAGGACGGGGTGGTCCTGGTCGGTTTCGGCACTCACCACGGCACTGTGGTCGCCGGGGAGGACTGGGGCCGGCCGATGGAGGTCATGCCGGTGCCCGAGGCCCGGCGCGACTCCCTCGAGCACGTCCTGCACGAAACTGCTCCGGATCAGTCGCTGTTCGTCTTCCCGGCCCGGGCCCAGCAGCCCGCGGTGCTGCGCGACCGGCTGGGCCACCGGGCCATCGGTGTGGTCTACCGCCCGGACTGGGAGCGCTGGGGCAACTACGTGCCCACCATGCTGGGCGAGCGGTACGACGCGTTCGTCTGGTGCGACGAGTCGCACGCGGTGCGGCCGCTGCACACGTTCTTCACCGACGTCACGGAACCGGAGACCTTTCCGACAGGAGTCTGAAATGACCACAGCCACGGCCGCCTGCCGCATCCCGGCGGGCCGGGTAGATCTGGGCTCGGACACGCTCTTCCCAGATCAGTATCCGGCGCAGAGCCCCACCGGGGTCGTGCTTTTCGCGCACGGCAGCGGTAGTTCCCGGTTCAGCCCGCGTAACCGGGCGGTGGCCGCCGAGCTGAACCGGCGCGGGCTCGCGGCGGTGCTCACCGATCTGCTCACCGACGAGGAGGAGCAGATCGACAGTCACACCGCCGAGTTCCGGTTCGACATCCACCTGCTCACCGAGCGAATGATCGCGGTGGTCGACTGGGCCAGCGCCGAACCCTCCTTGGCCGGGCTGCCGTTCGGCGCATTCGGGGCCAGCACCGGAGCCGCCGCCGCCCTGGCGGCCGCGGCCTATCGCCCCCAGGAAGTGCAGGCCGTGGTCTCGCGCGGCGGCCGGCCCGACCTGGCCGGGCCCGCGCTGGAAGAGATGCGGGCGCCCACGCTGCTGATCGTCGGGGGCGCCGACACGAACGTGCTCGACTACAACGAGCAGGCCCAGGCCGTGATGAGTGCACCCAGCCAGTTGCACGTCATTCCGGGGGCCACTCATCTGTTCACCGAACGCGGCGCACTGGAAGAGGTCTCGGACCGGGCGGGAGCGTGGTTCGAGCATTATCTCGGGGAGGCCGGATGACGAAGTTCGCAGACCGCGACGACGCGGGGCACCAGTTGGGCCGGTATCTGATCGACCGGCTCGGGTTCCTGGTGCCGGATGCTCCGGGTGAACCGGACGACGGAAGTCCGGCGGCACATGCGCAACGGCCCCCGGGGGCCCTGCGGCCGTTGGTGTTGGCTCTGCCGCGGGGCGGGGTGCCGGTGGCCACGCACGTGGCGGCTGCGCTGGACGGCGATCTGGACCTGGTGGTCGCTTGCAAGATCCGCGCGCCGGAGCAGCCGGAATACGGCATCGGGGCGCTGGCCGAGGATGGACCACCGGTTTTCGATGGTTCGGCACTCACGACGCTGGGGCTCACCGAGGGCGATCTGATGGGAGCGGTGGAGCGCGAGCGTGCGGAGACCAAGCGCCGAGTGCAGCGTTACCGCAAGGGCCGGGCGGTAGAGGCCAAGGGGCGCATGGTGATCGTGGTGGACGACGGGCTGGCCACCGGGGTCACGGCGCGGGCCACGTTGCGTTGGCTGCGCGATCACGAGCCGGCCTATCTGGTGATGGCGGCTCCGGTCGGCTCACGCCGGGCCCATGCTGCGGTGGCCGAAGATGCCGACGCAGTGGTGTGTCTGCAGGAACCGGAGGACTTCCGGGCGGTGGGGGAGTGGTACGAGGACTTCCGGCAACTCACCGATGAGGACGTGGACGAGACCTTGCGCCGCTTCAGCACTTAGATGCCCTAGGGAGTCTCGGACAGGTCGGGGAACGAGAAAGTGGTGTCGGGGAACGAGAACGAGAAGGTGGGCGACGGCGGTGGGGTGAAGTCGAAGGTGGGCACCCGCTGTGGACCCGTCGGGGTGAAGGGATCGGGGTCCGGATTGTTGGCGGGGATGAGAAGCACGGCGCAGGCCGCGATCACGGCACCGGTGAGCATCGCCCGGCGGCTCGGGCCGTGATGCTGGCCGGTAAGCCGGTCGCTGTTGCGGATCACCCGGCGCACCTCTCGCGGGGTGGTGAACCAGATGGCCAGGCTGACCAGGTTGCCGACCAGGATCACGCCGGCCAGCGACCAGCCCCAGACGTGCCGCTGCGTCGGTTCCCAGCTGGCCCCGGCGATCATGAACACCGGCCAGGAGAGCGCCGCGGCGGCCAGGGCGGTGGTGAACCGGTGCCCGCTGACCTGCTCCATCATCCGCCGGCCGTACTTGCCCACGTCGGCCGTGGCCGCCCGGTTCAGGGTGTGCACCCAGCGCAGCGAGTACGGCCGGGCCGAGCGCTGGGCGCGGGCCAGGCCGGCCAGCGCGTCGGCGTCGTCCGGCACCACGGCCAGCAGCCGTTGCCAGGCCGTCGCCTCCTCGTTGTAGCGCCGTTTCGCCCGGGCCAGCCGGGCCGACAGCTTGGCCTCGTCGATCTCGTCGTAGGTGCGCGAGCGCAGCAGGTTCAGCGCCTCCTCGGCGAGCACCAGCTGGGCCCGGTTGAGGTAGGCGGTGACCAGGGCCCACTCGGCCACCTGGTTCTCGATCGTCTCGCGCAGCGCGGCCCGGGCCACGCGGGCCGCCTCGGAGGGGTTGATCGTGGTCAGCACCACCGCCCGCCAGGCCAGCACGGCGCCGGTGGGCGGAGCCTGCGCCAGCGCGGCCAGGGCCTGCAGCGGCAGGTTCTGCTTGAGCAGGCACCGGGACGTGACGATCAGCACCGCGGGATCACCGGTGGCCAGGAACGGCGCCAGCAGGGCCAGACCGGCCTGGGCCGACTCCGAGGTGCCCGCGTCGAGCAGCACGCGGGCCCGGGCGGTGGCCTCGTCCGGGTCGACCGCCCCGGCCCCGGGGTTGTTCTTCACCGCCTTGCGCAGCGTCTCGTGCAGCCCGGCCACGTCGGGGGCAGGCACTCCGGTGCTCACCGGGATCAGCGGCTGCGAACCACTGATCAGCTGCTGACGACCGTTGGGATCGCGCGAGAGCAGCAGGTGCGGATCCACCCCGATGTGCCGCAGCGGCCGGACCCGCCGCAGCTCGTCGAGGCCGGCCGCGGTGACCTGGGTGCCGCGAAGATCGATCCAGCGCAGCTGTTTGCAGCGCCGGGCGATCAGCCGCACGTCGTCGTCGGTGGCCGGCAGCCCGACCAGGGAGAGCCCGCGCAGGTGGGTCGGGATGTCGCCGAGGCGGCGCAACGCGTCGGGCGCCGCGTCCAGGGCCAGCGGCAGACGCCGGGTGTCCAAAGGCCCCTGCGCGTCGTACCAGCGTTCCCAGCCCGCGGGCCCGGCCAGCAGGTACGTGCCCAGGTAGGTGCCGTCGTGCCAGGAATCCAGGGCCCAGGTGGGCCGCCGGACCATGATCGGCCCGGGCATGCCGGTGCTTGCCATCTCTGCCGGGCTCAGCCGATCTTGTGGGTGCGCAGGTAGGCCCGCAGCTCGTCGAAGTCCTCGCCGGTGCCGGCGTGCGCCAGGTAGGTGGCGGCGGTGGACAGCCAGGCCCGGGTGGAGGGCGGGGTGTCGCGCAGCGCGGCCTGGAAGTCGGCGTTGGTGACCGGGCTGACCAGGCCGACCTGCATCGAGCGCTCCAGCGCCCGTTCGGTGGCGGCCTCGACCAGGCGCACCAGGTCGGCGCCGGAGAACATCTCCGTACCCCGCACCAGCGCGGTCACGTCGATGTCCGGTGCGATGGGACGGCCGTTGAACTGCAGACGTAGCAACGCCTCCCGAGCCGGCGCGTCGGGCGGGAGCACCAGCACGGTGCGGTCGAAACGGCCCGGGCGGCGCAGCGCCTCGTCCACGTCCCACGGCGCGTTGGTGGCGGCCAGCACGTAGACCCCGTCGTTGCTGGACATGCCGTCGAGCTCGACCAGCAGCTGGTTGACCACGGCCCGGGCCTGGTCGGTGTTGCGGCGCGAGCGGCGGCCCCCGATGGCGTCGAGCTCGTCGAGGAACACCACGCCCGGTGTCTCCAGGCGGGCCTCGATGAACAGGCGGGCGATGTTCTGCTCGCTCTGGCCGAAATAGCTGCCGTAGATGTCGGCCGGGGTGGCGGAGAAGAACTTGGCTCCCAGCTCACCGCTGAGTGCCCGGGCGATGAACGTCTTACCCGTGCCGGGCGGCCCCCACAGCATCAGACCGCCGCGCAGCTGCTTGCCGAACGCTTCCCGCAGCTGCGGGTTCTGCATCGGGCCGAGCAGGGAACGCTGCAGCCGCTGCTTCACGTCGTTCATCCCGGCCACGTCGGCCAGGGTGACCAGGTTGGGCTCGCTGGAGTCCCAGCCACCCGGTTCGGCCACCGGCTCGAGAACCGGGACCGGAGGCTGGTGACCACCGCTCTCGGTGGGCCTCTGTACGGGAGGCGCTTCGGGCGTCCTTTGTTGGGCGGTTTCGGGGGAGAGCAACGCCGTGTGCACCGCGCGGTACCCGTCGGCGAGCTGCTCGTTACCGGTGGCCGAGGCCGCCGCCGCAGCCACCGACAGCGCCGTGGTGTCGTGCGGAGCCGCCGCCAGGGCCGCGGTCGCGTGCTTGAGCGCCTGCTCGGCCTCGCCCGCGGAGAGATACAGCCCAGCCAGGTGCACCCGCAGCGGAACACTCGTCGGGTCGGTGGGCGCCATGTTCGCCGCCGCGCTCTCCAAGGCCTGGAACACCGACCTGTCCACCGTCATCCGCCTGACACCCTCTCGTCCACCGCATCCGCACGTTCGCCGTTCACTCGCAGTTGCACAGTACCGACGAGTCCGGAGAACTGGGAGCATTCCCGGCGACGGCGGGGAGGCGGCTGCACCGCACCGACATCGGCAGGTCGCCGGGCCGACCACAGTGCATCGCACCAGGTGGGCGGATGGTCACGGACAGGCACCGGATGACCGTTTGCGCCCAAACGCTGACCGCTTCGCCCGCATGTCTGGGGCCGGCCGGGCGGAAGTCCTATCGTGATCGACGTGGAATCTGTGAAAGCAACGCCGCTGAGCCAGAAGACGCTCGCCGACCTCGACCCGCGGGTGGCCCGCCCGCACTACGACCGGTCCCAGGTCAGCGTCGGGATCGTCCATTTCGGGGTGGGCGGTTTCCACCGGGCTCACCAGGCGATGTACCTGGACGAACTGATGAACCAGGGCAAGGCCCTGGACTGGGGCATCTGCGGGGTGGGCGTGATGCCTGGCGACAAGACCATGCAGGAGGCCCTGCACAAGCAGGACCACCTGTACACGCTGCTGGTCAAGGACGGTTCGGGGCACCTGGACGCGCGTGTGATCGGCTCGATCGTGGACTACGTCTACGCCCCCGAGGACCCGCAGCGCGTGCTCGAGGTGATGACCGCGCCGACCACCCGGATCGTCTCGCTGACGGTCACCGAGGGTGGCTACAACATCGACAACACCACCGGCGCCTTCGACGTGGACAACCCGGTGATCCGGGCCGAGGTCGAGGGACACGGCCGGGGCGAGCCGCCGGTGACCATGTACGGGTACGTCGCGGAGGCACTGCGGCTGCGGCAGGAGCGGGGCATCCCGCCGTTCACGGTGATGTCGTGCGACAACATCCAGTCCAACGGTGACGTGGCGCGCTCGTCGATCGCCTCGTTCGCCGGGCTGATCGACGCGGAGCTGGCCCAGCACATCCGCACCGAGGTTCCGTTCCCCAACGCCATGGTCGACCGGATCACCCCGGTCACCACCCCGGACGTGCTGGAGGCGGTGGCCGGGTTCGGCATCGACGACGCCTGGCCGGTGGCCTGCGAGCCGTTCACCCAGTGGGTGCTGCAGGAGGCGTTCGGCCAGGGGCGTCCGCCGCTGGAGGAGGTCGGCGTGCAGATGGTGGCCGACGTGGAGCCGTACGAGCTGATGAAGCTGCGGCTGCTGAACGCCGGCCACCAGGCCATCGCCTACGCCGGGCACCTGGTCGGGCACACCTACGCGCACGACACCGCCCAGGACCCGCTGTTCGTGCAGTTCCTGCGCGACTACTGGGAAGAGGCCCGGCCCACCCTGGCCCCGGTCGAGGGCATCGACGTGGACGCCTACTGCGACACCCTGGTCGAGCGTTTCGCCAACCCGCAGGTGCGCGACACGCTGGCCCGGCTGGCCTCGTACGGCTCGGACCGGATCCCCAAGTTCGTGGTGCCGGTGATCCGGGCCAACCTGGCCGAGGACAAGATCAGCACCCGGGCGATCGCGATCGCGGTGACCTGGGCGCGTTACGCCGAGGCGGTCGACGAGCAGGGCGGCCCGATCGAGCTGGTCGACGTGGAGAAGGACGACGTGCTGGCCCGCGGCGCCCGGCAGGGCGAAGATCCGCTCGCTCTGGCCCGCTCCACCCGTTGGTTCGGTGACCTGGCCGAAGACCCGCGGTTCGCCACGGTGTACACCGAGCAGCTGGCCCTGATCCACGAGGTCGGTGCGCGGGAGTTCCTCACCCGGCTGAACGCCTCGCCGAAATTCGACTGAAACAACTTGAGGACGTTTGTGAGCCCCTTTGGGGGCCCACAAACGTCCTCAGGGTTCGGGCTTTACCTCAGCGGTCGGCGGTGAGCTCGCGCACCTCGGCGTACTGCTCGCGGACCTGAGGGGTGAGCTGGTCGGCGGCGAGCACCTTGGGGGCGCCGCTGGCCGACCACTCGGGCTGCTCGGGCTTGCCGGAGAGCACCCAGGCGGCCTGACGAGCGGCACCGTCGGCCACGTACTCACCCGGCGTGGGCACCAGCACGTCCAGGCCGAGGATGCCGGGCGCGAGCTGCTGCACGGCCTCGGACTGCGCAGCGCCGCCGATCAGGAAGGCCCGCTGCACCGGCACGCCCGCGGCCCGCACCGCGTCGATGCCGTCGGCCAGCGAGCACAGCAGCGCCTCCACCGCGGCCCGGGCGATGTGCGCCGGGGTGGTGTTGGACAGCCGCATGCCGTGCAGAGCAGCGGTGGAGCGGGGCCGGTTGGGCGTGCGCTCGCCCTCGAAATAGGGCACCAGCACCAGGCCTTCGGCGCCGGCCGGGGCCTTCAGGGCGAGCTCGGCCAGACCCTTGTGGTCGACCCCGAGCAGGCCGGCCGCCCAGTCGAGCACCCGAGCGGCGTTCAGCGTGCAGGCCAGCGGCAGGTAGCGGCCGGTGGCATCGGCGAAACCGTTGACCATGCCGGAGCCGTCGGCCGTGGGGGCGTCGGCGATGGCCGAGACCACGCCGGAGGTGCCGATCGACACCGCGACGTCGCCCGGCTGCAGGGCCAGGGCCAGGGCGGCGGCCGCGTTGTCGCCGGCGCCCGGACCGAGCAGACCCTGGTAGAGCCCGGTCGTGCCCGTTCCGGCCCCTTCGTGTGCGCCGAGCACCCGGGGCAGGACCGCGCCGTGGCCCAGCGCGCGCTCGAGCAGGTCTTCCCGGTAGGACTCGGTGCGGGGCGACCAGTAGCCGGTGCCGGAAGCGTCGGAGCGGTCGGTGACCAGGTTCTGCAGGTTCTGGCCGCCGGCCAACTGCCAGGTCAGCCAGTCGTGGGGGAGGGCCACCGCGCGGGTGCGGGCCGCGTTCTCCGACTCGGCGTCGCGCAGCCAGCGCAGCTTGGTCACGGTCAGCGAGGCCACCGGCACCGAGCCGATCGCGTCGGCCCACTGCTGCTCGTCCAGCTCGGCGATCAGGTCGGTGGCGGCCTGGGCGGAACGCGTGTCGTTCCACAGCAGGGCGTCGCGGACCACCTCGCCCGCCTCGTCGAGGGCGATCATGCCGTGCTGCTGGCCGCCGACCGAGAGCGCGGCCACGTCGGCCAGGCCTCCCGCCTCGGCGGCAGCGGTCTGGAACGCCTCCAGCCACTTGCCCGGGTGCACGGCGGTGCTGTCGGGGTGCGGGGCCCGGCCGGAGCGAACCAGCTCTCCGGTGTCGGCATCGCGGATAACGATCTTGCAGGACTGGGTGGAGGAGTCCACACCGGCGACGAGGGTCATCATGCTCCTGAACGATCAGCTGTTCGGTCGACTCTGGCCGCTGACCACGGTTGTCCTCAGGATACCGGCGGGTCAGAAGTGACGGCCGGGCCCCGGTCGGGCGATGAGTTCCCGGCCTCGCCCGCGTCATTACTGAAGAGGCCGGCGAGGGGCGGGGGACGACGTGGGGGAGCTGGACGGAGTCACCGTCGTGGTCACCGGGAGCGCCCGGGGGTTCGGGCGCGCCGTCGAGGAGGCGATGACCGAGGCCGGGGCCGAGGTGGTCGGTGCCGGCGTGGCCTGTGGTGAGGAGTTGCTCCGGCTTCATCGTCCCGAACTGCTGGTGATCACCTCTACCTCGCTCGACGGGACGGACCGTCGGCTCGACCCCAGTGAGGCGTTCGACTGGGCGGCTGCCGCCCTGCGGGTCGCTGCTTCCGGGGGCGGGCAGCCGGCCACGGTCTTCGCTGTTTCCGGTGAGCCGGTCGAGGCGGTTGAGCCGGTTGCGTCGACGGAACTGATCGACTCGACGGGATCGATCACTCCGATGAAACTGACCGAGACGGTGGGGTTGACGGGGTCGGCCGCCGGGGCGACATCGGCTGGGGTGGAAGCCTTCTCTCACTCGTTGGAGCCGCTGGCGGCCTATGTGGCGTGGGAGGCGCAGCACCTGGGAGTGCATCTGCGCTTCGTCTGCGTCCTGGTGCCGCCGGGTGACCAGGTACGGCTGGTGCACCGTTTTCGGGAGCGGGCCGGGGGCATCGGGCGTTCGGCCTGGAGCAGTGTGGCGGCCCTGGTGGCGGGTCTGGGCCCAGTTCTGACCGAGCTGGAACTTGGTTCTGAGCTGGTGCGACTCGCTGCTCTGGCTGCTGGTGACCCGTTGGGACGCGGCCGTACGGGCGCCGGTGACGGTGAGCGACTGGCTTCGGCCTACCTGCTGGGCGCCGACGGCGTAGTGCCGATTTCGGGCTGAAACCCGTTCTGGGCCGGGCCGAGTGAGAATACCTGCCCGTTTGTGACTGCGTTCGGGGCCGAAAGGGTTAACATTGAGCATCGTGGGCGGAAAGTTCTGCACGGCCCGACGATCGCCTGTTGGACCCGGCAGCCCCCACGAGCGGCGGCCCGGGGCGCCACGTATTCAGTGGCGTGAAATCACTGTTGATGACCTGGGTTTTCCGTGCCCGCGTGCCGATAGGTGCAGGTAAGCCGCCTCAGGCGCGCGGCCAGGCAACAGCATGGGCGCTGCTCAATGGCGCACGCCCCTGCGGACATTGGACAAAGGCGAACAACAGAAGATCGGGACTGACGATCATGGTGGCGGACAGTACAGACACATCGGCCCTATTCAGTTCGATCGGTGGGGTCGTCCCGCCGATCTGCACCCCCCTCACGCCGGACAGGCAGCTCGACCTCGACTCGCTGCGGAACCTGCGGGCCCACCTGATCAGGCAGGGCGCCGCCGGTATCTTCGCGCTCGGCACCATGGGCGAGGGGCACTACCTCACCCCTGGCCAGTCGATCCAGGTGGTCGAGACGCTGGCCGCCGAGAAGCACGACGAGCCACTGCTTGTCGGCATCGTGGAGCCGAGCACCCCGCGGGTGCTGGAGGGAATAGACCGTCTGGTCTCGGACCGGGTCGACGGCATCGTGGTCACCGGCCCGTTCTACGCCAACGTCAGTGAGCCGGAAATTCTGCGGCACTTCGAGCTGATCGCAAATCATTCTCCGGTGCCGGTTCTCGCCTACAACATGCCCAGCAACACCGGTTACGCCCTCACCGCGCACAACATGATCGAGCTGCTCGCCGAGGACCTCATCGTCGGCATCAAGGACAGCTCGCTCGACCTGACCAACCTGCGCCGGGTCACCGTCGAGGTGCCCAACGTGGACAAGAAGCTCATCTTCACCGGCTCGGACACGCTGCTCGACTGTGCGCTCGACATCGGGGCGAACGGCGCCGTCACCGGCCTGTCCAACATCGCCGCCGACCACTTCGCCGGGGCAATGGCCGCGCACGCCGGGGGCCGCCGGGCCGAGCTGTCCAGCATTCTGCGGGTCCTCAACATCCTGGTGCAGGTCTACGTGCCCACCGAGGTCGAGCGCGGGCCCAACAGCACGGCGATCGGCGCGCTCAAGTCGGCGCTGGTGCAGCAGGGCGTCATTGCGTCGGATGCGCTGAGCGAGCCGATGACACCGGTCACCGAGGGCCGGCGCGAGCACGTGCGCTCGGTGCTGGAAGAGGCCCGTCAGCTGGCCGACCTGGCCGAGGCCCCCTCGGGTCTCACCGTCTGAGCCCGGTCGCCGATGAGGACGGCGGTGATGACCGGTCCTACCTTCATGGACATCATCACCGCCGTTCTCAGTGTGTCGATCGAGGTGCAGGACCAGGAGAAGGCCCTGGCCTTCTACCGGGACGTGCTCGGCTGCCAGGTGCGGGTGGATGCCGAGCCCTGGCCCGGTGCCCGCTATCTGGAGGTCGTGGCGCCCGGTTCGCCGGTGGGCATCGTCCTGGTCACCCGGGCCGGCGGGCTTCCGATCGGCGTCCGCTACAGCACACCCGACGCCGAGGCCGCCCACCGGGCCCTGCGCGAGGCGGGGGTAACGCCCCACCAGGAGGTGCTCTACACCGATTTCGCGCCGCCCATGTTCACCTTCCCCGACCAGGACGGCAACATGGCCATCCTGATCGAGGGTGGCGACTGATCACAGTCAGGGGCGCAGATCGTCCGGGCTCAGGTCGAGGCGCACGCGCAGGAAGCGGGTGGGGTGGCGCCAGTAGCCGCCCTGGTCGGCCAGATCCGCGTGCACCTCGACCACCACGTCCGGTTCCACCCGCACGATCGGCAGGCGCCGCGGGTTGGTCCAGGCCCCGAGCCGGCCGCTGGAGATGTGGTCGTCGGGCAGGAAGTGCTCCGCCGTGGCCACTCGCAGGTGTCGCGTGAGCTCGCGGCGCTGGCTCGGGCTGAGGTCGGTGGTGGTCCCCGCGATGTGCAGGGTTCCGTCCTCGCCGGGCCGGGCCAGGATCAGCCGCTCGGGCCGGGCCCGGGTGCCGGTCACTGCCGCCACCAGGGCCTCGTTGCTGTCCCGGATGCGGAGCTTGAGCCAGGCCCGGCGGCCCGACTGATAGCGCACCGCAAGCCCTTTGATCACCAGCCCCTCGATGCCCACCCGGGCGTCCGCGTAGTCACGCAGCCAGTTCGCCGCTACTTCCTGGTCGCGGGTGGCGGGGGTGATGGCGAACGGCGGGGAGAGTCGGGTGACCAAAGCCTGCAGTTTGCGACGGCGCACGCGCAGCGGTTCCGGCGCGTAGGGCTGCCCGTCCCACTGCAGCACATCGAAAGCCACGAATGAGGCCGGGGCCTTGCGGCACAGTTCGCTGATGCGCGAGCGCGAGGCCATACGGCTCTGCAAGGCGCTGAAGTCGAGTCGGTCGCCAGCCCAGATCACCAGTTCCCCGTCGAGCAGGGTGCCCGGGGGAAGCTGGGCCGCTGCCGCGTCGGCAATATCGGGAAAGATCGGCGTGAGGTCGGTGTGGCGCCGCGAGCGAATCATCACCCCGCCACCGGGACCGACCCCCACAAGCCCGCGATACCCGTCCCATTTTGGTTCGTACAGGCAGCCCCCGGGCAGTGCGCGGGCGGTGGGCAGATGGTCCACGGCCTTACTCAGCATGGGCTCAGCCGGCCACGGCAGATCCTCAGCGCTGGGGAGCTGAGATGTACGGACGCTTCGGGGCACCTTCGCAGGGGTACCGGCAGGCCGTTCAACTGTCCCGTTACGTCACCCATTCGGCCCAGCAGCTCCTACGATCGTGCGCAACCGCGAACGCTCGAGCCTCTCTCAGCTAACTCTCCCCTTACGTAAGGTTAGAGTTTTCGAGTGCTGGACCAGCTGAGCCTCGCTCGCCACAACGCCACCCGACCGGCCACGCTGGCCACCGAGTTCGACCCCCGCAACAACGCGCTCAACATCATGCGGCTGCTGCTGGCGGGCCTGGTGGCGGTCGTCCACGCGATGTTCCTGGGGTTCGGGCACCAGCCGCACATCGGCGTGACCGAGGTCGGCGCCCTGGCGGTGGACGCGTTCTTCGTGCTCAGCGGGTTCCTGGTGGCGCGCAGCTTCCTGAGGATCGAGTCGCTGCCGCGCTATCTGTGGCACCGGGCGTTGCGGATCATGCCCGGGTTCTGGGTGTGCCTGGTGATCACCGCCTTCCTGGTGGCGCCGGTGCTCGCGGTGATCATGGGGCGGCCCGGAACCTCAGTGTTCACCGGCGAGAACTCGGCGCTCAGCTATCTGGTGTCCAACGCGGCCCTGTTCATCCACCAGTTCGGCATCTCCGGCCTGCCCGGGGTGGGCGGCAACCCGGACGTGATCAACGGTTCGCTGTGGACGTTGTTCTACGAGGCGGCCTGCTACGGGCTGATCGCGCTGCTGGGAGTGACCGGCGTGCTCAGGCACCGGCCCGAACTGGTGCTGGTCCTGATCGGCGTGCTCTGGGCCGCCACGGTGGCTGCGGCGGCCGGCATCGACGTGGGATCCAGCTATCTGCTGCGCTTCGGCCTGGTGTTCCTGCTCGGCACCGCTGCACTGCTGTTCGCCGACTCGCTACCTATCAACGGTTTCCTGGCCCTGGGCAGTCTCGCCGTTCTTGTCGCTTCTCTGCTGATCTTTCACGACTACCGGGTGGTGGGCGCCCCGGCCTTCGCCTACCTGTGCCTGTACCTGATGGTGCGTATGCCGGTGTTCTGGGAGCCCAAGTGGGACCTGTCGTACGGGCTTTACGTCTGGCACTGGCCGATCGCTCAGACTCTGGTGGCGCTGGGAATCGCCGACTACACCCACTTCCCCTTCGTGGTGCTCACGCTGGTGCTGACCGCCGGAGTGTCGGCGCTGTCGTGGAAGTTCGTCGAGGAGCCATCAATGAGCTTCAAGCACGCGGCCTGGGTGACTCGTTGGGCGCCCGTCACTCCGAAGCGCCGGCATCGGGCCCGCTGAACACCTTGTCCAGGAACTGCAGCGTCGCGCTGGTGGTGGCGGCGTAGGCCGCCTGCGGGCTTTTACTGCCGAAGAGCGTGGGGACGGGGGGTAGCAAGAACGGCGCGTCGGTGAAGCTCAGGTGTTTGGTGTTCTCGACGGTGATCTCGCGCCCGCCGGAAGAATTCTTGACCACGTCGGCCACGGCGGCCGCATACTCGGCGTCGTTCTCGGGGTTGCCGGTGCCGTCGCCGGCCACCAGAACCAGAACAGGCTGACTGGGCCGGGCGTTGTTGCGGGGGAGCCCGTCGATGTCGATCGCAGCCCGGAATCGCCCGTCGTGCGCTGCGGCTTGGAGTGCGGCGGCGCCCCCGGCGGAGTGACCGGCCACCGCGACCCGGTCGAGGTCGAGCCGGTTCTGGAACATCGGCATGGCGACGAGCTGGTCGAGGGCGAAGCTCAGATCGGCGGCGCGGATCCCGGTGGCCCGGTTGGTGTTGGCCTCGTCCCGCCCCTCATCGCCGGTGGCTTGCAGCGTCGAGCGGATGGCCCGGCCGTCGGGGGTGACGGTGGTGGCCGAGTCGTAGGGGTGGTCCAGTGCCACCACCACGTAGCCACGGGCCGCCAGGAACTCGGCCCAGGCGGTGTTCTGGGTGCGCACGCCGAGCAGGCCGGGGGAGAACAGCACCACACCGAACTGGCCGCCGGTGGCCAGTTCGGCATCGGTGGTGGAGTGGTTGTGCCCCTTGGCCGCCTCGCTGAGTAGGAACGACGGCACTCCTAGCGAGCTGCCCAGCCCTTCCGAAACCAGTTCGGCCTGCTGCCCCAGATACGGTGCTGCCGCTCCGGAAGCAGTTGCCGGGTACCAGATCTGCGCGGTGACGTTGCGCTTGTCGTCCTTCTCGGGGGTGCCCGGCTCGGGCCGCTTCGCGTCGGTCCAGTAGGCGACCGTGGTGCCCACCGGGTGCTCGCCGCCGGGCTCGGGCAGGTCGAGCGGACGGAAACCCCAGAGACTGATCGCCCCGACCAGCATCGAGCCGAGCGCCGCGGTGACCCCGAGACCGAAGAACGTGCCGCCCACCCAGCCGCGCGGCCGGCCGGTGGCGATGCGGAGAACAGCCAGAGCCAGACTGAGGACGCCCGCCACCAGTACGCCGGTGAGTTGCCAGCGCAGACCCTGGGTCAGGAGGACCGCGACCGACGCGGCCACGAACACGACTGCGGCGCCGGCAGCGGCTGAGCGGCGCATCCGGGCCGGCACCACGGTGCAGGCCACGCAGACTATTGCGCTGCCGACGAAAAGATTTTCGAGCAGAGTCATTTCATCCATCCCCTAGGTCGCCACCAGCTTGGTGGGGACGAAGGGGACGGAGCGTCACTCCCCGGGGTGATCTTGGGGGCTGACTTCCGGGTGGGCGTCAGCCTGTGGGCTGAGCCGCATCAGACTCTGGTCAGACGAGGGTGGCCGGGTCGGTGTTGGCGCCGCAGATCACCACGGCCACCTTCTCGCCCTCGGCCGGAACGTAGGCGCCGGAGGTAAGGGCCGCGTAGGCGGTGGCCGCGCCGTGCTCGGCGGGGATGCGGTAGTCGCGCCAAAGCTGGTGCCGGGCCTCGACGACGGCCTCGTCGGAGACCAGGACCGAAGTGGGGGACGTGCGCTGGGCCAGGTTCCAGCCGATGTCACCGACCCGGCGGGCGCCGAGCGAGTCGGCGGCCACGCCGGAGACTGCGATGTCGACCGGTTCGCCCGCGGCCAGGGCGGAGTGCAGCGTGGGGCAGTGCTCGGTCTCGACCGCCACGACCTTGGCCCGGTGCTCGGCCGAGGCGGCAATGCCGGCGAACAGGCCGGCCCCGCCCACCGCCACCACGATCGTGTCCACGTCGGGGGCGTCGTCGAGGATCTCTTCGGCCAGGGTGCCCGCCCCGGCCACGATCTCGGGCTGGTCGTAGGCGTGACAGAAGAGCGCGCCGGTGCTGGCCACGTGCGCCGTGGCGGCGGCGTAGGCCTCGGCGTACTCGGTGCCCACCTGCACCACCTCGGCGCCGTACCCGCGCAGCCGGGCCACCTTGACCGCGGGCGCGGTCTGCGGCACGAAGACGGTGGCGCGTACGCCCAGCACCGAGGCGGCGTAGGCGTTGGCCAGGCCTGCGTTGCCGCCGGAGGCGGTGACGATGCCGGTCTGCGGGTCGAGCTCGCCTCGCTCCTGGGCCGCCAGTTGCCGGTTGAACGCCCCACGGGTCTTGAAAACGCCGGTCTTCTGCAGGAACTCGCACTTGAACCAGAGGCCCTCGGCCGCCAGCAGGGGAGTGTGGCGGATGTAGGGGGCGATGCGGGTGCGGGCAGAAAGGACGTCGTCTCGCGTGATCACCGATTCACCCTACGCGGGCTCGGTGCCGTCGCTGAGGGAGGCCGGCCAGGGCGGTGCGTCGGGCAGCTGCACCAGTGGTTCCTCGGCGTAGGTCAGGGCCAGCAGCAGTTGGCGGGTGTACTCCAGCTCTTCGTGCTGGTGACCGCCTTCGTACAGGCCGGCGATGGATGCGCCGTCGGCGGCCCTCATGATCAGCAGCACGCGCTGCGGATCGAGACCGTCCGGGGCGAAGAGGTCTTTCCACTGCTGCTTGTCCCGGAGCATCAGCTCGCCCACTCCCGGGACGTTGGAAAGGGCCGAGACCAGGGCCACGTGCTCGACCGGGGACGGCTCGTTGCGCAGGATGTCGAACGAGGCCCGGATGTAGCCCCGCAGGTTGCGGCCGGGGGCCCGGTCGGCCGGGTCCACCGCAGCCAGGACCGTGGAGGTGAACTGCTCGAGGAGGTCCTCGCACACCGCCAGGAGCAGTTCGTCGCGGGAACGGAAGTGGTGCAGCAGGCCGCCCTTCGACACCCCGGCCTCCCGGGCGATGGTGTCGATGCTGACCCCGGCGCCCTTGGCGGCGACCACCCGGGCCGCTGCACTCAGCACGGCGCGTCGGGTCCGCGCCGGATCCCGCTCTCGTTCGGCCACCTGGCCTCCTCTGTTCTGAATCTCAGCCGACCACCCTGACCAGGAGACCGGTCCAGCATCGGTGTCCACGGACGTCCTCAGATCGGGGTTGCCCTCGGACAGCCTAATAGCCGACCAAATGGTTTGCTTAACCGACCATGTGGTCCGTAACCTGAGGGCATGAGTACTCCCGTCCTGCCCACCGACCGGCCGGCGAAGTCGGCCGGACCCCGCGAGTGGGCCGCGCTGGTGCCGCTCACGCTGGCCGTGACCCTGCTGGCAGTCGACGGCACCGTGCTCGCGCTGGCCGTGCCCTCGCTGACCGCCGACCTGAACGCCTCCGGCACCGAGCTGCTGTGGATCGGCGACATCTACTCGTTCGCCCTGGCCGGCCTGCTGATCACGATGGGCACGGTGGCCGACCGGATCGGCCGGCGGCGGTTGCTGATCATCGGCGGCGTCGGGTTCGGGCTGGTCTCGCTGCTGGCCGCGTTCGCCCCCGGGCCGGGCTGGCTGATCGCCGCCCGCGCCCTGCTGGGTGTGGCCGGAGCCACGCTGATGCCCTCGACCCTGTCGATCGTGCGCAACCTGTTCCCGGACGACCGGCAGCGCACCCGGGCGGTGGCGATCTGGTCGACCGGTGCGGCCGGTGGTGCCGCGCTCGGCCCGGTGGTGGGTGGCTTCCTGCTCGAGCACTTCTGGTGGGGCTCGGTCTTCGTGATCAACCTGCCGGTGATGACGCTGATGGTGGCCACCGTGCTCTGGCTGGTGCCGGAGTCCCGTGACCCCCGGCCGGGGAGCTTCGACCTGCTCAGCGCGCTGTTGTCGGTGCTCGCGATCGTGCCGCTGGTCTGGGCGGTCAAGCACCTGGCGCACGAGGGGGCAGACGGTTTCGGGCTGGGCGCGGCGCTGGCCGGGGTGGCCTTCGGCTGGATCTTCGTGCAGCGGCAGCGGCGGCTCAGTCATCCTCTGGTCGACGTGACCCTGTTCCGGCGGCCGGCCTTCTCGGGCACCGTACTGGCCCAGTTCATAGCCATTTTCGCGTTCAGCGGGCTGCTGTACTTCTTCTCCCAGTACCTGCAGCTGGTCAAGGGTTACTCGCCGCTGCAGGCGGGGTTGCGTGAACTGCCGCTGACGATCGCCTCGATCGCGGTGGTGGTCGTGGCGGTGCCGCTGATCGTCCGGCTCGGGGTCGGGCGCTCGCTCGGTTTCTCGCTGTTCTTCACGGCTCTGGGGCTGGCTGTGCTGGCCGTGTTCGAGACGGTCGAAGGCTACGCGGGTCTCGCGCTGGGCCTGGTGATCATCGGCCTGGGCGTGGGGGTCGTGTTCGCGGCGGCGACCGACGCGGTGCTGAGCTCGGTGCCCAGCGAGCGGGCGGGATCGGCCTCGGCCATCTCCGAGATGTCCTACGAGCTGGGGGTTGCCGTGGGTATCGCGGTGCTCGGCTCGCTGCAGGGCGTGCTCTACCGCAACCACCTGCCCGAGGGGGCCGGGGCGGCCGTGCAGGACTCGCTGGCGCGGGCGGCCCAGGTCCTGCCCGACGGCGAACTGCTCGAGGCGGCTCGGCACTCCTTCGCCGAGGCGATGCAGGCCACCTCGTGGATCGCCGCCGGGCTGGTGGTGGTGGCCGGGCTGGTGGCCTGGCGGGTGATTCCCTCCGGAACTACCAGCCGTTGACCTCACGGACGCCGGCGGCGACCTTTTCGAACACGGGACGGGGCAGAGCGGCTCCCTCACGCCGCACGGCGGCCGGGTTCAGCTGCAGCACCCGGTCGAGACGCACTTCGCTGGGCCGGTTCTGGCGGTCCCAGGCGCCCGGGCCGACGTCCATCCAGCGGCGTCCGTACCGGGCCTCCTGGGCCGCGTCACGATCATGGTCCTTGCTGGTCAGCATCAGGCCCAGGAGGTGGCCGCGGTGCTCGGCGACGACCAGCACCGGCCGGTCCTTGCCCTGGCTGTGGTCCTCCTCGTACGGCACCCAGGCCCAGACCACCTCGCCCGGGTCCGGGGCGCCGTCGGCCTCCGGGGCATAGGTGATCTTGGCCTTGCCGGTGAAGTCACCCGCGTAGGCCGTGCTGGTGCTGGTCGATGCTGCGGCCGGGGGCTTGGGCTTTGGGCCGGACCGGTTCCGTCGGGGAGTCTGCTCGGGCCGTCCTAGCCCGAGCAGACGAAGCGCTGAATCCCACCAAGCTGATGCCATCCCCGCACCCTACGAGGTCTTCTGGGGCGGGCCACCGGGCGGGCGCTCACAGGCCTCTGCGGATGCGCTCACAGGGCTTAGTGGAGGCGCTCACAGGTCTCGGCGGATGCGCCAGAAGGCGAAGCCGGTGAGCAGGGCCGCGCCCCCGACCAGCAGGCCGGTCTCCCGCCACTGCAACGTCCAGAAGGCGCTTTCGGGGTGGTAGACGATGTGCTGCTGGTAGCCGTCGGCCGCCAGTTGCTGGATGCACCGGTCGCGCTCACCTCCGGGGGCCGACGCGGAGTCGTCCTGCCCGGGTTCCGGCATGCAGTCGGGTACGTAGTCGGGCAGTTGAGCCGGCGCGGTGCCGCTGCGGTCTACCGTCTCGTCGCTCAGCACCCAGTCGGCGGCCCCGGCCCCGGAGATGTGGAAGGTCTTGTGCTGCGGGTTCTGTGGGGACCCGGTGCCCTCCAGGCCGCGCAGGTTGTCGAGGGTGATGGCCAGCCGGGTGTCGATCGGGGCGGCCAGGTGCGCGCGGACGAAGAGCGGCATGCACACCTGCAGCACCACCATCAACGCCATGGTCAGGCCGAGGGCGACCAGGGTGCGGCGCAGCACCATGCCGAGCACCACGCCCAGGGTGAAGGCGAACAGTGCGTAGCCGATCGGCACCAGACCGCGCACGCCGAACAGGAACGGGCTCATCCGGTTGAACGAGAAGACATCGGTCGGGCCCTCTTTCGGCACGGCCGCGTCGATCGGCGCCGCCCACCAGGTGATCGCCAAGGTCAGCAGCCCACTGATCACCAGCACGGCCGCCGCCCCCAGGCCCAGCCGGTAGGCCAGCCAGCGGGTGCGGCCCACGCCCTGGGCCCAGATCAGCCGATGGGTGCCGGCCTCCACCTCGCGGGCCACCAGGGGCGCTCCCCAGAAGGCGCCGAGCAGGGCCGGCACCGCATAGGTGAGCAGGATGGTGGCGACGTAGAGGAAGCTGTTCGGGGTGTGGCGGGCGGCCTGCTGCAGGAAGTTCTCGGAGCTCGACAGGTCGGCCAGGTCGGGCCCGGTGAGAGCCAGGGCCAGGGCGACGACGGCCAGGGCGCCGAGCCCGATCAGCAGCTGCAGCCGGGAGAGCCGGTAGTGGAGCCAGATCATCGCTGAACCTCCAGAGAGGGCCGGGCCGGGGTGCTCGGACGGTCGCTGCCCAGGTAGGCGAGCACCAGGTCCTCGAGGGTGAGCGGGGTGACGGTCCAGGCCGGGTCGAGCACCGGCTGGTCGGTCCGGATCAGCAGAGTGGTCTGCCGGTCGGTGTGGCGCTCGCTGATCACGTGCTGGTCGGCGGGCAGCCGGGAGATGTCGCGCCGCGGCCCGGTGAGCCGGTGGTGGGCGGCCAGCAGCTCCTCGATGTCACCGCTGAGCAGGACCCGCGAGCCGACCAGCACGATCAGGTAGTCGCAGGCCCGTTCCAGGTCGGAGACCAGGTGCGAGGAGAGGATGACGCTCAGCTCCTGCTCGGCCACCGAAGTCATCAGGTCCTGCAGGAAGTCGCGGCGGGCGAGCGGGTCGAGGCTGGCCACCGGCTCGTCGAGCAGCAGCAGTTCTGGCCGCTTGGCCACGCCGAGGGTGAGGGCGAGCTGGGCCCGCTGGCCACCGGAGAGCCGGCCGGCGCGTTGCCTCGGGTCCAGGCCGAGCCGCTCGATCTTGGCCGAGGCCAGCTCCGCGTCCCAGCGGGGATAGAGACGAGCGCCGAGCTGCAGGTGGTCGGCCACGCTGAGGCTGTTGTAGGTGGGGGCGTCCTGGGCGACGAAGCCGACCTTGGCCAGCTGTTCGGCACCGGAGGCGGGCCGGCCGCCGAGCACCTCGATGCTGCCGCTCGTGGGGGTGAGCAGACCGGCCGCCAGGTTCAGCAGGGTGCTCTTGCCGGCGCCGTTGGGGCCGACCAGTCCGACCACCCGGCCGGTGGGGACCTCGAGGTCGCAGTCCTGCAGGGCCCACCGGCGCCGGTAGCGCTTGCCCAGGCCGTGGGCGCTCAGCGCGGGCACGCCGGTCATGCCACACCCTCCGCCGCCGAGGCCCGGAAGCTGGCCAGGAACAGGGCCTCGATGCTCTCGTCGTCCAGCCCGGCGCCGCGCGCCCGGCCGATCCAGCCGTCGATCTCCCGGCGCAGCGGGCGCATCACGGCCAGGCCCGGAGTGGCCAGGGAACCGGTGATGAAGGTGCCGACGCCCGGCCGGGCCGTGGCCAGACCGTCGTGCTCGAGCTCGCGGTAGGCCTTGAGCACGGTGTGCGGGTTGATCGCGAGCACCGCCACCACGTCCTTGACCGTGGGCAGCTGGTCGCCCTCGGTGAGCAGGCCGAGCCGGAGTGCGTGCCTGACCTGCTGGACGATCTGCAGGTAGGGAGACACCCCGGACCGGCCGTCGAGGTGAAACTCGATCATCGGTTCCTCCATTGGTGTAGGGCAATAGCACTTTAGGTAGACCCACTGATCGTTGACGAGAGTCAGGTGCGGATTCGTCCGTCCCGGTGTTCCGCGCTGCGGGACGGTCGCGGGTGCGGCATGGTGGGGGGACTGCCGGGCGTCTGGGGGGGAGACGTGATGGGTACTCAGCTGTCGTGGCCGGTCGCGACCTACCTGGAGAGCGCGCGCCTGGATCTGGAGCCGCTGCGCCCGGAACACGCCGAAGAGGCCTATCCGTGGATGTCCGACGAGCGCATCCACGCCTTCACCGGTGGCCGGCCCGGCTCGCTGGACGAACTGCGCGAGCGGTTCCGCCGGCAGGCCGAGGGGCACTCGCCGGACGGGCTGCAGGGCTGGCTGAACTGGATGATCCGGCACCGCACGGGCCGTCTGGTGGGCACCGTGCAGGCCACCGTCACGCTCGGGCGGGGGCACGTGAAGCAGGCCCGGCTGGGCTGGGTGCTGGCCTTCGACGCGCAGGGGCACGGGTTCGCCCGGGAGGCCGCCGGCGAGACGGCGATCTGGCTGATGGGCCACGGGGTGCAGCGGCTCACCGCCTGCATCCACCCGCGGCACCGGGCCTCGAAGGGGGTGGCCCGGGCGATCGGGCTGCATCCGACGATCGTGGTGGTGGACGGCGAGATCGAGTGGACCAACGACGAGCTGTGACCGGACTGCGGGTTCCGGGTGACGCTCGGCACTGACCCGGGGAATTGGGAACCTTTTCGGCCCCCGTGGTAGTCGTTCCCTTGTGACCCTCGCTCTGACACCGACGACACATCTGCCGCCGGCGCTTCTGGCGTCCGCCACCGAACCCGTCCAGACCGAGGGGGACGTCGGCGGACTCACCGGCTTCACCCTCGACCTGATCGCCGATCTCGGCGAGATCGGGGTCGGGGCGCTCAGCTTCCTCGAGGTGGTCTTCCCGCCGATCCCGAGCGAGATCGTCCTGCCCCTGGCCGGTTACCAGGTGCAGGTCGGCGAGCTGAACATGGTGCTGGTGTTCGTGCTGGCCACCCTCGGCTCGGTGATCGGCTCGATCGTCCTCTACTACCTGGGTGCGATCATCGGCCTGGAGCGCGCCGCCTGGATCGCCTCCAAGGTCCCCCTGATGGACGCCTCCGACGTGCACAACTCCGCCGAGTGGTTCAACAAGTACGACTCCGTGGCGGTGTTCACCGGCCGCTTCGTGCCCGGTATCCGCAGTCTGATCTCGCTCCCGGCCGGGGCAGCGGGCATGCCGCTGTGGAAGTTCACCGCCTGGACGCTGCTCGGCACCGGGATCTGGAACGCCCTGCTGATCGGCGCCGGGATGGCGCTGGGTACGCAGTACGAGAAGGTCGAGGGCTACGCCCACTACCTGGACTACGTGCTCTACGCCGCGATCCTCGGGGTGCTCGCGTTCGGTATCGGGCGCCGCGTGGTCCAGTACCGCAACACGCCCTCCCGGCACGGTACGGCCTCGCGGTCGCGTCGTGACCGCGATCACACCGGCGTCTGAAAACGCTGTACTCGCGCTGAATTCTTCCGGGCGGCCGCAGGGGCGCCCGGGAGCACAGTGAAAGCCCCGCCGGACGTTCCGGCGGGGCTTCGTCACGTGAAAAGCGTTGTATCGCAGGTTTGCCCGAAGACGCATCGGGACCGATTCGGCCGGACAGGTGTAAAACCCCGGCCCTGGCGTCATGTCAGCGCGCTCTCAGGTGCGAGCGCCTAGTCTCTCGTCACGTAAGGGTTTTCCGATGCTGCTGGAGTGACGGGTGACGCGGCTCATGGATGCCGGTGCGGTGCCGTCGGGGCAGGCGGAGAGGTCGATGCGGTCGCGGGCGTGGTGGAAGGTCGCCGACCAGATCCTCTCCGGCCTGACCCTGGTCGGGCTCTCGTTCGTGGTGGCCCACAGCGCCGAGGTGGGCAACTTCGGCGTGTTCGGCGTGGCGCTGCTCGCCTCCGGCTTCGTCCTGGGCCTGTCCCGGGCAATGGTCAGCGACGTGTTCCTGATCCAGTTCAGCGACGTGCCCGCGCGGGTGCGCAGGCATGCGGCCAAGGAGGCCACCGGCGGCGCGGTGCTGCTGGGCCTGGTCACCGGTCTGCTGTGCTGCCTGGCCGCCGTGCTGCTGCCCGGGCGCGACCTGGGCATGGCCGTGTTCGCCATCGGCCTGGCCCTGCCCGGCCTGCTCGTGCAGGACGCCCTGCGTTTCGTCTACATCGCGGCCGGCCGCCCCGGCCCCGCCCTAATGCTCGGCCTGACCGGTGCCGCCGCCCAGTTCACGGTGGTCGGCCTGCTGGCCGCGGCCGACCACGACTCGATGGTTCCCATCACCTTCGGCTGGGGCGTCGTGGCGCTGGTCACCGCGGCCCTGGGCTGCCTGATGACCGGCCTGCTGCCCTCGGTGGGCCGGGCCCGGCTGTGGTTCGCCCTGAACCGGCACCTGAGCGTGCGGGCCGCCGTCGAGCACGTGCTCGGCCTCGGTGCCCTCTACCTGGCCTACTGCCTGATCGGTGCGGTGGTCGGCCTGTCCGCGGTCGGCTCGCTCTGGGCCGCGCAGATGTTCCTGCTCCCGGCCTACGTGGCGATCACCGCCACCGCCTCGCTGCTGTCGGCCCGGTTCGAGCTGCGGGCCCTGCAGGAGCGCTCGCTGCTCCGCCCGGCCCTGCTCACCGGCACGGGGCTGGCCGTGGTGGCCGTGCTGTGGGCGGTGGCGATCTCGGTCGTGCCCGACGCGGTCGGCATGCACCTCACCGGTGAGACCTGGGAGGGCGCCCGCACGGTGCTCCAGCCCGCGGTGGTCGGCGTGGTGATGCTGGCCCTGGCCACCGGTCCGGGGCTGGCGCTGCGGGCCTGGCGGTGCGGCGACCTGCTGCGTCAGGTGGCCCTGCTGCAGGCCCTGCTCCTGCTCGGCCTCGGGCTGCTGGGGGCACAGCTGCACGGTGTGCGGGGAGCAGCCGTGGGGCTGGTCGCCGCCCACGTCATCGGGGCCGGCACGCTCTGGGCCCTGTTCCTGCGCGAATCCTTCCTACGCGGATCCGGGCGGCGCGCCGAGGTGCCGGCCCAGCCGCTCCATTTCTGATCCCTGACGTTCGGGTGAGCCAGCTCACTCGGCGGTGACTTCCCTTTGGCCAGAGCCAACTGTGCCGCCGCGTTAGAGTCACGCTCGGTTTTGAGCTTCCCGAAAGGTTGACCATGAGTGCCGTCCTGACCGATCCGCCGGGCCCTGTGAGTGGCCCGGAGGGGGTTCGCCGACCCGAGTGGCTGCGTTCCTGGACGGTGCTGCGGGTCGAGGTGCTGGCCGGGCTGGTCACCGCGTTCGCGCTGATCCCCGAGGTGATCTCGTTCTCGATCGTGGCCGGGCTGGACCCGCGGGTGGGCCTGTTCACCTCGTTCGTGATGGCCGTGGTGATCGCCTTCACCGGCGGCCGGCCGGCCATGGTGACCGCCGCGGCGGGCTCGACCGCGCTGGTGATCGCCCCGCTGGCCAAGGAGCACGGGCTGGACTTCGTGATCGCCGCGGTGCTGCTGGGCGGGCTGATCCAGGTGGCGCTGGCCCTGCTCGGGGTGGCCCGGCTGATGCGGTTCATCCCGCGCAGCGTGATGATCGGCTTCGTCAACGCGCTGGCCATCCTGATCTTCAGCGCCCAGCTGCCGCACCTGTTCGACGTGCCCGCCCTGGTCTACCCGCTGCTGGTGCTCTCGATCGTGATCATCGTGTTCGCCCCCCGGTTCATCAAGGCGGTGCCGGCCCCGCTGATCTCGATCGTGGTGGTGACCGCGCTGGCGATCGGCTTCGGGATGCACGTGCCGACGGTGGGGGAGGAGGGCAAGCTGCCCGACGGCCTGCCGCTGCCGGGGATCCCGGACATCCCCTGGACGATGGACACCCTCACCCTGATCCTGCCGTTCTCGCTCGGCCTGGCCCTGGTCGGCCTGCTGGAGACGCTGCTGACCGCCAAGCTGGTCGACGACATCACCGACACCGGCTCGGACAAGACCCGCGAGGCGGCCGGGCTGGGGGTGGCCAACCTGGCCGCCGGGGCGTTCGGCGGCATGGGCGGCTGCGCGATGATCGGCCAGACGATGATCAACGTCAACAGCGGCGGACGGCACCGGCTGAGCACCTTCATGGCCGGCGCCTGGCTGCTGGTCCTGGTGCTGCTGCTCGGCCCGGTGGTCGCCGACATGCCGATGGTGGCCCTGGTGGCGGTCATGGTCGTGGTCTCGGCCACCACCTTCGACTGGCACAGCGTGGCCCCGGCGACCCTGCGCCGGATGCCGCGCAGCGAGACCCTGGTCATGCTGGTCACCGTGGCCGTCACGGTGGCCACGAACAACCTGGCCTACGGCGTGATCATCGGGGTGCTGGCGGCCAGCGTGCTGTTCGCCCGGCGGGTGGCCCACCTGGTCACGGTGACTGCGCAGACCAGCGAGGACGGCTCGCTGAAGACCTACCAGGTGCACGGGCAGCTGTTCTTCGCCTCCAGCAACGACATCGTGCACCAGTTCGACTACGCCGGTGACCCGCAGCGGGTGGTGATCGACCTGACCACGGCCCAGATCTGGGACGCCTCGTCGGTGGCGGCGATGGACGCGATCTCGACCAAGTACGCCGCCCGCGGCAAGGAGGTCACCATCGTCGGGATGAATCCCACCAGCGAGGCGATGCACCTGAGACTGGCCGGAAAACTGGGCTGATCCACTCCTGATCCACTTCGCGGCAACCGGTTTCACCTTCGGGTGGCCGGTTGCCGCCGGTTTGGTGGGTACCTGTGCGGTTGCGCGGTGGATCTGTGGTGCGAGGCTCATCGGCGAGTGCAGACCAGCCGCTCGGAATTCAGGAACCGAACCCCTTGTGAGGCTGACATGGCCGACCAGTTCAGTACGCCCCCGCGTACCACCTACCCCGAATCCGATTACTCTGCAGGGTCTTCCAGTGAGTCCACGCCCGGTGTGGCGAAGGAGCAGGCCGCCCAGGTCGGGCAGGGCGCCACCGAAGCCGGCCGCCGGGTCGCCTCGGTCGCCTCCGAGCAGGCCTCCACCGTGGCCTCGGAGGCCGCCGGTCAGGCCAAGAACCTCTACGAGCAGACCCGTCAGGAGCTGCAGGGACAGGCCGCCACGCAGCAGGAGCGGCTGGCCGAGAGCATCCGCTCGCTGAGCACCGAGCTGGCCTCGATGGCCGACCGGGGCAACGCGGGCCCCGCCTCCGACCTGGTGCGCGAGGCCTCCGGCCGGGCCAGTGACGTGGCCGGCTGGCTGGACCAGCGCGACCCGGGAGGCGTGCTCCAGGAGGTAACCGACTTCGCCCGCCGCCGTCCGGGCACGTTCCTGGCGATCGCGGCCGGGGCCGGCCTGATCGCCGGGCGGCTCACCCGCGGGGCGATCAGCGAGGCCAAGAACGAGTCCCAGTCCACCTCTGCGGCAACGGGTTACACCACCGGCCCGTCGTTCGCGACCCCGCCCGCGCCGGCTGCTCCGGTTGCCGGGACCACCGGGGCTCCGGTGCCCGGCTACCCGCACCCCACTCCGGCCGAGTCGGTCGTCGACCCGCTGGCCGACCCGGTGCCGTACGAGCGCTACGAAGAGACCGTTCCGGGCACCAGCTTCCCGGCTGATCGCCGGGAGGGGCTGTGACCACCACGCCCGACGCCCAGGCGCCCCGTCCCACCCCCACCGGTGAGACGCCGTCGATCGGTGAACTGCTCGGCGACATCACCCGCGACCTGTCCACCCTGATGCGCCAGGAGGTCGAGCTCGCCAAGGCCGAGCTCCGGCAGTCGGCGAAGCAGTCGGGCAAGGGCGCCGGAATGCTCGGTGCCGCAGGGGTTGTCGGCCACCTCGCGGTGGTGTTCCTGCTGATCGCGATCTGGTGGGGTCTGGGCAACGAGATCGGCCGTGGCTGGTCCGGCCTGATCGTGGCGGTGGTTCTCGCCGTGATCGCCGCCGTGCTGGGCGTTCTGGGCCGTAACCAGGTGAAGGCGGCGCCCGGCCTGGGCCGGACCGCGGACAGCGTGAAGCGCATCCCGGATGCGGTCAAGGGCAACGAAGGGAACGTGCGATGAGCCAGCCGACCTACGGCAGTGAGACCCCGCGCAACGAGACCCCCGAAGAGATCCGGGCGCGGATCGAGAACACCCGCCAGGAACTGAGTACCGACGTCAACACGCTCGCCGAGACGGTCCGGCCGAGCAATGTCGCCAAGCGTCAGGCGGACAAGGCCCGCGACGCCGTGGGCAGCGTCCGCGACCGGGTGATGGGTACCGCCGGCACAGCGAAGGAGAAGGTCATGGGTAGCGCCTCGAGCGCCGGGAACAGCGCGTCCTCCACCCTGGGGGACGCCCGCAGCGCCGTCGGCTCGGCGGCCTCGTCGTCGCAGGAGGCCGTGGCCTCGGCCGCCGCCACCTCGCAGGAGGCGATCGCGGCCGCCCCGGGTGCGGTGAAGGCCCGCACCGAGGGCAACCCGCTCGCCGCCGGCCTGATCGCCTTCGGCGCGGGCATGCTGCTGGGCTCGCTGCTGCCGGCCACCCGCAAGGAGGAGGAGGCCGTGGCGGCGCTGAAGGAGAACGCCTCGACCCTCACCGGCCCGGCCTCCGAGGTGGCCCAGGAAGTCGGCCAGCACCTGCGCGAGAGCGCCCAGGAGGCTGCCGAGTCGGTGCGCTCCACCGCCGGTGAGGCGGCCCAGACGGTGAAGGACGAGGCCGCTTCGGCCGGGCAGGACGTCAAGGACCAGGGTGTCCAGGCCAAGGAGCGGGTGCAGGAAACCCGTTCCTGATTCAGCTCCACGTCGTGGCCAGGGCGGATCGTGCAGAATTCGGCACGATCCGCCCTTACGTGTTTGGAGGCTGACGATGAGCGCACCGAATGGTTTCCGGCCGCGCACCGCGATCGTGACCGGCGCGCAGTCCGGGATCGGCCGGGCCACCGCCCTGGCGCTCGCCGAGGCCGGTCTGGACGTGGGGCTGACCTGGTTCGACGACGAGGCGGCGGCGGCCCGGGTGGCGGCGCAGATCGAGGCCCGGGGCCGGCGTGCGGTGCTGGCCCGGCTGGACACCGGTGACCCCGGATCGTGTGCGGCGGTGATCGAGGCGCTGATCGCCGGGCTCGGCGGGCTGCAGGTGTTCGTCAACAACGCCGGGATGGGGCAGGCCTCGCCGTTCCTGCAGATGGAGCTGGACACCTGGCGGCGGGTGGTCGCGGTCGACCTGGACGGCGCCTTCGTGTGCCTGCAGACCGCCGCGCGGGCGATGGTCGAGGCCGGGGAGGGCGGTCGCCTGATCGCCGTCACCAGCGTGCACGAGCATCAGCCGCGGGTCGGGGCCGCGGCCTACGACGCGGCCAAGGCCGGGCTGGGGGCGTTGATCAAGACCGCTGCGCTGGAACTCGGCGAACACGGGATCACGGCCAACAGCGTGGCGCCCGGCGAGATCGCCACGGCGATGAACCGGACCGAGGGCGTGGACCCGCACACGATCAGTCGTCCCGGGGTTCCTCTGGGCCGTCCGGGCGATCCCCACGAGGTGGCCGCGGTGATTGCTTTCCTGGCCTCCCCGGCGGCCAGTTACGTCACGGGGGCCTCCTGGTCGGTGGACGGCGGGATGCTCAACATGGGCCCGCAGGGCGGATCGCACCTCAAGGCGGACGACTGGCGTCGCGTTTGAGTCGAGACCTGGGGCTGAGCAGCGGTGTGGTTCCTGGGAGAGTGGGCTTGTGAGCCCGGTCGATCTTGCCTCCGAACCTGTCTCCGGCACGGATGCCGGGGACCGGACCACAGCGGCGGGCGCCGCCGTCGACGGTCCAGGCCCACGAGCGTCCTCAAGCCAGAAAGCTCTGCGGATCGTGACGGTGGTGACCGTGATGCTCGTGCTGGCCGCGGGGGTCATGCGGCTGGAGCAGCGCCGGGAGCGATCCGCGAACTTGGCGGCACCCCTGCTTACCCAGGTGGTGGGGATCGGACCAGACGGCACTCGCATCCCCATCTCTCCCGAGACCGACCCATCGGTGGTCGACTTCTACCCCGGCACCCGCGTGCTTACCCCCGACTCGGCCGCGCTGCTGACCAGAACCACAGTCACAACAGAGGACGCGTCGGCGTCAGCCGCGCTGGCCGCGCAGCAGAGGGAGTGGGTCGAGTCAGGCACGATTCCGGGGGCCGGCGGGCCCTACGCGGAGATGGTCGAGACTGCGCTGCTGGACATCCACACGCTCCTGTTGGACAACGGTGCCTCCCTGGCGGCCTGGCCGGGAGCCTGGCGGTACGTCTGGCCCAGGGACGCGGCCTTCGTGGCCGTAGCTCTCACCGTCTCGGGGCATCCGGAAGACGCGCTGCGAGTGCTGGAGTTCGTGCAGCGGCAGCAACCCTCGGACGGGGTCTTCGAGGCGCGCTACCTGCCGGACGAGACCGGGGTGCCCGATGCCCGGGGCAAACAGTCGGACGGTCTCGGCTGGGTGCTGTGGGCGACGTTGCGGCTGGTCGAGTCGTTGCCTGAGGCCGATCGCGAAGCGGTTCTGACCACGCTGCGCCCCATGATCGATTCCTCTACCGACGCGGCGCTCCGCCTGACCGACACGGCAGATGCCCTCCCTCCGCACTCCCAGGACTACTGGGAGGTGCCGATGTACCGGCTGAGTCTGGGCACTGCTGCCCCCATCGCCCTGGGCCTACGGTCGGCAAGTGCGTTGCAGGGCATGCTCGGCGCCCGTACTACCGCGAGGTCGGCTGAGCGCCGGGCCGATCGGCTGGAGAAGAGCATCGCCACCGAGTTCGGTGCCCACGGCTACCCCCGGGAACTGGGCGGGGACGCCTCAGACGCATCGCTCTCGTTCCTGCTGCCTCCCTTCACCGCCAAGGCCTCCCCAGCGGTCGTACGGGCCTGGCGTAAGGCTGGGCGTGAGATGGCGCGACCGGCCGGTGGGCTGGCGCCGGGAGTGGGCTGGCGCAACGACGGCATCAGCTGGACGCCGCAGACCGCCCTGTTCGCCCTGACCGGCGCGGCGATCGGCGACACCGGTAGCGCTACGTGGCGGATGAACTGGCTGCGCGACCATCGCACCGCCTACGGCTCGATCGCGGAAAAGGTGACCAGTGCTGGGGCCCCGGCCGGCCCGGCCCCGCTGGCCTGGTCCGACGCCGTCACAGTGCTCACTGCTGACCTGCTTTGACCAGCAGTGACTCAGCCGACCGGGGGACACGTCCGCCACTTTAGTTACAGAGCGGAGTGCTACCGTCACGAACGGTAAGCCGTTGCTCGCTCTGCGCTTTGGGGATGTCGTGAAAATCAGACGCTCGGTCCTCTGTTCCGTCGGTGCGGTGGGGGCCGCGATGCTCGCCGCCACCACCCTGACCATGATCGGGACGACCACGTCGGCGACCGCCGCCACGCCGCCGAAGCTGCCGAAGAAGCAGTCCGGCATGGCCTGGGCGAGCGGCGCCTACATGCCCGACTACGTGCCCTCGGCCCAGGTCGACTTCGGGGAGCAGCGGGGGGCGGCCTCCGACGTGGCCCTGACCTACGCCGGCCGGGCCAACTGGACCGAGATCTCCAACCCGGAATGGCTGATGCAGACCTGGAAGGGGGCGCCGCAGACCCTGGTGATCAGCACCGCGCCCTTCCCCGAGACCGGAGGCTGGACCCTGGCCGCCTGTGCCCGGGGCAAGTACAACAAGTACTGGCAGACGTTCGGCCGCAACGCCGCCGCGACCGGTTCGGCCGACCGCACGATCGTGCGCCTGGCCTGGGAGTTCAACGGAACCTGGGTGGCCTGGGCGGCCTACAACCCGGTGCACTTCGTGAAGTGCTGGCGGCACGTGTTCAACTCGGCCGAGTCGCAGGCCCCGGGTCTGCGCTGGGACTGGTCGGTGAACCGGGGGATCGGCGACGCGCTGAGCGACGCCACCAAGGCCTGGCCGGGGCGCAAGTACGTGGACTACGTGGGCATCGACAGCTACGACGGATACCCGGCGGTGACCACCAAGGCCGGCTGGGAGAAGCAGCTCAACGGCAACCAGGGGCTGCGCTACTGGGCCCGGTTCGCCAAGGCCAAGGGCAAGCGGCTGACCGTGCCGGAGTGGGGCCTGTACCCGGGCTACGCCTGGAAGGGCAACGGCGGCGGGGACAACGCCAACTACATGCGCAAGATGTTCGGTTTCTTCCGGGAGAACCGGGCCAACCTGGCCTACGAGGCGTACTTCAACAGCACCGATCCGGCCCATGCCGGTGCACTCAGCCTGAACCCGAAGGCTCGCGCTGAGTATCGCCGGCAGGTCAGATCCGCGATCCGGCTGGCCCGCTCCACGCGGTAGACCTGCGGGGTTTCGCAGGGCGTTGTACGCCTGATTGCCTGCGGTTGAAAAGTGGTGGCGGACAGTGACCTTCGCCGTCCGAAGAACTTTTCCACAGAATCGCCCGGCGAGGCCCAAGTTGTCGGTGGGTACGCCTAGTCTCATCTCCACCTTGAGGATCGTCGGTAGGGAGCGGCAAGGGTGGAGCTCATCCAGGCGCGGGCACTCGCGGTCGGGCTCATGCGGCATCACGGGCTCTCCGGCTGGCGGCTCGTGTTCGACAACGCCAAGACGCGGGCCGGCATCTGCCGGGCCGAACCCCGCGAGATCGGTCTCAGCCGGGTCCTCGCCCAGCTGCACAGCCGGGCCGAGGTCACCGAGACCGTGCTGCACGAGATCGCCCACGCACTGGTCGGCCCGCACCACGGGCACGACGAGGTCTGGCAGGCCAAGGCCCGCCAGATCGGCTGCTCGGGCACCCGGACCCTCCCGGTGGACGCACCGCGTCCACCGGGCCCGTGGAAGGGCACCTGCGCGCGGGGGCACTCGATCACCCGGCACCGTCAGCCGGTCCGGGTGCAGTCCTGCGGTGAGTGCTCACGCACCTTCGACCCGAGCGCGTTGCTCGACTGGACGCGCAACGGCGAGGTGGTGCCCATGCACCCCAGCTACGTGGCCGAGCGGCGCTGGGTGCAGCAGCGGGTGCGGCCGGCCCGGCCCGAGCCGGCGGTGGCCGCCCGGGGGGCGCTGCCCGAGCCGGCGGTCACCGGCCGGGCCGCGGCGCTGCTGCCGATCGGCACCCGGGTGCGGCTGATCTGCCCGGGCAAGTACTCGGGCAGCACCGGGAAGGTGATCAAGATCGGCCGTACCCGCTACCAAGTGCAGGTCCGGCGGCAGCTGCTCACGGTCCCGTTCGCCCAGGTGGAACGCTGCTGAGCTCAGCCCCGGGTGATGGTCCAGCTGCCGGAGGCAGTGGTCACCACGTCGCCGGGGCGCAGCTTGCGGCCGCGGCGGCTCTCGGGCTCACCGTTCACGTCCACGTCGCCCGAGGCGATCATGAGCTTGGCGTCCCCGCCGCTGTCGATCGCCCCGGCAAGCTTGAGGAACGACCCGAGCGGGATGTACTCGTCACTGATCTCGACTTCAACCACGCAGGACATGATGCAGCGTGAGCCGGGGACGCCCCAAAATCGCAGGGTGGAGTCATCGGTGCGCCGACCGTCCTTCGTTCTGCACGACCATCGGGTGCCCCGGCCGCACTTCGACCTGCGGCTGGAGCAGGACGGGGTGCTGCGCTCGTGGGCCGTGCCCCGCGGCCTGCCCGACTCGCCGCGGCACAACCGCCTCGCCGTGGCGGTGCCGGACCACCATCTGGACCACCTCACCTACACCGACGAGAACAAGTTCATCGCCGACATCGGCTGGTGGGAAGAAGAAGACCGCAACCCCCGCCGGTTCGTCTTCGTTCTGCACGGGCGCGACGGCTCGTCCCGGTACGCGCTGATCCGTACCGACACCGACTGGCTGCTGCACCGCACCAAGGAGCAGCCTCCGGTCGCGGGTGCTGCGCAGGCGGGCCAAGCTGCTGCAATGTCGCAGATCAAGGTGGGGGACAAGGTCTCCTGGAACACTCCGCAGGGCGCCACCCACGGCGTGGTGAAGGAGGTCAAGAAGAAGGACTTCCAGCTCGCCAAGCAGAAGTTCACGGCCAGCGAGGACGAGCCGATGTACGTGGTCGAGAGCGACAAGAGCGGCCACCGGGCGGCGCACAAGGCGGGGGCGCTGACCAAGAGCTCCTGAGTACGATTCGGGGATGGCGAAGCGGAGGACAACAGCCAGAAGAGCCCCGAAGCCGGCTCCGGTCCGTCAGCTGGGCGACCCGGTCCTGCGCACCAAGGCCGACCCGGTCACGGTGTTCGACGAGGCCCTGGCCGCGACGGTCGAGCTGATGTTCGCGTCGATGTACCAGGCCCGCGGGGTGGGACTGGCGGCGAACCAGATCGGGCTCAGTCACGCGCTCTTCGTGATGGACTGCGAGGGCGTGGTGGCGGTGGTCGCCAACCCGCGCATCACCGAGCTGTCCGAAGAGGTGGAGACCGGGCCCGAGGGCTGTCTGTCGGTCTCCGGGCACAGCTATCCGACCGCCCGGGCCCGGCGGGCCACCGTGGTCGGGCAGGACCAGACCGGGGCCCCGATCGAGATCACCGGCGAGGGGGAGGTCGCGCGCTGTCTGCAGCACGAGAGCGACCACGTGATCGGGAAGGTCTACCTGGACCGGCTGAGCGGTGACGTGCGCCGGCGGGCCCGGCAAGAGGTCGAGACGGTGTGAGAGTTCGTCGCTGTCCGCGACTAATGCCAGGTGAAAACCCTCTCGGCCGTCAGGAACTGTTCACCCGGCGATGACTACGCCTAGAAGCAGTGGGCCCGGGAATACGCAGTTCGTTTCATAAGGATGGAAATTCCGGTCAGCCGGCCAGCAATTCTTTTCCGGCTTTTGATGCCGGGCTACGACGGAGGCCGGCGAACTTCACGTGGTTGCGCCGGCCTCCGGATCAGCGGGAGCTCCTCACGGTTCGAAGAGCGGTGGTGCTCAGATGTCGAACTCGCCGTCCCGGGCCCCGCCCACGAACGCCTCCCACTCGGCCCGAGTGAAGGCGAACGGCGCGACATCTGGGTTCTTGCTGTCCCGCAGGAGAACCTGCCCGGTGCTGGGCAGCAGGTTCGTGGCTACCTCGACACAGGCGTTGCCGTTACCGCTGCGGCTGCTCTTGAACCATTCGGGAGTGGGGTTCTCCGTCACTGTGCAATCCTTCCAGGAAGGTGGTCAGTACCGAACGGCTGGCGCCAGGATCGAGCGCGTTATTGAGAACGTCCGACCAGACCAGTCGGTAACTGTGCACCTCGGCCGGTTTCGTGAGATACATGGCGCCAGTCAGCGAGTCAGAATACGCCATTGGTGGTTCCAGAGGCTCGTCCGTGAACGGGTCGCGGGGGAAATGCAGAAGAATGAAGGAACCACTCGCGACACCACCGTGCATTCCCGTCTCCCAGGGCACCACGCGCAGTTCCACGTTCATCCGCTGCGTGACGTCGAGCAGGTGTTCGAGCTGTTCCCGGGCGACCTCCTCGCCCATGCCCAGCAGCCGGTGCAGCACGGCCTCGCAGATCGCCACCTCCAGCCGCGGCGCCATCGGCCGGGTGAGCAGACTCTGCCGTTCCATCCGGGCCTGCACCCGGCGGGCGGCCTCGGCCTCGTCGACGTAGCCGGGTGGGACCTGCATGACCCGCTCGGCATAGCTCTTGGTCTGCAGCAGACCGGGCACCAGTTCCTGCTCGTAGTACTGGATCACCGCCGCCGAGTCCTCCAGCGAGACGTACATCGCGAACCACGGGGGCAGGGAGGTCTCGGTGTAGTCGTGCCACCAGGACTTGCGCGGGCCCAGCCGGGTCTCCGCGGTCAGCGCCATCAGCACCTCCCGGTCGGTGCCGGAGGCGTTGTACTGGTCGAGCATGTGGCGGACCTGCACGTCGCGGAACTTCACGCCGTCGTTGCCGTTCTCCATCCGGATCAGCGTGGACTTGCTCAGCTCGACCCGCTCGGCCGCCTGGTCCTGGGTGAGCCCGGCCTGCACGCGCAGGCGCTCGAAATGCCGCCCGATGTGGCGGCGCAGCAAGGCGATCCCGATGGTTCCGGCCGGTTCAGCCATGACGCTAGACCTTTCCATCTGATTCCTCTTGTCAGGCAATTGAATATCACCTACTGACGAGTTCGATCGCCGGACGGCGATTTGCCACGAGTTTTTCAGCAAACCGCTTCTGATAGTTGTCAATTCGGTGGCGAAGGAGTTAGATGCAGGTCATCTCGAAGAACCGGGATCTGTCGGGAGTTGTGCAGTCCGCGTGAGAGGGCTCGGCGGTGGAAAGTCCAGAGACGCGTGTTCCTGGTGTGATCGGTGATTCGGGAATGGCGCAGGGGGCAGGAAGTTTCGCCCGTCCAAACCTTTCGGGCGTCGGCGCACTCCCGCGGCAGGGGTCTGTTCCTGATGCGACTTCTGGGGTGAGTGCTGTGGCCGCGGGGCATCGTCGGCCGCGCATTCTTGATCCCTGGTCCGGGGTGGACCCGATGGAATGGGTCGGTCGATTCCGGATCGACCTGCTGAACGGTCGTGGCTGGCCGGCGCCGCCCGCCGAGATCGAGGTGCGGCGTGAAACCGTGCATCTGAGGCATCAATTGGTTGAGATGTCCGTTGTGTCACGCCGGTTGTTCGCCGAGTGGCTGGCTGGACCGTCCGATGCGATGGATTCCGCCGCAGTCGGCCCGGCCGGTGCTGCTTCCCGCCCGGTGATCCGCACTTCGATCGGAACTTCGGTCGGTGCCGCTGATCACGCCGTGACTGGCGCTGCGGCTGCTCCTGTGGTTGCTCCAGTGGCCGGCTCTCTGCTGGCCCGGCCGATGGTGGCGGGCAGCGTGGCCTGGGCCTGGGAGCGGGGCGCGTTGATGCTGACGGTGGGCAGTGCCCGCTATCGCCTCACAGACGATTCCCGCCGGCAAGTCGTGCTGTTGGTCTGAACTTCGGTGGTGCTGCCTCGGGTTTTCGCCCAGGGAGCACCCCCTGCTGAGCGGCCCGTTCCCTGGGCCGCGTCTGTGTCGGTCGTCTTCCGGAGGGCCACACCCCTTGATCGGCTCGGCCCTCGCCGACGCGCTTCCCTCCGCGCGTTCGTCCTCTCCCCGGGGGTGGCGAGGGCCGAGCCTTTGTCTGTGCACAGGGCGTGCGTCGGGCCCAGTCGCTGTCGCCCCGACACGCGGCCGGCCTCGCTCGGAACCCGGCCAGGGCCCGATCGTCAAGCCACCGCAACCACTAAAGCCGCCGTCAAGCTGCGGGCAGCCGCACCCCACCGACACACGTCGGCCCGCTTCGACTCTGTAAGCGGGCCGAGCGCCGGCGCCCCCGGGAGTCCGCGCCACGTTTCAGTTGGTCGCGAGCACCAGCGGATACACCGCCGAGGCGCCGGCCTTGCGGAGCTGACGGGCCACCACGGTCAACGTCCAGCCGGTGACGGTGCGGTCGTCGATCAGGAGGACGGGCTGTCCCTCTAGACCAGGCGCGCCTTCGACCGGGACGAGGGTGTACCGGTTGGCCACGGCGAGCACACGCTGGGCCGAGTTGGCCGTGCCCTCGTCCGGCGGGATCGACGGGTCGGGCACGAGGCGGGCGGCGATCGGCAGGCGGAGGTACTTGGAGAGGCCCTCGGCCAGGTGGCGGACCAGATGCGGCCGCGACAACGACTCGATCACCACGATGCACTGGGGCCGCTCGGGCATCTCCCAGTGGTCGAGCACCGCCACGATGGCGTGCCGCAGCGGCACCGGGACCTCGCCGTCGGGCGTGTCGGGGGCGAAGAGCTCCCGCAGTTGCGCACCCCAGCCGAGATCGGTGACACCGGCGATCGCTCGCCCCGGCCCGGCCTGCTCGGCCGGAGCGATGCGTCCCTTCAGGGACAGGCCGAGCTCGGCCAGGCCGTTGGGCCACTGCTTGCGAGCCTCCACCGGCACTCCCGGACGGTCGAGCACCTGACCGGCCGACTGCACGTCGGACTCGGCCACGTTCACGTCGAGCTGAACCCCGCCGCAGCGGTCGCACCGGCCGCAGGGAGCGGCCGCGTCGTCGTCGAGGGTGCGCCGGAGGAACTGCATCCGGCACCCGGTGGTGTGGACGTAGTCGAGCATCGACTGTTCCTCGGCCCGCCGGGCCGCCCGCACCCGTTCGTACCTGTCTTCGTCGTACTGCCAGGGCCTACCGGTGCTGACCCAGCCGCCGCGCACCCGCTGCACCGCGCCGTCCACGTCGAGCACCTTGAGCATCATGTCCAGCCGGGTGCGGCTCAGGTCGACCCGGGTCTCCAGCAACTGGGTGGACATCGCCCCTTCGCGGTCGGCCAGCGCCTCCAGCGTGGCCCGCACCTGGTGCTCGGCCGGGAAGGCGAGGCCGGCGAAGTAGTTCCAGACCTCGCGGTCCTCGCGGCCGGGCAGCAGCACCACCGTGGCCTGGGACAGCCCGCGCCCGGCGCGCCCGACCTGCTGGTAGTAGGCGATCGGCGAGGGCGGCGCCCCGAGGTGGATCACGAAGCCGAGATCCGGCTTGTCGAAACCCATGCCCAGGGCGGAGGTGGCGACCAGCGCCTTGACCCGGTTGCCCAGCAGATCGGCCTCGGCGGCCCGGCGCTGCGTCTCTTCGGTCTGACCGGAGTAGGCCGCGACCTCGTACCCGGCCGCCCGCAGGTGCTCGGCGACCTGCTCGGTGGCGGCCACAGTGAGGCAGTAGATGATGCCCGAGCCCGGCAGCGTGCGCAGATTCTCCGCCAGCCAGGCCAGACGCTGCGCCGGGTTGGCCAGCTCGACCACGGCCAGGTGCAGCGAGGCCCGGTCCAGCGTGCCGCGCAGCACCAGCACGTCGTCCAGAGTGGATGTTCCGGTGACCGACAACTGTTCGGCGACGTCGGACGTCACTCGTTGGTTCGCCGTTGCCGTGGTGGCCAGGACCGGGATGCCCGCGGGCAGTTCGGCCAGCAGGGTGCGGATGCGCCGGTAGTCGGGCCGGAAGTCGTGGCCCCAGTCGGAGACGCAGTGCGCCTCGTCGATGACCACCAGGCCGGTGGCCGCGGTGAGCCGGGGGAGGGCGCGCTCGCGGAAGTCCGGGTTGTTCAGGCGCTCGGGCGAGACCAGCAGCACGTCGACCTCGCCGGCCTCGATCGCCCGGTAGACCTCGGCCCACTCCTCGGCGTTGGAGGAGTTGACCGTGACCGCCCGGATGCCCGCCCGCTCGGCCGCGGCGATCTGGTTGCGCATCAGCGCCAGCAGCGGGGAGATGATGATGGTCGGCCCGGCCCCGGCCGCCCGCAGCAGCGCGGTGGCCACGAAGTAGACCGCGGACTTACCCCAGCCGGTGCGCTGCACCACCAGGGCCCGCCGATGATCGACCACCAGCGCCTCGATCGCCACCCACTGGTCTTCGTGCAGCTGGGCCTGGGGCGAACCGACCAGCCCACGCAGTGCCTCTTCGGCACGGGCGCGGACCTCGGAGCTGCGGGTGGCGGTAGGTGTGGTGGTCACGCACCCGAGACTGCCACGCACCTCCGACAGTTCTGAACTCCGAACCTCGCACCTGTGGATGAACCGGTGTTCGTGTGGGTCAGGACCGGTGGGACGGACGTCACCTCAAGCGGGGTGCGCCCGCGGCCGATTCCCTCCTCGTGAGTCCTGCCTACCTCGCGCCCAGAGCCGGTGACGCCACCAGCCTCGGCCTGCCCCGTCTCTGCCTCGGCTTCGCCGCCATCCATGCGGTCAGCGCCGTCCTCGGCCTGTTCATGGAGATCCAGTACCGCGGGGTGCTGATCGCCGTCGACGGCGTCTGCGCCCTGCTGTTCGTGCTGATCGCCTTCATGGCCTCGAGCCGGCGGCTGCCCGGCTGGCGGCGGGAGACCGCGGCCGCCGTGGTGCCGATCATGGCGGCGAGCGCGGCCTGCGCCCGGGCCGGGCTGATCGACCAGTACTGGCCGGCCGCGGAACTGATCGTGGCCGCGGCGGCCGCCTGCGTCGTCTCTGCCCGGAACTGGTTCTGGTCGGTGCTGGCGGCCTGCGGTGCACTGTGGGTGGGGTGCGTCGCCACCGCCGCCGCCAGGGGCGGCTTCACCGTCGACGAGGCAGCGCGCTGGGTGAACGTGCTGCTGCTGGTGATCGCGGCCGGCGTACTGGCCGCAGCCGTCCGTAGGGCTCGCACCAGTGCGGCGATGGCCCTGGTCGATGCGCACCGGCAGGTGATGGAGCAGTCCGTGAAGGACCCGCTGACCGGGGTGGCCAACCGCAAGGGGCTGGAACTGGTGGCCCGCCCGATGATCGACCTGGCCCGCCGGCAGGGACATGCGGTGCACGCGCTGGTGGTGGACGTGGACACGCTGCGCGGGATCAACGAGGAACACGGGATCCGCGACGGGGACGAGGTGCTGGTCGCGGTGGCGCAGGCACTAGGATCGGCCACCCGGGCGACCGACGTGGTGGCGCGCTGGGCCGGCGACGAGTTCGTGATGATCGGCCCCGGCACCGGAACCTCGCCCCTGGAGATGGAGCGCCGGATCCGGGCGCACCTGGCCGAGACCCTGAAGCTGCCGAAGGAGACCTGGCAGGGGCGGGTCAGCGCGGGCATCGCCACGCTGGTGCCCTGGGACGCCGACGACCTCGAAGGACTGCTCGAGCGGGCCATCCAGGACCTGTCGCTGCGCCGCTCGCTGAAGCGCCGGGCCGCCGCGCGGATGGCTGAGGAGGACGAGGCGCTGACCAACGTGCCGGCGCCGGACGTGCCCGAGAAGGCCGGAAAGCCCGAACCGGAGGCCTGATCGCCCGGCGGCGTCCCGGTTCGGCAAGATCCGCGCTAGCCTCGGCGACCATGGCCGGTTCCGTAGCCGTCGTGACCGATTCCACCGCCTACCTGCCGGCCCCGATGGCGGCAGAGCTAGGTGTAACGGTGGTCCCGCTGCAGGTCGTCGTGGGTGGGGTGTCCCGTCCCGAAGACATCGGCTCGGACACCGAGATCACCTTCGGGGCGGACGAGGTGGTGGCCGCGCTGCGGGCGAACCGGCCGGTCACCACGTCGCGTCCCTCCCCCCAGGTCTTCGTCGACACGTATCGGCGTCTGCAGGCCCGCGGGCACACGGCAGTGGTCTCGGTACATCTCTCCGGTGACATCTCCGGGACGGTGGCCGCGGCCCGGCTGGCGGCCTCCGAGGTGGCCGCGGGTGGCTTGAAGGTGGACGTGATCGACTCCCGGTCGCTGGGGATGGGACTCGGGTTCGGCGTGCAGGCGGCCGCTGAGGCGGCTGCCGGGGGAGCCGACGGGCCCGACGTGGCGCGGATCGCGGCCCGTCGCTCGCTGAACAGCTCGATCTACATCTATCTGGACACCCTGGAGTTCCTTCGCCGCGGAGGCCGGATCGGCGCGGCCAAGGCCTGGCTCGGGTCCGCGCTCACGATCAAACCGGTCCTGGCCCTGGCCGACGGCCGGCTCGAGCCGCTCGAACGCGTCCGCACCACGCAGCGTGCTCTGACCAGGCTCCTCGAGTTGGCGGTGAGCGAGGTGGACGGGGTGGATCCCAGCAAATTTGAGGACGACGGCGGCGTCCGGATCGCTGTTCATCACTTGTCTGCGCCGGAGCGGGCGACCGAACTGGCCGAACGGCTGCGCGAACACCTGCCCTCCCTGGCCGAGGTACCGGTCGTGGAGGTGGGCCCGGTGATCGGCGCCCATGTCGGTCCCGGGGCCGTGGGAGTGGTCGTGGCCCGCGGCCTGGACAGCTGATCTGCCGCGGTTTCGTGCCTGCCTTGACCGGTACGAACCGGGGTTTGTCCACAGGCAGATCTTCTGGGTGGCTCCTCGCTGAGATGGGCGCCTAGCTTCGATTCATGGGATCGGAGCGTGAGACAGGCCGCAGAGCGCGAGTTCTCGGCGCCGACGACCAGCACGGCCACGAGCCCTGGCCGCAGACCTGGTCGAGCGCCGGCGACGACGTGGACGAGGAACGGGCCCTGCGTGAGCTGCGCGAGAGCCTGATCCGCGGCCGGGTTCCGGGCGGTGCCCGGTGGGAGGTTCCGCTGCGCGCGGCAATCGCTGTGGCCGTGGCGGCGCTCATGGTGGTGGCTGTCGTGGTCGTGTTCCTTCTGCGCTCCGACGGCGGTTCGGAAGGAGCACTGATCGACGAAAGCGCGCCACTGGTTTCCACTTCCGCTGCGCAGCCGGTTCCTTCGTCTGCTCCGGATGTAACTGCCGTGGCGGACTCAACGCCGTCCCCCGGGCCCTTGCGTGTGCATGTGGTGGGTCAGGTGCGTGAACCCGGCGTAGTCGCGCTGGGGTCTGATGCCCGGGTGCAGGACGCGATCGAGGCGGCCGGCGGCGCGACCGGCCGGGCTGATCTGGCCCGCATCAACCTGGCCCGCAAAGTTATTGACGGGGAACGGATCCTCGTTCCCAAGCCCGGGCAGAAGCTTCCGGCTGAGTCGTCCGATGGTGGTTCGGTGGAAGCGTCCGCCGGCTCTGGCGGGAATGCCGGGTCTGGTTCTGCTGCGCAGATCGATTTGAACACGGCCAGTGTCACCGAACTGGACGCGCTGCCGGGCGTCGGGCCGGTGCTGGCTGCGCGGATCGTCGAATGGCGCCAGGCGAACGGCAGATTCGCCACGGTCGACGATCTGAACGAAGTCTCGGGTATCGGCGACGCGACCATGGAAAAGCTGCGCCCTCTGGTCCGGGTCTGAATCCAATGAAGGACGGGTGGCGCGGGTGAGCGCGACGGCGGAGGTTTCGGGGGAGCGGAGCTTCTGGGCCGACATCCGGGAGTGGGCCGGTGGAAGCAGCGACCCCGCCGTGCGGCGCCGAGTTCCCAGACCACATCCGGATCTGCGCCTACTGCCTGGGGCCGGGCTGACCTGGCTGACGGTGTGGGCAGCGCTGCTGCTGCCGGCTCACGTGGTTCTGCTGGTCGCGGCCGTGCTGGGCCTTGGGTTAGCAACTGGACTGCTCGCTGCGGTGCTTCGCGATCGGCGTGCTGCCGCGGCTCTGGATCCTGCTCCTGCTCCGGCCTTCTTGCCCCGCGCTGACCAAACCACGCGAATGACCCTGGCTGCGTCCTCAGTGGACTTTCGGGCTGGCCGCAGGCGCGGACGAAGAGCAACGTCAGGCAACGCGCGGTCTGAGCGGCCGCGAGGGTCGCTCAGACCTGCCGGGTCTGCCGGGCCTGCCAGGCCTGCCGGGTCCTCGCGGGCCGGTGGGCCAGGCGGCCTCAGAGGGCCTGGTCGACCCAATGGGATGACCAATCCCGCTGGGCGCGGCGGGCCTGGCGTGCCTTCGGAAGGCGGTGGGCCTGAGGGATGCGGTGGGTGTAACTCACGTGGTGAGCCTGGAGAGTGTGGCGCATTTAATGGGGGTGGCGGATCTGGAGGGCGCGGCGAGTTTGGAAGGCGTTGCAGGCCCGAGAGACGTGGCAGGCCCGTAGGGCCTGGCTGGTCTGGTTGCCGTGACTGGCCAGGCCGGCACCGCGGGCCGGGTCGTAGTCGGGCGCGGACTCCGCCGGTAGCCCTGGGGGCGGGCTTCCTGCTGATTCTGGCCCTCGTTGTGCCGGTTCTCTCCCTTACCGGCCTGCGGTTGCTGGATCGGGAGCGGGATCCCCTCACCGTTGCTGCCGAGGCCGGTCTGACAGCGCGTTTCTCCGGTCAGGTGTCCGGTGACCCTAAGGAGGTGGCTAGCGAGTCATTTGGTGGAGAAAAGCTTTTCGTGGTCCGGATTCGGCTGAAACGCCTTGAGGTTCGCGGTCGCCCCCTGTCGAGTGATGCGTTGCTCGTGGTGCTGGCCTCTGGTGCATGGGGCGAAGTGGTTGCGGGGCAGCAGGTCACGGCCATGGGCAGGCTCGAGCCGGGCGAGCCTGGGCAACCCGAGGCGGCGGTGGCTTTCCCGCGGTCCGCGCCGGTCGTCACCGATCCGGGGTCTTGGCCCTGGCGGCTCGCCGAGCACCTGCGCGATGGGCTGCGGGAGGCCTGCGCCGGGCTGCCTGACGACGCTCGTGGTCTGCTTCCCGCACTGGTGGTCGGTGACACCTCCAACCTTGACCCGGAACTGAAAGAAGACCTGCAGGCTGCTGGACTGACCCACCTGACCGCGGTAAGTGGTAGCAACGTGGCCATTCTCGGCGCGGCCTGCTTCCTGGTCGTGGGCGCGATCGGCGGGCGTCGGCAGGTGCAGGTGGTTGTGACCGTCCTGGTCATCGGCGGCTTCGTGATCCTGGCCCGGCCGGAACCGAGCGTCGTGCGAGCCGCGGTGATGGGGTTGCTCGGCCTGGCCGGGGTGTTGATGGCCCGGCGTGGTGCGGGCGTCCCGATGCTCGCGGCCACCGGAGTGATCCTGCTCGGCGCCGATCCCTGGCTGGCCCGCAGCTTTGGCTTCGCTCTGTCGGTGCTGGCCACGGCCGGCCTGCTGCTTCTGGTTCCGGTCTGGCTGCACCGGCTCCAGCGCTGGCGGCTGCAGGCACTCGTGCTGGCCGTTGCGGTGCCGCTGGCCGCGCAGGTTGCCACGGCTCCGGTGACGGTTCTGCTCGACCCCGTGGTCAGCCTGGTCTCGGTCCCGGCCAACCTGCTGGTCGGCGCGGCGGTCGCACCGGCCACCGTCACGGGCGTCGCCGCGGCGGCGTTGTCGGTGGTCTGGCCCGATGCGGCGGCTGCGGTGGCCTGGGTCGGTGGTCTGGCCACGCAATGGATAGCGCTGGTGGCGCATCGGGCCGCGGACGTGCCGGCAGGCTCGTTGCCCTGGCCCGATGGCGTGCCCGGCGCTGCCCTGCTGGCCGCGCTGACGCTGCTGTGCCTCAGCCTGCTCATGCGCCGGGCCTGGCGAACGGCCGCGATGCTGCCGCCGCTGATCGCTGCCTGCCTGGTGCTGCCGCGCTGGATGCCGGTTCTCGTCGGCGCTGCGCCGGACGACTGGCTGGTGGTGCAGTGCGACGTCGGCCAGGGCTCGGCCACTGCTATCCGCAGCGGGCCCGACCGGGCCGTGCTGGTCGACGCCGGTCCCGACCCCACCCTGGCCGACCGCTGCCTCCGGCGGCTCGGCGTGCGGCACCTGGACCTGGTGCTGGTCACCCACTTCCATGCCGACCACGCCGAAGGTCTGGAAGGAGCGATCGAAGGGCGGGGCAGTCCACCCGTCTTCGTCAGCCCGGTACCCGTGCCCGGCCCGCAGGCCGCCGACGTGAAGGGCCTGATGTCGGCCGACCGAGTGCTTCCGGTCTCCACCGACGTCAGCGGAACGGCGGGAGCCGCGCCGTGGCAGGTGCGCTGGCGTCTCATCCCGCCCTCGGCCTCTGCGGTGCGGCAGGGCATCGCCGCTGCATCGGACCCGGAGGGGGAGCAGATCAACAATCTCTCGGTGGTGATGCTGGCCGAGGTGCGAGGGGTACGCATAGCAGCGCTCGGAGACGTCGAGCCGGAGGCCCAGCGGTCTCTGCTGCGCACACTGACTTCAGTTCCGGGGATGACGGAACCGGTGGACGTCGTGGTGTTGTCGCACCACGGCTCGGCGAACCAGGAGGAGGAGCTGTACCGCTTCCTGCACCCTCGGGTCGCCCTGATCGGGGTGGGGGCGGACAACGACTACGGCCACCCGGCCCCAGCGGCTTTGGCCATGCTCAGACGCATCGGAGCAGCGGCCTTCCGCACCGACACCCAGGGGCAGATCGCGGTCACCGGCGGGCCGGGGGAGCTGCGGGTGGTCACCTCGGGCTGAGGTGGTTGACGGAAGCGGTGTGGTCGGCGTTGTTTCCAGTGGTCCAGGGCTCCGCTGGTGGTGCGGCCGGGCTGGTGGTGCGAGGCCGGGCCAGGGACTGAGCCAGCTTTTCGCGTCGCATCGGCTCGGGGCGTGGCGACTATGGTGAGATCCGTGGCTGCAGCAGGAGCGGGTTCGAGATCGCGGAGCGCGTCGAAGTCGGTGTCGAAGTCGGCGGCGGGCAAGTCGACGGGCAAGGCGAAGAACCCGATCGTCACCCCTGACGAGGTGCGTCCGGCCCCCGTCCTGCTGGTCGTCGGGGCCGAGGGGGTGCTGGCCGACCGGGCCGTCGCCAACGTGCTGGCCGCGGTCCGGGCCGCCGATCCGGAGACCGAGGTCGAGCGGATGGAGGCGGCCGGGTACCTGTCCGGCAAGCTCTCCGTGGCCACCAGTCCCTCGTTGTTCGGGGGCAGCAAGGTGGTGGTGCTGGAGAACGTCGAGCAGGCGAACGAGGCGCTGGTCACCGACGTCACGGCCTACCTCAAGGATCCGGCGCAGGAGGCCTGCGTGGTGATCCGGCACTCCGGGGCGCTGCGGGCCCGTCCTCTGCTGGAGGCCGCCCGGGCCATCAATGCGCCCGAGGTTCAGTGCCAGCCGATCACCCGTGACGACGAGAAGGTCGAGTTCGCGGCGGAGGAGTTCCGGCGTGGGGGGCGCAAGATCGCCCCGGCGGCGATCCGGGCGCTGATCGACGCGGTCGGCAACGACCTGCGCGAGCTGGCCGCGGCGTGCTCGCAGCTGATGTCCGACGACGAGACGGCGCGGATCGACGTCGACTCGGTGGAGCGCTACTTCGGCGGCCGGGTCGAGGTGACGGGCTTCAAGGTGGCCGACGCGGCAGTCGCCGGGCACGCCGAGGAGGCGCTCGTGCTGCTGCGGCACGCGCTGGCCACGGGGGCCGACCCGGTGCCGCTGGTGGCCGCGGTGGCGATGAAGGTGCGGGGGCTGGCCAAGGTGTCCGCGGCCGGCCGGGGGGCCTCGGCCTCGATGGCCAAGTCGCTGGGCATGGCGCCGTGGCAGATCGACAAGGCCCGGCGTGAGCTGAACGGGTGGGACGAGGGCGGGCTGGCCAAGGCGGTCATGGCCCTGGCCGAGGCGGACGCAGCAGTGAAGGGCGGCGGCCGGGACCCGGTGTACGCCGTCGAACGCCTGGTGCTGACGGTGGCCCAGAGCCGCCGGTAGGCCGGACCGACCCAGATCGTCAACATGGGTTGACTGCATCGCAGATCGTCAACCATAGTTGACCCCATGAGCGAACCCGCGCCGGAAGCCCTGGTCACTCGCGGTACGGACGCCGACCCGGCGGTCGGGCTGCGTGCCGTCGCGGCTCTGCGCCGCCTGTCCGAGCAACTGGAGAACCTGCAGGTCGAGCAGGCCCGCCGGCTCGGCTGGTCGTGGGCCGACATCGCCGAATGCCTCGGTGTGACCAAGCAGGCCGTCCACAAGAAGCACTCCCGCCGGATCTGAGACTCTGAGGAGAAACTCGTGTTCGAACGCTTCACACAAGCCGCCCGAGCCTCGGTCATCGCCGCCCAGGACGAAGCCCGCACCCTGGAGCACGGCCACGTCGGTGCCGAGCACGTCCTGCTCGGCATCCTCGCCACCCCGTCGGTGGGGGAACGGATCCTGACCCGCAGCGGCGCCGACCTGACCGTGCTTCGCGACTTCGTCGCCCAGAAGAACGCGCCCGGCGATGCCGAGGCCCTGAAGTCCCTCGGCATCGACCTGGACGAGGTCCGCCGCCGGGCCGAGGCGTTGTTCGGGGCGGGCGCGCTGGACCGGAAGCCGCGTCGCCGCCGGCTCTTCGGGCTCCCCCTGCCCTCCTCGCACATCCCGTTCCAGCGCAGCGGGAAGCGGGTCCTCGAGGACTCCCTGAAGATCGCTCTTTCACTGCGGCACAACTACATCGGTACCGAACACATCCTGCTGGCCATCCTCGGCCGCCCCGAGAGCACCGCGGTCGCTGTGCTGCGAGCGGCCGGTGTCGCGCTGGACCAGGAGACGGCCACGGAACTCGTGCTCACCGAGATCCGGCGAAGCGCCTGACCCGCCCGGAACGAACCGCAACGTTCCGGACCGCAGGCCCACAAACGTCTTCAATCGGTTCTTGAAAACACGAAAGCCCGGCCTCCCGAAGGGGGCCGGGCTTTCGTTCAGGCAGAGATCAGGCAGCCAGCTTGGCGACGGCCTGGGCCAGCGCCGACTTGCGGTTGGCGGCCTGGTTCTTGTGGATGACGCCCTTGCTCGCGGCCTTGTCCAGCTGCTTGGAGGCGCTGATCAGGGCGGCCTTCGCAGCCTCGACGTCACCGGAGGTCACGGCCTCGCGGGTCTTGCGGACGGCGGTGCGGAGCTGGGAGTTCACGGCCTTGTTGCGCAGACGGCGCTTCTCGTTGGTGAGGTTGCGCTTCATCTGGGACTTGATGTTTGCCACTTGATCTTCTCTCGCGATCGTCTAAGTCTGGTCAACGGTCTGTAGGCACACCGGCAGCGCACTAGGTCAATGCGCAGACCTACCAGGCTACCAGCGATCCCGGAACGCCCGAACCAGCAGGCAGATGGGGGACGATGCGCGGATCCGGCCGGGGACATGGGACCATGGAGAGTCCGAGCAGTCCGTCGAGCCACACGATCGAGGTAGCGCAGCAGTGTCTCCGATGGCCCACACGGCGCCCGAGCCGTCCGCCACCGCTCCGGAACTCATCCGGAACTTCAGCATCATCGCCCACATCGACCACGGTAAGTCGACCCTGGCCGACCGGATGCTGCAGCTCACCGGCGTCGTCGAGGCCCGGCAGATGCGCGCGCAGTACCTCGACCGGATGGACATCGAGCGCGAGCGCGGCATCACGATCAAGTCCCAGGCCGTCCGTATGCCCTGGGAGGAGGACGGTGTCTCCTACGCGCTGAACATGATCGACACGCCCGGTCACGTCGACTTCACCTACGAGGTCTCCCGGTCGCTGGCCGCCTGCGAGGGCGCCGTGCTGCTGGTCGACGCGGCCCAGGGGATCGAGGCGCAGACCCTGGCCAACCTGTACCTGGCGATGGAGAACGACCTCACCATCATCCCGGTGCTGAACAAGATCGACCTGCCCGCGGCCCAGCCCGAGAAGTACGCCGAGGAGCTGGCCAAGCTCATCGGCTGCGAGCCGGAGGACTGCCTGAAGGTCTCCGGTAAGACCGGGGTCGGCGTGGACGCGCTGCTGGCCCAGATCGTGCGGCAGGTCCCGGCCCCGGTCGGCGACCCGGACGCCCCGGCCCGGGCGATGATCTTCGACTCGGTGTACGACACCTACCGCGGCGTCGTCACCTACGTCCGGGTGATCGACGGCAAGCTGCACCCGCGTGAGCGGATCGCGCTGATGTCCACCAAGACCACCCACGAGCTCCTCGAGATCGGCGTCAGCTCCCCGGAGCCGACGCCGACCCGGGGCCTGGGCGTGGGGGAGGTGGGCTACCTGATCACCGGCGTGAAGGACGTGCGTCAGTCGAAGGTCGGCGACACCGTCACCAACAACGCCAAGCCGGCCAGCGAGGCGCTCGAGGGGTACCGCGAGCCGCTGCCGATGGTGTTCTCCGGTCTGTTCCCGATCGACGGCTCCGACTACGGCCCGCTGCGTGAGGCGCTGGACAAGCTCAAGCTGAGCGACGCCGCGCTGGTCTACGAGCCGGAGTCGTCGGTGGCCCTGGGCTTCGGGTTCCGCTGCGGCTTCCTCGGCCTGCTGCACCTGGAGATCGTCCGGGAGCGGCTGGAGCGCGAGTTCGGGCTGGACCTGATCTCCACCGCCCCCAACGTCATCTACCAGGTGACGATGGAGGACGGCTCGGAGATCACGGTGACCAACCCGTCCGAGTTCCCCGGCGGCAAGGTCAACGAGGTGCGCGAGCCGATCGTGCGGGCCACCATGCTGGCGCCGGCCGAGTACATCGGCTCGATCATGGAGCTGTGCCAGGAACGGCGCGGCTCGCTGCGCGGCATGGACTACCTGTCGGAAGACCGGGTGGAGATGCGGTACACGCTGCCGCTCGCCGAGATCGTGTTCGACTTCTTCGACCAGCTGAAGTCCCGCACCAAGGGCTACGCCTCGCTCGACTACGACACCGACGGCGAGCAGGTGGCCAAGCTGGTCAAGGTCGACATCCTGCTGCAGGGCGAGCCGGTCGACGCGTTCAGCACCATCGTGCACGCCGACAAGGCCTACTCCTACGGCGTGATGATGACCGGCAAGCTGCGCAAGCTGATCCCGCGCCAGCAGTTCGAGGTGCCGATCCAGGCCGCGATCGGGGCCCGGATCATCGCCCGCGAGAACATCAGCGCGATCCGGAAGGACGTGCTGGCCAAGTGCTACGGCGGTGACATCAGCCGCAAGCGCAAGCTGCTGGAGAAGCAGAAGGAAGGCAAGAAGCGGATGAAGATGGTCGGCCGGGTGGAGGTTCCGCAGGAGGCCTTCATCGCCGCGCTGTCCAGCGACGCTCCGACCGGAGACCGTAAGAAGTAGCGGTCGGCGGATGGATTCCGATCACGACGGTGCCGGGGGCCGGGTCAGCGCAGTCTCGGTGGTGTACGAGCTGCGCGACCTGCCCTGGAACAAGGCGGTGAAGCAGACGGCCATCGACAAACGTCCGGTGGCCGGCCCGGTCGAGGTCGGTCCGCTCGGGCTGGTGGGAGACACCCAGGTCGACCGCCGGCACCACGGCGGGCCGGGTAAGGCGGTCTACGCCTATGCCGACGAGGACGTCGCCTGGTGGGAGGCCGAGCTGGACCGGGAGATCAAGCCCGGTCTGTTCGGTGAGAACCTGCGCACCCACGGCATCGACGTGACCGGCGCCGAGATCGGCGAGCGTTGGTCGATCGGCGAGGACGTGGTGGTCGAGGTGACGATGCCGCGCACCCCCTGCCGTACTTTCGCAGAACGTATGGACGAGCGGGGCTGGGTCCGGCGCTTCAGTGTCGCCAACCGTCCGGGTGCGTACCTGAAAGTGCTTCAGACCGGTGCAGTCTCGGCGGGTGACGAGGTGCGGGTGCTGTTCCGGCCGGAGCACGGGATCGTGGTGGGCGATTTTCTCACCGGGGCCGATCCGGCGCGGATGGGCACGCTCATCGATGCATTCGCGGCGCTCGGGCTGGAACTGGATCCGGCCATCCGTCGGGTGGCCCAACGAGCAATCAGACGAGGTTGAGCAATGGCCGGTCCCCCTCCCGACGGTGAGCCCGCTCCGCTCGACGGTGCCCTCCCCGCCTCGGCCGCGGTCGGTGCTGCAGAGCGAGCTTTCGGGGTCTACCTGCACGTGCCGTTCTGTGCGGTGCGCTGCGGTTACTGCGATTTCAACACCTACACCGCGAAAGAGCTGGGCGGTGGGGCAAGTCAGGCTGCGTACGCCGGAACCGCTGTACAAGAGCTCTCGTTCGCTTCCTCGGTGCTTTCCCGGGCCGGGGTAGCCGAGCGACCGGTCTCCACCGTGTTCGTCGGCGGGGGTACGCCTACTCTCCTGCCGGCCAGTGATCTGGCGTTGCTGATCTCTGGGGTACGCGACAACTTCGGGCTGGTGCCGGGCGCCGAGGTCACCGTGGAGGCGAATCCAGACTCCGTAACGCCCGATTCGCTGGCAGCGCTGGCTCAGGCCGGGGTAACGCGGGTCTCGTTCGGCATGCAGTCACAGGTGCGCCACGTGCTGGCCGTGCTCGACCGTACGCACGATCCCAAACGCATTCCGGATGTCGTGCGCTGGGCCCGGGATGTGGGGCTGTCGGTCAGTCTGGACCTGATCTACGGCACGCCGGGCGAGAGCCTGAGCGACTGGCGGGCGAGCCTGGAGGCGGCGCTGGCCTGCGAGCCGGACCATCTTTCGGCCTACGCCCTGGTGGTCGAAGCCGGCACGCGGCTGGCGGCCCGGGTGCGGCGCGGTGAGGTGAAGGCGCCGGATGACGACGACGAGGCCGACAAGTACGAGCTGGCCGACGAGCTGATCTCGGCCGCCGGGCTGACCTGGTACGAGGTGAGCAACTGGGCGCGTACCCCGGCCGATGCCTGCCAGCACAACCTGGCTTACTGGCGGGGAGACGACTGGTGGGGTGTCGGTCCTGGCGCGCATTCCCACGTCGGGGGAGTGCGTTGGTGGAACGTGCGGCACCCCACTGCTTACGCGGCGCGGATCGAGGCAGGGGAGAGTCCGGCCCAGGGGCGTGAGGTGCTCGACGCACAGGCCCGCCAGCTGGAAGAAGTGCTGCTGCGCTCCCGCCTGCGCGAAGGGCTTCCCCTGAAAGAAGCTGGGCTGCACGGAGACCCGGGCATCGTTCTGGCCGAGGTGCTGGCCGACGGGCTGGTCGAACCGGAACCGGCCGGCCAGGGCACCGTGGTGCTGACCCGGCGGGGGCGGTTGCTGGCCGACGCTGTGGTGCGGGCTCTGCTTCCCTGAACTGATTTCCAACTAAGGACGCCTGTGAGCCTCTGCCGCTCACAGGCGTCCTTAGTTGGTTGGTCAGCTCACGAAACGGCGGGTGAACGGGTACCGGTAGCGATCACCGCGCAACGCCGCCACGGCGCCGATGACGGCGAACACGGCCGAGACTGCCCAGACCAGCGTGGTGAAGCCGCCGAGGACGGGCAGGCGGTCGATCAGCGAGGCCAGGACGTAGGCGATCAGGATGCAGATCTGGAAGTTGATCGCCTCCAGGGCCTGCTCCTTGATGTACGGGCTGCGGTCCTTGTACACGGCGTAGATCGCGACCGCCGGAATCAGCGGCACGACCGGGATCCAGGCCAGCAGGCCGCCGGCGTGGGCCCCGGCCGCCCACTGGTTCGTCTCTTTCTGGGTGAGCGAGCCGGCCGGCGGACTGGTCACCGGAGGCTGGCTCGGCGGGTTCCAGGTGGACTGAGGCTGGGGCGAGGGCTGAGGCGAGGGCTGGGGCGAGGGCTGGGGCGAGGGCTGAGGCGAGGGCTGGGGCGAGGGCTGGGACTGCTCAGGCTCCGGGGGCGGCGTGCTGCGGTAGCGCCCCTGCAGGAAGTCGTCGTCGGGCGAGGGGTTCTGCTCGTACTGCCGGGCCTGCTGCGCCCACGGGTTCTGCCCGCCCATGCTCGAGGGCCGGTCGAGATCTTCCTGACCAGGGATGATCGATGTGTACTGCGTCGGCTCGTTCTCCTGGCTCATGGCCGGCCCCTTCCCCTGTCGACACGGCTGCACAGATTGAACGTCTCAGCCCTGCTCAACGATCCTGCTCGTCGGCGGTCACGAAGTCGATCAGTTCCTCGACCCGGCCGAGCAGGTCCGGCTCCAGGTCGGCGAAGCTGTTCACCGAGGCCAGGATGCGCTGCCAGCCCTCGGCCACGTCGGCCTGGTCGGCGTGCGGCCAGCCCAGCGCCTGCAGCACGCCCTCCTTCCAGGGCCGGCCGCGGGGGATCACCGGCCAGGCGGGGATGCCCAGGCACTTCGGCCGGACCGCCTGCCACACGTCGACGAACGGGTGCCCGACCACCAGCACGTGCTCACGCGCTCCGGCCACCCGGGTCACCGCGGCCGCCTCGTGCCACTCCTTGCTGCCGGCCACCAGGTGGTCGACCAGGATCCCGAGCCGCCGGCCCGGTCCGGGCCCGAAGTCCGCGACCGCCGCGGCCAGGTCGTCGACCCCGTGCAGCGGCACCACCACCACGCCCTCGACCCGCAGGTCGTGGCCCCAGATCTTCTCCACCAGCTCGGCGTCGTGCTTGCCCTCGACCAGGATCCGCGAGGCCCGCGCCACCCGGGCCCGGTGGTCGGTCACCGCCACCGATCCCGAGGCGCTGCGCAGGTTCACCGGCCGGACCGGACCGGTGGCAGCAGTTGAACCACCGACCCGTGGCGGAACCAGTTGCACCGCCACTCCGTCCACCCAGAAGCCCGGGCCGAGGGGGAAGGAACGGGTGCGGCCCTTCCGGTCCTCCAGCACGACCAGGTGCATGCCGCCGCTCTTCTCGGTGCGCACCACAGCCCCGACGAACCCTGTCTCGACGTCCTCCACCACCAGCCCGGGCTCGGCCGGCTCCGTCCTGAGCTGCGGTTTCTGGCGCGCACGGGCGAGCACGTCGCCAGCGTAACGATCGCCCGGAGGCGCTCCCGCGCCCTGTGGGCCACGTGCCGAACCGGGCATCCTGGGCAGACTGGGAACCATGGCGCGACCGTAGCCAGCGTCCGCCGAGAGACCTAGCCGACCCGCCGGGGACACACATCGGTGCCCGGAGGGCCGTAAACTGGCACTCCGGCGGCGTGAGTGCCAGGGTCTTCCGATCACCCGGAGACCCGGCGCAACGCCATGGATCGTGACTGAGACGTGGGGTGGCATGAGCGAGGAACGCAAGCTCGCCGTGCTGCGCGCCATCGTCGAGGACTACGTGGAGACGCGGGAGCCGGTCGGCTCGCGCGCCCTGGTGGAACGGCACTCGCTGGGGGTGTCGCCGGCCACCATCCGCAACGACATGGCCGCGCTGGAGGACGAGGGGTACATCGCCCAGCCGCACACCAGCGCCGGGCGGGTGCCCACCGACAAGGGCTACCGGATGTTCGTCGACCGGCTCAGCGGGGTCAAGCCGCTGTCGCAGGCCGAGAAGCGGGCGATCCAGACGCTCCTCGACGGCGCCGTCGACCTGGACGACGTGGTGACCCGCACCACCCGCCTGCTGGCCCAGCTGACCCGCCAGGTCGCGGTGGTGCAGTACCCGTCGCTGAGCCGCTCCACGGTGCGTCACGTCGAGCTGGTGGCCCTGGAGGGCAACCGGCTGCTGGTCATCCTGATCACCAACACCGGCCGGGTCGAGCAGCGGATGGTGCCGCAGGCCGGCGAGGTCTCCGAGGCCACCCTGTCGAGCCTGCGCAGCCGGCTCAACCAGGCCGTCGCCGGCCGCCGCCTGACCGAGGTCAGCGACCTGGTCGCGGCCCTGCCCGAGATGTTCGCGCCGGACGAGACGGCCCTGGTCAGGGCCGTGATCGAGGCCCTCGAGGACTCGCTCGACATCGAGCGCGAAGAGCGCATCGTGCTGGCCGGCACGGCCAACCTGGCGCGCTCGGGCACCGACTTCGTGCAGACCATCGGCCCGGTCCTGGAGGCCATCGAGGAGCACGTCGTGCTGCTCAAGCTGCTCACCGAGATGGCCGACGGCGCCGGTGGCGTGGGCGTGCTGATCGGCCGCGAGACCGCGCACATCGGGCTGATGGAAGCTTCGGTGGTCTCCAGCGGTTACGCCTCGCAGGGGGAGGTCGTGGCGCGCCTGGGCGTGCTCGGCCCGACCCGGATGGACTACCCCAACACGATGGCGGCCGTGCGCGCGGTGGCCCGCTACGTCTCCCGGATCCTGGCATCGTGACCCATGCTGGGAGCCGGGCCGGCCCGACCCGCCGCGAATCCTGAAACCTGACCGCACCCTTCATTGCACCGACCTGGAGAGAACATCACCGCCGTGAGCGATTACTACGAGGTGCTCGGGGTTTCCCGGACGGCCAGCCCCGAGGAGATCAAGAAGGCGTACCGGAAGCTGGCCCGCCAGCTGCACCCCGACGTGAACCCGAGCGAGGAGGCCTCGGAACGGTTCAAGGAGGTCGGGCGCGCCTACGAGGTCCTCTCCAGCCCGGAGAAACGCCAGGCGTACGACAACGGCGGCGACCCGAACGGGGCCGGTGGCTTCGGCGCCGGGTTCGGCTTCACCGACATCTTCGAGACCTTCTTCGGAGGTGCCGCCGGGGGCGCCGCGCGGGGTCCGCTGCCGCGTCAGCGTCGCGGCCAGGACGCGCTGATCCGGATCGAGATCGACCTGTCCGAGGCGGCCTTCGGCGGCCAGCGCGAGCTGCAGCTGGACACCGCCGTGGTCTGCCCGGTCTGTTCCGGCAGCTGCTGCCAGCCGGGCACCCAGCCGCAGATCTGCGACGTGTGCAAGGGCCGGGGCCAGACCCAGCGGGTGGCCCGCTCGTTCCTCGGCCAGGTGATGACCACCCAGGCCTGCGTCGCCTGCCAGGGCTTCGGCACCGTGATCCCCAGCCCCTGCCTGGAGTGCTCCGGCGAGGGCCGGGTGCGCTCGCGCCGCAGCCTGACCATCAAGGTGCCCGCCGGGGTCGAGACCGGCACCCGCATCCAGCTCTCCGGCCAGGCCGAGATCGGGCCCGGCGGTGGCCCGGCCGGTGACCTGTACGTCGAGATCGTGGAGCGTCAGCACGCGGTCTTCACCCGGCGCGGCGACGACATCCACTGCACCGTCGAGGTGCCGATGACGGCGGCCGCCCTGGGCACGACGATCGAGCTGGAGACCCTGGACGGGGTGGAGAGCTTCGAGGTCCGTTCCGGCGCCCAGGCCGGCGAGGCCACCACCATGCGCGGGCTGGGGGTCACCCACCTTCGCGGCGGGGGCCGGGGCGATCTGGTGGTGCACCTGGCGGTGGTCACCCCCACGAAGCTCGACGAGCAGCAGGAAGAGCTGCTGCGTCAGTTCGCCAAGCTGCGTGGCGAGGACCGTCCGGCAGGCCGGATGACTCCGGTGCACACCAGTGTGTTCTCGAAGCTGCGCGACCGCTTCTCCGGCCGCTGAGTCCAGAACTGAACCCAAGGACGTCTGTAAGCAAGTTTGTGGACGTCCGTGGGCGCCGGTGGGGTAGGGCCTTCGCGGCCAGGAAGATGAAGGCGGATTCATGACGCTGCCCAGGTTTTTCGCCGCGGAGGGCGCCCTGTCGGGGGTAGGCCCGCAGTCGGCCCTGGTGCTGGACGGTGAAGAGGGCCGGCACGCGGCCTCCGTACGGCGGATCCGAGCCGGGGAGACGGTCGAGCTGGCCGACGGCTCGGGTGTGGTTGCGCGTTGCGACGTCACCGCCAGCACCAAGGACCGGCTGGACCTGCTGGTCACCTCGGTCGAGCAGCACGAGCCCCCGGCGCTGCGGTTCGGCCTGGTGCAGGCGCTGGCCAAGGGCGGGCGGGACGAGCAGGCGGTCGAGACGGCCACCGAGGTGGGCGTCGATCTGGTGCTGCCCTGGCAGGCCAGCCGCAGCGTGTCCCGCTGGGAAGGGCCCAAGGTGGCCAAGAACGAGAAGCGCTGGGCCACGATCGCCCGTGAGGCCGCCAAGCAGTCCCGCCGTCCGCGCATCCCCGTGGTCGAGCCGCTGCGCAACACCTCGGCCCTGGCCAAGCGGCTGGCCGAGGCCGACCTGGCGCTGGTCCTGCACGAGGACGCGACCGTGCCGCTGGTCGAGGTGAAGCTGCCCGCGGCCGGTGAGGTGCTGCTGGTGGTGGGGCCCGAGGGGGGCATCGGGGAACCGGAACTCGCTGCTCTGACCGAGGCCGGGGCCACCCCGGTCCGGCTCGGCCCCGAGGTGCTGCGGACCTCCTCGGCCGGCCCGGTGGCGCTCGGGCACCTCGCCGCCGTCTCCGGGCGCTGGGCCTAAAAGGCGTCTGCGGCTGAAGAGGCTCGCTGCGGGGACGAGATGCGCTGTCACTGACGAGGTCTGCTGAGCTGGTCCACGCCCGCGATAGCGTGCCGCCTGTGACTGCTGACCCGGACTGCCTGTTCTGCAAGATCGTCGCCGGCGACATCCCGGCCGACATGGTCTACCGCGGCGACCGCGTGGTCGCCTTCCGCGACATCAAGCCCGCCGCCCCCACCCACATCCTGGTCGTGCCGGTCGACCACCACCCCGACGTGGTGCAGCTCGCCGCCCAGGACGAGCCGCTGCTGACCGAGCTGGTCACGGTGGCCGGGGAGATCGCCAAGGCCGAGGCCGGGGGCGAGTTCCGGCTGCTCTTCAACACCGGCGCCGGGGCCGGCCAGACCGTGTTCCACGTGCACGGCCACGTCCTGGCCGGACAGATCCAGGGCCTCGCGGGCTGAACCCCGCTCCGGGTCCGACTCTGATTCGGGGGTAAATCGGGGCGCCGTGGAATGGGGACGGCGGCTACGATCGTTGGCGTAAGCGCTGCCCACCAGCCGGGCAGCGAGCCGAACCCGGAAGGCGGGCGCAGCCCCAGCTCATGACGGAACCGAAGAGCGCTCCGCACAAGGGCGCGGAGGCCGTGCACCGGATCGTGGTGCCGTCCGAGGTCAACATGGTGGCCCTGCTGGGATCCCGGGACGAGGTTCTGCGGGCGATCGAGCGTGCCTTCACCCGGGCCGACGTCCACGTGCGCGGCAACGAGATCACCATCACCGGCCCGTTCGGCGAGGTGGCCCTGGTCGAGCGGCTGATCGACGAACTGCTCGCCGTCGTCGCCTCCGGCCAGGCCCTCACCCCGGACGCGGTGGAGCGGTCGATCAACATGCTCCGGCAGCAGACCGCCGAGCGGCCGGCCGACGTGCTCACCCTCAACATCCTGAGCAACCGTGGCCGCACGATCCGGCCCAAGACGCTGAACCAGAAGCGCTACGTCGACGCGATCGACCAGCACACGGTGGTGTTCGGGATCGGCCCGGCCGGTACCGGCAAGACCTACCTGGCGATGGCCAAGGCCGTGCAGGCGCTGCAGGCCAAGCAGGTCAACCGGATCATCCTGACCCGGCCCGCCGTGGAGGCGGGGGAGCGGCTGGGCTTCCTGCCCGGCTCCCTGACCGAGAAGATCGACCCGTACCTGCGCCCGCTCTACGACGCGCTGCACGACATGCTCGACCCGGATCTGATCCCGCGACTGATGGCCGCCGGGACGATCGAGGTGGCCCCGCTGGCCTACATGCGCGGACGCACGCTGAACGACGCCTTCATCGTCCTGGACGAGGCGCAGAACACCTCGCCCGAGCAGATGAAGATGTTCCTGACCCGGCTGGGCTTCCAGTCCAAGATCGTGGTCACCGGTGACGTGACCCAGGTCGACCTGCCCAGCGGCACGCAGTCCGGCCTGCGGGTGGTGCAGGACATCCTGGACGACGTGGAGGACATCCACTTCGCCCAGCTGACCAGCACCGACGTGGTCCGGCACCGGCTGGTCGGGGAGATCGTGGAGGCCTACGGCCGGTGGGACACCGAGCAGCAGGTGCAGCAGAGCGCCCGGGCCACCCGCCAGCCGCAGGACCGGATGGCCCCGCAGAACCGGATGGAACGGCGTAACCGCACCGGTCGGTAGGCCGGCCGTGTCCCCGGCCACCGGCGGCCAGCAGGCCGGTGGCTCGGGGACCTCCCGCGATGCGAGACAATGCCCAGGTGAGCATCGAGGTCAACAACGAGAGCGGCGTCGCCGTCGACGAGGCAGAGGTGGCCGCCCTGGCCCGCAGCGTCCTCGACGCGATGCGGGTGCACCAGCAGGCCGAACTGTCGATCGTGATGGTCGACGAGCCCTCGATGGAACAGTTGCACATCCAGTGGATGGACGAGCCGGGCCCGACCGACGTGCTGTCGTTCCCGATGGACGAACTGCGCCCGGGGAAGGACGACGAGGAGCCCGAGCCCGGTCTGCTCGGTGACATCGTGCTCTGCCCGGCGGTCGCGCAGAAGCAGGCCCGCACGGCCGGTCACTCGTTCGAGGAGGAGCTGCTGCTCCTGACCACCCACGGGATCCTGCACCTGCTCGGCTACGACCACGCCGAGCCGGAGGAGGAGAAGGAGATGTTCGGGCTGCAGCGCAAGCTCCTGCTCACCTTCCTGGCCACCCAGGGCAAGGGCTAGTCGCCGGTGGTCGGTCTGGTCTTCATCGCACTGGTCCTCACCGTCGTGGCCGGTCTGGCCGCGGCGTCCGAGGCCGCGCTGTCCCGGATCGGCCGTTCGCACGCGGCAGACCTGCAGGCCCAGGGCCGGCGCGGTGCGGCCGCGGTGGTCAAGGTGGCCGACGAGCCCGCGCCGGTGCTCAGCGTGGCCACCCTGCTGCGGGTCACCGCCGAGGTGGGCGCGGTCGTCTCGGTCACGTTCGCCACGATCGAGGCGCTGGGCAACTACTACACCTCGGGTGTGGTGGCCGGGCTGATCATGGCCGCGGCCTCGTTCGTCATGGTCGGGGTGGGCCCGCGCACCCTGGGTAGGCAGTACGCCGACAACGTGGCGCTGATCGCGGCCCCGCCGCTGGTCGCGCTGACCACCGTGCTGGCCCCGCTGACCCGGCTGCTGGTGCTGATCGGCAACGCGGTCACTCCGGGCAGCGGGCTGCGCGACGGGCCGTTCGCCTCCGAGGCCGAGCTGCGCCAGGCGGTCGACATCGCCCAGGAGAGCCAGCTGATCGAGCTGGGCGAGCAGAAGATGATCCACTCGGTGATCGGTCTGGGCGACACCCTGGCCCGTGAGGTGATGGTGCCGCGCACCGACGTGGTGTCGGTCGACCGCGACCGGAACCTGCACGACGCGATGTCGCTGTTCCTGCGCTCCGGCTTCTCCCGGGTGCCGGTGGTGGGCGGCGGCCTGGACGACCCGGTCGGCATCCTCTACCTGAAGGACGTGGCCCGCCGGATGCACGAGCACCCCGACGCCGGGCTCACCCAGCGGGTCGAGTCGATCATGCGGCGGCCGGTGTTCGTGCCCGACAGCAAACCGGCCGACGAGCTGCTGCGCGAGATGCAGCACGCCGGTCACGCGGCGATCGTGGTGGACGAGTACGGCGGCACGGCCGGCCTGGTCACCATCGAGGACATCCTGGAGGAGATCGTCGGGGAGATCGCCGACGAGTACGACCGGGCCGAGATCGCGGTGGAGAATCTGCCCGACGGCCGCCGCCGGGTGAGCTCACGGATGCACCTGGACGACCTCGGGGAGCTGTTCGGCATCGAGATCGAGGACGAGGAGGTCGACACCGTGGGCGGTCTGCTGGCCAAAGGCCTGGGCCGGGTGCCGATCGCCGGGTCCACCACGGCGGTGCAGGGTCTCCTGCTCACCGCCGACACCTTCGAGGGCCGGCGGCACAGCCTGGCCACGGTCCTGGTCGGCCGGGACGACGACGCCCGGGCCGGCACCGAACCCGAGCTCGCCGAGGCACAGCCGGCAGCGGAAGGAAGCCATCCCCGATGACCACCCCGATGACCACTCCGATGACCGGTACCCAGAAGAACGTCACGCTGGCCCTGAACGGCCTGCTGCTCGTCGTTTTCGTCGGCTCTGCGCTGCGCGGCGGCTGGTGGCTGCTCCTGCTGGTGCTGGCGATCTCCCCGGCGATGCGGATCTACCGGGTCTACCGCCCGGCCGATCCGTCGCGGGTGGCCGAGCGGTTCACCGAGCCGGGCGGGCACCGGGTGGTGCTCCAGGTCGCCGGGCCGAACCCGATCGCGGTGATCCGCGAGATCCGCCGCACCACCGGGCTGGACCTGCGCGCCGCCAAGCAACTCCTCGACGAGGCCCCCACCATCGTCAAGGAGAACCTCAGCGAGTCCAGCGCGGGCCTGGTCGCCGACCACCTGCAGAAGGCCGGGGCCCGGGCCCTGGCCGCACCCATCGGAGAAAAGTGACGAACACGCCCGACACCCAGCACCGGTCCGGCTTCGCCTGCCTGGTCGGCAGGCCCAACGCGGGCAAGTCGACGCTGACCAACGCCCTGGTCGGCGAGAAGATCGCGATCACCTCGGACCGCCCGCAGACCACCCGGCACACCATCCGCGGCATCGTGCACCGGCCGGACGCCCAGCTCGTGCTGGTCGACACCCCCGGCCTGCACCGCCCGCGCACACTGCTCGGCGAGCGGCTGAACGACCTGGTGCGCGAGACCCTGCTGGAGGTCGACGTGGTCGGCTTCTGCCTGCCCGCCGACGAGAAGATCGGCCCGGGCGACAAGTTCATCGCCCGCGAGCTGAAGGAACTGCGCCGCACCCCGATCGTCGCCATCGTGACCAAGTCCGACAAGGTCAAGCCGCAGCGTCTGGCCGAGCACCTGCTCGAGGTCCAGGAGCTGATGGAGTCGGACGACATCATCCCGGTCTCCGCGGTCGACGGGTTCCAGGTCGGCGCCCTGGTCGACGTGCTCATGGGGCACCTGCCCGAGGGCCCGCGGATGTACCCGGACGACGAGCTCACCGACGAGCCCGAGAACGTGATGATCGCCGAGCTGGTGCGCGAGGCCGCGCTGGAGGGTGTGCGGGACGAGCTGCCGCACAGCCTGGCGGTGGTGGTCGAGGAGGTCAGCGAGCGCGAGGGCCGGCCGCAGAGTGCGCCGCTGCTCGACGTGCACGTGCTGCTCTACGTGGAGCGCGACAGCCAGAAGGCGATCGTGATCGGCCGCGGCGGGAGCCGGCTGCGCGAGGTCGGCACCAAGGCCCGCAAGGAGATCGAGGCCCTGCTGGGCACCCGCATCCACCTGGACATCCGGGTCAAGGTGGCCAAGGACTGGCAGCGCGACCCGAAACAGATGCAGCGGCTGGGGTTCTGAGTGGCGGCGCCCCGAGGGGTGCCGCCGGAGACCGCCAGACGCAGGCTGGGCCTGTTCGCAGACCTGACCCCGCTGCGCCACAGCCCGGCCTACCGTCGGCTGTGGCTGGGCACGTTGCTGTCCTCGGTCGGCGCCCAGCTGACCACGGTGGCGGTCGGTCTGCAGGTCTACGACCTCAGCGGATCCAGCTTCAGCGTGGGCCTGGTCGGCCTCTTCGCGCTGGTGCCGCTGGTGGTGTTCGGCCTGTACGGCGGGTCGGTCTCCGACGCCTTCGACCGCCGCAAGGTTCTGCTGGTCAGTTCCGGCGGGCTCTTCGTGACCGCCCTGTGTTTCGCGGCGCAGGCCTGGGCCGGGCTGAACCAGGTCTGGCTGCTGTACGGCCTGGTGGCGGTGCAGAACGGGTTCTGGGCGGTGAACTCACCGGCCCGGATGGCGATCCTGCCGCGGCTGCTGCCGAAGGAGATGCTGCCCGCCGCGAACGCGCTGTCCACCCTGGGCAACAGCGTGGGGATGACGCTGGGCCCGCTGCTGGCCGGGTTCTCGGTCAGCCACCTGGGTTTCGGCGGTACCTACTTCAGCGAGGTGCTGCTGCTCGGCGTCGCCCTGACCACCCTGGTGGCCCTGCCCGCGATGCCGCCGCTGGGCGAGGTGCGGCGTTCCGGGCTGGCCTCGGTGCTGGAGGGCCTGAACTATCTGCGCACCCGCCCGAACGTGCGGATGACGTTCCTGGTCGACCTGGTCGCGATGATCTTCGGCATGCCGCGCGTGCTGTTCCCGGCGCTCGGTGCGGTGGTGATCGGCGGTGGGGCCACCACGGTCGGCGTGCTCTCGGCCGGGATCGCCACCGGCGCGGTGCTGGCCGGGGTCCTTTCCGGTCCGCTTGGCCGGGTGCGCCGTCAGGGTCTGGCGGTGCTGGTCGCGATCGTGGCCTGGGGCGCCAGCATCGTGGGTTTCGGCGTGGTGGTCGGCCTCTCGTCCGGCCCGGACGCGGGTGGCGGGGCGCACTGGCTGCTCTGGCCGGCTTTCGGGCTGCTGGTGCTGTCCGGCGTGGCCGACTCGGTCAGCGGCATCTTCCGCAGCACGATCCTTCAGACCGCCACCCCGGACCACATGCGCGGCCGTCTACAGGGCGTTTTCGTGGTGGTCGTCGCGGGTGGGCCACGGCTGGGTGACCTGGCTGTCGGGTCGGCGGCCGACCTCACGAGCGAGAGCGTCGCGGCGATCGCCGGGGGCCTGACCTGCATCGCGCTGGTCGTGTTCCTCGGCCTGCGGAACCCACGTTTCGCCCGGTACGACGCGCATAGTCCCGAGGCCTGACGGGCGGGTGTCCGCCGAGCGGGGGTAGGCCGGCGCGGGCTCGTACGAATCGGTGAGCTGACCTACTGGGGGCACCTCCCAGCCCCCTAGGGGCTGGGGGACCATTGTTTGTCGTGCCCATGAGCCGAGCCGGCCTGTCCGGGCCAGCCACCCCACCACCACGCCCAGCACGGCGCCGATCAGCCCGCCCAGGCCATTGGTGATCACGTCGTCCACGTCGGTGGCCCGGCTGTAGATCGGCAGCTGCAGGATCTCCACGCCGATCGAGACCAGCGTGGCGAGGGCCGCGCAGAGCAGCATCCGGCGGCGTAGGGCCAGGTACAGGAAGAAGCCCAGGGGGATGAACATGGCCACGTTCCCGCCGAGGTAGATCAGGAGGTCGGCCGGGTCGTGGGTGTAGCGCTGCAGCGTGCCGAACGGCTCCAGCTGCAGGCGGCCGGGGCTGGTGGCACCCGAGCGGCGGGTGAGCGTGCTGATCGCGATCACCCCGAGCGAGCCGGCCACCAGGCACAGGGCCCAGACCTGCAGGCCGCGCACCGGTCTGCGGTTGCGCAGCAGCACGGCGGCAGCGAGCGCCACCCCCGCCACGACGATGTCGAGCGCGAGCTGCAGACCGAAGCTGCCGCCGAAGGCCAGCGCGTTCTCGAACCAGTACCCGTCGGCGACGGGGACAAGGGATTTCAGGGTGACCACCGGCTCATGATGGGAAGGCGGCACTGAGAAGTCCCTGAGGCAAACATCCGTAGCCGCTGAGATCCCACCGGATGCAGCAGTCAGGCGGTTCGATTGTCGCCAGGGGCAAATGCGTGTGTAACCTGTCGACCGTGCGTTCGGAGCTTCTCCTCCTTGGTCGCCGCGGCGGGACCTGCTAGGCCGGTCCTCTCGTCGCGGTGGTTTTCTGCATGCCGGCCGATCGTCCCTTTACCTCAGCCCAGCAGAAGAGGCCCGAAGCCATGAAGAACACCCAGAAGCCCTCCGGCATGCCTGTCCACAAGTACGTGCCGTTCCACGAGCTGATCGATGTCGCCGTGGAGAACCGCACCTGGCCGGACAAGCGGATCGAGGTGGCGCCCCGCTGGTGCGCCGTCGACCTGCGCGACGGCAACCAGGCCCTGATCGACCCGATGAACTCCGAGCGCAAGCGCCGGATGTTCGACCTGCTGGTCCGCATGGGCTACAAGGAGATCGAGGTCGGCTTCCCGGCCGCCAGCCAGACCGACTTCGACTTCGTACGGGAGCTGATCGAGGGCGGTCACATCCCCGACGACGTGACCATCCAGGTGCTGACCCAGGCCCGGGACGCGTTGATCGAGCGCACCTTCGAGTCGATCCGCGGTGCCAAGCAGGCCATCGTGCACCTGTACAACTCCACCTCCACGCTGCAGCGCAAGGTGGTGTTCAACACCGACGAGGACGGCATCGTCGACATCGCGCTGAACGGCGCGCGGCTGTGCAAGAAGCTGGCCGACGAGATGGTCGGCACCGACGTGTACTTCGAGTACTCGCCGGAGTCGTACACCGGCACCGAGCTGGAGTTCGCCAAGCGCATCTGCAACGAGGTGCTGGCGGTGTTCGAGCCCACGCCCGAGCGCAAGGTGATCATCAACCTGCCCGCGACGGTCGAGATGGCCACGCCCAACGTGTACGCCGACTCGATCGAGTGGATGAACCGGAACCTGGCCTTCCGGGAGAACGTGATCCTGTCGCTGCACCCGCACAACGACCGGGGCACCGCGGTGGCCGCGGCCGAGCTGGGCTACCAGGCCGGTGCCGACCGGATCGAGGGCTGCCTGTTCGGCAACGGTGAGCGCACCGGCAACGTCTGCCTGGTCACGCTGGGGATGAACCTGTTCAGCCAGGGCATCGATCCGCAGATCGACTTCTCCGACATCGACGAGATCCGCCGCACGGTCGAGCACTGCAACCAGCTGAAGGTGGCCGAGCGCCACCCCTACGGCGGCGACCTGGTCTACACCGCGTTCTCCGGCTCCCACCAGGACGCGATCAAGAAGGGCATGGAGGCGCTGAACGCCTCGGCCGCGGCGGTCGGCAAGACCGTCGAGGACGTGGTCTGGGAGGTTCCGTACCTGCCGATCGACCCGCACGACGTGGGCCGCTCGTACGAGGCCGTGGTGCGGGTGAACAGCCAGTCCGGCAAGGGCGGCGTCGCCTACCTGATGAAGAACGAGTACCAGCTGGACCTGCCCCGCCGCCTGCAGATCGAGTTCAGCCAGGTGGTGCAGAAGCACACCGACTCCGAGGGCGGCGAGGTCACCCCGGGCCAGCTGTACACGATCTTCTCGGACGAGTACCTGCCGGCGGCGGCCCGTCAGTGGGGTCGCTACGCGCTGAAGTCGATGCAGCACACCAGCGACGAGAACGGCACCGACCAGCTGCGGGTGGAGATCGTCGACGACGGCGCCCCGTTCACCCTGCAGGGCACCGGCAACGGCCCGATCGCGGCCTTCGGTGACGCGATGGCCGGGCACGGCGTGTCGGTGCGGGTGCTGGACTACAGCGAGCACGCGATGAGCGCCGGCGGCGACGCCAAGGCCGCGGCCTACGTCGAGTGCCAGGTCGGCGAGCAGGTGCTGTGGGGCGTGGGCATCGACGAGAACATCGTGCGGGCCTCGCTGAAGGCCGTGCTGTCGGCGGTCAACCGGTCCGTAGGCCGCTGACTTTCGGTGAATTGATGACGCGGGTGGTCGCCTTTGGGCGGCCACCCGCGTCATCGGTTCCGCTGGAGGAAGCCGGCGAGCCGCCGGCTTCCCAGGCCCGGCTTCGCAACCCGCCGGCTTCGCAACCCGCCGGCTTCGCAACCCGCTGGCTTCGCAACCCGGCTTCTCAGGCCGGACTTCGCTGGCCCGGCTTCCCAGGCCCCGGCTTCGCAAGCCCGGTTTCTCTGGCCCCGGCTACGCAACCCCGGCTTCTCGGGCTCCGGCTTCGCAGGCCCGAGCTTCGCAGGCTGGTCTTCGCAGGCCCGGTTTCGCTGGCCCCGGCTACGCAACCCCGGCTTCTCGGCTCCGGCTTCGCAGGCCCGAGCTTCGCTCGCTGGGCTTCGCACCCCCGGGCTTCGCTGGCCCCGGCTACGCAACCCCGGCTTCTCGGGCTCCGGCTTCGCAGGCCCGAGCTTCGCAGGCTGGGCTTCGCACCCGCGGGCTTCGCTGGCCCGGCTTCCCAGGCCCCGGCTTCGCAGGCCCGGAGCGGTCGGCCGGCGCAGCCTCCGGTCCGACCAGGGTTTCCATTTTTTCTGGCGAGACGATCGAGCAGATCCAGAGGCTCGTGGCTTTATGCATCGTCCGCAGCTGACGAAAATCGCCTCCCCGGCCTCGGGACCATGGGTGCGCGTATCCGTCGAAATCGCTGTACCCGGCACCTCACGTTCGGGCCGTCCACTGCGTTTACTTGGTATGAGGGAGAATCGCAGGCGTGCCGGTCATCTATCGAGACGAAGCGATCGTGCTTCGCGCCCAGAAGCTGGGCGAGGCCGATCGCATCGTCACGTTGCTCACCCGCGAGCACGGCCAGGTCCGGGCGGTGGCCAAGGGCGTGCGCAAGACCATGTCCCGCTTCGGCGCCCGCCTCGAGCCGTTCATGCTGATCGACGTGCAGCTGTACGAGGGCCGCTCGCTGGACACGGTTACCCAGGTCGAGACCATCGGCCCCTACGGCCTGGCGATCGTGGCCGACTACGCCCGCTACACCGCGGCCACGGCCATGCTGGAGACCGCCGAGCGCCTGACCGAGACCGAACGCGAGCCCGCCCTGCAGCAGTTCCTCCTGCTCGCCGGGGGCCTGCGCACCCTGGCCCAGAACCTGCACGAGCCCGGCCTGGTGCTCGACGCCTACCTGATCCGCTCCCTCGCTGTGGCCGGCTGGGCCCCCAGCTTCACCGACTGCGCACGCTGCGGCCAGACCGGCCCGCACCGCGCCTTCTCCCTGGCCATGGGCGGCGCCGTCTGCCCCTCCTGCCGCCCCCCGGGCTCGGCTGCGCCCCACCCCGAAACCCTGCAACTGTTGTCCGCCCTGCTCACCGGCGACTGGACGAGCGCCGACGCCAGCGAAGCCCGCCGCCGCCGCGAGGCCAGCGGGCTGGTGGCTGCCTACCTGCAGTGGCACGTGGAGCGGCGGGTGCGGTCGCTGCGCTGGGTCGAGCGTGAAGGCGACCAGTTGGGCCCGGACCTGCCCCGGGGCCGGAGCGAGGCTGGGGCAAGAAGCGTGGCTGGGGCGAGAAACGAGACCGGGGCGAGAAACGAGACCGGGGCAAGGAACGAGGCGCGGGCGGGGAGTGAGGCGCGGGCGGGGAGTGAGGCGCGGCAGAGAAGCGAGGCAGGTGCCCGGAAGCCGGGCCTCGACGTCGCCGCGATCGAACGAGCCCAGGCCGCCGTGGCGCCAGCAGATCCCCCCGGCTGGTAGGCCGGATCTGTCGGCCTGACCGGGTGCTGACGAGCCGTCCAGTTGCTGAGGCGCCCGATGATCAGGCTGGTGCCGCCGTGCCGCCGTGCCGCCGTGCCGCCGTGCCGCCGTGCCGCCGTGCCGCCGTGCCGCCGTGCCGCCGTGCCGAGGTGCCGAGGTGCTGAGGTGCCGCCGTGCTGAGGTGCCGCCGTGCTGAGGTGCCGCCGTGCTGAGGTGCCGCCGTGCCGCCGTGCCGAGGTGCCGCCGTGCGGCTGCCGCCGTGCCGCCGTGCGGCTGCCGCCTGCTCCTGCCGCCTGCTGATGCCGCTGTCGCGGTGGCGTACTGCGGCTGTTGTGCTGCCGTTGTCTCCGGCGTGCTGGGGTGGGGAGTTGGCCGGGGACGTGGGTGGGAAGTTGATTGCGGTGAGGCTGCCGCCGCGCTGCCGTGCCGCGGCTGTTTGCCGTTGTCTCGGCGTGCTGGGGTGGGGAGTTGGCCAGGGCGTGGGCGGGAAGTTGGGTGCGGTGGCCAGGCCGTTCTGGTCAGCGATGGTCGCCGCTGCCGCCCAGCACTCCGCGGTTCTTGCGGTCGGTGACCTTGGTCAGGTTGGCGGTGGCGATGTCGTCCAGTGAGAGGTCGAGGTAGTTGGCCAGGACGGCCAGGTACCAGAGCACGTCGCCCAGTTCCTTGGCGATGTCCTCGCGGTCGATGCGGGTCTCGTCGCTCTCCTGGTCGCGGATCCACTTCTTGAACTTCTCGGCGATCTCGCCGGACTCGCCGACCAGGCCGAGCACCAGATGCAGCAGTTCGTTCGGCTTCTCGCGGGAGGCCGCGGTCAGGAGGGCCCTGCGCTGGTAGTCGTCCAGGTCCATGGCGGGTCAGTATGCCCGCGCGGCCGGTGGGCAGGCCGGTGATCGGGCCGGGGGTCGGGTCAGGTGGGTCGGGGGAGGGGGCTGGGCCGGACTACGATCGCTGCCGCCCCTGATCCGCCGTTCTGAAGAGGTCTTCCGTTGGCGCTTCGCCGTCGCCAGGCACTGCCGGTCCGCACCACCCCGCCGATCGCGCCCCCGCCCCACCCCTCCGGGGCCCGGCCGCCCGCGATCCCGGCCGAGCTGGTGCCCAAGCATGTCGCTGTCGTCATGGACGGTAACGGGCGCTGGGCGAACCAGCGGGGGCTGAGCCGGACCGAGGGGCACAAGATGGGGGAGGCCTCGCTGCTGGACGTGGTGGCGGGGGGGATCGAGATCGGCGTGAAGCACATCTCGGCCTACGCGTTCTCCACCGAGAACTGGAAGCGCTCGCCGGAGGAGGTGCGCTGGCTGATGGGCTTCAACCGGGACGTCATCCGGCGCCGGCGTGACGAGATGCACGAGTGGGGGGTGCGGGTGCGCTGGGCCGGGCGCCGCCCCAAGCTCTGGGCCAGCGTGATCAAGGAGCTCGAGGTCGCCGAGGAGCTGACCCGGGGCAACGACGTGATCACCCTCACCATGTGCGTCAACTACGGCGGCCGGGCCGAGATCGCCGATGCCGCGCGCACCATCGCCCAGCTCGCCGTGGAGGGCAAGATCGATCCCGACCGGATCGACGAGCGCACCATTCAGAAGTACCTCGACGAGCCCGACCTGCCTGACGTGGACATGTTCCTGCGCTCCTCCGGCGAGCAGCGCACCTCCAACTTCATGCTGTGGCAGTCCGCCTACGCCGAGATGATTTTCATGGACGTGCTCTGGCCCGACGTGGACCGGCGGACGCTCTGGGAGGCCGTGCAGATCTACGCCGAGCGGGACCGGCGTTACGGCGGCGCGGTGGACAAACCCACCGCCTGACCCAGTTCGGGACGGGCGGAATACCGAGAACGGTTCTCAGGTTCTTCTGCATGCGACCGGAACGGCCGGGCGTGTGAAGGAGTGATCGAGATGGCGAGCCGCACCGAACTGCGACCGATCGTGAAGCTGCGTTCGACGGCGGGCACCGGGTACACCTACGTGACCCGTAAGAGCCGCCGCAACGACCCCGACCGGCTGGTGCTGCGCAAGTTCGACCCGGTGGTCCGGCAGCACGTGGACTTCCGCGAAGAGCGCTGATCCCGGCGGCTCCGCGTCGGAGCCGACCACAACCAAAACCGGAGGACGCCCCACACGACTCGTGTGGGGCGTCCTCAGTTTGGTCTGTCAGGCCCGGGCTGCGGCCTGGCATTCGGCGCAGATGCCGGTGATCTCGACGACGTGGTCGACGTCGGCGAAGCCGTTGGCGGCGGCCACCTTCTGCGCCCACTTCTCGATCGAGGGGCTCTCCACCTCGACCGTGCGCCGGCACGAACGGCACAGCAGGTGGTGGTGGTGCCCGCGGCTGCACCGGCGGTACATCGACTCGTTGTCGGTGCTCTTCAGCACGTCGACCTCGCCGTCCTCGGCGAGTTGCTGCAGGGTGCGGTAGACGGTGGCCAGCCCGACGCCGTCGCCGCCCTCACGCAGGATGGTGTGCAGCTGCTGTGCACTGACGAACTCGTTCACTTCGTCGAGCGCCGCCGAGACGGCCACCCGCTGCTTCGTCTCGCGCCGGTTCGTGCTCATGAGGTCAAGCTTTTCATGTAAGGGCACCCTCAGGGGAGTCTGGTTCGCGCAGGGCGCAGGGGTAACGTGGCGAAGGTGTTCGTAGTCACCAGATATCGCGTGCCCGCGCCGGAATCGGAAGAGTTCGCCGCCCTCGCCCGCGAGGCCCTGGCCGCGCTCGCCGAGCGGCCGGGCTGCCTGGAGGGGCGGGTGGCGCGTTCCATCGACGAACCCGACCTGTGGGTGCTCTCCACCCGCTGGGAGACGGTGGGTGCCTACCGTCGTGCGCTGTCTCACCCGGAGGTGAAGATCCGGGCCGTGCCCCTCATGTACCGGTGCATCGACGAGCCCACCGCCTTCGAGGACCTGCTCACCTGGGGGCCGGAGCAGGGGCTGGCCGAGCACGAGAGCGACCTGATCGTGGAACAGGCGCGCGTCGTCGGCGAAACCTCGTCGAAGGCTGTCGGTGGGGGCAGATACGCTACGTGAAGTCAGAAATCAAGAGTCCGCCGACAACCAGCCGGATGGAGTGAGCCGAACGTGGCCGCCAAGCAGGAATCCCGCCTCGATGCAGTCGTCAATCTCAGCAAGCGCCGGGGGTTCGTCTTCCCCAGCGGTGAGATCTACGGCGGTACCCGCTCGGCCTGGGACTACGGCCCGCTCGGCGTCGAGCTGAAGGAGAACATCAAGCGCCAGTGGTGGCGCTACATGGTCACCAGCCGCGACGACATCGTCGGTCTGGACTCCTCGGTCGTCCTGCCCCGCCAGGTGTGGGAGGCCTCCGGTCACGTCGACGTGTTCACCGACCCGCTGATCGAGTGCCAGTCGTGCCACCGTCGCTACCGGGCCGACCACCTCGAGGAGGAGTTCGAGGAGAAGAAGGGCCGCCCGGCCACCTCGATGGACGAGATCGCCTGCGCGAACTGCGGCACCCGCGGCGCGTGGACCGAGCCCAAGCAGTTCAGCGGCCTGATGAAGACCTACCTCGGTGTGGTCGAGGACGAGTCCGGCCTGGCCTACCTGCGCCCGGAGACGGCGCAGGGCATCTTCGTCAACTTCAAGAACGTCTACCAGGCCGCCCGCCGCAAGCCGCCGTTCGGCATCGGCCAGATCGGCAAGTCGTTCCGCAACGAGATCACCCCGGGCAACTTCATCTTCCGCACCCGCGAGTTCGAGCAGATGGAGATGGAGTTCTTCGTCGAGCCCGGCAGCGACGAGGAATGGCACCAGTACTGGATCGACCACCGGATGGCCTGGTACACCGACCTCGGCCTGAGCCCGGACAACCTGCGCCTGTACGAGCACGCCAAGGAGAAGCTCTCGCACTACTCCAAGCGCACGGTCGACATCGAGTACCGCTTCGGCTTCACCGGTTCGGAGTGGGGTGAGCTGGAGGGCATCGCCAACCGCACCGACTTCGACCTGAAGATCCACAGCGAGAAGTCCGGCGTCGACCTGAGCTTCTTCGACCAGGCCAGCAACACCCGCTACCTGCCCTACGTGATCGAGCCGGCGGCCGGTCTGACCCGCTCGCTGATGGCGTTCCTGGTCGAGGCCTACGCCGAGGACGAGGCGCCCAACACCAAGGGCGGTGTGGACAAGCGCACGGTGCTGAAGCTCGACCACCGGCTGGCCCCGGTCAAGGCCGCGGTGCTGCCGCTGTCGCGCAACGCCGACCTCTCGCCCAAGGCCCGCGACCTGGCCGCCGAGCTGCGCCGCTCGTGGAACGTCGACTTCGACGACGCGCAGGCCATCGGCCGTCGGTACCGCCGCCAGGACGAGATCGGTACGCCGTACTGCATCACCGTCGACTTCGACACCCTCGAGGACGAGGCGGTCACGATCCGCTCCCGCGACACGATGGAGCAGGAGCGCGTGCCGCTGAACGGGGTCACCGCCTGGCTGGGCGCCCGCCTCCCGGGCTGCTGAGACTGCGCTCCGCTGACCGGCCGTCGCGCAAAGTGCCTGCGCGGCGGCCGGTCCGGTTCGCCTCCGGTCGGAGTCGAACACCTGTTCCGGTACATTTCGCCAGTGCTCAACCTGGATGCCGTCGACTGGTCGGGGCTGACCCATGCCCACGGCGAGGCCGATGACGTGCCGCTGCTGCTCACGCGGTTGCGCGAGGGGGAGTGGGACGACTGGAACGATGCGGTGGACGAGCTCTACGTCGCCCTGATGCACGACCGGGTGGCGCACCCGGCGACCCTGGCCGCGCTGCCGTTCCTGGTGCAGGTGGCGCTGGACCGGGAGTCGGAGGGACGGCTCGGGGCGCTGCAGCTGATCGACCACTACACCGGATTCGCCGCCGACTGCGGGCCTCAGGCCGTCGCCGCGCTGGAACGGGCCACTCGCGACCTGGCCGAACTGGTGCACGATCCCGAGCCCGAGGTGCGCCGGGCGGTCTACGGCTCGGCCCCCGACTGGCCGGACCCGGTGTCGCTGCTGCGGGCCCGGCTCGACGCCGAGGCCGATGCAGAGCTGCTGGTCGACCTGGTCACCGCGCTGGCCCGGCGGGGCGTGCTCACCGCGGCCGACCTGGACACCTTCGCGGCCCGCGGGCAGGACGAGGTGGTCTTCAGCGGGGCCTGGGCGATGATGCTGGCCGGTTCGCAGTCGCCGGAGGCGATCGAGTACCTGGCCCGGTTGTGGAGCGCGCAGGCCAAGGTGAACTACGGCGCCGGTGACGGCTATCCGCTCTGCGACCTGGTCGAGAAGGTCTCCGGGCGGGCGCTTGCGCTGCTGGACCGCCTCGGCGAGACGCAGGCCGTCTCCCTGGCCGAACTGGCCTGGGCCTGGCACGACGCAGCGGTGCTCGCCCGCTCGGCGTACGCGCCGGCCTCGCGGGCTCTGCTCGGCCTGATCGCCCGGGCCGGGCAGGAGGATGCGGCGGATCTGCTGGCCGCGATGCTGCCGCTGCTGCCGGAAACCCAAGACCGGCAGGAAGCCGCCGATGCGGTGTACGGCCTGCTGGAACGCTGTGCCGACCCGGCGTCCGACCTGCTGGCTGCTTTCGCCACGGCCCTTTTCGCTCTTCGGGACACCCGCTGGTCCGGCCCTGCCCTGGCTGCGACGCGGGGCGAGCCGCCGTGGATCGCAGTCGGCGCGCAGTCGGTCGAGTTCGCTTCCGCCCTGGAGTCTTTCAAACAGAGGACGGGTGTGGGCCCGTGGGCCCACAGCGGTCTGCTCGAGTTGGTGAAAGTTGCGATCACTGCCTGGCCGGGCACCGCTGATGCCTGGACCGCACTGCTCGAGTCTCTGCCGCCGTCCTCTGATCTGGTCGAGGTGCTGTTGAGCGGCGGGGTGCCGTCGAAGGCGGCGCTGCGGCTGCTGGCCCGTACGGCGGCCGAGCGGCCGGGGGTCTTCGACGTGGCGACCTATCAGGTGGTGCAGGAACTTCCGGTCTCGGCCGGTGATTCCGGGGCCTGGTTGCTGGTGCTTCAGGCCCTGCTCGGTTCCGGCGACGCAGCGGCGTTCGCCCGGGCCTGGCGGATGAGCGAGTCCGGGGCGGGGGAGGACGAGCTGCTGCGGATCTGGGCCACCCACCCGTCGGCCGAGCTCGAGCAGGTCTGCCTCGACCTGGCCACCCGCACCACCTGGGGCACCCACCGCAGCCGCGCGGTCCAGGTGGCGGCCCTGCAGATCCTCTTCGCCCCGGTGCTTTCCGGCCGCGACGCCGACCCGGATCCTGTGCAAACCCTGTGGAAGGTGCTGCTTTCGCTGACGCCGCAGCTGGGCGTGTGCTTCGGGGCGGCGGTCGAGCTGGGCAACCGGCTGGTCACCGTCCGGCCGCAGTGGAGGGCCGAATGGGTGGCGCGGCTGAATGATCTCGTGGGGCAGGAGCGTCCGGCCGGGGCGGTCGCGATCGAGGCACTGCAGGCGCTCGGTGCGGCTGATCCGCAGAGCGCGGTGGTCGAGGTGCTGGCCGATCTGCAGGCCCTGGCGGGGACCCGGAAGGGGATTCACACGGTGCCGGCCGCGGCCCGGGTGATCCACCGGGCTCTGGCCGAGAGTCCCGAACTGCGGCCCCGGGTGGCCGGATCGCTGACCGCCCTGATCGACTGCGACGAGCGGGTCCTGGCACCGGGAGACATAACTCTGGACTCGTATCTTGTCCGGACACTTGAGAAAGCGCTCTGAAAAACCACAGCTCAATGTGCCCACCTGACCCCGGAACGTCACAGTAGTCAGACCGATACCAGCTTGGTACGCGTGGTGCATCAAGCCTTGACTGTCGCCTCGCTACTCTGCGGTCATGATCGATTCGCTCGACGAGATCGACTGGTCCCGCCTCGAACACGCTTACGGCAACGCCGGTGACACCCCTGGTCTGGTCCGGCAACTGAGGAAGGACGACTGGTCGGAGGCCGTCGAGGAACTGCTCGGGTCGATCCTCTACCAGGGCGGGGTGTACCCGGCCACGCTGGCGGCGCTTCCGTTCCTGGTCGAGGTGGCTCTGGACGATCAGGCTCCCGGGCGGCTGGGGGCCCTGCAGCTGCTGTACTTCTACGGGCAGTCGGTGGCTGCCGGGGCCGGTCAGGAAGATCCGTCGTTCCAGGCCGAAGCACGCGCAGGGCTTGATCGTTCGGCCCGGTCGCTGGCACCGCTGGCCGAGGATCCTGATCCGGACGTCCGGGCCGGGGTGTACGAGTGCGCCTGCTACTGGCCGGACGCCGGAGCCGATCAGTCGGTCGGGCGAATGTTACGGGCGCGTTTCGCGGCGGAGACGGATCTCAGGGCGCGGGTGGCCCTGATGGAGCCGATGGCCCGGCATCGGGTGCTCGGGCCGGCCGATCTGACCACGCTGACCGAAACCGGGCAGGACGACGTACTGTTCGCCGCGGTCTGGTGCGCGCTCGCCGTGGATCTTGAGATGCCTTCGGTGCTGGAGCATCTCGTGCGGTTGTGGCCCTCGCACGCAGCCCACTATCCCGGTCTCGGGGCGTCCAACTCGCTGGCTCTGCTGGTGCAGCGGGCCGGTCCCCGGGCCCTGCCGCTGCTCGAGGTGCTGGCCGAACGACTCGAGACGGAAACCGGAGCGCAGATGGGTGTGGGAGTGGGGGATCTCGCCTACGCCTGGTGCGACGTGGCCCAGATCTCGCGTTCAGCAACCCCTTCCGCGGTGCAGGCGCTGATCGACCTCGCCCAGCGGGAAGAATCGCCCGACGTACAGGCGGCCCAGCAGATCGTGGCGGCCTTCGCGGCGGTGCTGCCGGCCGCCGAGGAGCAGAAAAGCTCGATTACGGACGTCCTCGCTCACCTTCTCGACAACGTGAGCACCAACGAACCCAAGGACGTTCGTGCGCATCTGGCGCTACAAGCGTCCATTGTTTCGCTGTTGTTCGTACTGGAAGACCCCCGCTGGGCCGCGCCCGCCCGGGAGGCGGTCGCCACCGGCGAGCACCTGATGGTCAGCACCGGCCTCAACGGCAGCACGAGCCTGCCCGTGCTGCTCGCCCGGGTGTCCGCGTCGCGCCCGGTGGCCTGGGCGAGGGCCGATCTGACGGAGGTGGCCCGGACCGCCCTGGCCGCCCGGCCGACCGCCGACGGATCGTGGGCCGAGGTGCTCAGCCAGCTCCCGCCGTCCGAAGCCGTGGTCGACGTGCTTCTGCAGGCACTCGCCGCGACCCCGCAGCCCTCGCCCGAGCCGGTGGTGCTGAAGGCGCTGACCCAGCTGGCGGTGGTCGACTCGCAGGTCTTCACCGAGGCCGCCCGCGCCCGGATCCGCGAACTGCCTCCGGCCGAGAACGAGGCCGGCGCCTGGCTTCTCACGCTGCAGACCTGGCTCGACCCGGCCGCCTCCGACCCGGGCGAAACCTTCGACCGGGTCTGGCAACTGGCCGGGCGCCGGTTCGGGGCCGACGAGTTGTTGCGAGCCTGGTCGCACTTCCCCTCCCCGGCCCTGCTGCGGGCCGCCCAGGAGGAGTTCACCGGGTGGGCCCGGGACTCGCTGCCGGACCGGCATCTTCAGCTGGTCGCGGCCTCGGTCATGCTCGGCACCGGTGACCCGGCGCGGATCCGGGCCGCCTGGCCGACGGTGCAGGCGGTGATCGACCGGGCCGGGGAGCCGCTGGCCGAGGCGGCCTCGATCGCCGGGCGCATGGTGCACCTGGTTCCCGAGCTCGGCCCGGAATGGCTGGACCAGCTGTGGGACATCGCCGACCACGGGCGCCAGACCTGGTCGGAACCGGATCACGTGGCCACCGCGGTGGCCCTCGCGCACCTGCTCGAGGAGAACGAGATGACGGCCGAGGAGGCCGTGGAGCGAGCCCTGGCGGTGGAGGCGGAGGCGGCCCGCAGCGGCCGGGTGGTGCGGGTGACCCCGGTGGTGGCCGGGCTGCTCGACCGGGCCCTGGTGCTGCGCCCGGACCTGCACCCACGGGTGGCCGAAGCGCTGGAGCCGCTGATCTGCGGTGACGAGCGGATCCCGAGCGCGGCCGACGAGATCGCGACCGACGCGTACCTGGTGCGGATCCTCGCCGACGTGGCCTTCCGGGTGCGCACCGATGGATGATGCGCGGTATGACGCGTAGCGGAGAATTCGACGCCATCCTCTTCGACGCCGGGGGAGTGCTGGTCACTCCGAGCCCGGAAGGACTGGCCCCGGTGGTGGCCCGGTTCGGCGGCTCGAGCGAGCGGGAGGTGCACCAGAAGGCGCACTTCGCCGGGGCGCACGCGATGGACCACGCCCGCGCCGACGGCGACAAGTCCGACTGGGAGGCCTACGCCCGGGCCTATCTGCGCACCACCGGGGTGGCCGAGGAACGGCACGAGGAAGCCCTGGAGGCGTTCTTCGACGGCTTCAACCAGACCATGTGGCGTGAGCCGGTGCCCGACGCGGCCCGGACGCTGCTCTCCCTGGAGGAGCGGGGCGTGCCGATCGGGATCGTGTCCAACGCCGAGGGGCAGGTCGAGGGCGACCTGGCCATGCTCGGGATCTGCGGGGTGGACACCCCGGGCGCGGCCCGGGTGGTGTGCGTGGTCGACTCGCACGTGGTCGGCGTCTCCAAACCCGACCCCGCGATCTTCCGGCACGCTCTCGACGCTCTGGGGCTACCGGCGTCCCCACGTATTGCCTATGTGGGCGACACGGTGTTCTACGACGTGCGCGCCGCCACCGCGGCCGGGCTGACCCCGCTGCTGCACGACCCGTTCGGGTACCACCTGGACGACCCGCACCCGAGCGGGCCGCACCGGGTCTTGAGCAGCCTCAGTGAGCTGCTGGACCTCTGACTCCCGGGCGGTCTAGGCCTCCAGGACCGGATCGTCGACGACCACGTCGAGACCGGAGGCCAGGGCGACCAGCTCCGGGCGCCACTGCCCGGCCGCGGTCAGGTCCAGGTAGCTGGTCGAGAGGTAGATCGCCAGGACTCCCTCTTCGGTGGCGATGCGCCACAGGAAGAGCTCGTGCTCCTGGACCATCTCGTACTCGGGGCTGACCGGGACCCGGTAGCGCTGCACCAGGTGGGTGGCCGGGCCGGCGGCGGTCGGGACGGTCTCCTCCTCGGCGGGCCGCTCCAGCATGGGCTCCGGCAGCCGCACGTCCTCCAGCAGGCTCTGCGGCGTGGCCGACGGCGGGACCGGTTCGACCCGGATGCTGACGCTGCACACCGACGGTTCGGTGGCCTCCGGGATCAGGAAGAGGAGCATGACCGGCGGAGCCTCTTCGGCGGCCGCGGCCCTGAGGGCGGGGACCAGGACCTCGGCGAGCAGTCCGGCCCGTTCGTCGGACAGGTCGGCCTGCTCGGCCTCGGCCCGCTCGCGCACGGTCGCCCGGGCCCACTGCACCGGGTCGGCGGTGAGGTCGGCCGGGACCCAGGCAGGCCTGGCGTCCATCCGGATGTGCGGCATCTCAGGCCTCCTGCCAGCGCAGCGACCCGGCGATCGCCTCGAAGAGAATCATCATGGAGTCGGCGATCGGCTCGACCGGGGTGCGGAAGCTGAGCAGGAGCAGCTGCGACCGGTCGGGGAACGGCGCGTACACGTCCAGGCCGGTGAACTTCAGCCGGGGCGGCTCGAGTTCGGGCAGGGCCGCCTGGAAGACCTTGGCCTCCGAGCGACGGACCGCGGCGGTCGGTTCGCCGTCGACCAGGATCACCGCGGCCTCGCTGGACCCGCCGGCCAGGCTCTGGGCCAGGATCTCGGGCGAGACGTCGGCCGGCAGCGGCTCGGGATGCACCGAGACCACACAACTGGCGGCCAGCGGCAGGCCGCGCCGCACCTCCGACAGCAGGTAGAGCTCACGCCCCCCGTTCCGGAAGGCCTTCTCGGCCATGCCCAGGAGGTCCTTCTCCAGCGATCGCCGGACCTCGCCGGCCTGGTCGCGGGACACGGTCGCGAACGCCCGGGCGACCAGCGCCTGGACCTGTTCGCGACGGTCGGTCCGGAGCCTGACCCGGGACCAGGCGCTGGGCAGGAGCAAGGACCAGGCGGGAGTGACGCCGGCGGGGTCTCCCGCGGTCTCGGTCGGGTTCACTGGTTGACGTACCGCCCGAATCCCTGAGTCAGCTTGTCGTCCAGGCCGATCTTGTCGGTGACCTTGGACTTGTCCACGACGTCCCCGTAGAGGCCGACGAGGTCGACGATCCCGCCGAGGTTGGCCTTCGTGGTGGCGGTCTTCAGGGCGGCGTTGACCTCGTCGGTGCGGCCGGCCAGATCGGCCAGGGCGCGGTGCCCGGCGGTGTCGACCACGACCTCCGCGTCCAGGCCCAGGACCTTCTGCCGGATCGGGCTCTGGGCCTTGGTCGCCCAGTTGACGAACGTCTCCACCTTGGTGCCGGTGAGCTTGTCGGACACCCATTGGGAGGCCTTGCCGTACTGGTTGGCCGCGGAGTTGACGGCCTGCGTGGAGCGGGTCTCGGCGATGCGGGAAGCGGCGTTCTGCGCGACCGTGCGGGCTTCGGTGGTGAGTCCGCGGCCGGCGTTCTGGGCGTTGGCGAAGCCGCGGCTGAGACTGGAGAACCGGGAGGCGGTGGCGGAGGTGAGCGCCGTGTTCTTGGCCGCCCCCCGCAGGGCGGTCTGGGCGACCCGGACCCCGCCGGTGAGGGCGCGCCCGACCCCGAAGGTGGCCAGGCCGACGACGTCGAGGCCGACCGCCACCCAGGAACCGTCGCCGGACATCGCCGTCATCAGGTGCAGCCCCAGGCTGATCACGGTGAGGCCCGCCCCGACCGCGAAGAAGGCCGGGGCCAGGGCATTGACCACCGGGATGCAGGCCAGCACCGTGCCGATGACGGCCAGCACGCTGGAGATCTTCCCCAGGACGTCGGCGATGCCGTCGATCTGCTCGGCGTGCTCGTGGACCCAGTCCATGAAGGAGTTCCAGTTACGGCCGGCCCAGTTGGAGACCTCGTCCCACCAGCTGTCCTCGAGGCCGTCGTTGTCGATGGCCTCCCGTACCCGGTCGGCGGCCCGGCGCCCGGCATCTTCCCGCTGGTCACGGGCCCGGTTCAGCCGGTTCCGGGGCCCGATCAGAGCCTCGGCCAGGTCGGCGCCGGGCGCGCCCGGCGCCGGGGCGGGGGTGGACGGCCCGGTGCCCGCCGCCCGGGCGGCGGCGTCCGCCTTGACCTGCTGCTCGGCCTGCTTGGCCTCCTGCAGCGCCGCATCGGCCTCCGCCTGCGCGTGGGCCAGCTCACCGGCGTAGGTGTCCAGGGCCTCGCCGACGGTCTGGTAGCGACCCTTGACCTTGGTCAGCTGACCGGCGATCTCGACGGCGGTCGCGGAGAACGCACGCTGCGCCCCGCAGTCCCAGCCCTCGGCGTGCGCCACCCGGTTCAGGACGGCCGCCTGCTCCTCGAGCTCGGCGGCGAAATCGCGGTACCGCCGGGCACTGGCCCGCAGCTGCGCCTCGTCGCCCGGGATCGGGTCGGAGTCGGCCAGCGGGGCCCAGTCGAGCGGCCGGCTCACTTGCCCTGCCCCTCGGGCGTGCAGGCCTCGGCCAGCGCAGTGTCCAGGTCGCGGTAGGCGGTGACGGCGCCGGAGACGAAGGTGTGAGCCCCCTCGACCGCCTTGGTCAGCCGCTCGCGGCGGATGCGCCAGTTGTCGGCGAAGTCGCCCAGCGCCCCCGCCAGGTCGGCCTGCCCCACCAGAGCACCGTCGCTGTCCGCCCCGGACCGGGCCTGGGCCAGCGTGCTGGCGACCTGCCCCAGCCGCAGCGCCGTCTGCTCCAGCGCAGCCAGATCTGCCTTTACGTAGCTCATGCCCCACCCCTAGGTGCCCGCCGCCAGAAGAAGCGGAGTTTACAGCGCTAATGGGGACACTTACCCGAACGAGGTGAGGACATGAGCAGGGGTACGCACGACCTAGTTCTGCAGGTCCGGCTTCTGCGTGACCAGGCGCTCGACGTTGCGCAGCGTCTCGTCGATGCCGGCGTTGATCACGTCCGGCGCATCGTGCTCGGTGTGCAGCGTGACGGCCAGCCGGGCGCCGTCACCCTCGGGGGTGACCTGCAGACGTCCGCCGTAGTCGTGGTCGTTCAGCGCGGGCGTACCCCAGCGGATGGCCCGCTGCTCGGCGTCGACCTCGAAGGAGGCGTTGGACTCGACCTTCTCCGGCTTCCCGCTCTGGGTGGCCTCGGGCGGCTCCACTGCGGTGACGTGGATCTCACCGCCGGTGGCCCCGTGCGCCTCGGAGAGTCCCGAGAAGTACTTGGGCAGGTTCTCCACCCGGGACAGGTAGTCGAACAGCTCGTCCGGGGCCGCGGCGATGGTCAGCGAGCGCTGGTACTCGGGCATTTCGGTGCCTCCTGTCGGAAGGGTTCCGGCCCAGCCTTCCCTCTCGGGGCGGGCGCGCATCCCGAGCCGAACCTTGGGGGAGAATGGTCCCCGTGACAGCACTGCAGGTCGGACCGCACCGGATCGCCACCCCCGTCGTCCTGGCCCCGATGGCCGGGATCACCAACACGGCCTTCCGGCGGCTGTGCCGTGAGCAGATGGCGGCCGAGGGCGGGCAGGGCCTGTTCGTCAGCGAGATGGTCACCTCCCGGGCGCTGATCGAGCGCAACGACGAGTCGATGCGGCTGATCAAGCACGACCCGGACGAGAACCCGCGCAGCGTGCAGCTGTACGGCGTCGACCCGGCCACCGTCGGCGCCTGCGTGTCGATGCTGCTGGGCGAGGGCCGGGCCGACCACATCGACCTGAACTTCGGGTGCCCGGTGCAGAAGGTCACCCGCAAGGGCGGGGGAGCGGCGCTGCCCTGGAAGGCCGGTCTGTTCGCGGCGATCGTGGGGGCCGCGGTGAAGGCCGCCACCCCCTACGGCGTGCCGGTCACGGTCAAGATGCGCAAGGGCATCGACGCCGACCACCTCTCCTACCTCGACGCCGGGCGGATCGCCGAGGCCGAGGGGGTGGCCACGGTTGCGCTGCACGGGCGAACCGCGGCCGAGTACTACTCCGGCACCGCCGACTGGTCGGCCATCGCCCGGCTGAAGGAGACCGTCACCAGCATCCCGGTGCTGGGCAACGGCGACATCTGGTCGGCCGACGACGCGGTGCGGATGATGGCCCAGACCGGCGCCGACGGCGTGGTGGTGGGCCGCGGCTGCCTGGGCCGGCCCTGGCTGTTCGCCGACCTGGCGGCCGCGATGGACGGGCGCACCGAGCGCCGCCGGCCCGGCCTCGACTACGTGCTGGCCACCATGCGCCGGCACATCCAGCTGCTCATCGAGCACTACGACGGCTACGACAAACCGTTCAAGCACACCGGCCGGGACGCCGAGAGCAACGCCGAGAACCGCGCCTGCCGCGACTTCCGCAAGCACATCGCCTGGTACTTCAAGGGGTACGTGGTGGGCAAGGAGACCCGCGCCGGGCTGGCCATGATCAGCTCGCTGGCCGAGTTCGACGACCTGGCCGGCCGGCTCGACGGCAGCCAGCCCTACCCGGGCGAGGGCGCCGAGGGCCCGCGCGGGCGGGCCGGTTCGCCGCGGTCGGTCTCGCTGCCGGCCGGCTGGCTGGACAGCCGGGAGATCGACGGCGAGCTGGCCGGGATCCTGCGTGAGGCCGAACTGTCGGTCAGCGGTGGCTGAGCCGGTGCCCCCGGTGCGGGGCGGTCTGCGTCCGGTGGTCCTGCTCTGGCTGGCCGCGGTGGTCGTGGCGATCGCCTTCTACCTGCTGCCCGAGGGAGCGCCGACCCTGCTCGAGGTGCTGCTGCAGTTGGTCGGCGTGATGCTGTTCGGCGGCGGTCTGGGCGTACTGGTCCGGCGCGGCCGGTCCGAACAGCCGTAAGTGCAGGAGGAGAAATTGAGCCGGTTCTACCGCGGGCCGGAGGCCGGGTACCGCGAGGAGGATCAGCAGCGCTGGTTCCCCGAGCCCCCGAAGGACCCACGCCGGGGCGAGTTCTCCCGCGACCGCGCCCGAGTGGTGCACTCCTCGGCGCTGCGCCGGCTCTCGGCCAAGACCCAGGTGGTCGGCCCGGGCTCGGACGAGTTCGTGCGCAACCGGCTGACCCACAGCCTGGAGGTGGCCCAGGTCGGCCGGGAACTGGGTGCGGCCCTGGGCTGCGACCCGGACATCGTCGACGCGGCCTGCCTGGCGCACGACCTCGGGCACCCGCCGTTCGGCCACAACGGTGAGACCGCGCTGGACGAGATCTGCGCCCCGATCGGCGGTTTCGAGGGCAACGCGCAGACCCTGAGGCTGCTCACCCGGCTGGAGCCGAAGGTGACCGGGCCCGACCGCGGGCACGGGCTGAACCTGACCCGCGCCACCCTCGACGCGGCGACGAAGTACCCCTGGCGCCGCTCCCCGCAGACGCCCAAGTTCGGCGTCTACGAAGACGATCTGGCCGTGTTCGAGTGGCTGCGGGCCGGGGCGCCGGACGGGCGCCGCTGCATCGAGGCCCAGGTGATGGACCTGGCCGACGACGTGGCCTACAGCGTGCACGACGTGGAAGACGCGATCGTGTCGGCCCGTTTCGACCCCCGGCTGCTGTCCGACCCCGACGAGACCGCGCGGATCGTGACCCAGGTGCGCGCCTGGTACCTGCCGGACGTGTCGGAGAACGAGATCGCCGAAGGGCTGCTGCGCCTGCGGCAGGGGCCGGCCTGGGTCACCTCGTTCGTCGGCGACTACGCCTCGCTGGCCGCCCTGAAGAACATGACCTCGCAGCTGATCGGCGACTTCATCCGCTCGGTGGAGGCCGCTACCCGCTCTGCTCTGAACGGCGACCCGGCCCCCGAGGAACCCCTGACCCGGTACGGCGCCGACCTGGTGGTGCCCCGCGAGACGGCCGTGGAGATCGGCGTGCTGAAGGGCCTGGCCGCGGTCTACGTGATGACGGTGGAGGACCGGCAGCCGCTCTACACCCGCCAGCGCGAACTGCTGATGGAACTGGTGCAGGCCCTGGAGGACCGGGCGCCCAAGGTTCTCGACGTGCCCTTCGCCGCGGCCTGGGAGGCGGCGAAGGACGACGCCGGGCGTCTGCGGGCGGTCATCGACCAGGCCGCCAGCCTGACCGACACCCGCGCGGTGAGCTGGCACCACGAACTGGTGAGCCCACTTCACGCCCGGTGATTTGACGCGTTCTTGCGGTTGCCGAAGCACTCGCTGACATGGAGCGCTGTCACTATCCGGCATCGGGCCGACGGACGGGACAGCGAGGCGTGAGCGAGCGTTGAGCAACACAGAATTCTTCCAGGAGCGGGCCGAGAGCTTCGAGCAGGCCCGGCGCCGGCTGGAGAGCCCGCGGGAGCGGGCCCGGGTCAAGGGCTCCCTGTCCGACACCGGCTCCCTGAACACCCGCCCGGCGGCCGCGCCGGTGCTGGCCCCCCGCACGATCACCTGGGGCAGCGCGTTCAAGATCAGCGTGGCCGTCTACTTCGCGCTGATCGGGGTGCTGGTCACCGTGGCACTACTGACCGTGCTCGGGCTGCGGCTGCTGGCCGGGCCGAGCGGCACCCTGGACGGGATCACCGTGAAGTGGGCGCCGGTGTCCAGTTCGTCCTCGGGCGACCTGCCCGACGCCACAGTGCCCGGGACGACCTAGAATCACTGGGTGAGGATCCGCCGGGAGGACGTAGAAGCCGTCCGTGAGCGGTCCCGGATCGACGAGATCGTCTCCGAGCACGTCACGCTGCGGCCGGCCGGGGTCGGGGCGCTCAAGGGTCTGTGCCCGTTCCACGACGAGAAGACGCCGTCGTTCAACGTGCGCCCGACCGTGGGCTACTACCACTGCTTCGGCTGCGACAAGGGCGGCGACGTCATCTCCTTCGTGATGGAGATCGACCACCTGAACTTCGCCGAGGCGGTCGAGCGGCTGGCCCAGCGCCTGGGCATGGAGCTGCGCTACGAGGACGAGGGCGGCAACGACGGCCAGAAGCCCCGTGAGGGCCTGAACCAGCGGCGCCGGCTGCTCGAGGCCAACCGGGCGGCCGCCCAGTTCTTCGCCGAGCAGCTGGGCACCGCGCCGGACGCCTCCAAGGGCCGCCAGTTCCTGGTCGACCGCGGTTTCGACCAGTCCGCGGCCGAGCACTTCGGGGTCGGGTTCGCCCCGCGCGGCGGCGAGGTGCTCACCCGGCACCTGATCGGCCGCGGGTTCACCAGCGACGAACTGGTCGCCGCGGGCCTGACCGGGCAGGGCCGGCGCGGCCTGTACGACCGGTTCCGCGGCCGGCTGATCTGGCCGATCCGCGACGTCACGGGCGAGACGCTGGGCTTCGGCGCGCGCCGGCTGTTCGACGACGACGGCATCGAGGCCAAGTACCTCAACACCCCCGAGACCGTGCTCTACAAGAAGTCGCACGTGCTCTACGGCGTCGACCTGGCCAAGCGTGAGATCGCCAAGTCGCGCCAGGTGGTGGTGGTCGAGGGCTACACCGACGTGATGGCCTGCCACCTGGCCGGTGAGGGCACGGCGGTGGCCACCTGCGGCACCGCGTTCGCCACCGACCACATCCGGATCGTGCGACGGCTGATCGGCGACGACCGTAACTCCGGCGGCCGGGTGATCTTCACCTTCGACGGGGACGCGGCCGGGCAGAAGGCCGCGCTGCGGGCGTTCGAAGAAGATCAGCGGTTCGTCGCGCAGACCTACATCGCCCTCGCCCCCAAGGGGCTCGACCCGTGCGACCTGCGCCTTCAGCAGGGCAACGAGGCGGTGCGCGAGCTGATCGCCACGCGCCGGCCGATGTTCGAGTTCAAGATCCAGTCGATCATGAAGGAGGTCGACCTCTCCACCGCCGAGGGGCGCGTGCAGGGTCTGCGGCTGGCCGCCCCGGTGGTCGCCGGGATCAAGGACCCGGCGCTGCGCCCGGAGTACGCGCGGGAACTGGCCGGCTGGCTGGGCATGGAGGTCGAGCCGGTCAAGCAGGCGGTCAACCGGGCGCTGCGCGACCTGCGCTCCGGTACTCCTTCCGGCGCCGATCGAGGACGAAGGGACGCACCGGGTCAGTCCGGTCCCGGTAGCGCGTTCTCGGGTAACGGGCGAAGGAACGAGGGCCCGGCGGGTGGTGTGCGCCAGCCCGACGGTTCGTTCTTGCTGCCCGACGGTTCGTACCACCTGCCCCCGGCGGAGCCGAAGCAGAAGTGGAAGCGCGGAGAAGGTCAGGGGGGCCGCAGTTTCGGGGGCGGTAACCGCGACTGGCGGGCCCAGCACCAGAGCCAGAACAACGCGGGCGGCCCCGGCGCCGGTGCCAGTGCCAGTGCCAATGCCAATAACGGTCAGGCGTGGCACCACGACGAACCCCCGCCCGACGACATGCCCCCGCCGCCGGAAGACGAGCCGCCGTACGAGGCGTACGCCGACGCGGTCGCCGCGCACCCGGGCGACCAGGCTGGAAGGCAACCTGCGCCGCCGAGGCGCTTCGAGCGTCCTAAATTGGAGCGCCCCAACCGCAACGACCCGGTCGCGGCGGTGGAGCGCCAGGCTCTGGAGTGCATGCTCCAGGTGCCCCGGCTGGTGCCTTCGGTGGAGACCGACGAGTTGCCCGCCGACGCCTTCGCCACGCCGCTCTACCGGGCCATCCACGAGGCGATCCGGGGAGCCGGTGGCATCGCCGTGGCGGTCGGGATGAACCCGGGCGCCTGGGTGGCCCTGGTGCAGGACTACGCGCCCGACCCGGTGGTCCCGATGATCACCGAGCTCGCGGTGGCCCCGCTGCCGACCCTGGAGGACGAGGTGGCCCTGGCCAAGTACGCGGCCGGGATCGTCCTGCACATCGCCGAGTCGCAGGTCGGCCGCGAGATCATGAATCTGCGGGCGGCGCTGCAGCAGGGCGAGGACGTCGGGATGCGTCTGCTGGAGCTGCAGATGCGTAAGCGTGACCTGTTCGAGCGTAAGCACGGTGCCATGTGATCTGCTGCTGGAACGTCCCCGAGTCGAGTGGGTGCTGAGATGCGTCTGGTTCCGCGACTGCCCCGCCTGATCAAGCTTCCCCAGCGGGTCACCATGCCCCCGGAGACCGAGAAGGCGCTCGGCCTGGACCAACCCCGGCAACCCCGGTTGCTGGCCTGGTCGGTGCTGGTCGGTGGCGGGGCGGCCGCGGCCACGGTGCGTGACCTGCGCATCGTCACCCCGCGCGGGGAGCGGATCGTGCGCAGCTGGAGCGAGGTGGACCACGCGGTCTGGGACCAGGACTCGGCGATGCTGGTGATCTGGTGGGTGGGTACGCGCAAGACCACGCCTCTGGAGATCCAGGACGACATCGGCCGCCTGCCCGAGGTGGTGCGGGAGCGGGTGCAGTCGTCGGTGGTGCTCACTGCGAGTGTGCCGATGCCACGCGGCAAACCGGCACGGGTGGCGCTGCGGCGCGATCCGGAGGGCCGGTTGGTCGCCCAGTCGCTGCTGCCCCCGGGGCTCAAGGCTGATGCCCCCGATGTGAAACCGGTGATCGACCAGGCTCTGGCCGATCTCTGGGCCGAGGCCGGCGAGCAGGGGCTCAATGCCGGCGCTCCTCCGGTGCTGTAGACCATGGTGATGATGGGGAGCGCAGACGGGGTGAGCGGCGAGGACGACTTCCGGTTTGCCCCGATCAGCTGGGCCCGGCCGCCGGGGCGACCGGCTGGGCCTGCTGAGCCGGTCGAGTCGGTCGAGTCGGTTGAAGAGCCTCAGGACGCCTGGGGCGGCGCTTCGTCTCCGGATGCCTGGATGGTCGAACAGTCTCAGGACGCCTGGGTCGAGGAGCCGTCTCAGGGCGCCTGGGGCGGTGGTGAATCTCAGGACGCCTGGGGCGGGCAGTCCTCTCAGGTCGCCTGGGGTGGTGGTCAGTCTCAGGACGTTTGGGTTGAGCAGTCGTCTCCGGGTGCCTTGGGTGCTGGTCAGTCTCAGGACGTTTGGGGTGAGCAGACGCCTCAGGGTGCCTTGCGTGGTGGTCAGTTTCAGGACGCTTGGGTCGAGGAGCCGTCTCAGGGCGCCTGGGGTGGTGCTGAATCTCAGGACGCCCGTGGCGGGCAGTCCTCTCAGGTCGCCTGGAGCGGTGGTCAGTCTCAGAACGCCTGGGTCGAGCAGCCGTCGTCTCAGAAAGCCCTGAGCGAGCCGGAACCTCAGGATCTGTGGGGTGCTTCTCAGCCTTCGGCCCGGGCCCTGCCTGTCCCGAAAGCCTCTGCAGCCGTTCCGAATCCTCCGGTTGCGGCCCCGCCGGCGCCCTTCCCCGAGCCTTCGCCTTTTCCTGAAGCGGTGTCGGCCGAAGAGCCTGAAGATGCCGAGCCGGCCGAAGAGAGCGTCACTGCCGAAGAGCCCGATCCGCTGGCCGACTCCGACCTCACCCACCTGTTGCGTCTGGCCCTGCAGACGGTGCGGGCCGAGACGATGACCGAGCTGGCCGCGGCCGGCTACGAGCAGCTCGGCCCGCTGCACGACCTGGCCTTCTCGGTGCTGCAGACCCGCGGCGGCTGCACCAGCGACGAGCTGGGCGAGGAGATCGGGGTGGCCACGCCGGAGGCGGTCAAGCTGGCCAAGGAGCTGGAGAAGCGCGGCTACCTGCGGCGCATCCCCGGGCCGCGCGGCCCTCGGCACCCGCACTACGTGATCACCAGCAAGGCCCAGCAGCACCTCCGGGCGGCCGGCTACGTCCAGGCCCGGCAGGAGGCCCGGCTGGCCGAGTGGCTCGGCGGGAACGGGCTCACCGAGCTGCGCACCCGCCTCGCCCAGCTGGTCCGGTCTCAGGCCGGAAGTGAGGTTCCGCCGCTGCGCCCGATCTGGTGACACTCGCTCAACACCGTCCAGGCCCCGCCGACGTCGCAGGGTGTGACGAGTAGCGCGGTGATCGACCCGATCGGCTCACAGCCGGTGCCGGGAGGTGTGGTCGGGCGGGTTCCGCAGCAGCGGGCCCCGGAGTCCGACCTGCTCGGCGACGTGCTGGTGGAGCGCGGGCTGCTCGCCGCGAGTGACCTGGCCTGGGCGCTCGACGTGCAGAAGCGCACCGGTTCCCGGCTCGGCGCGATCCTGATCGCCTCCGGTCTGGTGCGCCGCCTGGACCTGTACCGCACCCTGGCCCAGGTCTGGGACAGCGAGTTCGTCGACGTGGCGCACACCGTGATCGACCCGGAGCTGGTGGCCGGGCTGGAACCGCGCACCCTGGTGGACGAGGGCTGGATCCCGGTCCGCCGCGACCCCGACGGGGTGCTGGTGGTGGCCACCGCCGAGGAACCCAGCGCGGCCCGGTGCGGGCACATCGAGCAGCGGGTGGGAAGCCCCGTCCGGCTGATGGTGACGTCGGACTGGGACATCGCCCTGGCCATGCGTCAGGTCTTCCGGGAACAGCTGATCGACGAGGCCGCGAACGGGCTGTGGCAGCGCCACCCCGCGGCCTCGGCCCGCTCGGTGCTGTCCACCGCGCAGGCCGTGGCCGGGGTGGCCGCGATCGCGGTCGCTGTGCTCGGTGCGGTCCTCGCCCCGATGGTCTCGCTGCTCGTGCTGTCCATGCTGATCGCCGTCTTCTTCCTGGTCGGCGTGGTGTTCAAGTTCGTGGTCTGCGTGGTCGGGGCCCGCCGGGAGGCCGCGGTCCCGATCACCGACGAGGACGTGGCCGCGCTCACCGACGACGAACTGCCGGTCTACACGGTGCTGGTGCCGGTCTACCGCGAGGCCAACATCGTGGCCGACCTGATCGGCAACCTCGGCGGGCTGGACTACCCGGCCGAGAAGCTGGAGATCCTGCTCCTGCTGGAGGAGGAGGACGAGGAGACCCGCCGGGCCGCCGCGGCCGCCGACTGCCCGAGCACGATCACCTTCGTGGTGGTGCCCAAGGGCGGGCCGCAGACCAAGCCCAAGGCCTGCAACATCGGCCTGTTCTTCGCCCGCGGCGAGTTCCTGGTGATCTACGACGCGGAGGACCGGCCGGAGCCGGACCAGCTGAAGAAGGCGGTGATCGCGTTCCGCCGGGCGCAGGCCCAGGACAACGACAAGCTGGTCTGCGTGCAGGCCGCACTGAACTACTGGAACGCCGACGAGAACGCGCTGACCAGGATGTTCACCCTGGAGTACAGCTTCTGGTTCGACTACATGCTGCCCGGTCTGGAGGCCCTGCGGCTGCCCATCCCGCTGGGCGGCACGTCGAACCACTTCCGCACCCAGCCGCTGCGCGACCTGGGCGGCTGGGACCCGTACAACGTCACCGAGGACGCCGACCTGGGCATCCGGGCGGCCTCGCTCGGCTACACCGTGGGCGTGATCAACTCGACCACGTACGAGGAGGCCAACCGGGCCTACGGCAACTGGATCCGGCAGCGTTCCCGCTGGATCAAGGGCTACCTGCAGACCACGCTGGTGCACACCCGGCACCCGGTGCGGCTGGTGCGGGAGGCCGGCGCCGTGCAGGCCCTGGCCTTCGCCCTGCTGGTCGGCGGCACACCGTTGTCGTTCCTGCTCTCGCCACCGTTGTACGCGCTGTTCCTGACCAGCCTGGTGATGCCGATCGAGGCGCTGAGCGCGATCTTCCCCTCGCCGATCCTCGAGATCAGCCTGGCCAACCTGCTGCTGGGCAACGCGATGATGATCTACGTGACGATGATGGGCGCCTTCAAGCGCCGTCGTTACCGGCTGGTGCCCTGGGCGCTGCTGAACCCGGTCTACTGGATGATGCACTCGGTGTCGGCGTACAAGGCGCTCTGGCAGCTGATCACCAAGCCGCACTACTGGGAGAAGACGACCCACGGCCTGTCGGGCGCCCACGCTCCCGCCGCCGACCCAGCCCTTGCCGCGCTCCCAGCTCCCGCTGCGCTCCCAGCCCCCGCTGCGCTGTCGGCTCCCGCTGCGCTGCCGGCTCCCGCCGGGCAGACCGCGCTGCTGGCGTCCGGGGCTGTGGCTCCGGCAACGGCTCCGGTTCTCGCAGCAACGCCCGCCCCTTCTCCGGTCTCCGGTGTGGTGCCTGCCCAGACCTCGGCCCACCCCATCACCGCTGCGGCCCCGACCGCCGCCTCGCCCACCGACTTCGCGGCCGCCGACCCGACCGCCATCGCCGCCCCGGCGGCGTCAACTACCGCCGCGACTGCCGCAGCCGTGGCCTTGACCGCTGCAACTACGGCCCCGACTGCCGCAGCCGAGGCTTTCACCGCCGTATCTACAGCCCCGGCTGCCGCAACCCCGGCCTCGCCCGCCGCAACCACGCCCGCGACCGGCACCACAGCCGCTTCGACCGCCGACACCGAGAAGGCTTCCGTAGGCCTGTTCACCCGGGCCCTGACCCGTCTGCGCACTCGCACCCCCAAACCCGCGCCCTACCAGCGCACCCCGCCGCGCATCGTCTACCCGGAGCCGCTGTGATCGGCGACCTGCCGCTCGACCTACCCCGGCACCTGGAGCTCTGGCTCGCCGTCTTCGGTGGCGCCGTCCTGGTCTTCCTGTTGCTGCGCGCCCTGCGCCGGTTCACCATCCACGGCTCCACCGCCGAGGGGCTCCTGGCCGGCCTGATCTTCGGCATGCTGGTCCTGATCGAGCCGCTGGCCCTGATCCCGGTCGCCGTGCTGGTCGCGATCGGCGCAGTGGTCACGGCCCGGCACCGCCCCGGTGAGTCCGGGGCCGCCTTCGCCGCCACCTGCCTGTTGCTCTTTCCGGCTGCCGCCGCGTTCGGCTCGTCCGCGTTCCTGAGCTGGCGTCTGGGATAGCCAAGAACTTTCTTACGGACGTTTGTCGAGAACCCGTCCGCCCGATCGTCGAGTTCGGTGAAGGCTGAGAACAGCCGTATCCGTGACGACGAGGGGAACGACCAAGTGCGCTATCTGGTGATTCTGAAGGCGGCCGAGAACCAGCTGGGCGGTAACCCGCCGCCGGAGTTGTTCGCCGCCATCGCCAAACTCGGCGAGGAGGCCACCAAGGCCGGGGTACTGCTCGACACCGGGGGACTGACCCCGGTGTCGGCCGGCGCCGAGGTCCGGCTGGAGGGCGGGAAGATCACGGTGACCGACGGGCCGTTCACCGAGGCCAAGGAGACGATCACCAGCTACGCCATGTACGAGCTGCGCAGCCAGGAGGAGGCGGTCGAGTGGACCAGCCGGTTCCTGCGCTGCCATCAGGAGCTCTGGCCGGGCTGGGAAGGTAGCTCCGAGATCCGTCGGGTGATGGGGCCGGAGGACTTCACCAACTTCCCCGGCTAGTGGTTGGGTGCGGGGATGGCCGAGCCGTCCCCGCACGCCCTGATCGAAGGTGTCTGGCGGGTCGAGGCCACCCGCATCGTCGCGTTCGTGACCCGTCTGGTGCGCGACGTCGGAGTGGCCGAGGAGATCGCGCAGGACTGCCTGGTCTCCGCCCTGGAGCAGTGGCCGGTCCGGGGTACGCCGCAGAATCCGGCGGCGTGGCTGATGACGACCGCTCGCAACCGGGCCGTCGACCGGATCCGGCGGGACGCGAAACTCGCCGAGAACCTGGCCGAGCTGGGCCACCGGATCCAGGACCACGACGAGGGCCTCCCGATCGATCCGGACGCGATTGAGGACGACGTCCTGCGGCTGATCTTCGTCGCCTGCCACCCGGTCCTGCCCACCCCGGGCCGGGTGGCCCTGGCCCTGCGCCTGCTCGGCGGGCTGAGCACGGCCGAGATCGCCCGCGCCTTCCTGGTGCCGGAGGCCACGGTGGCGCAGCGGATCAGCCGGGCCAAGCGCACGCTCGCCCAGCAGCGGGTGCCGTTCGAGGTGCCCGCCCCGGACGTGCGCCCGGCCCGGCTGGCCTCGGTCCTCGAGGTCACCTACCTGATCTTCAACGAGGGGTACTCGGCCAGCTCCGGCGACGATCTGCTGCGCCCCGCGCTCTGCCAGGACGCCCTGCACCTGGGCCGCACCCTGGCCGGGCTGATGCCGCAGGAGCCCGAGGTGCACGGGCTGGTCGCGTTGATGGAGATCCAGGCCTCCCGGCTGGCGAGCAGAACTGGGGACGATGGTGAGCCGGTCCCGCTGGACCGGCAGAACCGGGGTCGCTGGGACCAGTTGCTGATCCGGCGCGGCCTGGCCGCACTGGAGAAGGCGCAGGAGCTGGGCGGCACCTTCGGGCCGTACGTGCTGCAGGCCTCGATCGCGGCCTGCCATGCCCGCGCCCGCAGCCCGGAGGAGACCGACTGGATGCGCATCGCCGCGCTCTACCAGGTCCTGTTCACCGTGCTGCCCTCACCGGTGGTCGCGCTGAACCGGGCCGTCGCCGTCGGCCGGGCCCTGGGCCCGCAGGCCGGGCTCGAGGCGGTGGAGGCACTGGCCGAGGAACCCGCCCTGCGCGACTACCACCTGCTGCCCGGCGTCCGGGCCGACCTGCTGGCCCGGCTGGGCCGCGCCGACGAGGCCCGGGCCCAGTTCGGGTTGGCCGCCTCGATGGCCACCAACGCCCGCGAGCGCGAGGCGCTGCTGGCCCGGGCCCGTGAACTTTCGTGACTGATCGTGCCCAGATTCACCCGGATTCGTCGTAAGCCGGGCTCGACGCCGGATCGTTCGCCTATTGTCCTGCTGTGCTGAAAGCGGTCCGTGAGGCGTTCGTGGTGGTGGGGGCCGGTGCGAAGCTCTGGCTGCAGCACTGGCCGGTCCTGCTCACCATCGCGCTGTTCGCCCTGGCGGCCCGGATGGGCGCGATCTGGGCGGCCGTGCGGATGAGCGACATCTACAACACCCTCGGCGTGCTCACCCTGGTGCTGGCCCCGCTCTCGGCGGTGACCGGCATCGTGCTGATGCTCTACGCGCTGCGGCACTCGCTGCCCTCGCTCGCCCAGGCCGCCGACACCGTCGGCCCGGAAGACCCGATCCGCCATCGGGAACGCCGGCTGCTCGACATGCTGGCCAGCGTCCTGGTGCCGTTCCTGGCCGTCTACGCCACCTACGGGTTCCTCAAAGAGGACATCGACCGGTACCTCAACTCGCTGTTCGGCGAGGAGTTCGCGCAGAACGACTACTTCGGCGGCGCCTCCGGGGTCAGCAACGACACCTCCCGCTTCGACATCGGCAGCGGCTGGGTGCTGGTGGCCGTCATCGTGGTGGCCGTGGTGCTCAAGTTCGGTTTGGCCAAGCTCGAGGGCCGCAAGGCGCTGTGGGGTCTGGGCCTGCTCGGCGGTTACGTGGAGGCGGTCTGGATGGTCGCCATCGCGGCGCACTTCCGCGACTTCAAGAACATCGGCTGGACGTGGGCCGAGAGCCGGCGCGGCCTGGAGATGTTCATCGAGGGCTGGGAGTCGCTGCTGGACAAGCTCGGCCCGTTCGCCGACGCCGTCGACGCCACCGGTGCGTTCGTCATCGGGATCCTCAGCAGCGTGGACTCGCTGGTCGTGCTGCCGGTGGCCTGGCTCACCGTCGGAGCGGTCGTCTACGGGCACAAGCTGGTCGAGCCGCCGCCCCCGCCGCAGCCACGCATCCTGCGGATGGTGCCCGGCCCGGTGCAGCGCTGGGGCGGGGAGCTCACCGGCGAGGTGAAGGAGCGCTTCACCGGCCTCACCGGAGGGCTGCGTCAGCTGGCGGTAGCCGGTCTGGCGCCGATGCTGATCTTCGCCCTCGCCTTCCTGGCCGCCCAGCGGCTGGAAGACGCCCTGAACGAGCTGGCCCGCTGGATCGTGGGCCCGCAGGCGGCCTCCCCGTGGCTGGCCTTCACCCCGCACATCACCACGATCACCCGGGCCGTCGGCCTGACCGTGACCGTGTGCCTGCTGGCCGCCGCGGTCGAGCGGGTCCTGGCCACCGGCGGGGCGACGCCGGAAGGCGCGCAGGACCAGCAGGACCAGCAGGAAGAACCGACCGGTCAGCAGGCCTGACCACCTCTGGACGAGGGACCGGTCAGGAGCCGGCGCGGAAGGCGATGTACTCCGGGATCTCCCACCAGAGGTCGAACTCGCTGACCACCGCGTCCTTCGGGATCACCCAGGCCCGCTTCAGCGAGTACTCCTTCGGCCGCGGCTCCTCGTCCGGGCCGGGCATCTCCAGCTTGCCGAACAAGGTCATCGGACCGGGAGTGCTCACCGGGGTGCACACCGAGCCCGCCTCGATCTCGCCCACCATGCTCTGCTGGTAGGCGTACTGGGTGCCGTCGTCGCCGCGCAGCATCCCCTGGCACCCGGCCAGCGGCATGTTCGGGTCGGCCGCCACCGACAGGCTGACCTCGACCGCCTTGGTGCCCTCGGGCAGTTCGGTGCCGAGCGAGCCGGCCGACACCTCGGCGTCGGTCATGGTGCGCACCGAGTCCAGTCGCACCCGCAGCGACATGACGTGCTTGCCGTCGTCGAGTTCGTACGGCTGCGAGTACTCGAACCACTCGCCCTGCTCGGCCACCACCGGATCGTGCAGGTCGGCCTCCCACCAGTACGTCTTCACCCGGTCCGAGCTGGCCGCGAGAGCCAGGACGGTGGCCAGCGGCATCAGGCCCAGACCCCAGCGGTTGCGGGAGAGCCAGCCGGTCCGGCGGTTGGAGTGCCGGGCGAAGGACTTCACTCCGGTACCACCGGGCCCTCACAGGGGGCCTCGGCCTCGGCTGCCGCCTCCTGGTTCTGGCCGGGCGGGAGGTCCGAGGACTCGCCGACGGTGATCGTCTCGGCGTTCTTGACCCAGGCGTCCACGTCCTTCTGACTGATGCCCAGGTCGATGTCGGTCATGTCGTCCTGCTTGGTGTACAGCTCGTTCAGGGCCAGCCGGAGCCGGGCACCGGCCACCCGGTCCTTCGGCATCTCGATCATCACGGTGGCGTAGCGGGCCACGCCGGCCTGGGCCGAGCCCATGTCGAACGAGGAACGACCGAGCGTCGACGTGGTGTAGAGCCGCCCCTCGCTGTCCTCGATCGCCGCGTACTGGAACTGCGCGGCGCGGCCCTTGGGCACGATCTTCACCGGCACCACGACGAAGACGCCGGGGGAGCGGAAGGTGCCGTTGAAGCCGGCCGAGACACAGGCCGAGCCCTGCGCGTCGGTCGCCGTCACCTGGGCGTAGCGCAGGTCGACGGGCTTGCCCACGGTGCCCTCGCGCAGGAACGGACGGGTCTGGCCGAGCACGTCGTCGGAGTACTGACTGACGAATCGGCCCACCGCGAGCGCGACGATGATCAGGACGGCCACTCCGGCGCGGGTGCGGTAGCTGACCCGCCGCTTGCCGTTCCGGCCGCCGCGGGGCGGGTTGCCGTGCCCGCGCGGAGGACGGCCGTGGGCGCCTCGGTACCCAGCCTGGTTGTCCCAGTCGTTCTGGTCGCCGTAGCCGGGGTCGTCGGGCCACGGCCCGCCGAGCAGACGGCCTCCGCGCTGACGGATCTGGTCGTACTCGTGCTCAGGGTCGGGGAAACCGCCCTGACGAGGCTGCTCGGGGCCGCGGTACTGGTCACGGGCGCCAGCGTTGGACCCAGCGTTGGAGCCGGGGTTGGCACCGGAGTTCGAGCCGGAGCTGTAGGACTCGGACTCGTAGTCGTCGCGCTGGTACGGCTCCTGGCGGGCCGGGGCCGCCCAGCCCTGGCCGCCACTGTTGCCGCCCTGGGTGGGGCCGGTCTGCGGACCCCAGCCCGGCACCTCGTCGCCAGGGGAGTCCCAGCCCCGGGCGCGCTCGGGCGCCCGGCGGGTCTCGTCCTGGCCGGGGTAGCCCTGCTGGGGTGCGTTCCAGCCGTCCGGTGCGCGGCGAGTTTCGTCCTGCGCGGAGTAGTTCTGCGCCGCGTTCTGGCCCTCGCCGGCCCGCCGCGTTTCGTCCTGGGACGGGTAGTCGTCCTGGGGGTCGTCCCAGCCGTCGGGTCCGCGGCGGGCTTCGTCCTGCCGGGATGAGTTACCCCAGCCGTCGGGTGCCCGGCGGGTCTCGTCCTGAGAGGGGTAGTCGTCCCGAGGGTTGTCCCAGCCGTCCGGTGCGCGCCGGGTCTCGTCCTGGGAGGCGTAGCCACCCTGGGGCGTGTTCCAGCTCTCCTGCTGGCCATTTCGGGCGTCGGGTGCGCGCCGGGTTTCGTCCTGGCGGGAGGGGGCGTCCTGGCGGCTGTCCCAGCCATCGGGTGCGCGGCGGGTCTCGTCCTGGGAGGCGTAGTCGTCCTGGGGGGCGTTCCAGCCGTCGGGTGCGCGGCGGGTTTCGTCCTGCCGGGAGGGGCTGTCCTGGCGGCTGTCCCAGCCATCGGGTGCGCGGCGGGTTTCTTCTTGGGACTGGTAGTCGTCCTGGGGGGCGTTCCAGCTGTCGGGTCCGCGGCGGGTTTCGTCCTGCCGGGAGGAGTTGTCCTGGCGGCTGCCCCAGCCGTCCGGCGCGCGGCGGGTCTCGTCCTGAGAGGCGTAGCCGCCCTGGGGCGTGTTCCAGTTCTCCTGCGCGGCATTCCGGCCGTCGGCTGCACGCCGGGTCTCGTCCTGCTCGGCGTAGTTCTCCGAGTAGCTCTCGGCCGGTCCACCGGCATAGCGGTTGAGCTGCTGCGACGGCTGCACCTGCTGCCACCCGGCCGGCTGCTCACCGGTGGCCGAGCGCCCTTGCTGGTACCGAGGCTCGTCCCACCCCGGCGCCTCACCCTGGATCTGCGGCTGAGCGCCGGTCTGCCCGGGCTGGTAGTCCTCGAACGGGGCGTAGTCGTCACCGAGCGGCTGCTGGAAACCGCCGGGCGAGGTACGCGGGTAGTTCTGCTGGTAGTCGCGCAGAGGCCGACGGGGGGCCTCGGCGCGCTCTGCCGCCGGGTCGGCGTACGGCGCGGCCGTCGGCTGCTCTTCCCGCGGCTGAGATGCCTGACCGCCGGTTCGAGTGCTCTGGCCGCCGGTGCGCGTGGACTGGCCGCCCGTCCCAACAGCCTGACCGCCGGTCCCAACAGCCTGACCGCCGGTCCCAACAGCCTGACCGCCGGTACGAACAGCCTGGCCACCCGTGCGCACCGACTGACCGCCGGTGCGAAGAGCCTGACCACCGGTCTGCTGATCGTTGGCAGCCTGACGGGCACCGGTGAAGAACGCGCTGCCCCCGGCCGTGGCCGGGTAGGACACCGGCGGCCGGTAGTCAGCCTGGGTCTGCCGGGAATCGGCCGCGAACAGGCTGGCAGCCTCTTCCTTCATGGCCTCGGCGGCTCCGGCCCAGCGCTGGTGGGCGTGGTCGCGCGGACGCTCGCCCTCCGGGGCCTCCCAGCCGGCGGCCAGCGGGATGGGGCGCCCGGTGACGTCGCGGTACACCGGCGGGGGCCAGACCTCGCCCTCCTTGCCCGGACGGGCCTTGGCCAGCTCCTCGGGCTCGGACCGGTCCTGCGGCCCGGTCACCAGTGTCGGCCTACCGTGGTCGTTCTCGTTGCTCACCCGGCCGCCGCCTCTGTCTCCTCGTTCGTGTCGTCCTGCGCGTCAGCCGACTTCTCCGGCGGTAGCACCGCCAGACTCGACTCGGCCTTCACCACCGGGTCCAGCCACATCTCCACCTGGTCGAAGGAGTTCGGCCGCAGGGTGTGCGCGACCAGTTGCACCGTGACCTTCTGCGCAGGCTCGGCGTCCGCCTTCTGCTCGTACAGGTACACGGCCTGGTAAGTCATTCCCGGCTGCAGTGGGCTCAGCTGGGTGCTGTCGGGGAAGTGCACCAGCTGGTCGGGACCGACCCGGTCGGTGCGGTCGTCCTCGATGGTCGTGGTCAGGTCCATCTCCGGCGGCTTGGGCAGGCCCTCCACGTCGCTGACGGTGAGGGCCTCCTTCGCGTAGTAGGGCAGCAGCGTCTCGTCCGAGGTGTTCTTCACGTCCGCGACGATCGCCAGCCACCGGTTCCCCTCCGCGCTGGTGGGGAAACCGGGAAGTTCCGACACCCAGAGCAGGCGCCGGATCGTGATGTCGAACGGGTCCGCGGTCATCGTTCTGCCCACCACGACGTCGGTGGAGGCGGCGCTTCCCTGGGCCTCCTCCAGACCGCCGAAAGCCGCGGTCGTGCCCAGCACGATCGCGGTGACTCCGACGCCGAGGTTGCGCAGTGGCTGCTCGAGAAGACGGCTCGCCACCCGGCTGCCTTCGGGCGCCGGTTCTTCGGTGGGTGCGGACGGTTGGGACATCGGGACGGATTCTAGGGACAACCCCCAGGGGTTGGATGGGCTTATGCCGGTATATGACTGCGCGGAGTAGATTGGCTACTTTGTGTTGATGGCCGGTAGCTCGTAGCTCGGACGGGCCCCGAAGCGCTCGGCGGACCGGCTGCCCACTTCCACCGTTGCCGTGGCCCCGAGGTAGAGGTCGCGCATCACCTCGCCGGCGGCCGGCGCCATCGCCAGGCCCTGCCCGGAGAAGCCGGTGCAGTAGAGAAAACGAGAGACGTCGGCGGCCTCACCGATCAGGGCGTTGCGGTCCGGTGTCATCTCGTGGAGCCCGGCCTGGCTGTGGCGGACGCCGACCTCGCCCAGCCCGGGCACCCGCACGGCCATCGCCCGGGCCAGGTCGTCGAGCCAGCTCTCGGCCGGGTTCTGGTCGAAGGCCCAGCTCTCCTGCTGCTCGGCGGCGCCCAGCAGCAGGCCGGAGCCCTCGGGCCGGAAGGCGAAGGAGGTGCCGAGGTCGACGGTGAACGGCAGGCCCGGCGGCAGGTCGGGGACGGGTGTGCTGAGCGCGGTCGGCACGCGCAGTGGCCGGACCGGCAGTTCCACCCCGGCCCACTCCCCGATCCGGCCCGACCAGGCACCGGCCGTGCAGATCACCGTGCTGGTGGCGATCCGCCCGGCGGGGCTGAGAACCGCCTGGATCCGGCCGTTCTCGACGTGGATGCCGGTCGCCGGGGTGCCGGTGAGGATCTCCACCCCCAGCTTGCGCGCGGCGCCGGTGTAGCCGGCCACCACCGCCTCCGGCGAGCAGTACCCGTCTTCCGGTGAGTAGGCCGCCGCCAGCAGACCCTCGGTACTGATCAACGGTGCCAGCCGCCGAGCCTCCTCGGCATCGATCATCCGGCTCTTCCCACCCAGGGAGTTCTGCACCTTCACGGCGGCCTCGAAGGCCGCCACGTCAGCCGCGTCGTCGAGAAGGAACAGGTGCCCGCTGACCTGGAGTTCGACGTCCTTGCCGAGATCCCGGCCGAACCGGTGCAGGGCCTCCCGGCCGTGCTGCGCGAGCCGCACGTCCACCTCGTCGGCGAACAGCGTGCGCAGGCCGCCGGCGGCCTTGCCGGTGGAGCCGCTGCCCAGCTGCCGCCCCTCCAGCAGCACCACGTCCACACCGGCCGCGGCCAGGTGGTACGCCGTGCTGAGGCCCATCACCCCACCACCGATCACCACCACGTCGGCCTCGACGGGGGGAAGCGGTCGGGCGGAGCGCGGCGGTGAGATGGTCATGCGCAATGGTACGAAACCCCGCACGAGCGTTCCGGGACTGGGCGACCGAGGCGGCCGCATCCGTCCATAGTTGGTGCTCTTCTGGATGCTCTGACTCTGTGTGGCGCCCTTCTGAGCCGACCGGGTGAGCTGCGCCGGACCGCTCAGGCGCGGGCCCTCGTCCCCCGATCGAGTACTTGAACGTAGGGCTACAGCAGCGGGAGGCGAGGGGCGTGCCGAGATCGGGAGCGCGCATCCTCGTGTTCCTGATCGTTGCGGTGGTGGCCGGATTCCTGGCCTGGCTCGGGCACGATCCGCTCCGTCATCCCGGGGCCGGGGAGCCCGTCTTCTGGCCGCTGGCCGGATTCGGTGCAGTAGCGCTGGTCTACCTGTCGCCGAAGCTCTGGCCGTCGGTCGTGATCGGCCTGGTGACGGGGACCCTGGCCGTGGTGGTCGGGATCGCCCAGACCCCGGTCAACTTCGCCGGACTGGCAGCCGGCCTGTGCGAGAGCCTGCTGGTCGCGCTCCTGCTGCGCCGGCTCAGACCTCGCAGCGCGCTCGAGGAACGGCTGATGGACACGCCGCGCGTACTGGCCAGCGTGCTCGCCGCGAGCATGCTGGCCTCGGTGGTCTTCGCAGTGGCGGGGGGTGCCTTCGGCGAGCGCGCCGCGATCAGCCTGTGGGGCGAGTTCGTACGCAATCACCTGCTGGCGTTGCTGCTGGTCAGTCCATGCCTGGTGGTCTACATCAGCCGCCGGGAACTGCTCGGGCAGCTGCGTGAGTTCCGCCGCAACCTGGAATGGCTGCTCCAGCTGGGCGCGACCACCGTCCTGTCCGCGCTGCTCTTCCTGACCAACGACCACCTGTTCCCCTCGATGCTGCTGGTGCTGCCGCTGATCTGGGGGGCTCTTCGCCTGGGGCCGTTGCGCTCCACGGCCAGCCTGCTGGTCGGGGCCCTGATCATCACCGTGGGGACCAACCGGGGGATGGGCCGGATCGCGGCGTTCGACAGTTCCCGCGAAGGCCTGATCACGCTGCAGAGTTCCGTCGCCGTGATGGCCCTGGCGGTGATCTTCACGACGATCTCGGCGCGCCTGCGCGAACAGACCGTGGCCCTGCTGGCGCAGAGGACGGCCGACCTGAACGAGGCCGAGCGGCTGGCCGGGCTCGGCTCCTCGCGCTGGTACCCGGCCACCGGCCGGGCCACCTGGAGCGACGGCCTGCACCTGGTCCTGGGCACCGACCCGGAGAAGGACGTGCCGGGCACCGAGACCTACATGAGACGGGTGCATCCCGAGGACCGGGAACGGGTGGCCGCCGACATTGCTGCGCTGACCCAGGACGACGGCCGTGCCCAGACCACCGAGTACCGCATCGTCCGGCCGGACGGCGAAGTCCGGGACGTGGTCCTGCGGATGATCGCCGAACGCAATCGCGCCGGGGGCCTGCAGTACGTGTTCTTCACCGTCCAGGACGTGACCGAGGCACGCTCGGCCGCTGCCCGGGTGAGTCAGGCCCACGCCGAGCTGACCGCGGTGCTGAACGCGGTGACCGGGACGGCGATCCTGGGGACCGAGGGCAAGAACGGGAAGATCAGCTTCTTCAACGTGGGGGCCGAGCGGCTCTTCGGCTACCGGGCCGAGGAGGTGATCGGCAAGATCACCACCCTGGAGCTGCACGACCAGAAGGTCCTGGGCGGCTCGGACCCGCGGCGGCTGACCGCGGCGGGGATCGAGAGGAACGGGACCTACAGCGGACAGCGGATCTTCGCGCGCAAGGACGGCTCGACCTTCCCCGGCCAGCTCACCGTCACCGCGCAGGACGGGGCGGACGGGAAACTCATCGGCTTCATCGGCGTGGTCACCGACCTGACCAGCGTGCTGAGGACCCAGGAGGAGCTGGCCGAGAGCGAGAAACGCTTCCGCCTGGCCTTCGACACGGCCCCGATGGGCATGGCGATGGTCTCGCTCTCGTCGACTCAGCCCGGACGCTTCCTTCGGGTCAACGACGCCCTGTCCGAGTTCGCCGGAATGGGCCCGGCCGAGCTGCTCCGCGCCACCGTGGGCGACCTGCTCGAGGACCCCGAGCACTACGAGCAGTCACAGGACAACCTGCTGCGGCTCAAGAGCGGCGAGCTCGACACGGTGACCACGGTGCGCCGGCTGAACCGCCCGGACGGCGCCGAGCGCTGGGGCCGGGTCTCCGCCTCGGCGGTGCGCCCCGGCGGCGACCGCGAGCCCTACCTGATCCTCCTGATCGAGGACATCACCGCCCGCAAGGAACTCACCGACCGCCTCCAGCACGAGGCCGCCCACGACTCCCTGACCGGCCTGCCCAACCGCCTCCACCTGCACCGTCAGCTGGAAAGAGAGCTGCGAGAGCGGCATTCGGGCCAGGTGGCGGTGCTCTACCTGGACCTGGACGGGTTCAAGGCGGTGAACGACACCCAGGGCCACGGCGCCGGCGACGAACTGCTGGTGCAGGTGGCCGACCGGATCGCGGCCTCGGTGCGGGCCTCCGACGTGGTGGCCCGGCTGGGCGGCGACGAGTTCGCGGTGCTCTGCCCGGGCATCCCCGACGCGGAGACTGCCCTGCAGACCGCCCGCCGCGTGCTGGCCGTGCTCTCCAAGGAGTTCGACCTGTCCGAGACCCGCGCCCGGGTGGGCGCGAGCATCGGCGTGGCGGTGGCGGTCGACGGAGACACCGGGCCGGAGCTGCTGCACGCGGCCGACCAGGCGATGTACGAGGCGAAGCGGGCGGGGAAAGGGGCTGTGCGGTTGAGCCTTCGGTGAGAGGTCAGAGCCGACGCGGGTTGGTGTGCACGGCGCAGGCCTGTGGTGCCCTCGCGTGGAGCGGGACAGAGGCGACGTTTCAGGGCGGGCCAGTGACAGCGCCCTGTGGATGGAGGCCGGCGCATCAAGAACGTTCGCGGAGCTGGACGATGTATGAAGAATTACCCCACTTCACGTTATGGATCGTACGGCCAGCGGTGAGAAAGCTGGGCTACTGCCGCGAAAGTCGGCTGCCCATGGCAGACCGATGCAAGGCTCAAGGAGCAGATGGTGATCCACTGGGCGATGTCGAAGGGGATTGTTCCCGTTGTCGGCCAGAGGAGCGTGGATCAGCTTGCCTCGAACCTCGCGGCTGCCGGTCTGAAGATCACGACGCAGCAGCTCTAGTGGCTGGACGAGGTGAGTGCACCGCAGCTCGAATATCCCCACCCTCGTGCGAGCGGCGCTTATGTGGGGGAAAACGGTCGGAAAGATGACTTCGACCCGCACTCCCTGGGAGGCTAAAAGCCTCTGACCAGGAGTGGAAGCTCCCCCGACTGGACTTGAACCAGTAACCCTGCGATTAACAGTCGCATGCTCTGCCAATTGAGCTACGGGGGATCGTGCTCTCCGGAGTTCCCTCCGGCACGGAAAACTCTACCGCAGCCGGGGCAGTGCTCGTGACCATCCCCGGCCCGGTGTGGCGCAGGAGTGACTGGGAGCTGGGTCACAGGGGTGGCACAGGTGGCGCACAGCTTCACAGGGAACTGCCAGGTGCGGCCAAGCCCGGCCACAGGGGGCGGCATCAGCGTCGAGGGTGGAGGGCGGCGCCCGACCCGGTTCAGGTCCGGGGGTACTTGGCGGGGGCGGCCCCGAACGAGGGGAACCGAAGCATGCGCACACGACGACTGACGGTGGTGGTGGCCTCCGGGGCCATCGCTCTGGGAGCTGCGGGGTTCGCGGCCTATCCGGCCTTCGCCGACGAGACGCCGGGCGGTTCGCCCTCGGCGAGCGCCGAGCCCGGCGAGCCCGCCGAGCGCCAGGAGCGGGGGGAGTCGCGGATCCAGGAGGCGCTGAAGGGCCTGGTCGAGGACGGCACACTCACTCAGGAGCAGGCCGACAAGGTGGCCGAGAAGCTGTCGGACGCCGACTTCGCCGGGCCGGGGATGCACCTTCGGATGGGGGGCCCGTTCGGGGTCGCCCTGGACGAGGTGGCCGAGGCGCTCGGGCTCTCCCGGGACGAGGCGGAGAGCGGTCTGGCCGACGGCAAGTCGCTGAAGGAGCTGGCCGAGGAGAAGGGCAAGAGCGTCGACGAGGTGGTGGACGCGCTGGTCGCGGCGGCCACCGAGAAGGTCGACGAGGCGGTCGAGGCCGGCCGGATCTCCGAGGAGAACGCCGCCGAGGTGAAGAAGAACCTCGAGGAGCGCATCCGTGAGGTGGTCGAGGAGGGCCTGCCCAAGCTGCCTGCTCCGGGTGAGCTGCGTAAGGGCCTGGACGGCGAGGGGCCGCGCTTCGACCACTGGGGCCCGGGAGAGCGGGGCGAGGACTCGGAACAGAGTGAGGACGGCAGCCCCGGCACCAGCGAGTCGTCCTTCCTGGGCGTGGCCTGAGTCAGAGTCGATCGGAACCCCGATGGCCCGCCACCTGATCGTGGCGGGCCGTCGGGCGTCTGAACTGCTGTTTCGAACTTGAGGACGGGTGGTGTCGGCCCGGTCTCTTCACTTGCCTTGAAATCTGGGAACCACCCGATCGGACTCGCCGTTGTCACCCAACAGGCCGAATCGTTATCGGGATGTGACAATGTTCCGGGTAGGCGTGAAGTGAACGAGGAGTCGGCAATGGCGGGTTCGGTGTCGCAGGCTTCGGGAGAGATGTCGCCTGAGGAGTCGGCAGCTCTGTGGGGTCCACCGGGGCAGGAGCCGGTGATCATCTCCACCGCTCGTAGCAAGCCCCGGCAGACTGCCCCGCCTGAGCCGGACGAGAGTCCGGCGGCCCCCGAAGCGTCCTCCTGGGCGCCGGGAAGTGATGCCCGGGCTCCCGAACTGGTGCCCTCCCCAACGGTACGCACGCTGGGTACGCCACCATCGTCGTCCCCCATTCTGGCTGTGCAGAAGACCGGTGGTGCCGCCCCTGCGGCGGAGGCGATCGATGGGCAGGGCGGGGTCTGGGAGTACGACCTCGGTGAGCGCCCGGCAACCGATACCAGCAGGGCGCCAATTGAAGACGCTTCCGACTGGGCCACCGATCTCGACCAACCTGACGGGTGGGTGGACGAGGGCGGCAAGGCGGCCCCGCCCGATCCCCGTAGGCGCAAGGTGTTCGTGCTCGCAGCGGCTGTGCTGGCCGCCGTGGTCGCCGGGCTGTCTATCCCCGGGATCCTGGCCGGTGAAGAAGAGCCCACCGGGGACACGGTCGTGCTGGGCCGGCATCTCACTGCCCCGGTGGCGCTGAACCTGCCCGAGGGCGCGGTGGCCACGGCCGACGAAAGCTATGTGGGGGTGCAGTTCGCCTCGGGGGGCTGGGTTCTGGTGACCGTTCCCGAAGAGGTGGTGACCCCCAACGGTCTGCGGGCCCCGATGCCCCCGGATCCGGCGGGCTGGTTGCGCAGTCACCCCGACGTGTTCATCAGTGGCGTGCGCACGGTCGAGGTGGACGGGCGTACCGCCACCCAGATCGACTACCGGCGCTCGTCGATGGCCGAACCGCAGAGCCGCTACGCCCGGCTGCCGTTGTTCTGTGGCTGGAACGGCGACGACCCGGACAACACCAGCATCTACCGCACGAGCGTGCGTTCCTCCACGCGGGAGTGCACCCAGATCACCAACAATGCCCGGGTGCGGGCCACCTTCATCCCCGTGGAGGGCCGGATGCTGCTGGTCGAGGCGGTGTGGAAGCCCTACGGCGTCTGGGGCTGGCGGATGCCCAACGCGCTGAAGACCTCCTACGACGACCTGCTGGCCGGGCTTTCGCCGCGGGCCGCGGAGCCGGGTGAGGAGTCGACCATCACCGGCGCCGCGGGTTACCGCTGAACCGTTCGGATCTCAGAACTGGTCCGGCCAGGCCTTGCTGCGCCGGAACAGCCGGGGGCGGGAGCGTTCCCGGCGCTGGGGTGGGTCGCTGGGCTCGCGCCGCTGCGCCGGTTCCAGCTGCTCCCAGATCAGCTGCGACGTCTTCAGGGCGTACGGGTCGCGCAGGATCGACATGTGGTCACCGGGAACGTGGGTGAGCCGCCAGGTGCCGGTCAGGAAGGACGCCCAGGAGCGGCGCTCGGCCTTCTCCTCACTGTCGGCGGCCACGATGACCAGGGTCTCCCCGTCGTAGGGGCGCGCCCGGTAACGCATGTGCAGATAGTTGCTCTGCCGCCAGAAACGCCAGTACTGGTCGTCTCCGGGGGTACCGCGCAGGCCCGTGGTGGCCACGCCCAGCGCCGTCTTCAGCTTCTGCACCGGAGTGCCCTCGAGCGGCGCGTGCGACTTGCCGTCGGGCGGGAACGAGTCCATCACCACCAGCAGTTCGACCTGCTGCCCAGCCTCGCGCAACTGCTGGGCCACCTCGTAGGCCAGCACCCCGCCGAACGAGTGCCCGCCGATGAAATAGGGCCCCACCGGCTGGATCGTGCGCAGCGTCTTGATGTGGCGGCGGGCCGAAGCCTCAACGCTCCAGTCGGGGATTCCGCGCGCCTCCAGCCCATGGGCCTGCAGCGCGTAGACCGGCTGGTCTTCGGGCAGGTGCCGGACCAGCGGCACCAGCGTGACGCCCAGGCCACCGCCCCCGGTGAGCAGGAACAGCGGCGGGCGGGAACCGGTGCCGCGCAACGGGACCAGCGTCTGGTTGGCGACGTCGACCTTGCGGGTGACCCGCTCGGCGAACTCGCCCAGGGTGGGCGCCTGCACCAGCACGGTGGTCTGCGCCTCGGCCGTGGGCACACCGAGCTCGGAGGCCATCCGGCTCATCAGGCTCTCGGCGGCCAGCGAGTCGCCGCCGAGCTCGAAGAAGTCGTCTTCCAGGCCCACCTCGGGCAGCGCGAGGACGCTGCACCACAGGGCCCGCACCACCTCTTCCCACTCGCTGAGGTGCTCGGCGCCCCGGCCGGCGGTGACCTCGGGCGGCTCGGGAAGGGCGTTGCGGTCGAGCTTTCCGCGGTCGGTGCGGGGGAGGGCCTCGAGGAAGACAATGCTCTCGGGAACCATGTACGAAGGCAGGACACCGGCCAGGTGCTGGCGGATCGCGGCGGCGCTGGGCCGGTCGGCGGTGGAGACGACGTACGAGACCAGCCGCTTGCCGCCGCTGTCGCCGCCCTTCTCGGCCCCCACGGTCAGCGACTCGCGCACGTCTTCCATCGACGAGAGCGCGGCGTCGACCTCACCCGGTTCCACCAGGTAGCCGCGGATCTTCACGCTGTGGTCGCGACGGCCGAGCAGCCGCAGTGCTCCGTCGGGACCGACCGTGCCCACGTCGCTGCTGCGGTAGGTGCGACCGCCGGTGGCGGGGTCGGGGGTGAAGGCCTTGTCGGTGGCCGCCTGGTCGCCCAGATAGCCGGTGGCCAGGTTGCGACCGGTCAGCGTGACCGTGCCGGAACCGCCGACCGGGACCGGAACGCCTTCTGCGTCGACGATTCTCAGCTCGATGTCGGGAATGGGCCGGCCGACCGGGAGGAGGCCCTCGAGCGGCGGGTGCTCGCTGTCGACCTGGTACTCGGTGAGCAGGCTGGTCTCGGACGAGCCGTAGCGGTTGCGCAGCGTGCAGCCGGCCGGGAAGAGGGCCCGGGCGGCCTCGATGTCCGGGCCGTAGGCGGCCTCACCGGCGATCGTGACCGAGCGCAGCCGGGCCAGCAGCCGCGGATCCGGTGAAATGCCCACCAGGTTGCGCAGAATCGCGGGGCTGGCCTGGACGATCGTGATCTGGTTCTGCTCGATCCAGGCGGGCAGTCCGTTGATACCCCGCGAGCGGATGTCGTAGAGAGCCATCGTGGTGCCCACCAGAATGCCGGCACAGGTGGCCATCAGGCCGGCGTGGAAGGCCATCGGCAGGGTGTGCGCCACCACGTCGTCGACGTCGTAGCAGTCGGTGGCCCGGGCGTTGGCCCAGGCGTCGCGCACCAGCATGCGGTGATCGTTGACGACGACCTTGGGACGGCCGGTGGAGCCCGAGGTGAAGGCGTAGGCCGCTGCGTCAGTGGGCCTGGGGGCGGTGCCCCAGAGCGCGTCCAGATCGGCCGGGCTGCCGCTCTCCTCGGCCGAGGCGTCGACCAGCACCTGCTCCACCAGTTCGGCGGCGGTGGCCGCGTTCGCCTGGTCGGTGAGACACAGGCGCACGTCGACCCGTTCGACGAACGAGCGCAGCCGGGCCGGGGGAGTGCGCGGGTCGAGCACCAGGATCGGCCGGCCGGAGGCGATGATGCCCCACACCGCGGCCACGGCGGCGGCGCCGTGCGAGTACAGCAGCGCGACCGGGCGCTCGTCCTGCGAGCCGGCCGGGCCGTGGGTGGCGGCGAACACCTGGCGCCGCACGGCAGCGACGCGGAGGGCGAACTCGGCGTAGGTCAGGCTCAGGTCGCCGTCGTGGACGGCCACTGCATCGGGCTGGGCAATGACTACGTGACGTAGCCGGGCAATGGTGCCTGCTTCGACATCCGCATAAGTCAACGGATCGGCGCGGCGCCCGGTGTGAACCGTCTGCGCGGTCATGATCCCCTCCCTGTTCCCCACGCGCGGGCGTCAATGGTGATCCATTACGCAGCGTGAGACTTCTGTCTGTCGGCACTCCAATATGCCAAGGAATCCGGGTTACGCGCCCGTTGTGGTGTTAACAATGCCGACCCGGGGCGAGGCGATATGTACCGGTTCGCGGTGGAAAGGAGGGAATTTCATCATTACAATAGACGCATACGGCTGAGAGAAATCGGAGAAGCACCACAGCTGAAGAATTCGTTTCGTAGGGTGAACGCATGATCGACGCCCCGGGCCCCTGGTCCACCCGCCGTACTCCCGTTCGCACCAGTCCGGTGGACCTGCACCTCTCGGCCATGACTCTGCGTTACGCCTCGTTCTCCGACCGCGTGCTGGCCGCGGCCGCCGCAGGCTTCACCGGGATCGGCCTGGGGGCCGTCGACTACCTGGACGCCCGGCGCTCGGAGTTCTCCGAGGAGCAGCTGGCCGACTACGTGGCCCGCCACGGCCTGCGGGTGGTGGAGCTGGAGTTCCTGACCGACTGGTGGCGTGAGGCCGATGTGCGCGGCGTGCGGCTCGAGGAGGACCTGCTCTTCTATCTGGCCGATCTGCTCGGCGTGCCCCAGATCAACGTGGGCCTTTTCGCCGACGTGCCCACCGACGTCCAAAAACAGCAGTTCCGCCGCCTGTGCACCCGGGCCGCCGACCACGGCGTGCGGATCGCACTGGAATTCATGCCCTACAGCTCCCTGCGCACCCTGAACGATGCCCGAGAACTGGTGTCCCAGGCCGGAACCGGCAACGCTGGGCTCATGCTCGACGCGTGGCACTGGCACCGCTCCGGCGGCACCACCGACGAGCTGCGCACGCTCTCGGCCTCCGAGGTGTTCGCCGTTCAGCTGTGCGATGCGGGGGCAACGCCTTACGAAGACCTCCGGCAGGAGGGCCGGCACGGCCGCCTGCTGCCCGGCGCGGGCGTGGTCGACCTGGCCGGCTTCCTCGGCGCCCTGAACGAGGTCGGCGTGCAGCTCCCCCTTGCCGTCGAGGTGCTCTCCGACGAACTGGACGCCCGCAACCCGGTCGAGGTGGCGATGCTCGCCGCGCGTTCGGTGGAAGCACTGCTGCGCGAGCCCGCCGCCGCCTGAGGTGAGCGGCCGCACCGTGGCCGCTCACCGACGTCCTCAAGCAGTTCTGATCAGTTCTGTTCGGCCTCGTCGATCCAGCCCTGCACCTCTTGCGGGGTGGATCGGGGAGCGTCGATGAAATGGGGGACGAAGCGGGCCTGGGTGTCGGTGATGAGCCGGCCTGCGTCGGTCTCCCGGATCCCGAGACCGGCTGCGTGCCCGCCGACCACCCAGGTACCCAGCACCGGGAGGCAGTCGCCGATCCGCGGAATCTCCTGGTACGTCTGGTAGATCGCCTCCTGGCCGGCGGTGTGCCGGTCGGCCACGCTGGCCGCGGTGCGACCGTCGCGCACCACCTTCACTCCGGCGCCCTCCCAGCCGTGCACGGGTTTCACCACGTAGTCCGGCCCCAGCCGGTCGGGCGACCAGTAGGCCGGCAACAGGTTCGGGTGATCGGGGTACAGCTCCCACATCGTGGCCAGGACGGCCTTGGAACCGGTGAGCACCTTGTGCACCGGCTCCAGCCAGACCACACCGGACTCGACCGCGCGGCGGCCGAAGTCCTCGGCCAGCATCCACTCCCACGGGTACATCGCGAAACAGGTCCGGATCGGGTCGTTCTCGAGCCCGACGAAGCGGCCGTCGCCGGTGACACCGATCTGGTCGATCGGCAGGGTGATCGGCCGGCCACCGGCCTCGCGCACCGTGTCGGCCAGGTAGGCGATGGTGTTCCAGTCCTCCAGCGGCTCGGCCACCCCGGCCACCAGGTGGACGAACTCGTTGTCGCCCAGGTGTTTCTGCCAGGTGCGCACCAGCCGCTCGTGCAGCATGTTCCACTGGTCGCGGTCGGGCTGGACGGTCTCCAGCCACGACCACTGGGTGACCGCGGTCTCCACCAGCGCGGCCGGGGTGTCGGCGTTGTACTCGAGCATCTTCGGTGACCCGCTGCCGTCCCACAGCAGGTCGAAACGCCCGTACAGCGTCCAGTTCTCCTCGACCGACCGGCGCAGGTGCGGCCACGCGTACTCGGGAATCCGCAGCCGCCGCAGGGTGGCGGTGTCGTGACACATCACCCGGGTGGCGTGCATGGCCATCGCGTGCAGCTCGTCGGTGACCCGCTCGAGCTCGTCGACCTGCGCCTCGGTGAACCGGTAGGCGGCACCCTCGAACCAGTAGGGGAGCTCGTCCGGCCCGTCGTTGCGCTCGCGGGCGTAGGCCAGCCCCTCCTCCTCGACCAGCTGGTACGCGTTCGGCCGCGGAGTCTGCGGCAACCTGATCAACCGCCCACGCTCCCACTGCTGCGGCTGGTCTTGCCGAACCCGCCGCGCTCGATCGCCGTCTTGGCGCTGGCCTTGCTGACCGTGCCGCCCTTGGCCTCGGCGCCGCCGTAGGCCCCGGCGTGCCCGGAAGGCAGGGTGGTCACGCCGCCCGGATAGCTGGCGATCTTCCCGCCGATCGGCGGGGGCCCCCCCCCCCCGCCCCCGCGCAGCCCGGGGGTTCCCCCCCCCCCCCCCGCCCCCGCCCCCCCCCTGTCCC
>NZ_JAJSOH010000025.1 GCF_021277265.1 Kineosporia rhizophila
CAGGCGAAACCGCACTGATGCTGGGGAAGGCCGCGTAGCGGAAGCTTCCCGTGTCCGAACCGCCCACCGTCGTTACCCGCACGACGGCAGTGCCCGCTGAACCGGGCGGCGTGACAGCCGTGATGGTCGAGTCGTTGTTCACGGTGAACGACGCGGCTGGTGTGCCGTCGAACGTCACGGCTGAGGCACCGGTCAGGCCCGAGCCGGAGATGGTGACCGAGGTGCCGCCCGCGACGGGTCCCGCACTGGGTGCGACGGCGCTGATCGTGGGGGCGTTCGTGTAGGTGAAGCTCATTGGCGACGATGCGCCGTAGGCGGTGGTGACCACGATGTTCACAGCACCGGCCGTGCCTCGGGAAGGCGACTCGGCCTCCAGGCGGGTGGGGCTCACATAGGTCACCGAGGTTGCCGAGGCTCCGCCGAAGGTCACCGTTGAGGCCGGGGTGAAGTCAGTGCCGGTGATGGTGACGATGGTTCCGCCGCCCAATGGCCCGGCGTCGGGCGTGGCGGTGGTGACCGTGGGCGCGTCGGCGTAGCGGAACTGGACGGGCGCCGAAGTGCCGCCCGGGGTGGTCACCTCGATGGCTGCGTCGCCTTGCGCACCGGCGGGCGTGGTCAGCGTGATCGTGGAGTCGTTGTCGATGGTGAAGGGCACCGAGTTCCCGCGCATGGTGACCGTGCTTGCTCCAGTGAAGCCGGAACCCGATACGGTAAGCGAGGTTCCGCCGATGGTGGGGCCGAAGGTCGGAGACAGCGAACTCACCGCCGGCACGGGCGCGTACCGGTATCGGTCAGCAGGCGAGGTGGCGGAGGTGCCGCCGGGTCCAGTCACGCGCACGTCGACCGTGCCGGTGCCAACGGGAACCGTTGCCGTGATGCGCGTGCTGCTGTCCACGGTGAAGGTGGCCGCCGTTGCTCCGAAACGCACTACGGTGGCGCCGTTGAAGTCGGAGCCGGTGATCGTGACCGTGTTTCCCCCGGCCTCTGGCCCGGAATCGGGTTGAACCTGGCTCACCGTGGGCGCGTCGCGGTAGGTGAAGATCGCCGAGTCGCTTCCGCCTGGCGTGGTCACCCGCACCAGCACCGAACCCGACGATCCGGCCGCGGCGGGGCTGGTGGCCTTCAGTTCGGTGGGGCTGACGTAGTTCACGGCGGTGGCCGGGTCACCGCCGAAGGTCACCGACGAACCGGGGGTGAAGCCGGTGCCGGTGATGGTCACGACGGTTCCGCCGCCCACGGGGCCGGAGTTGGGCTGGACCTGGCCGACGGTGGGGGCGGGCAGGTAGGAGAACTGGTCGGCGCCGGAAGTGGCCGAGGTGCCGCCCGGGGTGGTGACCGTGATGTCGACTGTGCCGGCGGCGCGGGCGGGGGCGGTCGCAGTGATCGAGGTGTCGCTGTTGACGGTGAAGGTGGTGGCTGGGGTCGGGCCGAAGGAAACGGCCGAGGCGTCGGTGAAGCCGGTGCCGGTCAGGGTGACGACGGTGCCGCCGGCCAGCGGACCAGCGGTGGGCTGGACGGCCGTAACGGTCGGAGCGGCTACGTAACGGAAGGCCCCGGAGGCGGAGCCGTAGGGGGTGGTGATGGTGGTGGTCACCAGGCCCGGCGTCACTCGGGCGGGCGTCACCGCGATCAGCCTGGTCGAGTTCACGAACTGCACGGAGGCGGCAGCTGTGCCGCCGAAGGTTACGGTCGATCCGGAGGTGAAGCCGGTGCCGTCGATGGTCACCGAGGTCCCGCCGCCCAGTGGCCCGCGGTCGGGGGTAAGCCCACTCACCGAGGGTGCGTTGGCGTAGGTGAACTGCCGGGGTGCGGTGGTCCCGCCCGGAGTGGTGACGACGATGGGCACGTCACCGGATCCCCCCGGGGTGGTCAGGGTGATGGCCGAATCGTTGACCACCGAGAACGCGACTGGCGCGCCGGCCAGGGTGACCGAAGTAGCACCGGTGAAACCCGATCCCGAGAGCGTGACTACCGTGCCGCCGGCAGTTGGCCCGAATGCCGGGGAAACGCTGGCCAGCACGGGCACGGGGGCGTAGGTGAACTCACCGGCCGGCACGACCGGTGAAGTGCCGCCGGGACCGGTCACCGTCACATCAACCGTGCCGGTACCGGCCGGTGAGGTGGCCGTGATCAGGCCGTCGGTGCTCACTGTGAAGAGCGTGGCCGGCACCGATCCGAACCGGACGGCCGTGGCCCCGTCGAACCCGCTGCCCGTGATGGTCACCGTGGTCGCGCCGCTCTCCGGCCCAACTGCAGGACTCACCGAGGTGAGGGAAGGGGCTGCACGGTAACGGTATCCGTTGTTCAGCGTGTCCTGGCCGTACTGCGTGGCCACCTCCACGTCGACCGGCCCGGCCGCACCGGCCGGCACCACGGCGGTGAGCTGCGTGGCCGACCCGAACTGCACCGAGGACGCAGGCACCGCCCCGAAGGACACGGCCGAGTTCACGGTGAAGCCGGTGCCGCTGATCGTCACCGTGTTTCCCCCAGCCAGTGGCCCGGCGGCAGGCGAGACGCTGGCGACCGTGGGAGCTGCGGCATATGTGAAACGGCTGGCCGCCGAGGTGGCCGACGTGGCGAACTGACCGGTCACGGTCACGTCCACCGTACCGACAGCTCCGGCCGGGCTCACCGCCGTGATCTGGGAGCCGCCGTTTACCGTGAAGGAAGCCGCCGGGGTGGCGCCGAACTTCACGGCCGTGGCCGCGCTGAAGCCGGAACCGCTGATCACGACCACCGTGCCGCCAGGCACCGGCCCCGACGTCGGAGCCAGCCCGGTCACCACCGGATCGGCCACGTAAGTGAAGGTCTGGCCCGGGGCGGAGGTGCCCCCCAAGGCGGTTGTCACTCGTACGTCCACCCCGCCCGCGGCATGGGCAGGGGCCACAGCGGTGATCTCGGTGGGGCTGACAACCGTGAAACCAGCCGCCGTGCCGCCAAAGGTGACCCCGTTGACTCCATAGAACTGCGTACCGGTAATGGTCACCGACGTGCCCCCGGCCACGGGTCCAGTGGCTGGGCTGAGCGAGGTGACCGTCGGCGTGCCCACGTACCGGAAAAGGTCCGTCGCCGTACCCCCGACAGTGGTCACCGTGACGTTCACCAGGCCGCTACCGGCCGGGGCGGTGGCCGTGATCCGAGTGTCCGAGTCGACCACGAACGAGGCCGCGCTGCCGTCGAACCGAACGGAACTGGCCGTGGTCAGACCGGTTCCGTTGATGATTACGCTCGTTCCGCCCGCTTCAGGTCCGGAGGTCGGCGTGATCGAGGTGACTGTGGGCGCAGGGATGAAGGTGAAGATGCTCGACGGGGTGACCGCCGACGTCCCACCGTCTGCCGTGGTCACTGTTACTCCGGCCGTCCCGGCTGCCTTGGCCGGGGTGACGGCGGTGATCTGGGTGTCGCTGTTCACCGTGTACGAGGCCGCGTTGGTCCCGCCGAACTGCACCGCGGCCGCACCGGACGCGGTGGCGAAGCCGGTACCGGTCAGCACCACCGAGGTTCCGCCGACGGTGGGCCCGTTCGCCGGTGACAGACCGGAAATCGTTGGGGTGCCGACATATCGATAGCTGATCGGCGTCGATACCCCACCCGGGGCCGTGACCACCACGTCCACCACACCGGCAGCATGAGCCGGCGCGGCCGCGATGATCTGATTGTCACTGTTGACCGCGATGACGCCGATGGCCGGCGTTCCGTCGAACGTCACCGAGGTGGCACCGCTGAAATTGGCGCCGGTGATGGTGACCAGCGTTCCCCCGGCGATCGGGCCGTGCGTCGGCGTGAGAGCGGTGACCGAGGGAACGGCCTGATAGGTGTACCGGTCCCCCACCACTACCGCCGACGTCCCCCCGACCGTCGTCACCCGGACATCCACCGTGCCCGCCGCCCCTGACGGAGCGACAGCGGTGATCTGAGTAGGCGAATCGACGGTGAACGACGTCGCCGTACTACCCCCGAAGGCAACCGCTGAGGCTCCGGTGAAGCCGGTACCAGTGATGACCACCGTGTTCCCGCCGGCCAGCGGGCCTGCTTGGGGAGCGACGCCCTGGACGACTGGCACCGCGACATAGGTGAACCGGTCACCCGGAACCACCGCCGACGTCCCACCGACGGTCGTTACCCGAACATCCACTGTGCCTGCGGTCCCGGCGGGGGCCAAGGCGGTGATTTGCGTTCCGGAATTGACCGTGAAGGAACTGGCCGCACTCCCCCCGAAAGAAACCGCAGTGGCCGCGCTGAACCCGGTACCGGTGATCGTCACCGACGTGCCCCCGCCGACCGGTCCGGAAGTCGGCGAAACCGAGGTCACTGCGGGCGCCGCCACGTAGGTGAAGGCGTTGTTCAGACTGCCGGTGCCGCCGACCGAGGTGACGGAGACGTTCACCGCTCCGGCAGCATGTGCCGGCGTGAAAGCCGTTATCTGGGTGTCCGAACTGACGGTCAGGCTGGTTGCCGCAACGCCGTCGAAGGCAACACTGGTCGCACCACTGAAGCCGGTGCCGGTGATGGTCACCGCAGTACCGCCGGCTAACGGCCCGGAGGCTGGTGCGACGGAGGAGACGACGGGCGCCGCGACATACGTGTATGGCGGCGGATTCGGGCCGCCGGTGGTCCCGTACGAAGTTGTCACCGACACGGTCACTGCCCCGGCTGAGCCCGCCGGCGCGGTAGCTGTGATCTGCGTGTCGGAATTCACCGTGAAAGTCGCCGTTGCGGAGCCAAATTTCACGTCTGAGGCAGTGCTCAAGCCGGTACCGGTCAGGATCACCGCATTACCCCCGCCCAGCGGACCGCTGCTGGGTGAGACCGCCGTAAGCGTGGGCAGTCCCTGGTAGGTATAGACATCGGCTGGGGTCTGGGCGCTGGTGCCGTAAGGCGTGGTCACCTGGACGTGCACCGGGCCGGTGGCGTGCGGCGGCACTCCGCGTACCTGGATCTGAGTCGACGTCACGCTGAGGATCTGCAGGGTGGGGTAGTTGTCGAAGGTGACCTGGGTAGCGCCGGTGAAGTCGGTACCGGTGATGGTGACGGTCTGGTTCACTCCGCCGGAGATCGGCCCGCTGCTCGGCGTGATTCCGGTGACCGCAGGCGGCGACACGTAGGTGAAGCGGTCCGCCGCTGTTACAGCCGAAACCCCGCCTGGAGCGGTTACCCTCACATCCACGGTTCCCGCGGACTGCATGGGGGCCAACGCGGTGATCTGCGTGTCCGAGCTGACCGTGATCACGCCCGAAGCAGCCACCCCGCCGAACGAGACGGCGGTTGCGCCGGTGAAGCCGGTGCCGGTGATGGTGACCGCGGTTCCACCGGCGATCGGGCCGGCGGTCGGCGAGATCGCGGTGACGGTGGGAGCACCGACGTAGGCGTACTGGTCGGCGCTGCTGACGGCTGACGTGCCGCCGGTGGTGGTGACGGTGACATCGATCGTGCCGAGGCTTCCGGCCGGCGCCACCGCAGTGATCTGGGTAGCGCTGTTCACTGTGAACGACGAGGCGTTCGTTGCGCCGAACTTCACCGCCGACGCGCCGGTCAGGCCGGTCCCGGTGATCACCACCGAGTTCCCGCCGCCCAGGGGCCCACGGGCCGGTGAGACCGCCGAGACCGTGGGCGGTCCGACGTAAGTGAACTGATCAACTGAGGACGTCGGTGAGGTACCTCCCGGTGTGGTCACGGTGACGTCGACAACGCCCACGCTGCCGGAGGGGGCAGTCGCCGTGATCTGGGTGGAGGAGTTCACGGTGAAACTGACTGCCGTGTTCGCCCCGAACTTCACGCCGGTGGCCCCGGCCAGCGCCGTGCCGGTAATGACCACAACCGTGCCCGCCGTCGTGGGGCCGGAGGATGGCGAGACGGCGCTCACTGCAGGCGTGGCGTAGTAGGTGAACCGGTCGGCGCTGGAGGTGGCCGACGTGCCTCCCGGAGCCGTGACCACCACGTCCACCGTGCCTGCACCCTGGGCCGGAGCGGTGACCACCAATTGAGTGTCACTGCTGACGGTTACGGCAGAGGCCGGCACTCCCCCGAAGGTGACGACCGAAGCGTCCGTGAAGTTCGTGCCTGTCACGGTCACACTCGTGCCCCCGGCGATCGGGCCGCCCGACGGGGACACGTTGGAGACGGTTGGCGCGGCGACGTAGGTGAAGCGGTCGGCGCTGGTGGTCGCCGAGGTTCCGCCCGGCGTGGTGACCGTGATGTCGACTGTGCCGGCAGATCCGGCCGGGGCCACGGCCGTGATCTGGGTAGCGCTGTTCACCGTGAACGACGTTGCGTTCGTTGCGTCGAACTTCACCGCCGTCGCGGTCGAGAACCCGGTCCCGGTGATGACCACCGAGGTTCCCCCGGCCAGCGGGCCGCGCTTAGGGGCCACGTTAGTTACGGCGGGAGTCGCCACGTACGTGTACCGATCCGCGGCAGACGTTGCCGAAGTACCGCCGGGTGAGGTCACGGTGACGTCGACCGTGCCGGCCGCACCAGCGGGAGCTACCGCAGTGATCTGGGTGGCGGAGTTGCGGACGAAACTCACGGCCGGATCAGCCCCGAACTTCACCTCGGTCGCGCTGCCGAAATTGGTGCCCGTGATGACCACCGAGGTGCCAGCAGCGGTCGGCCCGGCGCTGGGCGCAACCGCCGTGACGGTCGGAGCCGGCGTGTAGGTGTACTGATCCGCAGCCGTAATCGCCGACGTGCCGCCGACCGCCACCACCGTGATGTCGACCGTGCCCGCCGTACCGGCCGGGGCGACTGCAGTGATCTGGGTGTCGCTGTTCACCGTGTAGCTGACCGCATTGGCGGCGCCGAACTTCACCGCGCTCACCCCACTGGGCCCGATGAAGTTGGTCCCGGTGATGGTCACGGAATTTCCGGACGTCAGGGGCCCGGCACTGGGCGCGACCGCAGTCACCGTGGGTGGGGCGAAGTAGGTGTACTCGTCCGCGGTCACCGCGTTCGACGTGCCGCCCACCGTGGTCACGGTGATGTCGACCGTGACGTTGGTGTTGAGCGGCGTGCGGGCCGGGGCTACCGCAGTGACCGAGGTGTTGCTGTTCACCGTGAGGCTGGTTGCGGCATTCGCCCCGAACTTCACTGCTGTCGCAGTGGCCAGGTTCGTTCCGGTGATGACGACAGACGTCCCCCCGGAAGTCGGCCCTCGCGTTGGCGTTACGGACGTTATGACCGGTTTGGGGATGTAGTTGAAGTCGTCGGCGGCGTTGTCGGCATTGGTGCCGGCCACGTTGGTGATCCGGAGGTCGGCCTTGCCGGTGCCGGCCGGCGCCACTGCCGTCAGGGAGGTCAGGCTGGTCACGGTGAAACTCGTGGCGTTCACCGATCCGAACTTCACACCGGTGACGGCCAGGAAGTTGGTGCCGGTGACGGTGACCGAGGTGGCGCCGGTCTCAGGACCCTGGTTGGGGCTGACCGCACTGACCGTGGGGGTGATCGGGGCGGTGGACCCGCACTCGACGTGGGCCAGTTCGACATTGCCGTTGATCACCCCGGCCGTGGTCTTGCTGACGATGTGGGCAGCCGTGACCGAGATGTAGTACTGGCCCCCGCTGTTGGTGATCGTCTGCTCGTTGTAGGTGATGTAGCCGACGTTCTGACCGAACAGGTTGGTCAGCTGAACCGTGGTGTTGGGCGGGATGTCCCCGGTGGGAACGTTGTTCAGCGGAATGGTCAGGAGAGTCAGCCCTCCGGCCCGCGCCTTGCCGGTCACTCCGGTCGGGCCGGCGGTGCACTCCGCCGTAGCCGTGGCCAAGGAAAGAATCGCCCCCAGGCCGTACCCGTCGGCCTTTGCTGTGGCGGCCGCCGTATCGGCCAGCGGATCGGCGTTGGCCGTGCTGGTCATCGTGCCGCCGGAAGCACTGGCGCTGGTCGAACCGGGATAGGTGGACGCGGCCACCGTGGTGTTGCCGTTGGTGATGTCCCGACTGGCGTAGGCACTGGCGGCCACCGTGCCCGCGAACGCCTGGCCGGGCTGCGCCGTCACCGGCACCAGGATCCAGGCCAGCAGCACCACGATCAGGAGCCTGGCCACCGAGATGCGAGAGATCGCCATCCCGCACCCCCACCCGCACAGACCCCGGCCGCGCACCGGCCGGACCGGGAGCCCTCCCCGGTCCAGTCACTTTCGGTCGCCTGGCCAAGGTTCTGCACGGGTTGAGCGGTGCCATCGGGATCTCACCCACCGGGCCGGAAGGCACTCACCCTGGGTGATGCACGGGCGCCAGCGCGAACACCGGCGTCGGAATGCCCTCCAACCGCGCCTTCAGCTGAAGTGCCAGGTAGAGGCCGTAGTGCCGGGACTGGTGCAGATTGCCGCCGTGGAACCAGAGGTTGGGCTGCTGGGTGGGTTTCCACATGTTCCGCTGCTCCCCCTCCCACGGGCCCGGGTCCTTCGTGGTGTCCGAGCCCAGCCCCCAGACCTTGCCCACCCGGTCGGCCGTCTCCTGGTCCACCACGTCCGCCACCCAGCCGTTCATCGACCCGTAGCCGGTGGCGTAGACCACCAGGTCGGCCGGCAGTTCGGTGCCGTCGGCCAGCACCACCGCGTGCTCGGTCAGGTGGTCGGCCTGGCCCTGGACCAGCTTGATCTCACCGTCGGCGACCAGCTCGGAGGCGCCCACGTCGATGTAGTAGCCGGACCCGCGGCGCAGGTACTTCATGAACAGCCCGGAACCGTCGTCACCCCAGTCGTGCCGGAATCCGGCCTTCTCCAGTCGTTCGTAGAACTCCCGGTCCTCCTCGGCGATCCGTTCGTAGATCGGGATCTGGTACTGCGACATGATCCGGTAGGGCAGTGAGGCGAAGGTCAGGTCGGCCTTCTCGGTGGTGATCCCCCGGGCCACGGCCTTTTCCGAGTAGAGAGAGCCGAGGGCGAACTCCATCAGCGAGGCCGACTTCACCACGTGGGTGGAGGAGCGCTGCACCATCGTCACATCGGCGTCGTTCTCCCACAGCGCGCCGCAGATGTCGTGCGCGGAATTGTTCGATCCGATCACCACGACCTTCTTGCCCCGGTAGGCGTCCGGCCCGGGGTGCTGACTGGAGTGGTGCTGCTCACCGGCGAACAGCTCAGCCCCCGGAAGCTTCGGCACGTTGGGCTTTCCGGACATGCCGGTGGCGAAAACCAGCTGCGTGGGACGCAGCTCGACGCTTTCACCGTCCCGGTCCACGGTGACGCTCCAGGTGCTGGATTCCTCGTCGAAGCTCGCCGAAGTGACGGCTGAGCGCGACCAGTACGGCACCTCCATCACCCGGGTGTACATCTCCAGCCAGTCGGCGATCTTGTCCTTCGGCGCGAACACCGGCCAGTTCTTCGGGAACGGCAGGTAGGGCAGGTGGTCGTACCAGACCGGGTCGTGCAGACAGAGGCTGCGGTAGCGGTTGCGCCACTGGTCGCCCGGCCGGTCGTGCCGGTCGATCACCAGCGCCGGCACGTCGAGCTGGCGCAGCCGGGCGCCCAGGGCGATGCCCGCCTGCCCGCCGCCGATCACCACCACGTAGGGCTGCCGCTCCCGCCCCAGCTCGGCCGCCTCGGCCTCGCGCCTCTCCCGCCAGGTGCGCCGCCCCTTGGCCAGCTCGTGCTCCACGCCCTGGTCGCGACGGGCGCCCTGCCGTTCCTCGAAGCCCTTGAGTTCGTACAGCGTGGTCAGGAGAGTGAAGGCACCCTCCTCGACGAGCCGCAGGTGCCCCTTGCCCCGGCCGACCGCGGTCTCGAACTCGATCCAGGCCTCGGTCGTCCCGTCCGCCTCGGTGGGCGGTTCCGACGTACGGAAGCCGCAGGCTCGCGTCGTCGTCAAACAGGACTCCAGAAGCCCGCGTACCCCCTCAGGCCCCTCGACGGTAGTGATGTTCCAGGTGAACGCGACCAGGTCGCGCCAGAAGCCGCCGGGCGCGAAGAGCGCCGCGGCGGCTTCCGGATCATCTGCGTCGAGAGCGGTTTCGAAGGATCGGAGCCACTCGTCGATGCGCTGCTGGGCGGTGGTCATGGGCGCTCCTTCGGGCCGGGAACTCAAGCACAGCACCCGGAACGCCCCGGCACACCTACCCGATCGGCGAGGGTCAGGGCACCCAGGGCGCCTCCACGGCCCAGGTGGTGTCGGCGGCGTAGGAGGTGTCGTTGTCCCAGGCGTTGTTGCCGCCCGGAGTGGCCAGCCAGAGCTCGGCGTCGTAGTGGCGCAGGTACTGGCCGGGGAAGTTCCAGGCCGTGAACTTCACACCGCCCTCGCCCTCCTCGGCGCACCAGGTGGCGTCGGCGGCGAACAACGGGGTGCCGTCGTTCGCGTTCTGCTTGACCCGGTAGGCCTGGTGCCGCAGATACGTGCCCGGGTAGTTGACCGCCTCGAAGGAGTAGCAGGAGGCGTCGGCCAGGCCGGGCACGATGTTCCAGGTGGCGTCGTTCTTCAGCAGATCGTCGCTGGCCTCGGTGACCACTTCGGTGTACCCCAGAGCCTGCTGGTGCCGCACGTAGCGGTTCTCGAAGCCCTCGGTGACCACCCGCAGCGAATGCCGGCCCTTGGCCACCGCGGGCGCCGGGTTCGAGGTGGGTGCGGCGATCAACTGCTCGTTGGCCTCCTTCAGCCGGGCCACGTCCACCTTGACCACCTGCCGGTCGTAGGTGGCCAGGCCGTTCACCTCGTTCTCCACGTCGGTGGTCTCGGTGTAGACCGACCCGGACAGGCCGGCCGCCACGCCGGAGGTGCGCATCTGCGTCCAGAGCCCGATCAGCCGCCGGTTCAGGCGCTCGGCCGTTCCCTGGTCCTCGTAGCTGAAACCGCCGCCGGGGAACCACTCGTGACCGGGCACCTTCAGCCCCAGACCGCCGAACTCGCCCACCACCGCGGCGCGTTCAGCTGAAGGCCGGGCCACGCCCGGACCGGTGTAGTTGTGGAAGTCGATGATGTCCCCGTTACCGCCGTCCACCGCCCCGCAGCAGTTGATGCCGCTCATGTTGTTCACCAGCCGGGTCGGGTCGTACGCCTTGACCAGGTCGGCCACCCGGGCCTGCTCGTACTGGCCCCAGCCCTCGTTCTGGGCCACCCACATCACCACCGAGGGTGAGCTGCGGTGCTGGTCGATCATCGCCCGGAACTCCTTCTCCCACTGCGCCTTCGCCGGCGCATCGGGCTTGAGGTCGGGGCGCATCGAGGGCATGTCCTGCCAGACCAGCAGGCCGAGCTTGTCGGCGTGGTAGAACCAGCGCTGTGGCTCCACCTTGATGTGCTTGCGCACCATGTTGAAGCCGGTGTCCTTGAGCAGCTGCAGGTCGTACTTCAGGGCCTCGTCGGTGGGCGCGGTGTAGATCCCGTCGGGCCAGTAGCCCTGGTCGAGAGTGCCCGACTGGAAGAGGAACTCGCCGTTCAGCACGATCCGCTGCTTGCCGTCCACCGCCTTCACCGCGATCGAGCGCATCCCGGCGTACGAGCTGATCGTGTCCACAGTCTTCTGACCGGTGCGCAACTCGACCTTCACGTCGTACAGAAAGGGGTCGTCGGGCGTCCACAACCGGGGTTTCGGGATCTTCAGCGAAACCTGCTGCCCGGCGGCACCACTCGCGCTGACCACTTTCTGACCGCCACTGGAGACGGTGACCACGGAAGTCGCGTTCTTCGTGCTGGCGACCTTCACCTTCAGGGTCGACGACTTCAGGTCGGGCACCAGGTCGAGCTTGGTGGCGTGGGTGGCGTTCACCGGCTCGAGCCAGACGGTCTGCCAGATGCCCGAGGCCGAGGTGTAGAAGATGCCGCCGCCGGTCTGCGGCTCCACCGGCTGGGGCTCCTGCTTGCCCACCGCCTGGGTGCCCGCCTGGCCCGGGTCCCAGACCCCGACCACCAGCGTGTTCTGGCCGGTTTCGAGCAGATCGGTGATGTCGTGCGAGAACGCGTCGTAGCCACCGTCGTGGGTGGCCCCGGCCTTGCGGCCGTTCACCCAGACGTCGGTGCGGTAGTCGACCGCGTCGAAATTCAGCTTCACCCGGTCTTTCCAGCCCGCCGGAACGGTGAAAGTACGGCGGTACCAGAGGCGGTCGCCACCGTCTACCGCGCGCATGATGCCGGAGAGCGCGGACTCGGCCACGAACGGCACCCGGATCTTCTCCGAGTAGGTGCTCGGCGGTGTGACCTGGCTGCTCGGCGTGACCTCGAAATCCCAGATGCCGTTGAGGTTCTGCCACTGCGAACGCGCCAACTGAGGACGAGGGTACTCGGGCAACGGGGGATCGGAGACCTGGTCGGTCCACGGGGTGGTCAACGGGGGTGCCTTGGGCTGCCAGTCGGCCGTCACCTCGGCCCGGGCCGGTGAGGCGACCAGAAGGCTCGCGGCCACCGCCGCGAGAACGGTGCCCACGACCGTCTTCAATCGGGTGTCGGCCCTTCGGACCGCGAACCACGCCTGGAACAGGGCAGGCGAGTGCTGGGGCATGGAGGCTCCCTTCGGTGGGGCCGCCAGCTCATCAGCAAAACGGACAAAAGGCACCTGCCCGATCGGCGAGGTGCCTTTTGCCGTGCGTTACGTCCGGGCTGCTCAGCGGTCCCGGGAGGCGCCGCGGGAGGGCAGCATGGTGCGGATCACCGGCTCCTTGAAGCCGCGCTCGGCGAAGGTGGCCAGCACGGCCTCGCTCAGCACGGCCACCTTGTCCTGGCTGACCAGGGCGATCGACGAGCCGCCGAAGCCACCGCCGGTCATCCGGGCGCCGATCGCGCCGTTCTCCAGCGAGATCTCCACCGCCACGTCGATCTCGGTGCAGGTGATCTCGAAGTCGTCGCGCATCGAGGCGTGCGAGGCGGTCATCAGCCGGCCGAACTCGGCCCAGTCGTCGCGGCTCATCGCCTGGCCGGCGGCCACCACCCGGTCGTTCTCGGTGACGATGTGCCGGGCCCGCTTGAGCAGCAGCGGGTCGGTCAGCCGGTCCAGGTCGGCGACCGTGGCCAGGCGCAGCGAGTCGACCCCGAGCGCGGCGGCGGCCGCCTCGCAGGAGGCGCGGCGCTCGCCGTACTCGCCGCCGGCGTGGCTGTGGGTGACCCGGGTGTCGATGACCACCAGGGCCAGACCGGCGCCGTCGAGGTCGAACGGCACCTGCTGGGTGCTGAGGTTGAGCACGTCGAACAGCAGGGCGTGGCCCTCGGTGCAGAGGATCGAGGCGGCCTGGTCCATCAGACCGGTCTTGGCCCCGACGTACTCGTTCTCGGCGAACTGGGCCAGCTGGGCCACGGCCAGGCCGCGCGGCGGCTCGGGCAGTTCGGCCAGCTCGATCAGGGCGACCGCCACGGCGCACTCCAGGGCCGCGCTCGAGGAGAGCCCGGCACCCAGCGGCACCCGGCCGTCGAGGTACAGGTCGGCCCCGGGCACCGTGAAGCCCTTCTGCTGCAGGGCCCAGGCGACCCCGGCGACGTAGGCGCCCCAGCCCTCGACCGAGCCCGGCTCGAGCTTGTCCAGGTCGATCTCGGCCTTCTCGGTCTGCTGGGCCGAGGCGATCCGCAACACCCGGCCGTCGTTGCGGGAGGCCGCCACCGTGACCCGGTCGGGGATCGCCAGCGGCATGACGAAGCCGTTGTTGTAGTCGGTGTGCTCGCCGATCAGGTTGACCCGGCCCGGGGAGGACCAGACGCCGGTGGGGGCGGCCCCGTACAGGCCGGCGAAGGCGGAGACGACGGACTCGGCCGGCTCAGCGGCGTTGGACTGGCTGTTCACGGGAGGGCCTTCGGCGACGGGTGCACGGATCTTCGGGCACGGCGAGCGGTTCGGGTCTACATGGTGACCCACCGGAGCGGGTCGCACCAGATTATGACTGCTCCTTTCGGGTCGCTTGTGATCGGGTAGACGCCCTTTCTGACCATTTCTGATCACGACGTCCTATGCTGGGTGGGTGTTCGCCGACGAGCGTCGCCAGAGGATCCTCGAGCTGGTCCGGGCCAACGGGGCGGTGTCCCTGCGCGAGCTGGCCCGGGTGGTCGACAGCTCCGAGGTCACCGTGCGCCGCGACCTGCGCCTGCTGGAGTCGCAGGGCCTGCTCGACCGCCGGCACGGCGGGGCGGTCTCCACCGGGGGGCTCAGTCACGAGCCGACCTACTCGGAGAAGTCCGGGGTGGCCGCGCGGGAGAAGACCGCGATCGGCGCCCTGGCGGCCGGGCTGGTGGAGGAGGGCGACGCGATCTGCGTCGGGGCCGGCACCACCACCCAGGCCTTCGCCCGCCACCTGCTGAGCTTCCGCGAGCTCACCGTGGTGACCAACTCCGTCCTGGTCGCGCAGGAGCTGGCCCGGTCCCGCACGATCGAGGTGGTGATGACCGGCGGCACGCTGCGCGGGTCGATCTACGCCCTGGTCGGGTCGGTGGCCGAGCAGGCGCTGAGCGGGATGCGGGTGCGGCGTACCTTCATGTCCGGCAACGGCCTGACCCTGGAGCGCGGGCTGTCCACCCCGAACCTGGTGGTGGCCGGCGTGGACCGGGCGCTGGCGGCGGCCGCGGAGGAGATCGTGGTGCTGGCCGACCACACCAAGATCGGGCTGGAGACGATGGCCCAGACCGTGCCCGCCGAGCAGATCGGCCGGCTGGTCACCAGTGACCGCAGCTCCGCCCCGGCGATCGGGCAGTTCCGGGCGGTGGGGGTGGAGGTGCTGGTGGCCGAGTGCACCGACGAGGACGACTGATCGGCTCCTTGTCAGTTTCCGATCGACCGTGCCAGATTATGACCAAGTCTTGACAGACCAGAGCGAGGTTCTCGTGGCAATGATCCGCGACGTTACGACCATGGACGACGGAAGGCGGATCACGTACTACTACAGTGCGCCGGTCTCCGCCTCCACCCCTGAGGTTCCGGAAGAGGACGAGGCGAAGCAGCAGTGAGCGAACGGCGTTTCGACCCCACCACCGGCGAGTGGATCACCTTCGCCACCCACCGGCAGAACCGCACCTTCCTGCCGCCGGCCGACGCGTGCCCGCTGTGCCCGGACCCGAACAACGACTGGGACGGCGAGATCCGGCGCACCGACGTCCAGATCGCGGTGTTCGACAACCGGTTCCCGGCCCTCAGCCCCACCCCGCCGGCGCCGGACGTGGAGAGCGACGAGCTGTACCTGGTCGAGCCGGCCAGTGGCCGCTGCGAGGTCATCTCCTACTCCGCCGACCACAACGCCACCCTGGCCAAGCTCGGCCCGGAGCGGATCGCCCTGCTGGTGAACGCCTGGGCCGACCGCTACCAGGTGCTCGGCTCGGAAGGGCACGCCTACGTGCTGCCCTTCGAGAACCGCGGTGAGGCGATCGGCGTCACCCTGCACCACCCGCACGGCCAGATCTACGCGTACGACGACATCCCGGCCCGCCCGCTGCGCGAGCTGCGCACGGCCGCCGAGTACCGCACCCGCACCGGCCGCTGCGTGAACTGCGACGTGGTCGCCGCCGAGCTCGAGGACGGCCGCCGGGTGGTCGCCGAGAGCGAGCACTTCGTGGCCCACGTGCCGTTCTGGGCCCGTTACCCGTACGAGGTGCGGATCGCCCCCAAGGCGCACACCCCCTCGCTGGTCGCGGTGGCCGACGAGGCCCGCGACGACCTGGCCCACCTGCTGCACCGGGTGTTCACCGGCCTGGACGACCTGTTCGGCTTCCCGCTGCCCTACGTGCTGGGCATCTTCTCCTCGCCGCTGAACGGCGAGGCGTCGGTGGCCGGCTGGGACGGCAGCTGGGACGACATCAGCCACCTGCACCTGCTGATCTCGCCGCCCAACCGCAGCGCGACCAAGCTCAAGTACATCGCCGGCACCGAGCAGATGGGTGGGGCCTACTCCACCGACATCGCGCCCGAGGTGGCCGCGGCCACCCTGCGGGAGAAGATCCCGCAGGCCTGAGTCCCCGGCCGGTCAGCGGCCCCGGGCCAGCACCACCGAGCCGATGCTGACCAACAGAAGTCCCATCCCACCGAGGGCGGCCTGGCCGCCCTCGGTGGTCTCGTTTGCGCCCAGGAAGGCGGCCGAGACCGCCAGGGCCAGGAACACCGCCAGCCCCACCCGGCGCCGAATCACCCGACCATCCGACGAATCTCGCGTCGCACTGCCGTGCATACTGCTTCCCCCGATCGCAGTAAGTTGCTGAATGTGACGGAAGCTACACCCACAGCGCAATCTCCGCCACGACCCGTCCGGGAAAACGCAGTTATCGGGACAGATGTGGCACGATCCGTGTCGTTCCAGCCACACCCTTCCGGTTTTCACTTGTTGCGACGAATGGGAACGACACGCATGGCGGACACGGGGGCACCCGGCACGATCAGATCCCTCTCGCCGGAGGCACCGGCCGTCCCGGTGAGCCGGCCCGCGAACGGCTTCGAGGCCGAGCGCACGATCCGGATGATGGGGGCGCGGGTCCGGCTGCTGCGCAAGCAGCAGAACCTGACCCTGAAGTCGCTGGCCGACCGCACCGGGGTCAGCGTCTCGATGCTCAGCATGGTCGAGCGCGGCCTGGCCAGCGCCTCGGTGGGCACCCTGGTGTCGGTCTCGGCCGCGCTCGGGGTGCACATGTCCGACCTGTTCGGCCCGGGCGAGGAGACCGACCGCTCCCCCGTGACCCGGGTCGACGAGCAGGTGACGGCCACCACCGGGGCGGGCGGGCTGCAGCGCATCGCCTACCGCGACCCGCGGGCGGGCGTGGAGATGGCCGTGCACCAGTACGTCCCGGGCGGGGCCAGCGGGATCAGCGCCGAGCACTCCGAGGGGCGGGAGGTGGGCGTGCTGATCTCCGGCGAGCTCACCGTGGAACTGGACGGCGACGTGCACGTGCTGAGGCCCGGGGACGCGATCGCCTATCTCTCCTCCCGCCCGCACCGCATCGTCAACCGCGGGGCGGAACCGGCTCAGGCGCTCTGGCTCTCGATCGAGGCCTGAGCGCCGGTCTCAGCGCGGCAGGGTGAGGATCTCGGCCCCGTCGTCGGTGATCGCGATGGTGTGCTCGGTGTGCGCGGTGCGGCAGCCGGTGGCGCTGCGCAGCGTCCAGCCGTCTGCGTCGGTGACCAGCTTGGCCGTGTCCTGCATGATCCACGGCTCCAGGGCCAGCAGCAGGCCCGGGCGCACCTTGTAGCCCCGGCCCGGCTTGCCGGTGTTGGCCACGTGCGGGTCCTGGTGCATGGTCGAGCCGATGCCGTGCCCGCCGAACTCGACGTTGATCGGGTAGCCGGCCGCGCTGAGCACCGTGCCGATGGCGTGCGAGATGTCGCCGATCCGGGCCCCCGGCCCGGCCACCGCGATGCCCGCCGCCAGCGCCCGCTCGGTGGTCTCGATCAGCGCCACGCTCTCGGCCGGGCGCGACTCGCCGACGATGAAGCTGATCGCCGCGTCGGCGGCCAGCCCGCGCACCTTCACGGCCAGGTCGAGGGTGAGCAGGTCACCGTCGGCCAGCATGTAGTCGTGCGGCTTGCCGTGCAGCACCGCGTCGTTGACGGCGGTGCAGATGTAGTGGCCGAACGGCCCCCGCCCGAAGGAGGGTTCGTAGTCGACGTAGCAGGACTCCGCCCCGGCGTCGAGAATCATCTTCTCGGTCCACCGGTTGATCTCCAGCAGGTTCGTGCCCACGGTGGTGCGGCTCTTCATCGTCTGCAGAATCTCGGCGACCAGGGCCCCGGCCTCTCGGGCGCGGGGCAGCTGGCTGGGGCTCAGGATCTCGATCATGGGACGCCTTATCTCAGTCAACCAATAACTATCCCGGCCATACTATCCCGGTATTAGAATCGCAGTCATGGTCAGGACGCCGCTCACGCCCGCCGAGATCGAACGCGGACAGCGCCTCGGCGCCCTGCTGCGCCAGGCCCGGGGTGAGCGCTCGATGCTGCAGACCGCCCTGGAGGCCCGGGTCTCACCGGAGACCCTGCGCAAGATCGAGTCCGGCCGGGTGGCCACTCCCGCCTTCCCCACCATCGCCGCCATCGCCGACGTGCTGGGCATCTCGCTCGACGTGCTGTGGGCCGAGATCAACGGCCCGGCTCGTGAGCGGCTGGCTTCGTAGCCGAGATTATTCGTTGACCGCGCGGGGAAGCTCGGTCTCTTCGAGTTCCAGGATGCGCTCGATGTCGGCGGCCCGCCGGGGCATCGAGCCACGAGACACCTGACGCTCCGACGGCTGCGGCTTCTCGGCAGGGGGCTCGAGCGGCGGGGGCGGCGGACGGTGCACGGCGGGCTTGAGCGTGTAGGTAGGCGGGGGCACCGGAATCGGGTCCCAGGTGTCGGCGCTGACCGCCGCGGCCCGGCGAGCCACCCGCTCCGGCGGCGGTGCGGCCGCCTCAGCCTCCACCCGGGCCCGGGTACGCGCTTCGGCCGTACGGCGGCGCTTCTCGGCGTGCTCACGCGCCATCTCCGCGGCGTAGAGGTGCGCCGCCAGCATGGTCAGGGTCTCGCGGCTACGTACGGCTGCGGTGCGCGAGGCCACCGCGTGGGCGGCCAGGAGCAGCGTGGCCGCCAGGGGGACGAACACCGGGATGGAGCCGGCCACGGAGAACACCCAGGCCGCGATGGTCGCGATGAGCAGGACGGCCATGCTCCGGGCCCGGCGACGGGCAGCCACCCGGGCGTTGAGCCGCGCGGAGTCCAGGTCTGCGTGCGTGGTGGTGTATTCGGTGAGGGGGGCTTCCTCGTGCGCCTCGGGCTCCGGGGCTGCGACCTCGGGCGCTCGCCCACCGGGGCGCCCGATCAGCTCCTGGAACGACTCCTGAGCGGCCTCCGCGCTGGCTGAGATGGGCGCCGAGGTGGTTACGGGGACGGTGGTCGAGGCCGCAGGGGGCTGGATTTCGGCGTCGGTTGGGTTTGTGGGGCCTGGGCTTTGAGGCTTACGGACGGGGCGCGAGCCCGGCACATAGTCCGAGGACGTTTGCGTCGGGCCAGTTCGGTGAGTGGGCCGACGGCCGGTGGTGGGCTGCGGGGCCTCGGCGAACGACAGGTCCTCGGACCGAGCGGTGGGGGTGGTCTGCTCGGGGCGGCGGGGGGTGCGTCGGGGCTGGGCTGTCTTGGACTGGGGTTGGTGGGCGTGAGCCTCGTCGGCCTGGGGCTCGTGCGGCTGGGCTGGGTGGGTGTGGGCCTGGTCAGCCTGAGCTGCTTGAGGTCGGGTCTGGCGGGACGGGGCCTCGTTGGGCTGGGCCGCGTTGGGCTGAGCTGCGGCGAACTGGCCGCCGGTGCTGCTCTGGCCCGCGTTGCTCGGGCCGGTGTTGGCCTGGCCCGCCATGACCCGGCCGGTGCTGGCCTCACCGACAGCGGTCCCGGGGGTGGGGGGTGCGGTCAGGCCGAAGCCCGCAAGGAGGCCGGCCTCGAGTTCGGCCATGTCCTCGTCTGCAGAACCCTTTTCCCCGATGCCCGCGCCTGCCGGCTGTGCTGAAGGGGCCTGCACCGACGGCATGGCTTCGGCCTGGGCCACTGGGGCGGGCGATGGAGCAGTGAGACCGAACCCGGCCAGGAGGCCGGCCTCCAGTTCGGCCATGGAGTCTTCGGAGGGAGAGCTCGGAGGCGCTGCGATCGTGGGGGCCGCGGCTGACGTGGGGGTGGCAGGGGTAGCAGGCGCTGAGGCGATGGGGGCAGGGACAGCGGAGTCAGGGGTGGCCGGCGTATCGGAGACTGCCTCGTCGGACTGAATTGCGGTGTCACTCCGACGCTCGGCTCCGCCCCGACGCTCAGCCTCGGCGCGGCGTCCCGCCCCACCCCGGCGCTCAGCCTCACCTCTGCGCTCGGCCTCGTCGCGACGCCCCGCCTCTGCCCGACGCTCGGCCTCGTCCTGACGCCCAGCCTCTGCCCGACGATCAGCCTTGCCCCGACGCCCAGCCTCCGCCCGACGCTCGGCTTCAGCTCGACGCTCGGCCTTCCCTCGGCGGTCAGCCTCGTCCCGGTGCCCGGCTTCGGCGCCGGCCTCGGTCGGATGTCCGGCCCCACTTCGACGGTCGGCCCCGTCCCGACGCCCAACCTCAGCCCGACGGTCGGCCGGAGACCCACGCCTGGCTTCGACCTGGTGCCCGGCTTCTGCCTCGACGGCAGGGGCGTTCTCCGCCTCGGCCGGGTCGGCGGGGGTCGTTGACGCTTCGTGGTCCTGGTCGGTGGAGCCGGCGGGGTCTGGGGTGGCCGGGCCGGGGGTGCCCAGCAGGGTCTCTCCGGGGCGGGCGCTCTGCGGGAGGCTCATCGAGGAGCCTGCGAGCCGCTCGGCCAGGAGGCGGTCGGCCGGGATGTAGAGGAGTTCGCCGTCTGTGTCGACGATCACTCGGGGCGACGTGAGCAGGGGGTCACCGGAGCGGCCGGAGCGGGTGGTGCGCTCGCGGCGCTTGAGCACGCGCAGGCCCCCGGAGAAGCGGTCTCCGGCCCGCGACTGTGACATTTCGTCACGTCGTCTCACCCACTGTGGCACCAGATAGGCAGCCCACACCACGACTATGGCGAGGAGGATCAGGCTGCTGGGCTGCACGCACAAACGGTACGGGGCGGCACCCGAATGATCACGTAATGGCTGCGGTGTGTCGTCACCCTCAGGTAGAGCCTAAGGGTTACGTCTGTTCCGACCAGTGGGTGTGCTGCTCGTGCTCGCGGGCGGCCAGGACGCGCTGCGAACGGCGCCAGCGGGTGAGCATCCCGCCGGGCACGTCTTCCGGGGTCACGGCGAAGGTTGCGTGGTCGCGCCAGGCGCCGTCGATGTGCAGGTAGCGGCGGCGGATGCCCTCGGGGCGGAAGCCCAGCTTCTCCACCACCCGCAGGCTGGCCATGTTCTCCGGGCGGATGTTGACCTCGAGCCGGTGCATACCCAGGCCGAAGAAGCAGTGGTCGACCATCATCGCCACGGCGGTGGGGGTGATGCCCTGCCCCGCGACCGCCCGGTCTACCCAGTAGCCGATCTGGCCGGAGCGCAGCGAGCCCCAGACGATGCCGCTGACGCTGACCTGGCCGACCAGGCGGTCGTGCATCTGCACGGCGAGCGGGATCATCCTCCCCGCCCGGGCCTCGCGGTCGAAGCTGCGCACCATCGCCCCGAAGGTGAGCGGACGGCCCCCGCCCTCGGGGTGCGTGGCCTCCCAGGGGGCGAGCCACTCGGCGTTGGCGGAGCGCACCGCGTTCCACGACTTGGCGTCGCGGCGGCGCAGTGGACGCAGGGTGATGAGGCCGTCGGACAGTTCGATCGGCCAGCCGACGCCCGCTCCGAGTTCGTTCATCGGTGATCGCCGCCGTGGATCTGGTCGACGGCGTGCACCAGGACTCCTTCGAGCACGGCCAGGCCGTCGCGGCAGCCGCCGCTGGAGCCCGGGAGGTTGACGATCAGGGTCTGCCCGGCGACGCCGGCCAGCCCTCGGGAAAGTACCGCACTAGGGACGCCTTTGGCAGCGCCGTGAGTACGGATCGCCTCGGCCAGACCGGGCACCTCGAGATCCAACAGAGGACGGGTGTGCTCGGGGGTGCGGTCGGTGGGGGTAAGGCCGGTGCCCCCGGTGGTGAGAACCACGTCGTACCCCGCCCGGACGGCACTGCGCAGAGCGTCACCGACCGGTTCGCCGTCCGGCACGACCTGGGGGCCGTCGACCGCGAAGCCCAGTTCACGCAGGCCTTCGGCGAGGATCGGGCCGCTCTTGTCGGGGTACACGCCGGCGGCCGCGCGGTTGGACGCGGTGACCACGAGCGCGCGGCGCGACTCAGTCACTGTCCATCACGCTGCCAGTCTCCGGAACGTCCACCACTCTTGGCCACCACCCGGATCCGGCCGATCTCGGCCAGCTTGTCCACCGCCTTGATCATATCGACCAGCGCCAGGCCGGCCACCGCGACGCAGGTCAGGGCCTCCATCTCGATCCCGGTGCGGTCGGCGGTGCGGACCGTGGCGGTGATCTCGACCCCCGCGTCCTGCACGTCCAGGTCGACCTCGACCCCGTGCACGGCGATCGGGTGGGCCAGCGGGATCAGGTCGGGGGTGCGCTTGGCCGCCTGGATGCCGGCGATCCGGGCCACGGCGAGGGCGTCGCCCTTGGGCACGCCCTCACCGCGCAGCAACTCGATCACGGCCGGTGAGCAGGTGACGACCCCCTTGGCCGTGGCCTCGCGGGCGGTGACCGGCTTGGCCGAGACGTCGACCATGCGGGCCGCGCCCGAGGCGTCGACGTGGGTGAGTCGCTGGGACTGGTGTTGCTGGTTCACCGGCACATCATGAGCCAGATTCCAGCACGATGTAGGGCAGTTGGTCACCCTCGCCCACCACGGTGACCTCTTCCGGCACCACGACCAGGCAGTTCGCCCCGGCCAGGTCGGCCACCAGGTGGGAACCCTGGCCACCGACCGGCCGCACCGTCGGCCCGGCCGCGGTCACCGTGAGCAGGCAGCGGGCGAACTGACGGCGCCCGGCCGGCGAGCGCCAGCCCTCCACCACGGTGGCGGTGCGGCGGGCCGGCTCGGCGTCGGGCAGACCGGCCAGCCGGCGCAGGGCCGGCACGATGAAGATCTGGAACGACAGCAGCGAGCTGACCGGGTTGCCGGGCAGGGTGAACAGCGGCGTGCGGTCCGGCCCGATCGTGCCGAAGCCCTGCGGCTTGCCCGGCTGCATGGCCACCGGCACGAACTCCACGGTGCCCAGTTCCTTCAGCACGGCCTTGACCGTGTCGTAGGCCCCGGCGCTGACCCCACCGGTGGTGATGATCAGGTCGGCCTCGGTGGCGGCCTGTTCCAACGCCGCAGCGACGTGTTCCGGGGTGTCGGCCATGATTCCGCCGTGCCGGGCCCGGGCACCAGCCTGGATGGCCGCAGCGACCAGGCCGTAGCCGTTGGAGTCGTGGATCTGTCCGGGCTGCAGCGGCTTTCCGGGCGGAACGAGTTCACTGCCGGAGGGCAGCACCAGAACCCGGGGACGCGGGTGGACTTTCAGCTGCTCGGCGCCGACCGAGGCCGCCAGCGAGATGTGGCGGGCCGTCAGCGCGGTGCCGGCGGTGAGCACGGTCTGCCCCTGCCGCACGTCTTCACCGGAGCGGCGGATGAACTGCCCCGGACTCGAAGCCCGATCGATACGAACGGTTTCCGTGCCCCCGTCGGTGGCCTCGACCTGCACCACCGAGTCGGCCCCGGCGGGCAGCGGGGCACCCGTCATGATCCGCATCGTGGCGCCGGGCGGGAGCTCGAGCGCATCTCCGCGACCGGCCGGGATGTCACCCAGCACCGGCAGGGTGACCGGAGCCCCGGCCACCTCCGCCGCCCGCACCGCGTACCCGTCCATCGAGGAGTTGTCGAAGCGGGGCATGTCGATGCCCGAGACCACGTCCTCGGCCAGCACGCAGCCCACCGCCTCCAGCAGTGGAAGTTCCACTGCCGGAAGCGGTGCGAGGTCGCTCAGGCAGGCGGCGAGATGCTCGTCGACCGACCGCATCACTCTGCGGGGAGTTCGGCGACGAACTCCCGCAGGAACGAACGCAGGTCGGGGCCCAGGTCCTCGCGCTCGGTGGCCAGCCGGACCACGGCCTTGAGGTAGTCGAGCCGGTCGCCGGTGTCGTAACGCCGGCCCTTGAAGATGACGCCGTAGACGCCGCCACCGTCCTGCGCCGGGTCCTGCGCCAGGACCTGCAGGGCGTCGGTCAGCTGGATCTCGTTGCCGCGACCGGGCTTGGTCTCCTTCAGCACGTCGAACACCCGCGGGTGCAGCACGTACCGGCCGATCACGGCCAGGTTGGAGGGCGCGTCCTTCGGGTCGGGCTTCTCGACCATGCCGGTGACCCGGACCACGTCGCCCACCGCGGTGGTCTCCACCGCGGCGCAGCCGTACAGGTGCACCTGGGCCGGGTCGACCTCCATCAGCGCCACCACGCTGCCGCGGGTCTGCCGCTGCACGCCGATCATCCGGGTGAGCAGCTCGTCGCGCTCGTCGATCAGGTCGTCACCGAGCAGCACGGCGAACGGGTCGTCGCCGACGTGGTGGTCGGCGCAGAGCACGGCGTGGCCCAGGCCCCGCGGGTCGCCCTGCCGGGTGTAGTGGATGTCGGCCAGGTAGGCGGACTCGCGGACCTGCTCCAGCCGGTCCTTGTCGCCCTTGGCCTCGAGGGCCGCCTCCAGCTCCCAGGCCCGGTCGAAGTGGTCCTCCAGCGACCGCTTGCCCCGCCCGGTGATCATCAGCACGTCGGACAGGCCGGCCCGGACGGCCTCCTCCACCACGTACTGGATGGCCGGCCGGTCCACGACCGGCAGCATCTCCTTCGGGGTGGCCTTGGTGGCCGGCAGGAAGCGCGTGCCCAGGCCGGCGGCGGGGATCACGGCCTTGACCACGGCGGGCCCGGGGGCGCCGTCGCCCAGGGGTTCGAGGTCAGCGGAAATGCTCGGTTCCGTCATGGGCAAAACCTACCCAGGGAGGGAGGGGATCGGCGCGTTGTGACTCGGTTCGGCGACCCGCCATCGGTTACGACCGTCACGTTTGGCCGCGTAGAGCGCGGAATCGGCGGCCTGGAGCACCTCGTCCGCGGCGCGCCCGTCGCGCGGGTAGGCGGCCACCCCGATCGAGACCGTCACCGCCTGGGAGACCTCGGCCTCCTCGAACGGCCGGGAGCGGGCCGCCTCCAGCACCCGCTCGGCGACCCGGCAGCCGCCGTCCACGTCGGTGTCGCGCAGCAGGACGACGAACTCCTCGCCGCCGTAGCGGGCCACCGTGTCGGCCTCGCGCACGCAGGCCAGCAGCCGGCCGGCGAAGTCGCGCAGCACCACGTCGCCGAAGCCGTGCCCCCAGGTGTCGTTGACCAGCTTGAAGTGGTCGATGTCGAGCATCAGCACGGTGAGCACGCCGTCGCCCCGCCCGGCCGCGGCGATCTCCCGGGACAGCGCGCTGACCAGCTGGGCGCGGTTGCCCAGGCCGGTCAGGGTGTCGGTCATCGAGAGCCGGCGGACCTCGAGGTAGCGGCGGATGTTGGTGATCGCGGTGCCGGTCTGGGCGGCCAGGGCGCGCAGCCGGGTCAGCTGCAGGGCGTCGAACCCGGCGCCGCCCTCGCCGCGGGCGACCACCAGCACCCCGATCAGCCGGCGCCGGCCGGGGTCACGTTCGGCCGGGCTCTCCACCGGCTGCGAGTCCACCCCGATGCCGATCGCGGCGACCGGCCCGGCCCCCGGCAGCTCGAACCTCTGGGGTTCGAAAAGCTGCGCGCTCGAGGGGTTCCCGGTGAGAGCGGCGAATTGCCGCTCGGCGAACCCGGGCAGCACCGCCCGGGCCTCCTCCCCGTGGGCGTCCGGCCGGCCGGCCTCGGCGTGCACGCTGAGCCGGTCGCTCTCGCGCGTGGTCTGGTCGTAGGCCCGCCGCCCGCCCGGTGGGGTCTGGGCCGGCGCCTCCACCTCCTCGGCCACCAGCAGGATCGCGGCGGCGGCGGCCCCGGTGCCGGAAAGTGCCGTACCGGAGACCGTTCCGAGCAGCTCGGTGAGGTCGTGGGTGTGGGCCAGCACCTCGCCGAACCGGTCCAGGCTGTCGGCCAGGGCCAGCCGCTCGGCCTGCAGTTCACCGCCGACCGCGGCCAGTTCGTCGTCGACCGGCCGGGTCAGCCGCACCAGCACGAGCCACAGCGGGAACAGCGCGACCAGGGCCAGCGCGAGCAGGCCCCAGCCGAGCAGCCGCAGGCCGCTGCCGCCCACCTCGCCGGTGGCCAGGATCCGGTAGGGCAGGCCCGGCCCGGCCTCGGTGAGGCGGTAGCCGAGCCCGAACCGGGTGCCCGCGGCCGGGCCCTCGGCCGGCAGCTCCCGCAGCAGCTCGGTGACCTTCTCGGACTCCGGACCGGTCCCGGCCAGGACCACCGGCCGCCCCGCCGCGGCGAGCACACTGAGGCGGCCGGAGGTGCCCAGCCGCTCGCGGAGCGCACTCAGCGCGGGCCGGTCCAGGGGCAGCCACATCACCACGGTGGCCACCTCCACCTCGGTGGTGCTGGCGAACGGGCTGATCAGCACCGGGGAGATCTCGGCCAGGCCGGCTCCGTCGGCGGCGGCATAGGGGCGGCCGGCCGAGCAGGAAGGGCCGGTGGTGAGGTCCTGGGCTCCGATACCGACGGCCACGTCACGGGCGGCAGTGGCACCCGAGGCGGCCAGCAGCGCGGCATCGGCGTCGAAGACCGCGACGGCACTGCCCGGGCGGCGGGCGGCGGCGCGGGCGGCAAGGGTCTGCGCGGCCTCGGGGGTGAGTTCACCACCGGTGCGGGTGGCCAGGGCCGCGACCTCGCCGGCGGCGACCCGGGCACTGGCCCGCACCGCCTCGCAGCGGGTCGAGAGCGCCACCGCGGCGGCGTCGGCGTCCCGGGCCGCGGCGCCGGAGGCGGCCGAGCGGGCATGCGCGGGAGCCGCCCAGACCAGCAGAACGGCCCCGGCCAGCAGCGGGACCACGGCCACGAGGACGAGCGCCACGGCCAGCCGGGAACGCAGTCGCCCGGGTCTGACCGGCTGTTGCACCTTCGGCCCGGCCTCCCGTGCGGACGGGGGAGCCGGCTCGGTCATCGCTGGATCACCCGGTCGCCTCGCCTGGTCATGTGGTCCCATCTAGGTCTGCGAGCGTTACTGGCGTTCCTGTCGGGGCGGTGGTGCAAGGTGGTGCCAGTTGGTGTCAGTCGGACGCTGATGACAACCGCTCGTAAACAGGTACACACCGAGAGTAGCGTGATGGACGGGCCGATCACTTCAGGCGGCGACAAGGGCACCCTGCGCCGGACCGTGCGGCGCAGCCGGGCCGCCCGTAGCCCTCAGGAACGGCAGCAGACCGAGATCGCGGTCGCCGCTGCGGCGCTGGAGGTGGAGGCGGTTCGCACGGCGTCGTGCGTAGCGGTGTACGCCTCGCTGCCGGACGAGCCGGGAACCGGCGAGCTACGCCGTCGGCTGCGTGCACTGGGAGTGCGTGTGCTGCTTCCCGTCGTCCTTGAGACCACTACCCAACCGACGCTCGACTGGGCGGTGGACGCCGGAGGTCTGGCGCCCACAGGCGTCCTCAAGCTGTTGGAACCAACGGGGGAACGGCTGGGGCCGGACGCGGTCACCCAGGCCGATGTGCTCCTGATCCCGGCGCTGGCGGTGGACACCACCGGACTGCGCCTGGGGCGCGGCCGGGGGTACTACGACGCAACGCTTGCGCGGCTGAACCCGCGTACCCCGGTCTTCGCGGTGGTGCATGACGACGAACTCGTTGCCGAGGTACCGGCTGAACCGCACGACCGCCGCGTGCACGGCGTCCTCACTCCGACCCGGACGGTGTTCTTCAGCTCCCCGGCTTGAAAGTCTGCTCCTGGTCGGAGGCCGCCTTCACCGCGTCGGCGGTGAACGGCCAGGCGAAGTCCTCGCCCTTCAGCCAGGCGCCGACCTGGTCGTCGTAGTGCTTGTCCAGCGGGTGCCCGGAGACGCCGCTCTGGTTGACCCAGCGGGAGTTGTCCAGGTTGGACATGTCCACGATCATCCGCATCGACGGCGCCGCGGTCACCGAGAAGTCACCGGCCGAGGCGTCCCAGGAGAACGCGTTCACGATCGACGAGCCGCCGGGCGCCTCGTAGGGCCCCTGGTTGACCAGCTCCCGCAGCAGCGAGGGCAGACCCTCACCACCCAGCGGGGTCTGCTCCAGCGTGACCCGGTGCAGCTTGCCCCAGCGCCACTTGTCCGGGTCCTTACCCAGCCGCTGGGTGAGCTCCAGGCGGGCCTGGGTGAGCGCCCGGCGCAGCACCTCGTCGCGGGACTCGACCACCGCATCGGTACGGCCGTCGTCCCACCACTCGTCCTTCGGGTCGTCCATCAGCATGCTGACGACCTGGAACCAGCGGTCGCCACCGTCGGCCCGGAAGCCCTCGGGGAGCTCGTCGGCGAAGGTCAGGTCGAGCAGCTTGGCCCAGACGGTGTTGAAGTAGGCCGCCGCGGCCGAGTCGGTGGGCTGCATGTAGTCCCACCCCTCGAGCAGCTCCACGCCGCTCTGGGTGAACTCGTCGGTGGTGGTGGCCAGCTCCAGGAGCGTGGGCACGAGCATCTCGGCGATCGCGTTGTAGGTGTCGTTCTGCACCTCACGCATGTCTTCCATGGTGATCGGATGGTCGGCGCGGGCGCCCTCGATCAGCTTCTGGATGCGCTGCGAACGGAAGCCGTAGTCCCAGTCGCTGGTCAGCTGGGCGGTGCCGTCGGGCCCGGTGACCGCCTGGTTCGCGGCGACGATGTAGCCCGAGCGCGGGTTCTCCACCCAGGGCAGGTCGCGCTTCTTGACGAACCCGGTCCAGTCGTAGCGGGAGTCCCAGCCGATCTGCGGCCAGGTGCCGTCGGCGGGCACCTTGGCCTGCGGGTCGCCCTTGCCGCGGAGGGGGACGCGGCCGGGAGCCTGGTAGCCGATGTTGCCGTCGACGTCGGCGTAGATCACGCTCTGCGCCGGGGCGTCGAGCTTCTGCACGGCCTTGCGGAACGACTCGAAGTCCTGAGCCACGTTCAGCCCCAGGATCGCCTCCATCGAGGTGCCCGGCGAGAGGGCGGTCCAGCTCAGCGCCACCGCGTAGGTGCTGCCGCGCAGGATCTTCTCGCCCGGGACCGGGGAGGTCTGGCCCGCCTTGGCCACGTCGGTGAGCACGTCGGAGATGAGCGGGCCGTGCTTGGTCGAACGGACGTTGATGGTCACCGGGTCGCCCCCGGCCACCTTGATCGTCTCCGGCCGGGTCTCGAGGGGCTGGCTGTTGCCGTCGACCAGGTACGACTCGCCGTTGACGTTCTCCAGGAAGAAGTCACTGACGTCGGGGCCCAGGTTGGTCAGGCCCCAGCTGATCCGGGCGTTGTGGCCGATCACCACGCCGGGCAGACCGGCGAAGGTGTAGCCGGAGACGTCGAACGGGCAGGCCTCGGACACCGTGTTGCAGTGCAGGCCGACCTGCGTCCAGATGCCCGGGGCGGAGACGCCCAGGTGCGGGTCGTTGGCCAGCAGCGGCAGACCGCTCTCGGTCAGGTCGCCGGCCACCACCCAGGAGTTGGAGCCGTTGCCCTCGGAGCTGCCGCCGAGCACGTCGGGCAGGCCGTCGAGGGCGTTGGTGGCCGCGCTCAGGGCCTGCTGGGCGGCGTCGCTGCTGAGGACCGTGCTCTGCTGGACGAGGGAGGCGTTCTCCACCGTCGCGCTGCTGCTGGGGGTGCCGGTGGCCGACGGGTCGGGGGTGGGCGTGCCCTCCGGGGAGGTGCCCTGCTCCTCGTCCGGGTTCTCGTTCTGCTCGTTGTTCTGGTTGTTGTTCTTGTTGCCCTTGCCCGGGTTCGCCTGCGCGCCGGAGCCCGCCTGGTTCCCGTCCGCGGCCTCGCCCTCGATGATCGGCGGGTGCTCTTCGTAGGGGTAGTCGGGGAACAGCTGCTCGACCCGCTCGGCGTTGCGCACGGTGTTGATCGCCTGGGCGCGCTGCAGTTCCTCGCCGTAGTTGCTGCGCAGGTCCCAGGCCATCGCCTTGATCCAGGCCAGTGAGTCGACCGGCGTCCACGGCTCGATGTCGGCCAGGTCGTGGCTGCGCTCGAGGATCGTGTAGGTGACGTTGAGCTCGGACTTGGACCGGCCCTCGATGTACTCGTTCACGCCGGCCGCGTAGGCCTCCAGGTAGGCCTTGGTGGACTCGGTCGCCTTCGTGAACTCCTCCTCGGCGACCTGCCGCCAGCCCAGGGTGCGGATCAGCTTGTCGGCGGTCAGCGCGTCCTCGTCCTCGCCGACCAGCTCGCTCAGCCGGCCGGCGGTGATGTGCCGGCGCAGGTCCATCTCGAAGAACCGGTCCTGGGCGCTGACGTAACCCTGCACGCGGAACAGGTCCTCGGCGTTGTCCGCGTAGATCTGCGGCACACCCCGGTCGTCCCGGATCACCCGCGCCTCACCGGACAGGCCCGGCATCGACACCTCGCCGCCGCGGTCGGGCAGCGGACGGCGGATCAGCGTCACCGCCAGTACGGCGACGACGACCACGGCGATCACGGCGACGACTGCGGAGCCGATGGCCGTTACACGGAGGGCACGGCGACGGGTCACGGCAGGAACAATAGCCACTGTTCCGGGGCACGCCGCACCGGCCGTCGGGCTGGACACCGTGGGCGACCGATAGGATCCACAGCGGGCTGAGGGCGGCCTGTGAACCGACTGTGCGCCACGAAAGGCCATAAATTTGACGATTGAGCAGCTCAACCTAGCGCTGCTCGCCGGTCCGGCAGTCCTGCTCGCCGCCGTGGCGGCGGTGCGCCTGTCCGTGGGAACCGGTTTTCCGTCACTGCTTCTCTACCTGGCCCTCGGCCTGATCATCGGCGAGGGCGGGTTCGGCCTGGAGTTCGAGAACGCCGAGCTGACCTCGGTGCTCGGCTACGCCGCGCTGGTGCTGATCCTGGCCGAGGGCGGGCTGACCACCAAGTGGAAGACGATCCGGCCGTCGGTGGCCCCGGCCGCCCTGCTGGCCACCGTGGGCACCACGGTCTCGGTGGCCGTGGCCGGAGCCGCCGCGCACTACATCCTCAGCCTGGAGTGGCCGCTGGCCCTGCTGCTGGGGGCGGCGATCTCCTCGACCGACGCCGCGGCGGTGTTCTCGGTGCTGCGCCGGGTGCCGCTGCCGCCCCGGCTGGTCGGCATGCTGGAGGCCGAGTCCGGTTTCAACGACGCCCCGGTCGTGATCATCGTCATCGCGCTGACCGAGGTGGCGCACGGCGGCGAGTCGCACGGCATCGCGTACCTGCTCTACGAGGCGGTCTTCGAGCTGGTCGTGGGCACCGGGATCGGGCTGGGCATCGGCTGGCTGGCAGCGATCGCGCTGCGCCGGGTGGCGCTGCCCTCCTCCGGCCTCTACCCGATCGCGGTGTTCGCCTTCGCGATCGGCTCCTACGGGGCGGCGGCCACCATCCACGCCTCCGGATTCATCGCCGTGTACCTGTGCTCGCTGGTGATCGGCAACTCCCGGCTGCCGCACGGGGTGGCGGTGCGGGGCTTCGCCGAGGGCCTGGGCTGGATCGCCCAGATCGGCCTGTTCGTCCTGCTCGGGCTGCTGGCCTCGCCGGAGCGGCTGCCCGCCGCGGTCGGCCCGGCCTTCCTGATCGGCCTGGTGCTGCTGCTGGTGGCCCGGCCGCTGTCGGTGGCCGCCTCGGTCAGCTGGTTCCGGGTCTCGCTGCGCGACCAGGCGTTCCTGTCCTGGGCCGGGCTGCGGGGTGCAGTGCCGGTGGTCCTGGCCACGGTGCCGGTGGCCCAGGGGGTGGAGAACGCCAGCCAGCTCTTCGACATCGTCTTCTGCCTGGTGCTGATCTTCACGCTGGTGCAGGCACCCACCCTGCCCTGGGTGGCCCGGCGCCTCGGGCTCAGCGACGACTCCCCCACGGTCGGCCTGGAGGTGGAGTCCGTACCGCTCGGGGCTCAGGGGGCCGACGTGCTGGAGGCCCACGTGGGGCCGGAGTCGCGGCTGCACGGCGTGGAGATCTTCGAGCTCCGCCTGCCGGCCGGCGCCAACGTCACGCTGATCCTGCGCGACGGGGAGGCGATCGTGCCGGACAACCGCACCGCGCTGCGGCACGGCGACGACCTGATCGTGGTCACCCCGGCCTCGGCCCGATCGGCCACGGAGGACCGCCTGAAGGCGATCAGCCTGGGCGGCAAGCTCTCCGGCTGGCACGACAAGAGGGAGGGCGAGGGTCGCACCGCCCGCCCCCGCGTCGCGGCCGGCTCCGTGCGTCCGAGCGTTCCGCCCGAGGTGCCCGGGGTCACCTCGTCCGGGGCCGTGCGAGCACTCGCACATCGTTTCCGACCTGGCGCACGTCGACCAGGTCCAGACGCCAGACGTCGGCAATAGTCGTGATCCCGGCGTCGAGCATGGCGTTCGGCCCGGCGCCGAGCAGGGCCGGGGCCAGGTAGGCGACCACCCGGTCCACCAGCCCCGCCTCGACCATCGCCCCGGCCATCCGGGGGCCGCCCTCGAGCAGCACGTGTCGGCGCTCGCGCGCGTACAGCGCGCGCATCAGGGCGTGCAGGTCCAGCCCGAGGCGACCACCGCCATCGCCCGCCGCATCGGCATCGGTGCCCACGGACGTCCCAACTTCTTCGCCCGTAGCAATCCAGGTCGGTGCGTCGTCGCCGCGGATGCGCGCGTTCGCAGGCGTGCGGTTGTGGGTGTCGGCCACTACCCGCAACGGCTGACGCTCCAGGGGGTTGCCCTCCGCATCCCGCACGGTCAGCAGCGGGTCGTCGGCCAGAACCGTGCCTACCCCCACCAGCATCGTGTCTACCTGGGCGCGCAACCGGTGCACGTCACTGCGGGCCTCGACGCTGGTGATCCACTGACTCGTGCCGTCCTGCGCGGCCACCCGCCCGTCCAGCGTGGCGGCGAACTTCCAGGTCACGAACGGCCGCTGCTTACGGACGGCGGTGAGCCAGACCTCGTTGCCCTCCCCCGGCTCGAGACCGCGTTCGGCCTCATCGGCCAGCACCCCGACCTCGACCTCCAGGCCGGCTCGGCGAAGCCTCTCGGCCCCGCCGGCGGCGGCGTCGGAGGGGTCGGGAACAGCAATAACGACCTTTTGGACGCCCGCGGCCAGCAAAGCCTCGGAACACGGGCCGGTGCGTCCGGTGTGGTTGCACGGCTCCAACGTCACCACCGCGGTAGTGCCCCGGGCGCGCTCCCCTGCGGCCCTCAGAGCCACTACCTCGGCATGCGGTCCGCCGGCCCGCTCGTGCCACCCCTGCGCCACCACGGTTCCGTCGGGGTCCAGCAGCACGCACCCCACCACCGGGTTGGGCAGGGCAGTGGCCAGCCCTCGGGCCGCCAGCCCGATCGCCTGCCGCATCGCCCGGATCTCGGCCTCGCTCGCCATTCGCAGTCCCGTCTCCTCGGTCTGGTCTTTCCCCCGGTTCGATCGGTCCCTTTGCCCCTGCGGCTGAGGCGGGAATGGCAGTCCCCCACGACCCGTTCCACTGCCGACCGGATGATTCTCGCCGATGACCAGGCAGTCGTCCGTCGAAGCGACACCCGCCCGTGCATTACTATTGGCACTCAAGACTAGAGAGTGCCAGCCGTCTATCAGGAGGACGACGTGCCCACGTACGTCTATGCGTGCACCGAGTGCAACCACGGCTTCGAGGCGCAGCAGGCGTTCAGTGATGACGCACTGACCACGTGCCCGGAGTGCTCGGGCAAGCTCCGCAAGGTCTTCAACTCCGTGGGCATCGTGTTCAAGGGCTCGGGCTTCTACCGCAACGACTCGCGCGGTACCTCGACCAGCAGCACCACCACCCCTGCGTCGACGTCCTCGTCCTCCTCGGACTCGGGCAGCTCGTCCAGCTCCACGTCGGGCTCCTCCTCGGGTTCCTCGGGCTCGTCCGAGTCGAAGAGCAGCTCGACCTCGTCGGCCTCCACCGCCTCGAGCGGTAGCGCGGCCTGACGTCTGCTGCCGAACGCCCCGCGCCCTCCGGGCCGCGGGGCGTTCGTGTTTTCTGCTTTCCACAGCAGGCACGACTGCCGGTTTGTCCACAGGCCCGGTCTTATCCCTCTGAGGGCGCGCTCCCTCTGGCTAGCTTTCCTTCATGCCAGCGAATCGACCGGTGGGCGGATGGGTCCCCGACCTCCTCGGGCATGGTGATCGCGGGCCGAGGCGGGCTGCTTCTGAGCGGCCGGACCCTTCCGCCACGCGAGGTGCCGAGCCCATCTTCACCGGTCTCGAGGCTGCACTCTTCGCCGCGCCGGATGCCGATTCCACCTCTCGCCCGCCATGGGAGTCGCTGACACGGGCCGGCGATAACGCTTCTGTGGACGACTTGTTCTCACCCCAGCGTGCGCCGGTCCAGCAGGCGCCCAGACCCGCAACCTCCTCGAAGGAGACGCGAGAGAACCTGTTTCACAAGTGGCAGCGCTCTCGGCCGGTGGAACGCTGGCACGCGCTACGCCATCCTCCCCGCCTGGGAAGCGGCCGGATGCGCACCCTTCGCCTCACGATCGCCCTGCACCGCACCAAGATCGCGGTCGGGCTGCTCCTGGCCGCTGTCTGGTTCACGGTCCGGCTGGGCAGTCCCGAGCCACCGGAGACTGTGGCAGTGCTGGTGGCCACGCAGGATCTTCCGGCCGGGCACCGGCTCACCGAGGCAGATCTGAAATGGGTGCAGTGGCCGGTCGAAGTGGCTCCGGGCGGAGGCGAGGCGGGTGCAGGGTCGTGGGCGGGGGTGGCGCCAGCGGCTTTGGCTGGGCCGGCACCTTTCGCTGGGCCGGCACCTTCCACTGGGTCGGCACCTTCCACTGGGTCGGCACCTTCCACTGGGTCGGCACCTTCTGCGATGTCGGCGGGGTCGGCGGGGTCGGCGGTGTCGGCGGGGTCGGCGGTGTCCGCTTGGCCGGTGGCGTCGGCCGGACCGGCACCCTCCGCTCGATCTGCAGCGTCGGCCGGACCGGCACCCTTCGATCGGTCCGCAGCGTCGGCCGGGCCGACACCCTTCACTCGATCTGCGGCGTGGGCTGGGCCGGCAGCTTCGGTTGAGCCTGCGGCCAGGAGGGCTGGAGCCAAGGCAAGGCCGGCGTCGGGGGTTGGTCCGGGGCGGGTTTTGGCGGGGCCGGTTCAGGAGGGCGAGGCTATCACCGAGGTGCGCCTGCTGGGTCCGGGGCTCCTGCAGGGCCTGCCGGCCGGCACCGTGGCTGTACCGGTGCGGCTGACCGATCCGGCGGGGAGCGCCCTGGTGCGGGCGGGCCAGCGGGTCGACGTCTTGGCCAGCACAGCGTCTACCTGGTCAGCTGAGGAGGGCGGGGGCAGTTCGACGCTGAGCCCGGCAACCACTCGTCGCGCTGCCCGTAATGCTCTGGTTCTCAGCACTTCCGGACAAGGCAATGGAGCTAGAGCCTGGGAAGAGGACGCGGGCGGGACAGGGGGCGGCTGGGCAGCGGGCTCGGACGACGCCGCTGCTCTGGCCGGGGTGCTGGTGCTCGCGGTGCCTGAGTCCGAGGTGACCCAGCTCGTGGGGGCAGTGACCGGGGCCCAGGTGTCGGTGGTGGTGCTTTCGTAGCCGCCGGACGTCACCCGCGGTGGTCTCGGCCGCCGATGCAGAGGGGCGGTGAACTGTGCAGATCGCACCGGTAGCCTCGCCGGAGGGCGGCTTCGGCGAGCCCGCACTAACCTCGCCCTGCCCCTTCCCCCACCCCGGAGGCACAGCAGATCATGATCAAGGGCTTCAAAGATTTCATCATGCGCGGCAACGTGCTGGAGCTCGCCATTGCCGTGGTCATCGGCGCGGCGTTCACCAGCGTGGTCACGTCGGTCACCGACGGGGTGATCAAGCCCCTCCTGGCCGCGATCGGCTCGCCGGAGACCGGTGGCATGAACTTCGAGATCCGACCCTCGGTGGCGGACAAGGCCACCCTGGTCGACCTGAACGGCCTGGTCACCTCGATCCTGAACTTCATGATCGTCGCCGCGGTCGTCTACTTCCTCATCGTCGTGCCGATGAACGCCCTGATGGAGCGTCGTCGCCGCGGTGAAGAGCCGGAGCCCGCGTCCCCGGCGGAGGACATCCTGCTGCTGCAGGAGATCCGCGACCTGCTGCGCGACCGCCCGGCCGAGCAGGGGCCGCAGCGCTGACGCGTACGCGCGATCGCCGGTCCCTGCCGAGGCCGGCGGGCCGAGGCGGAGGGGCCTAACCGGAAACCGGGCCCGTCAGCCGATCCCGGAGCCGTCCCGGAGCCGGATCACCAGGCGGGCCTGAGAGCGTCAGGCCGGGCTGGAAACAAGGCCAGACACACACTGGGCCCGACTCACAGCAGGGCCGGGCCGGAAAACTGGACCGGACGCACACCAAGCCTGGGAGTGTCAGGCCGGACCGGAAGGCAGGACTGGACACGTACCGGGCCCGAATCACAGCAAGGCCGGACCGGAAAACAGGGCCGGATGCACACCGGGCCCGGGAGCGTCAGGGCCGGAAAGCAGGGCCGGAGCCGCTAGATCCGCGGCTCCGGCCCTGCTGCTGTCTCCGGGCTGACACCATGGCCCCCATGGCGATCAGCTCACGGCACATCGATGTCCGGATCAGCCGGCCCGCCCAGCCGGTCTACGACTACGTCAGCGCCCCGTCCAACCTCCCGGCCTGGGCGCCCGGTCTGTGCGACCGGGTGGAGGAGGTCGACGGCGAGTGGGTGGCCTCCTCGCCGATGGGCCGGATCGTCCTGAAGTTCGCTCCCCGCAACGACTTCGGGGTCGCCGACCACGAGGTCACATTGGCCGACGGGCAGTCCTTCTACAACCCTCTGCGGGTGCTCCCCGACGGCGACGAGTGCGAGGTGGTCTTCACCCTGCGCCGGCTCGACGGCGTCACGGACGAGGAGTTCGAGCGTGACGCCGCCGCCGTCGGTTCCGATCTGGCCCGGCTGAAGAGCCTTCTCGAGAAGGCCTAGGTCACTTGGCCTTGACCACCGAGAAGTACGTCATCGAGTCCTTGTCGTCGTTGTACAGGCGCAGGCTGCGCTTCGAGGCCTGCACGTAGCCCCACTTGCCCTCGACCGAGAACAGGTCGCCGCTGTGCGCGAAGTCGAAGAGCTGGTTGGCCTTCTTCTTGTCGCAGGCCGCCAGGTCGATGGCGCCGTTCTTCTTCTGCTGCAGGCAGTACGCCTGGATCTCGTGGCTGTCGTTGCTGCTCATGATCTGGTAGAGCGGGTTCTTCTTGCCCACCTTGCGCAGCACGAACTTGGTGCCCACGTTGGACAGGCCGTTCGAGGCGGTCGGCTTCGAGCGCGACAGGTCGGCCTGGCCTTCGCCGTCGACCGTCAGCAGGCGGGCCTTGCCCTTGTACTTCGGGGCCTTGATCAGCACCGGCTTGCCGCTGATCGGCTCGGCCTTCGAGGTGGCCACGGAAACGTCCGTGCCGCTGGGGGCCTCGGCGGCCTGGGCAGCACCGGCCGTGCTCAGCCAGAGGCCGGCGGCAACGGCGGGCACGCCCACCAGAGCGGTCGCGGTCCGGGTGCGACGGGAGATGCTGAGCATGAGAGTTCCTCCTGTGTGGGCGGTGCGGCCTGCACCACAACCACGTCTGGGACGACACATCGGTTCAGCCGCAGGGTGAAGGGGGCTTCCCTTCCGGCTTCACTGCTTTCGATGCACCGTTCCCGGGAAAAGTTCGGAGGATCCCAAGAATTTTTTCAGGTGGCCGCGACCCGGCTCATTCCCAGTGCGGCGGGCGCTCGCGCTGCAGGTCGTCGTCGCGGCTGCCGGGCCGGTCCTCGCCCCAGCCCTCGTCGCGGTCGTCGTCCGAGCGGTCCGGGAAGGCCGCCTCTTCGTCTTCAGGTCCCACGGGATCAGAGAGTACCGGCGGCTCCGCCACCGCGTCGTCGGTCAGTGCTCCGTTCAGCCGCAGGTCACCGGAACCGGGGGCCCCGGCCGCGAGCACCGCGTCTTCCAGCAGGCCGGCATTGACCGTCTCGACCACGTCGGTGGCCTCCAGCAGCAGGCCACCGGGCAGGGAGTAGACCTCCGGCGGCAGGGGCTGGGCCATCGCCGCCTCCCAGACCTCACGCACCCGGGCGATCTCGCGGTCCGGGTCGGCGGCCAGGTCCATGGCCGAGATCCGGCAGTACGCCCAGCCGGCCCGTTCCCAGCGGGCCGGGCGGTGCCGCTCCCGCTCACGGGTGTTGCGCGAGGCGAACGAGGGCCCGTCCAGATCCACCGCTACGAGCATCCGCCCGGGTACACGGGGGTCGGCCACCGCGACGTCGAGCGGCCAGGCGCCGTCGCCCACCCGGACCCGGACCGGCAGGCCGGCCGCCGTGAGCCGGTCGCGCAGATCGGCGACCAGCGCGTCCGAGTTCTTCGGCATCCGGCCGGCACTGCCGGTTCCCCGGCCCCCCGCGGCCAGGAGGACGTCGCGCAGAAGCCGGGCACCGGCCGTCCTCAATCGGTCGACCAGCAGATCGTCGGCGGTGAAGCAGCAGACCACGGTGGTGCGGTAGCGGGCCCGGCTGACGGCGGTGGTGAGGGCGGCGGCGCCCTTGTCCCCGTCGAGCACGCCGAAGCGGTGCAGCACGCGGCCGTGCGGGGTGCGGGCCAGGCCGATCGAGACGATCGCCGCGTCCCGCTCGATGCCGAGCAGACGCTGCACCGGGCGGATGGTGAAGGGCTCGGCCAGGCCGGTGCGGCGCTGCCGGCTCAGCCACTGGGCCAGCACCGGGCGCTCGGGCAGGCTGATCCGCAGCGACTCCTCGATCCGCTCGGCGTGCCGCTCGCTCAGCGTGATCACGATCAGCGACTGGTCGGGCTGCTGCAGCGCGTGCCGTTCCACCAGGTCGATCACCCGGGCCACCTCGCCGTCGGCGCTGACCGGCAGCTCCTCGCCGGGCGGGGGGATGGCGATGCCGTCGGCCACGGCCTCCAGGAAGAGCGGTGCCTGGACGCCCGTGCCCGGGGTCTGCTGCCAGCCCTCCGGGTAGCGCGGGGCCAGCGGCAGGAGCATGCGGCCGTCGACACTGCGGTGGTCGCGGTCGAGGCGGCAGACCCGGGCGAAGGGAGCCAGCGACTCGACCACCGACTTGCTGCCGTCCGGCGGGGAGAGCCGGCGCCGGTCCCCGGCCACGATCACCTGCCCGCCCCGGGCCAGGGCGGCCACTACCTCGGGCAGGCCGATGTGGCCCGCGTCGTCCACGACCACCGTGTCCACCACCGGGCTGACTCCCGGGTCGGCGGGGGCCAGGCAGGCGGCCACCGTGTCGGGGCTCATCACCCAGACCGGAGTGAGCGCCGAGAGCACGTCTCCGCAGCGCCGCACCAGATCGGCCAGCCGGGGCCGGGAGTCGTCGCGGGTCAGCCAGGTGCGCAGGGTGCGCATCTGCTCGGGCTGGGCGGTCAGCACCTTGGTCGCGCGGTTGGTCACCGCGGTCCGCACCAGCACCGAACCGGCCTCGATCCGGGCCTGCTCGGCGGCCCGCAGCCCGGCCGCCGCGGTACGCAGCGCCCGCGGGTCGTGCCCGGCCAGCCGCGGGTCGGAGCGCACGATCCGGTCGCGCACCGACGACCACCAGGCCAGGTCGAACTCGCCGTCGATGGCGTCCGGGCCGATCCGCCGCTCTTTCAGGTCGTCGACCAGCGCGGCCAGACCGGCCTCGCGCAGGGCCTGCAGCAGCCGGGCCCGGCGGGGCTGGCCGAGGATGCCCTGGGTGTCGGCAGCCAGGTCGGCGATCCGCTCCTGCAGCTCGTCGAGCGGCATCGAGCCCAGCTGCGGCACCGGTGAGCCGGAGAACGTGCCGGCCAGCACGGCGATCGCGCCCATCGACGAGGTGACGCTGGCCGCCGCCTCGGTCAGCCCCACCACCACGCGTGGCGACGACGGAGCCAGGGCGTGCTGGTGCCAGCGGTTGAGCAGATCCTGGGCCGTGCGCAGGGTGCGGTAGAGGTCGGGAACGCTGACTCCGGGCCGGACCAGCGCCTGGGCCTGACGGCGCAACCGGCGCCGCTCCACCCGTCCGGGCCCGGAACCGTCGGTGGGCCGCTCATTGCGCGGGGCCACCGCCACCGCGAGCTCCTCCAGCGATGCGTCGAAGAGCTGGGGCAGCATCGAGTCGAGGACCGTGCGCACCCCGAGCAGCAGGTTGAGCAGCGGCAGCCACTCCTCTGCGGTGGTGGCCGGACGCAGCCCGGCGGCCTCCGTCACCCCGTCCATCGCGGCCCGGGTGCGGTCCAGCCCGGCCCGCAGCACCAGCGCCGCCTCCAGGGCCTTGCGAGCTTCGGCATTGGTCGTGACCTGCGCGTCGTACCAACGGGTGTCGACGCGGGTGAGGCTGAAGGCGCCGGCCGCGGCCGCGGCGTGCAGATGCGCCCGCACACGCTCCCGGGTGACCCCGTCCAGACTGTTCAGCACCTCTTCGCCGAGCCGGACCGAGCCCACCGGAGCCCCGGTGCGACGGGTGAGGTCGGCCAGCGCCACCATCGCGTCGTAGGCGCTGACCCCCCAGGGCTGACGCACCTCGTGCAGTGCCGTGACGTCACCGTCGAGCAGCACCCGGGCCTCGCGGATGACCCGGGCCGAGTCGTCGTCCAGCGCGGCCTTGCCCAGCGGCGGGAGCTGGCCCGTGGGACCGTTGGTGGCGGCGCTCAGGGCCGCGGTGAGCGTGGCGGTGAGCGGAGCGGTGCGGGTGGCCGGCCGGCCCCCCGGGGAGTCGCGCAGGTCGAGCACCAGGTCACCGATGCCGGCCTGGTACAGACGGCTCAGCAGGGTCTCGGTGCTGGCCCGGCGGGGGCTGAGCACCAGCACCCGGCGGCCGGCGGCGACCAGCCCGGCGATCGAGGCGGCCAGGGTGTGGGTGGCGCCGGAGCCGGGTGGGCCCTCGATCACCAGGTTCTCGCCGCGCAGGGCGGCGGCGACCGCGTCGGCCTGGGCCGGGTCGCAGTCCAGGACCAGCAGTTCGTCGGCCGGGTCGGCCTGCGGCGGAGGGCTCACCGGGCGGGCGCCGCGCGGCCCCAGCCGACCCACCACGGCCAGCCGGCGCGACTCGGACTCGCCCACCACCGGCTTCTGGTGCGGGATCAGCGGGGACGAGTCGGCCGGCTCGGAGGTGTCGGGCAGCCGCACCACGACCGGCGCTCCGGCCGCCGCGACCGAGCTGAGCAGCTCGTTCGCCGCGATCGCGGGCACCGCCGCGTCCAGGTCGGCCAGCACCGCCCCGGAACCGGCGGCGAAGGTGGCCAGCACCAGGCTGCGCTCGATGGTGAAGTCGCGCAGCCCGCCGCAGTGCTCCTCGAGCCAGGCGTAGACCGGGCGCGGGTCGAATCCCTTCTCCCCGCTGGCCATCGCGGCCAGCTCGACGCCGTCGGTCTCGATGCCGTAGTCCTCGGCCAGGGCCCGCACCAGCTCCGGGTTGATCAGGACCGAGTCGTCGAGGTCGAGGTCGAAGTCGCTCTCGCCCCCGCGCGGGCGGATCGAGCAGGCCCGCAGCACCACCGGCGCGTTCACCGGGGCCGCGGCCTCGTCCGGGCGCCAGGTGGCGACGCCGATCGACAGGCAACTGGCCTGCACCCCGCGCTGGGCCGAGAGCACGATGGCCGAGCGCCGGATCATCCGGACCTGGTTCCAGGCCACGTCGTGTGCCTCGGGCTCACGGAACAGGCTGGACAGGCGGGTGGGCCGGCCGGCGAAGAGCTGGGCCAGGCCGGAGGGGTGGGCGTGGGTGAGTTCCAGCCAGGAGGCGCGTGCCTCCGGACCGGTGGTCAGCAGGGTGTCGGGCAGACCCGAGCCGGCCAGTGCCCGACGCCAGGCCTCGACCGCGGCCACGACCCGTTCGGGGGTGGCCGCAGGAGCGCCCGCCGACTGCACCGGGCGCTCGACACGGGGCGTCAGGGGTCGCCTCGTCAGCGACCCCCCGGCGGACTGCTCGGGCACCACCCAACGCTAGCCCGCGCTGCACTCTCCGGGCGGAAAGCGCTCTCGGCGTGCCGGAAGCGCGCTCGGCCGGGTACCCGCTCGGAGGACCGCCCCGGCCCACCGCACGGACGAGTAACAAGCCTGGTCAGCGCCGCGACGGGCCGTCCCGGTCGGCGGGCCGGTGTGACCGGGACGACACTCGCCGAACGGATCAGGCAGCCAGCAGCATGGCCAGGACGGCGGTGTCCGGATCCTGTGCCGGGTCCACCCCCACCTTGCTCACCAGCCGGGTGACCGTGCCGTCGCGCTCCGCCTCCACCCACGAGGCCCGGTGCTCCAGCCCCAGGTGCGGGATGCCGGGCAGCAGCACGCAGCCCGACGCCGCTCCCGAGGCCTCGGGGATGGACGGCCGGCTCTCCGACGGCGGATGCAGAAGCAGCAGCGCAGGCGGGGTCTGGCTACCGAACTCGCCCGGGCCGGGGGCACCGTCGCCGAGCACCGGGCCGGCCGACGTGACCAGCCCGACGGCCCCGGGCAGCGGCCCTTCCGGAGTGTCCTCGACGGCCAGGAAGACCGTGGTGGTGGGCACCAGCCCGGGCACGGCGGCGAGCCGGACCGCGAGCATGAGGAACTGCGCCCATTCCCGGGTGGAGGAGGGCCAGCGCCCGCTGACCACGAAGCCGCTCAGTAAGTGGTCGGCACCGCCCTGGTAGGGGGCGATCTCGACGTTCTGGGGGTGGTTGTCCGACATGCCAGCTCCCTCCACTTCGCGGGGGTGGCCGGAACCGGCTCACGTACAGGTGCCGGTCACGGCGCCCCGTCGCACGTGAACACACGGTGCGGCACAAGGGCACTGGCAGACAAGCCCCCCAGAGTGCCAGCGGCCGGTCCGGCTCCTCAGCGGTCGAACAGCGTGCGCCCGGTGACGGCGAACTTCTCACCCTCGGCGATCAGCCGCGGCGTGGCCGGCCCCAGCGGTTCGGGCAGCGCGGAGAGCTCGAACCAGCCCACCGCGAGCGATTCGTCGTCGCCCACCACGGCCTCGCCCCCGGTGGGCCGGCAGGCGAAGAAGTGGTCGACGAAGACCGTGCGGTCGCCGTTGGGGTAGACGATCGGCTCGGTGGTGCTGATCGAGATCAGGTCGGTGACCTCGACCTCGACGCCGGTCTCCTCCAGCACCTCGCGGGCGCAACTGGCGGCCATCGTCTCGCCCGGTTCGGAGATGCCGCTGGGCAGGGCCCAGCGCCCGTTGTCGGCGCGCTGGCCCAGCAGCACCCGGCCGGTCTCGTCGATCACCAGGGCGGTGACGCCGGGCAGCCAGAGCTCGTCGTGCCCGATCTTCTCGCGCAGGGCAAGGATGAATTCAGGGGTCGGCATGGGAAAACCGTACTCAGGCGGGGGCCGCGTCGCGCTTCGCGAGCATGTTCTCCATCAGCGTGATCTCGGCCTCCTGGGCCTTGATGATGGTCTGCGCCAGGTTGACCGCCACCGGCTCGTCGGTGAGCTTCACCGCGGCCCGGGCCATCGCCACCCCACCCTGGTGGTGCTTGATCATCAGCTGCAGGAACAGCACGTCGGCCTCGGCCGTGGGCAGCGTGCGCAGCCGGTTCACGTCGGCCTGGGTGGCCATGCCGGGCATCAGGCCGCTGTCGGCGGCCGGGATGTCCTCGGCGTCGAGCCCGGCCAGCTCGTGCTCGGCCTCGTGCCCCTCCATCCACTGCATCGGCTGCCCGGTGCGCCCGACCGACAGGCCCCAGACGTTCAGCCAGCCCTGCATCTGCCCCATCTGGTTCGACTGGGTGAGCGCCATGTCGGTGGTCAGGTAGCGGATGTCCTGGTCCTGCGTGCGGCGCTGGACGATGGTGGCCATGTCGACCGCCTGGGCGTGGTGGTCGATCATGTCGCGGGCGAACCCGGCGGCGGCGGAGTTGTCCGCCGGCGCGGCCGGGCCCTGCACGTACGAGACCAGCAGCACGGTGGCGACCAGCAGCACCAGGGCGCCGATCGCCATCCGGATCAGGGTGCGCCCGGTGAGCCAGAAGTCGCGCGGCGGAGGGGGGGAGTCCAGCTCGTCCTCGTCCGGTGCGTCTGTGTCCACGACCCCAGCCTGGCCGGGGGCACCCGATCCTGCCATCTTCGTCAGCCCTCCGGCGTGCCCACACCGCCGGTGCACGCGGCACCCGGCTCCGGCGTCTGCGGGCCCTGCTTGTACTCCTTGATGAACTTCTCGATCCGCTGGTCGCTGGCCTTGTCCACCGACATCTGGTGCTCCCAGGCGGAGAGCGTGATCGGGTTCTCCTGCTCCGGGTACGGCGTCATCAGGATGTAGGTCTGGTTGCCCACGATGTCCTTCAGCGCCTCGACCTCGGACTCGGGCACGTCGTCGCGGTAGGTGATCCACACCGCGCCGTGCTCGAGGGCGTGCACCGCGTTCTCGTTCTGCTGGGGCTCGGAGTAGATGCCGCAGTTCAGCCAGACCGGGTTGTGGTCGCCACCGACCGGCGGGGTCTGCTCGTAGGTGACCGCAGTCTCGACGTGGTTGGCGCTCAGGTCCTTGTACTCCTTGAGCCCGGTCAGCGGCGTGGCCTCAAGTTCCTTCTGCTCGTTCTGCGCGGTCAGCACGATCGCCGTGATCCCCCCACCGAGCGCGAGGACGATCGCGGTCGCCCCGGCCACCAGCCCGATCCGGCGCCGCTTCTCGCGGGCCTCCTGTTCGGCGCGCATCTGGGCGGCCTTCTCCGCGGTGGCCTGCCGGGCTTTCCTGGCGTTGGTCATGACGGTGTGGTGCCTCTCGCGTGCAGGGGGGCGTCGACATGGTGCATACGGACGGCGCGAAGCCTGGGTTCCGGGCTGTCGCTGAGGGGAACGTCGCAACGCTACCGCTACACCCCGGACGACCCCAGAACAAGTTCAAGTTTCACATAGTTTCCTGTGGACGCCGGTGGCCGGCGAGCGCGCCCGGATGTCGCCTTCCGATGTGCCTCTGGTTGTAACAACTGCTCGCTATCGTGCCCGGCAGCCCAGGAAGCTGACGATGAACGGATCCGCCCCATGCAGCTCTCCCCGCACGAGCAGGAGCGCCTGATGCTCTCCTACGCCGCCGACCTGGCCTGGCGGCGCAAGGACCGCGGCCTGAAGCTCAACCACCCCGAGGCGGTGGCGATCCTCAGCTCGTTCGTGCTGGAGGGCGCCCGTGACGGCCGGCTGGTCACCGACCTCATGCAGGCCGGCCGTGAGGTGCTCAGCCGCGACGACGTGATGGAGGGGGTGCCCGAGATGCTGGCCGAGGTCCAGGTCGAGGCCACCTTCCCGGACGGCACCAAGCTCGTCACCGTGCACCAGCCGATCGTCTAGGAGGGCCCGATGAACCCTGGTGAGGTCATTCCCGCGGACGGCAGCATCACGCTGAACGAGGGCGCCGAGCGCATCACCGTCCGGGTGGTCAACACCGGCGACCGGCCGGTGCAGGTCGGCTCGCACTTCCACTTCCCCTCGGCCAACCGGGCGCTGGAGTTCGACCGGGACCGGGCGCACGGCCACCGGCTCGACATCGCGGCCGGTACCGCGGTGCGGTTCGAGCCGGGCGTGGACCGCGAGGTCACCCTGGTGCCGATCGCCGGCTCCCGGGTGGTGCCAGGTCTGAGCCTGCCCGCGCCGGGCCCGCTCGACCAGACCGATTAAGAGCAGAAAACCGCATTGAGGACGTTTGTCAGCCTCAGCGACGAAGGTGCCCACGAGCGTCCCTAAGTAGTTCGAAAACCAGGAAGGCTGACCGGCTTGGACCTCTCTCGCGCGCGCTACGCCCAGCTCTACGGTCCCACCGTCGGCGACCGGGTCCGCCTGGCCGACACCGACCTGTTCATCTCCCCCACCGAGGACCGCTGCGGCGGACCGGGCCGGGCCGGCGAGGAAGCGGTGTTCGGCGGCGGCAAGGTGCTGCGCGAGTCGATGGGCCAAGGCCGCGCCACCCGCGCCCAGGGCACCCCCGACCTGATCATCACCGGCGCCCTGGTCCTGGACCACTGGGGCGTGATCAAGGCCGACGTGGGGGTGCGGGACGGCCGCATCGTGGCGCTGGGCAAGGCGGGCAACCCGGAGACGATGGACGGGGTGCACCCCGATCTGGTGGTCGGCCCGAACACCGAGATCCTGGCCGGCAACGGCAAGATCCTCACCGCCGGCGGCATCGACTGCCACGTGCACTTCATCTGCCCGCAGATCGTGCCGGAGGCACTCGGGAACGGCATCACCACGCTGATCGGCGGCGGTACGGGACCGGCCGAGGGCACCAAGGCCACCACCGTCACGCCCGGGTCGTGGTACCTGGCCCGGATGCTCGAGGCGATGGACGGCCAGCCGGTCAACGTGGCCCTGCTGGGCAAGGGCAACACCGTCTCGCACGAGGCGATGTGGGAGCAGTTGCGGGCCGGGGCCTCGGGTTTCAAGCTGCACGAGGACTGGGGCACCACCCCCGCGGCGATCGACGCCTGCCTGACCGTCTGCGACCAGACCGGTGTACAGGCCAGCATCCACACCGACACCCTGAACGAGGCCGGCTACGTGGAGTCCACGCTGGCCGCGATCAACGGCCGGGCGATCCACAGCTACCACACCGAGGGCGCCGGCGGCGGGCACGCGCCGGACATCATCACCGTGGCCGGCTACGGCCACATCCTGCCCTCGAGCACGAACCCGACCCGGCCGCACACCGTCAACACGCTGTCCGAGCACCTGGACATGCTGATGGTCTGCCACCACCTGTCACCGAGCATCCCTGAGGACCTGGCCTTCGCCGAGTCCCGGATCCGGCCCTCGACCATCGCCGCCGAGGACCTGCTGCACGACCTGGGCGCGATCTCGATGATCGGCTCGGACGCCCAGGCGATGGGCCGGATCGGCGAGGTCGTGCTGCGCACCTGGCAGACGGCGCACGTGATGAAGAGCCGTCGGGGTCTGCTCGACGGTGACGTGCACAACGACAACCTGCGGGCCCGGCGCTACATCGCCAAGTACACGATCTGCCCGGCGGTGGCGCACGGCATGGAGAAGGAGATCGGCTCGATCGAGAAGGGCAAGCTGGCCGACCTGGTGCTGTGGGACCCGGCCTTCTTCGGGGTACGCCCGCACGCCGTACTCAAGGGCGGCATGATCGCCTGGGCGCAGATGGGCGATGCGAACGCCTCGATCCCTACCCCGCAGCCGGTTCTGCCCCGCCCCATGTTCGGCGCTGCCCCTGTGGTCGCCGCGGCCACCAGCGTGCATTTCGTGGCCCCGCAGGCGATCGAAGACGGCCTGGAGCGGCGGCTGAACGTGAACCGGCGACTGGTGGCGGTGGAGAACGTGCGTCAGCGCGGTAAGGCCGACATGCCGGAGAACACTGCTACCCCTGACATCCAGGTCGACCCCGACACCTTCACGGTGCGCATCGACGGTGAGGTCTGGGAGGAGCAACCGGCCACCAGCCTGCCGATGGCGCAGCGCTACTTCATGTTCTGAGGCCTTACGCCGCAAAGTTAGGTGAGCCTTACCTGGCTCGTGCTACTTTGCGGCGCATGCCCTCAAGACCCTTTGCCCGCAGTTCGGCCGAGTTCACCCGTCGCTCGGCCCTACTGACCGGCTTTTCGCTGGCCGGCGGCACTCTGCTGGCTGCCTGTGGCTCGGGGTCCGACGAGCGCGTTCCCGGAGACTCGCCGGCCAGTACGGCGCCGGGCAACTTCCCTGCCACCGTCCAGCACCGCTTCGGCGAGACCACGGTCGAGGCCGAGCCGAAGCGGATCGTCGTCGTCGGGCTGTCCGAGCAGGACATCGTGCTCGAACTGGGCTTCACCCCGGTCGCGGTGACGGAGTGGTACGGCGAGCAGCCCTACGCGGTCTGGCCCTGGGCCCAGAAACTGCTCGGCGACGCCGAACCGACCGTGCTCAGCACCGCCGACGGCTTCGAGTACGAGAAGATCGCGTCTCTGCAGCCGGACCTGATCATCGGCACCAACTCGGGCATGAAAGAGTCCGACTACGAGAAGTTCTCGAAGATGGCGCCGACCCTGCCGGGCGTGGTCGGTGGCACCGACTACTTCTCCCCCTGGGAAGACCAGACCCTGCTGATCGCCAAGGCCCTGGGGCAGGAGAAGGTCGGCCAGAACCTCGTTGAGTCGACCAAGGACGCCTACGCCCAGGCCGCGGAGGCCAACCCCGAGTTCGCCGGCAAGGTGGCCACGTTCAGCCAGAACGGCTTCTACGACGGGCTGATCTACGTGTACCCGCCCGGCCTCGGCACCGACTTCCTCTCGATGCTCGGCTTCACCGTCAACCCCGACCTGACCGAGCTGGCCAAACCCGGCGAGCAGGCCGCGATCTCGTCCGAGCGGCTCGACGTGATCGACACCGACGTGCTGGTGATCGCGGCCGAGGAGGCCGAGGACATCGCCACGCTGGAGAAGGTGCCCACCTACGCCGCACTCGGCGTGGTGAAGGAGCAGCGCACCGTCTACACCGATCCGATCCTGTCCGGGGCGATGTACTTCGTCACCCCGGCGAGCCTGAAATACGTTCTCGAGCACCTGACTCCGGCGCTGAAGAAGGCGGTCGCCGGTGAGTCCCCCGCGGAGATCACCGGCGCCGCCTGAAGCAGACCTACAGGTCGTTGAACTCCGTCTCGTCCCGGGCGATGCGTGAGGTCGAGCCCTGGGTGGTGGAGGTGGAGTTGAAGACGGCGCGCCAGGTGCGCTTGCCGATCTTCAGCCGGGTCACGAACACGCCCTTCTTGTTCGTGGTCAGCACCCGGTGGGTGACCCAGCCCTCCTTGGTGTGACGCTGGATCGCCACCCGGGCGCCGGGCAGGATGCTGCGGCCCCCGTCCGGGCCGAGGTTGAACCGCTGCACCGACCCACCCACGAACCGGTACGGGTGCTTGTGCGTGATCAGCAGGGTGACCAGGCTGCCCCGCATCAGCCGGAACGTGCTGGCGCAGCTCTCCTTGCCGCGGACCACCGTGGCCTGGTGAAGTCCGGCGTCGGAGTTCTTGAAGTCCTTGGCGTAGAACGTCTTCACCCGTCGTCCGGGGGCGGCGTCGACCTTGGCGTCGGGGATCCGGACGTTCCAGTCGGCGGCGTCCGGCACGGAGAACTTCAGCGCCTTCGGCCGGCCCTTGAGGGCCACCGAAGTGGGCGTGTACTTGCAGTCGGCCGCCGCGGTGGTGACCGTGGCCTGGGTGACCGTGGTTCCGCCGTCGGCCTGGGTGGGCACGGCGTTCGCGGGCGTGGAGGTCAGAGGGGTGAGGACCAACCCGGCGACGACCACCGGGACTGCCCCGAGTCTTCTCAGCATGCAGGTGACGTTAGGTGCCTACCGTCACGTCCGACACAGGGTTCCCGGGCTTCTGGACCGAACATCTGAGCCCGTAACCAGCTTGTCAGGTCTTCGGACCGGCGATCAGCCGGGCCAGAAGCGGTGCGCACAGGAGCATTACGAACAAGCGGGCGATCTGCACCATGAGCACGAAGGTGACGTCCGCACCGCTGCCCACCGCGGTGGCCAGGACGGCGTAGAGGCCGCCGGGGGTGGTGGCCAGGTAGCCGTCGAGCATGCTCTGACCGGTGGCCCGGGCCAGGATCACGCCGAGCCCGGCACAGGCCACGATCAGGCCGATGATGACCAGGGCGGCCAGCGGCAGCACGGCCGCCACCGACTTCAGGCTGGCCCGGGTGAACCGCAGGCCGACCTGCAGGCCGATCAGGGCGAAGCCGAGGCTCTCCAGCCAGGACGGGAAGTCGGCCTCGATCGCGCCGGTACCGGCCAGCACGGCGGCCACGATCATGGGAAAGATCAGGGCACCGGCCGGGAACCGGATGAACCGGGCCAGAGGCAGGCCGATCAGCAGGGACACCGCCGCGACGGCCAGTCCGGCGAGCACCGACTCAGCCCCGGCCTGCCCGAACGTGGTTGCGGGATCGTAGATCTGCGCGTCGGAGGGACCGGCCGCGTCGAACACCACCTGCGCCACCAACGGCATTCCGAGCAGGATGATCAGCACCCGTAGGTACTGCACCACCGCCACCACCCGGTCGTCCGCGCCCAGATCCCGCGAGACGGCGACGATTCCGGAAGCACCCCCGGCGATCATCGCGAACACGCCGGTGGCGGTAGAGATCTCCCGCCGCAGCCGCAGCACGTAGCCCGCCACCACGCTGAGCAGCAGCGTGCCCAGGCAGGAGACGAGCACCCAGAACCAGTCCTGGCGCAGCGAGACCAGGGTGCTGGGCTCGAGCGAGGCGCCGATCGCCGCCCCGAGCACGGCCTGGGCGAAGGTGAACGTGAAGGTGGGCACCTTGGGCACCCGCGGCGCGGTCAGGGCGAAAATCAGGCCGGCGGCGAGCGATCCGAACAGCGCCGGAGAGGGCAGCCCGGCCAGCCCCAGGAGCAGCGAGAAGATCAGGACCAGGCCGATCAGGATCGCCCAGGCCCAGGGGCTGCGGGTGTGTTCCTGCGGCGGATCGGGGGCATCCGGCACGCAGTCAGCCTATGACCGAACCAATGAGGGACGCCTGTCGGCTCAGTCGGTTCTGGGGAACACTGTTCGTAACAAGAGGCGCCTAGGCTGGGCCCGTGTTCGCCCCCGGAATTGCCTCGCTGCTGGCCCTGGCCGACCAGCGGCTGCCCAGCGGGGGCCACGTGCACTCCGGCGGGATCGAGCAGGCGATCACCGAGGGCCTGGTCACCGGGGTGGCGAGCCTGGAACGGTTCCTGGAACGCCGTCTGCGCACCACCGGCCTGGTCACGGCCGGTCTGGCCGCAGCGGCAACGGTGCTGAGCCACTCGCCGGACGCCCCCGTCCAGCTGGCCCGGCTCGACGCCGAGGCCGACGCCCGCACCCCCTCCCCCGCCCAGCGTCTGGCCGCAAGGGCGCAGGGCCGCGGGCTGCTGCGTACCGCCCGCGCCGCCTGGGCCGCTCCGTCGACCACGCTGAGCTGGAGCGACCTCGGCGCCCGGCCCCACCACCCGATCGTCCTGGGCTGCGCCTGCGCCGCCGGTGGAGTCTCGGCCGAAGGCGCCGCCCTGGCCGCCGCCTACCTCTCGGTGAGTGCGCCCTCCACCGCCGCCCAGCGCCTGCTCGCCCTCGACCCGGTCTCCGTCGCCGCCGTCACCGTCCGGCTCGGCCCCGCCATCGAACAGATCGCCGCCGCCGCCCTTCTCGGCTGGCCCGCGACCACCCCCGTCGACCGGCCCAGCCACCCCGAAGCGCCGCCGCTCCCCACCCGCGGCGGGACAAACGTCCTCAGTATCGATTTTGATCTTCTGCCCGACGACTCAGACCCCCTGCTGGACCTGCTGGCCGAGCGCCACGCCGCCCGAGAGGAGCGCCTCTTTGCGTCCTGACCTTCACCTCACCGACTCCGCCCACGGCGGTGCCCGGCTCGGCGTGCCCCGCCCGGCCGCCCTGCCCCACGACCTGCCGGGCGACGATCCGCACGAGCACCTCTCCGGGCCGGGGCGCCTCTCCGGTGAGCACGGTCCGCTGCGGATCGGCATCGGCGGGCCGGTCGGCTCGGGCAAGACCGCGCTGGTGGCCGCCCTCTGCCGGGTGCTCGGCGAGCGCCTTCAGCTGGGCGTGGTCACCAACGACATCTACACCACCGAAGACGCCGACTTCCTGCGCCGCAACGCGGTTCTGCCGGACGAGCGGATCGTGGCGGTGCAGACCGGGTGCTGCCCGCACACCGCGATCCGCGACGACATCACGGCCAACCTCGACGCGATCGACGACCTGGTGGAGCGCCTGGCCCCGCTCGACCTGGTGCTGGTCGAGTCGGGCGGCGACAACCTGACCGCCTCGTTCAGCAAGGGCCTGGTCGACGTGCAGATCTTCGTGGTCGACGTGGCCGGCGGCGACAAGGTGCCGCGCAAGGGCGGGCCCGGGGTGACCACGGCCGACCTGCTGGTGATCAACAAGACCGACCTGGCCCCGCTGGTCGGCGCCGACCTGGACGTGATGTCCGGCGACGCGCACAAGGTCCGGGGCGAGCAGCCGGTGGTGCTGCAGTCGCTGCGCGAGGACCCGCGGGCGACCGACGTGGTGGCCTGGGTGATGGCCCAGCTCGACCGGACCGCGGTTCGCGCCTAAGTGGATTCACGTCTTGAGATCGTCGCGGTCGCCCGGGGCGCGAACACGGTCGTCCAGAGCATCCGCGGCGGTGGGCATTTCGCCGCCCGGCAGACCGGCGCAGGGGTCGTGCACCTCGTCGGCACCGCCGCCGGTCCGCTGGGTGGCGACCGGGCCGTCGTCGATGTCCAGGTCGGACCGGGAGCGCGGCTGAGCGTGCGCAGCGCGGGCGCCACGATCATTCAGCCCGGGCGGATGCGGCCGGACTCGGTGATGGAGCTGAATCTGCGGGTGGACGACGGGGGTTGGCTCGACCTGGCCCCGGAACCGACCGTGGTATGCCACGGCGCGCAGCACGAGAGCCGGACCACCGTAAGCCTTTCCGGCGACGGCCAGGCCCGCTTGGTGGAACAGGTGCTGCTCGGGCGGGCTTACGAGGGCCCGGGCGAGTGGTCCGGGCGCACGGTGATCACCCGCGACGGCGCTCCGGTGCTGCGGCACACCCTGCGCTCACGAGTGGTGGCGGTCGGCGGCACCCGGGTCATCTCCACCCTGGCCCGCAGCGACCTGGCCGGGGCAGTGCCCGCCACCAGTGGCGACGCAGTGGCCATGCCGCTGACCGGCGGAGGTCTGCTGGTCACGGCCACGGGCGCGGACCTCCTGCCGGTGCAAGCCGATCTCCTGAGCGCGGAGAGCATGGCAAGTGGGCACAGCCAGGCGGTACCGGCTCAGTAGGGCCGGGAGTACTGCTCAGGCTGGGGCGCCGGCGGCTTCTTGCTCTTACGGCGCCCCGGATAGCTGAGGATCGCCACCGCCGAGGCGACCATCACGCTGCCGCCGATCAGCCAGGGCCAGATGCCGCCGGTGAGCGTTCCCCCGCCCGACGCGTCGTCTTCCGAGCCGCCGGCTGCCGCTGCGGCAGACCCGCTCGGCGTGGCCCCGGCCGACGCTCCCGGAGAAGCTGAGGCATCGGGAGCGGCGGAGGCACCGGGCGTGGCACCGGCGATCGTGTCGTCGGCCCCCACGCTCAGAGTCTGCCCCGGCTCGGGCTGGACCTTGGTGTACTCCCAGATCTTCATCGAGTCGATCTCGAAGGTCTTCGGCAGCTTGGAGCTCTTGTCCGGCTTCCCGGTGAGCGAGTCACCGGTGGTGGTGGCCATGCTGAGCCAGCGCGAGCCCTTGTAGGACTTGTCCGACCAGAAGATCTCCTCGCCGTCCAGCCGGACCAGGAGGTGCTTGGGCGCCCACTCGATCGTGTACGTGTGCATCTTCTTGGCCAGGTCCTGCTCCGAGTGGGCCTGCTCGGAACCCTTGCCGTAGCCGTTGCTGACGTAGGCCGTGGCAGTGTCCGGGGCCAGCAGCTCGAGGCTGGTGAACGCGTTGGCGCTGTTGTCCTTGGCCGGTGACAGCGAGATGTAGCTGTTGATCCCCTTGCCCACCGGAACCTTGGCCTTGACCTCGAACTTGCCGTAGGTCTGCGGCCAGTTCCAGCAGCCCATGCCGCCGGTGGTGTACGCCTGCCCGTCGGTCCTCTTCTTCTCGACCTTCAGCGACAGCACCCCCTTCTTCAGGGAGGCGTTGTCCTCGGACCAGGCGCTGTTGCCGGCCGCGTACTCGCCGGAGTACTCCACACAGCCCTCGGGCAGGCTGGAGCCGTTGAAGTTGACCTCGCTGCGCAGCTTCCAGCTCGGCTTCTTCTTGGCCGGCTTCTTGGTCGCCTCCGCACTCGGCGCGGCGCTCGGAGTGGCGCTCGACTCGGTACCGGGGGTCTGGGTGGCGGGAGCAGCCGCGGCAGTGTGTGCCCCGGCCGTCAGGGTGACGGCGGACAGCCCTGCCGCAGCGAGGTAGCGCCGGTAGCGGCTCGCCCTCATGCCTGCCTCTCGTACGGATCCAGCGGTTCGTGCGTCGCTGTACCTTACGCGTCATTCCTGAGACGACGAGAACCGCCGGTCGGGTGACGTCCGCCTGGGTGACAGTTCCGCCGACCCCGCCCAGATGCCCGCGGCGCCTGCCGATGCACCCCCGGCAAGGGTGACGCGACTGGTCGAGGAGGGTGTTCGGGTGGCACGGGCGAAGAACAATGGACGGCCGGTGCGCCCGAGCGGGCCCCTCACCTCCCAGCCCACAAAGGTAAGCCGAACAACCCCGTCGCCCCCATCGTCCACTGTTCGTAGCAAGAAGGACCGCACGACGCTCCTGGCCGCCTCGCTGGGACTCACCGCGATCGCCGGGGGCCTGTTCGCCACCGGGGCGCTCGATCCCGTCGTGCACGACGCCGTCGCGCTGGTCAAGGCCAAGGCTGCGGCGGACAAGGACGAGTCGGCCGAGCGCCTGAACGCGGGCAAGGTCGTGGACTGGATGTACTTCGAGGACGTACCGGAGTGGTCGCAGATCCGTAAGGTGCCCCAGGCGCCACGGGTCACCGAGCGACCGGAGGAACCGGCGCGCCCGGCCATCGCCCCGCCCGAGCACCCCCACCGCGTGCTGTTCTCCGGACCGCCGCCGATGCCGACGGTCAGCCTCCAGCCGCCCGACGCCTGCATGCAGCCGCACAACCCGGTGTCGATCGTGCGCAACTACGTGGTGACGGCAACCGGTGGCGGGGCGGTGTCGGTGCGCTGGTACGACATGGGCGACCCGGACACCCAGTGGTACGAGGTGGTGGCGGTGCCGGAGAACGTGATCCAGTTCGACTACAGCCGACCGGTGCCGCAGCCGCCCAAGAAGTTCACGAAGGTCGCCGCCGCGGACGGGTGCCAGCAGATGAACGCCCAGGTGACCGGCCTGCAACGCGGGGCGAAGTACACCTTCACGCTGATGGGGATCAACAAGTCGCCGCTGAACGGCCGGGTCTACTCGATCACCCGGCAGCGCAGTCAGGTCATCACCATCCGCTGAGGCCCGGTCTCCCCCATTCGTATGACACTGGCTGATGTCGGGAAAGCTGGGCGACAGGTGTCCCTAATCTGGGCGGCACCTTATGTCCCACATAGCCCGAAGGAAGCATCCGACCCATGCTCACCCTTTTCCGCCGCACCGGCATCGCCGCCGCCGTGGCCGCCTCCGCCCTCGCCCTCACCGTCGTCTCCCCGGCCTCTCCGGCCCAGGCGGCGAGCAAGGGGGTACGGATCATCACGGTGCAGTACGACAGCCCGGGGGCCGACCGGCGCTCGAACGAGAGCCTCAACGCCGAGTGGGTCCTGATCAAGAACACCGGCAAGAAGGCCCGCAAGATCGGCGGTTTCACGCTCTCCGACGAGACCGGCTACACCTACACGTTCAAGAAGCGCACGCTCAAGCCGGGCCAGACGATCCGGGTGCGCACCGGCAAGGGTGAGGACGCGAAGGCCAACAAGTACTGGGGCCGGGGCTGGTACGTCTGGAACAACGACGGGGACACGGCCTACCTGCTGAACGCCAAGGGCGGCACGGTGGACACGTGTGAGTGGGACGGCGGGGACACGCAGCAGAGCTGCTGAGGTCACTGTGGGCGGGATCGGCGTCATAGCCGGCGGCGGTCCCGCCCAGTCGCGCGACCTAGTTTTCGGCCTTCTTCAGTCGGTGTAACGGCGCGACCCCGAAGCCGCTGCCGCCAGTTCACCACCAGTAACGCCCCCGGCCCGACGGTCGAGCGAAGCACGACTGCGGCGCCCTCAGAAACGCCTTCCAAGTCAGCGTCTTTCCGAAGCAGGCTTCGGAGCCTGTTGTCGCCAAGCCGCACCAGTTCCTGCAGCTCAGACTTGACAGGCCCACCCACCCAGAGCGGCAGGTCGGGATCCGCAGACTGTTCCCGGCCGAGGCACAGCGCGGAGACGATGCCGTTGAGCCGTTCGGTCAGGGAAAACCTGGTCGGCTGAATCAGGGTGTCGGCGACCAGTTTTCGCCATGACCCGAGAAAGAAGACCGCCTTACGCACCCGCCGCAGAGCCTCACGGTCGTTGCCACTACCGGGTGGGGCACCGGCAGCTTCGTCGTAGACCTCCACCCGCACCGCATCGAGTGGCGACCCCATCAGAGGCAGTTCGCCGGTGAAGGCGCTGGCGCCATCTGCCTCGAACCTTTGTAATGCGGGCCTGTGCAGGACGCCGCACGACACTTCCCGACCATCATGGTCGACCAGACGCATACTCAGCAGCTCGTCGTCGAAGGATCGTTCTCCGGCCGGCCGGAAGGCTTGTACTCGAACGTGCACATGTCCATCACCAGCCGGAACAATCTGAATCTCCGGCGCATCCGGATCGCATCCGAGAGACAGGAGCCGAGCCGGGAACAACCGAGGGTCGAGCAGGTCACGGCCCGCGCCGGCCACCGGATTCATGTCAGCACAGGCGCCCGGCTCGGCGCGACCTTCGCTCCAGGGCCACTCGGAGAACTCGTGCCAGGTCTTCTGCACAGCGGTGAGGGCCGAGTCGAGCTCGCTCAGACCGGTTCGCGGGTCACGCACCTCTTTCGCAAGAGCTCCGTAACCGACGATCAGCGGTCGGATTGCATTTTCCAGAACAGCCGGCGGTCTGGCTCCCCCCGACATAAGACGCTGCAAGTACCGGGTCACCCCCGGAGACGCCAGCCGGGCACGGCCAAGGGCCTGTTCGATCAGGCTCTTTCGATTGACGCTGTCGAGTGGCAGCGTCTCGGCAACAGCCATCTGGACAGTGGCTCGTTCCGCCTCGACCAGCATCTGGTCCAATGAGAGCTGAAGCCAGCGATCGAACGACTCAACCGCTGCATAGCGCAGCCAGGCTTCGCGATCCCCGGTGGGATGCTCAGCGAACGGCGCGGTCAGATGGGTTGTTTCGTCATCATCTTCGGTCAGCCTGTCCATCACCCGGGGCAGTCCTCGGGCCACACCGTCACCAGCCAGTCCCCGTAAGACCGGCGCCGCCTCACTCACCGACGGCCTCTCGAACTGAAGGCTCTGCCACCGGTCCGGCGTCCAGGGCGTCCAGCTCAACTGAACGCTGGCCCCGATCATTACTCGATGAGCAAGATCAGGTACCTCTGCCTCCTGCTCCTGCGGTCTGATCACGAAGGTGGGCCGATCTGTCTCGCGCCCGCCGTCCGGCGACGTATTCACGGTGAAAGTCATCGCGGGCTCGCCTCCAGCACGTGGGCCGACGCTTCGAACTGCCGTCTCCGCGAGTTCAACTGAACTTAATCAATCCTCGTCGGAACAGACGATCGCACTTCCGAATGCTGCTGGCTAGGTTGTGTCTGTCGTCAAGACATCCGCTTGCACCTGCTGCGCGTACTGGTACGCGCAGAGCCGTCCCAGCCGCACCGGCGGCCGTCCGTCTTTCGGCAGGGACCGGGCCAAAGACTCCCCGGCCAGCTTCCTCAATGCCCGGGCTCGTACGCTCCATTCACCTCCCATACGATCCCATGTCTTCGATGCCACGTCGCCTCGTCGTGACTGTCCGAACTGGCGCAGCATTGTTGCCCGGTCGCAGAGGTCGTGCTTGTTCATCAAAGCCGGACGGTTGAAGTGCTGCGTCTGCTCGGGACCGTGCTTGCCGAGAAGGAACGGATCGAACTCGACCCAGGTATAGAACTCGATGCAGGCCAGGACAATCTCGCCGCGTCCTTTCTCGGCATCGACCACCAGTCTCCGCAAGAACTCCAAATCCTTCTGCTCGCGCTCCAGCAACCACCAGACGTTGCGGCCCAGCGCCACCGCCTTGGGCGGGCCGGGCAATTTGAGCAGGTGCAGGCGCCCAGGGCCGCCCACTGCCAGATCGTGCGCCTTGCCGAGCGCCCGGTCCGCCTCAATCAGGCGCCCCTGCGTCTGCAGGCACATGCTCTGAGCCACGAGGTGCGCGATCCGGAGGTTGAGCACGCCCAGGGCGGAAGCACCGGTCGCGGGAACACCTCCGGGCAGGAAGGCCAGCTCGAAACCAGTCCCCCCGGGCCAGCCTTCGCACAGCTCTGATCAGGTCATCGATGCTCTGGTCCGATGCGGTCATGAGTGCTTCTCCTGACGCCCGCTCACCGAGGACACTGCGCTTCATCCGGGTCTCGGTGAGGCATCTATAGTGCTTCACGACCCGGCCCGCATTCCAGTCCCCGGCGGATCAGCGGCTTAGCTTGATCAGCAGTCCGACGAAGCTTCCGCCGAGAACGACGAGCAGGACCACGCAGGCCAGACCCGCCGTGGCGATCACGGTCGCAACGGCGGCGACGGCGAACAGGAGCCGGGCCGGCGCGGAGACACGACCGATGTCTTCGACGGTGGCGGCCAGCGCGGCCAGGATCACGAAGCTCGCAGTGGCCAGCACCGTGACCAGGTCGGGGTGGCCGCCGAGGGTGAACACGGCGAGCAGGCCGTGTTCACCGAGCCGGTCTCCGACCGCCGTCATCCAGGCCACGGTCACCACGTTCAGGAGCAGTAGCGCCGGCAGCGACCGGCCGATCAGTCCGTCCGTTCGCGCTCGGGATCCTAAGGTCCGGCCCATCGTCACGACCTCCTCTGGTCAACGGTCTTTCGGGATCAGCGGGTCAGGTCCCCGTGGGTCGCACCCGCCATGACGCTGACAATCGCGATCCCAGCGACAACGACCAGGGAAAGCACAAGAGCCGACATCAGCAGCACACCGACGGCGGCGACCAGCCCGACGACCGTCAGAACGGCCAGGAGCACCGCGGTCAGCGCGCCGACCCGGGTCAGCCCCCCGGTGAACGGAGCAATACCGACCAGCACCGCGGCAACGATCAGGGAGATCACCCCGGCGGCCTGCGCATGCCCGTTCAAAGTGGTTACCTCGCAAAGTCGCCCGGCACAAGGCATCTTCTGCGCCTCGATGAGCAACAGAGTGGCCCCGGAGAGCAGGTCGATCCCGGCCACACCCCAGAGGAGCCGGGTCAGTCGGCGAGGCAACCCCACCGCGTCGAACGACCGGGAACTCGGGAGCAACGCCGGCTCGGCGGTCTCCGGCTCTGACGAGCCTTCCGATTCGACCGGGGGCCGCGTGGGCAGAGCCTCTTGTGCGGGTACGGAACGGGTCTTGCGGTGCTGGAGTGGGATCTTGACGGAAGTTCTTCTGAGCGTGTCCATGGCTTGAGCGTGCGGCGACGGGACAACGCGCAAACGCTCGAAGCGGGTTTACAAGGACGACTTGTCCTCTAGGTAAGTTGGCAGAGTCGGCGACTCGTCACCAGCACAGCAACACGGCCGGCGGACGCCGCCCGATGTAGACCTTGTCATCCCCGCCGGGGGCGACTTTGGCCAGTTCGAGAAGGACTCTTCGTCAAGCCCTCCCAGGCTCGAAAAATATTTCTGGGCAACAGACCTCATATCCGCAGTTAAACATTGCGGATTATCTTTGCTCGTGTGGGCGCTATCTCGGATCAACACTCGGCGAAGAGAAACCGCTGCCTCGGCGTTGCACTCTCCCAATCTCATCCTCGGGAAGACTTGACCCAAGCTTCTGTTGAAGGATCCGCGCGATGAGCGGATGCAGGGATTGTCCTCCTTTCCACTCCGAGGCCCCCCCTTTCTTCTGACGGCGGCCGGAGCCCATCGCCGGGTCTCTCCCTCGCCCTACCGAAGATGCCTGCCGAGCAGGGCAAAGCCCTACCGAACTTGACCGGCCCGGACCGCGGTCGGCGCGAGCCACGCCTCCGGTTGCGCAGGTCGGCCGGAAAGTTCGGCAACACCTCCCGATGCCGACTTCCGCCTAACCGACAGAAAAGTTGCCCTACCCATACCCAACCCCGGGTTAACCTCGCCAAGGGCGTAGGTAAGACCTTAAACTCCGGTTGGCGAGCAAAGCACCATTCGGCCCGCTTTCGGCGCTGCTGACCTGGAGGGGGTTGGGCATGCCCGCAGCATCCGGCAACGCACGGCGTCTGGCGCACCGGCTGAAGGAGCTTCGGGAGAACCGCCCCGGACTCACCCAGACTTTGCTGGCTTCCGCCCTGGGCACCGACAAGCCGGTCGCATCCGCCACCCTGAGTTCCTGGGAGTCGGTCAACAATCCGAAGGCCCCGACCGCTGCCCGCCTCGAGGCCTACGCGCGCTTCTTCGCCACTACGGCTTCCTTCGACGGCCGCAAGGCACGCCTTCCCTCGGCCTCCGAGCTGAGGGCCGTCCCGGACGTCTGGACCGAGTACGAGCGCCTGCACGCAGAACTGGTCGAACTGCTGCAGGCCGACGAGCCGGAACCGGAAGAAGAGGGCCCCCGTCAGCGGATTCTGCTCGACTACGACGACGGTGACATTGTCATTGTCTGCCCCGACGCCCCCGCGGACGCCCGTGGCCCCCTGGCCGCCGACGACTCGCCGAACTACACCCTTCTCCATCAGTTCGCCGATACCGACGCTCTGATCGAGGTGTTCGGCCACATCCGGGCCCTGAACCCGAGCCGGAAGGTCTTCTACCGTACGTCCGACAGCGTCAGCCGCAGCGAGATCCAGAACCATCTGGTCCTGCTCGGGGGCATCGGCTGGAGCCGCACGACCCGGCGACTGCTGTCGATGCTCGATCTCCCGGTCGAGCAAATCGAGCATCCCGACCTCACCACCGGTGAGGTGTTCCGGCTGGCCAAGTCGGTCACGTCCGACGAGAAGGTGTTCTTCCCGGTCGCCGACGAGCAGACGAACGAGCTGATCGAGGACGTCGCTCTGATCGCCCGGGTCGCCAACCCGTTTAACAGCAACCGCACGCTGACCATCCTCAACGGCATACACAGCCGAGGCGTGCTGGGCGCCGCGCTGGCCGTCACCGACGAGACCATCCGCGCCGGCAATCAGGAGTACCTTGCGGAGCGGTTCCCCGAAGGCAACTTCGCCCTTCTTATGCGGGTACCGGTGATTCAGGGAAAAGTCATCGCGCCCGACTTCAAGAACGACCGGGCCAGGTTGTTCGCATGGTCCCAAGAAGAGAGTGAGCAGTGACGCCGGCCGAGGTGCAGCAGCGGCCGTCCCATGTGAAGCTGCTCGACCCCGGCCCCACCCACATCGACTTCGATTGGCCCGAAACGGCCTCAGCCCCGCTGAACGCGATCATCGTGCCGGCCTCTCGAGGGGCCCTTGCACTCCGCAGCGCCATCCGGCTCTCGGCCCACCTCGACGTCCAGCTCGTGGTGTTGTGCAGTCTCGGTACGCACGCTGACGAAGTAGTCGCCCTCGCCACCCGGTTCGCAGCCGGTCACGTGGTCGCCGTCGACATTCCGACCGGCTACCAGCATCCGCTCCTGCCGCGGCGAACCGGCGTTCAGCGTTTCCGCCTGGCCAGCGCAGGCCGTAGCAGCGATCTCAGTCTCAAGCGCAACGTGGGGCTTCTGCTGGCCCGGCTACGCGGTTGGAGCAAGGTCCTTTTCCTGGACGACGACATCGATCCGCTCTCGGACATGTCCGGCCTGGACCCGGCCGTCGTCGGGCGGATCGCCACGGAACTGGACACCCGGCAGGTGGCCGGTCTGGTCTGCAAGTCGTTCCCGGACAATTCCGTGGTCTGTCACGCCCGCCGTCTGGCCGGCCGGGCCCAGGACAACTTCGTCACCGGGGGCGCGCTCGGGGTCAACTGCTCGGACCAGCCGCTTCCGTTCTTCCCCGACATCTACAACGAGGACTGGTTCTTCTTCGCCCAGCAGGCGGCCAACCGGGAGCTCGGCGTCGTCGGCGAGGCGGGCCAGGCCCCCTACCACCCGTACGCGGACCCGCACCGGGCCCGCACCGAGGAGTTCGGGGACCTCCTGGCCGAAGGGCTCTACGCCCTGTTCGAGACCCAGGGCAGCGAACTCGCGTTCGTTGACCGGCTCGCTGCGGCCGATGCCCGGTACTGGAAGCAGTTCATCCGGGCTCGGCGTCAGGACCTGGACGAGACCGCTGTCCAACTCACCGATTGTGCCGACCCCGACCGGGACGCGGCTCTGATCTCCCTGCATGCCTCCGCCGACCAGCTGGCCCGTCTGCATCCAAGGCTGTGCGTCGACTTCATCAAGGCTTGGCGGAAAGATCTGCACTACTGGGCGCAACGTACGCAGCGCCTGGACGAAGAGCGCACCCTCACCGCTGCCCTGCAGCTTCTCGGACTACGGGCGACTCAGCCCGCGGTGTCTCAGACCAGGCACTTGCCCATGCGCCGCTCGACACGCCAGGTCGAGCCGACTTTGATCGGGCTGGTGTCTCCCTCGGGATCCCAGTCCTTGGTCGGCGTGAACTCGAGCGCCGCATAGACGTCCCGAGCGTGCTCATTCTCCTCGAACACCCACAGCAGCAGTTTCTGGATGTCCTGCTCGCGGGCGAGCTTCTCCACCTGTTCCATCAGCAGCCGCACCGCTCCTGAGCCACGACCACGAATGCCCCGGTCGACCCAGACCCCCTCTACGTAGCGGACCTCGCTGCTGGGATCGACGCCGACGTGATCGGGCGACTCGCCCCGAAGACAGGCGATGCCCACCGGCTTCCCGGTCTTGACCATCCGGACCTCGACCCAGGTCGATTCGGTCAGCAGCCGACGCCAGCGCTTCGGGCGGTACCTGCGTTCCTGCTGCAAACTGTGTGCAAACCCGTGTGGTGAGTCTTTCAGCGCGCGCAGCCGCAACTTCCGCAGATCCCGCCAGTCGCTCGGCCCCAGAATTCGCGGTTCCAAGGACGGCCGGGGCTCATCCTTCGTAGCGGCGCAGCCATAGAGCGAATGCTGCCGCTCACCTGTAGTCATCTCGCGCGCCGTCCCCAAGCTGCACTGTGCCTCTGCGGTGTCTGCATGGCTGCTGGCGCCAGATTACCCCCGGTCGTTGCGGGACGCTGACAGACACGTTTCTTCCGGAATCAAGGTGGCGGACATGCCCCGATCACCCACAATGACGAGTGAGGCACCCACGACGGTCCTCCACCTGCCCAGCACCCCGAAGGCGGACGCCAGATGACTGAGGCATTCCAGTTCCAGCCAAGCGCCCTTGCTCGCCGGTTGAGCGATCTGCGGGCAAGTCGGCCCGGGCTCACGCAAGAAGCTCTGGCCAGGGCTTTCACCACGGAACGCAAGGTATCGGCCCCGACCCTGAGTCACTGGGAGTCGGACCGCAAGACTCCGACCGCCGAACGACTTGACGCGTACGCCCGTTTGTTCGCCACTGACCGAGCTTTCATTGGCCCTGTCCTCAGGCCTCTGAGCCAGGCCGAACTGGCGGAAGATGCCGATGACCTTGATCGATATCGGACGCTGCACGACGAATTGCTCAATCTTCTGCAGGCCGGCGAAGACGATTCACCATTACAGCGAACCCTGCTGCAGTTCGACGAGGGCGACATTGTCATCGTCTGCCCCGAGGCCCCCGGCGAAGTCCAGGGAGCACTAGCCGACCCAGCCTCACCCAACTACGCCCGACTGCACCGGTACGCCGATCCGGACGCCCTGATCGAGACTTTCGGTCACCTGCGCGCCCTGAACCCGGACCGCAAGGTGTTCTACCGAGTCCCGGGCAACTTCGCTCGAGGAGACCTGCAGAACCACCTGATCCTCATCGGCGGTATTGGCTGGAGTAAGACCACCCGCCAGATCTACTCCAAGATCAATAATTTCCCGGTTTCCCAGATCGAGCACGAGGACGTGAAGACCGGGGCCGTGTTCCGGGTCAACGATCAGGACAAGATCTTCTTTCCCCAGTTCGACGAGGAGTCCGGAGAGGTCATCGAGGACGTCGCGATGATCGCCCGCGTACGCAACCCGTTCAATTCCAACCGGACCTTGACGATGCTCAACGGCATCCACAGCCGGGGGGTCTTGGCGGCCGCATTGGCCGTGACCGACGAGACCATCCGGGCCGGCAACGAGGAGTTCCTTGCGCAAAGGTTTCCTTCGGGCGACTTTTGCCTGCTCATGCGCGTAGACATCGTCGCCCGCTACCCTCTCGCCCCGGATTTCCGGAACGAGAGCGCGCGACTTTTCGAATGGTCTCCGGGCGACGTCGGATGAGCCTGCACGACTCCGGGCGGACGCTCAGAGCAGGCTCTTCATCAACCGGTTCTCCACGTCCCACCGCCGCCGCACACTGATCGGCTGGGCAATGCCGGTGTGCCGGTAGCCCAGCCGCCGGTACACCTCGGCCGCCACCGTGTTCGACTCCAGCACCCAGAGCACGAACACCCCGACCCCCTGGCGCAGGGCGTTCTCCTCCACCGAGGCCAGCAGGTGCTTCAGCACCCCGTAGCCGCGGTAGTCGGGGTGCACCCACACCGACTCGATGCAGCGGGTGCCGAACGGCGCGTCCGGCCCGCCGACCGGATCGGGCTCGTGCAGCATCCCGGCCAGGCCCACGATCTGCCCGTCGGCCCTGGCCACCGTCCAGGTGCCGGTGCGCAGGCGGCGGCGCCAGACCCGGCGGCGCACCAGCCGCTCGGTGGCGTAGTTGCCGCAGAAGGCATCGGGCGACGACCGCAGGGCCGCCAGCCGGGCCTCGCGCAAGGTCAGCCAGTCGGGCTCGTGCAACTGCACCACCTCGACCGTGCGCCCGGGCGCCCCGGGAGATGTGAAACCCTGCCTCGATCCGATGAACTCGACATCCTGAATCAGCACCGCCGCACCCCGTAAGACAGAAGCCAATGTCACGGAGCCGCGTTTCGCCGATGTTCCCGCCGCTCCGTACGCCTCAGCGCTCTCAAGATTTTCACGCGCCGGAGGGCCGCTGGCAACGGACGACCGGGCTGCGGTGCAGCGCTCATGCGCTTTCCGCAGCGCGCGAAAGCGGCCCAGTATCAAGTAACTTCAGTGCCATCAGGTGCATCCAGTGGTGCTCGCCGATGTTCAGCTGACGTCAGCTCAGGTGCGGAGAACCGCATCGAATCCATTCCTGGTCACCACCCGGCCGAAGTAGTACCGTTCCGCCTCGTCCCAGCGGGTGAACCAGGCGTCGTGCCAGTCGGCACCGTCCCGGGCCCGCAGCCGTTGTCGCCGAACGGTCAGGTCGGCCTCGACCAGCACCCGCAGGTCCACCAGGTCGGCCAGTTCCGGCCGAGCGCTGTAGGCCCCTTCCAGGATCACCACCCGCGCCGGTTCCAGGACCGTCGGATCCAGCCGCAACCGTCCGTCGAAGGCGTCCCAGTCGTAGCCGAACCATTCCGCGCGTTCCCCGGCCCGCAGCGTCCTCAGCACCGCCTGCTGGCGCGACCAGTCGATGACCTGGGCAACCTTCTCGGCCGGGGTGCGCTGGTCCCACTCTTCCTGGGCGCCGCCGGCGTAGAAGTCGTCGCCGTCGATGACCAGGCAGTCTTCGAGCAACTCGGCCACCGCACCGGCGAGCGTCGACTTCCCGGCTCCCGAACGTCCATCGATCGCCACAACGAACGAACGTTCGCCGACCGACTCGAGCCGAGCTCTCACCAACCCCGCCAGCCTCTGCGCCTCTCCCGCCATCACCCCAGCGTGCAGCAATCTCAGCGCAGCGTGTTCAATTCGACGCGGCCCACCTCCACGCGCCACATTGCCGCCCATGACCAAAGTCCTGCTGATCACCCTGGGCGGCACGATCAGCTCATCCGGCGAGGGCGGGACGCCCGGTGTGATTCCCCGCAGCGGCGCCGACGAGCTGGCCGGGCAGCTCGCCCCCTACCTGCCCCACGTGCAGGTGATCCCGCACGAGCTGCGGCTGCTGCCCTCGCCCTCGCTGGGCTTCGCCGACCTGTTCGCCCTGCTGGAGCGCATTGCCGAGGCCCGCGACGTGGCCGGGATCGTAGTCTCGCAGGGCACCGACACGCTGGAGGAGACGGCCTTCTTCCTCGATGTGCTGGGAGCCGGTGAGCAGCGCCCGGTGGTGGTCACCGGGGCGATGCGCGACCGGGACACCCCCGGGGCCGACGGCGCGGCGAACCTGATCGCCGCGGTCAACGTCGCCTCGTCGCCGCTGGCCTCCGGAGTGCTGGTGGTGTTCGCCGACCGGATCTTCAGCGGGCGCACCGTGCGTAAGGACAGCGCGGTGCACGCCGACGCCTTCACCGCCTCGCCGTGGGGCGCGCTCGGTCTGGTTCGCGAGGGCGATGTGCACCTGCAGTTGTCGGCGGGCCGGGCGCCGACCCTCAAAGTGCCTTTGGACGTCGATGCCCCCCAAGTAGCTCTCATCAGTACGGGGGTGGACGACGATCTTCGGCTGCTGCCTGAACTGGCCAGATTCGGTTACGCCGGGGTCGTTCTGGAGGGGATGGGCGGCGGGCACGTGGCCGCGCGGGCGATTCCGGCGGTAGAGGCCTGCCCTCTGCCCGTGGTGCTGTGCAGCCGCGCCGGAGCCGGACCGACGCTGCGCCGTACCTATGGCTACCGCGGCGGTGAGATCGACCTGCTTGGCCGGGGCCTGATCTGGGGCGGGCACCTGACCGGGGTGAAGGCGCGCATCCTGCTCATCCTCTGTCTGATGCACGGCCTGAGCGGCGATGCTCTGCAGGAACGGTTCGAGCAGATAGCCAACAGCTGATCGAAGCGCTCACCCCTTTTCGCTCTGAACCAGATCCGAGGCCTCCCGAATCGGATGGATACAGCGGTACCGCACCTCCCCCGTCCTCAATTCTTCTACGGACAGCGCGGGAAGCTGAGCCGCGCACTCATCGGTGGCCCGCCAGCAGCGGGTGCGGAAGTTGCAGCCCGACGGGGGATTCGTGGCCGAGGGGACGCGTCCGGTCAACGGAATCGGGCGGGCGCCGGTGAGCAGGCGGGGAGTCGCAGAGAAGAGCGCGTGCGTGTAGGGGTGGCGGGCGACCTCTTCCACTGCTCCGGCCGGCGCCTCCTCGGCGATCCGGCCGAGGTACATGGTGATGATTCGGTCGGACATCCGGCGCACGGTCTGGATGTCGTGGGAGACGAAGACCATGGCCAGGCCCAGTTCGGACTGCAGGCGCATGAGCAGGTTCAGGATCTGCGCCCGCACCGACACGTCCAGCGCCGAGGTCGGCTCGTCGGCCACCAGAAGATCCGGTTCCAGCGCCAGCGCCCGCGCGATCGCCACGCGCTGCCGCTGACCGCCGGAGAGCTGTGCGGGCACGGCGTCGGCCACGGCTGCCGGTAGTCCGACCAGATCCATCAATTGACGGACGCGGGTGGCGCGGGTGGCGCGGTCACCGCGGCGGTGCACGACGAGCGGGTCGGCGATGATGCGCTGCACGCTGAGCCGGCGGTTCAGCGCGGTGGACGGATCCTGGAAGACGGTGCCGATGCGGGCTCCGAACGTCTTACGCCGGCCGGCGGCCGACATCGACCACAGCGACTGCCCCTGAAAGCTGACCTCGCCGCTGGTGGGTTTCTGCAGACCGACCAGGACCCGGGCCAGAGTTGTCTTGCCACAACCGGATTCACCCACCACACCGACCGTCTCGCCGGAGCGGATGGTGAGACTGGCCTCGGTGAGCGCGTACACCGCAGCACTGCCGAGGAGGCCGCGCCCACGGATCCGGTGAATCACCGAGACATCCTGCAGTTGCATCAGTTCGGTCATGACCGCGCCCCCACCGGGTAGTGACAGGCGACCAGATGATCGTCGTCGCCCTCGACCGGGGGCAGACGCAGCGGGCAGACGTCGTCGTGCGCCGCCGGGCAACGGTCGGCGAAGCGACAGCCCTGGTTGAAGTGCGCCGGGGCCGGCACCACACCCTTGATCTGGGCCAGTACCTGTTCCTGCTGCTCGATCGAGACCACGCTGGCCAGGAGGCCGCGGGTGTAGTGGTGCCGCGACGAGGCGATCAGCTCGGCGGTGCGCCCGGTCTCGGCCACCTGCCCGGCGTACATCACCACCACGCGATCGGTGAGCTCGGCGATCAGGGCCAGGTCGTGCGAGACCAGCACCAGCGCGAACCCGAGTTCCGCCTGCAGGGTGAGCAGCAGCTCCATCACCTGGGCCTGGACCGTGACGTCGAGGGCGGTGGTGGGCTCGTCGGCGATGATCAGCTTGGGGTCGCGGGCGAGGGCCAGGGCGATGAGCACCCGCTGGCGCTGCCCGCCGGACAGTTCGTGCGGGTACGAGCGCAGGGTGCGCCCGGGATCGAGACCGACCAGCTGCAGCAGTTCTTCCGGAGTGCGCCGGCCGCCGCGCCGGGTGACCTGCTTGAGCTGGCTCTTCACGGTCAGCGCGGGGTTCAGGGACGACAGCGCGTCCTGGTAGATCATCGCGATCTGACTGCCCATCAGCTGCCGGCGCTGCTTGGCCGACATGCCGAGCAGGTCGCGGCCCTCGAACTCGACCTCTCCGCCGAGCACCGCGCCGGGCGGCTGCAGACCCATCACGGCCAGCGCGGTGAGCGACTTGCCGCAACCGGACTCGCCGATCAGCCCGAGCACCTCACCGGCCCGCACCGAGAACGAGATGTCCTGCACCACTGCGTTTCCCCGATGACGCTGGGGAAAGCTGACCGAGAGGTGCCGCACGTCGAGCACCACCGGGGCCCCTTCGAGGTCACGGCGGCGCTCGTTCAGCCGGGCCCCGACCTCGCGCAACTGCGCCTCGGGAAGCACCGGCGGCTGGTTCTCCGAGGCGGCCCGGGCCAGTTCGCGCGCGGCCGCCTGCTGGGCCTGCGGTTTGGCCGAGGGCGCCGCCCAGGCGTCGGACACCCCTTCGGCCAGCACGTTCAGCGCCAGCACGGTGATCAGGATGAGCAGGCCCGGGAAGAAGGTGGCCCACCAGCCGCCGATCAGCACCAGGTCTTTTCCGTCGGCCAGCACCGAACCCCAGGACGGGTCGGGCGGCTGGATGCCCGCACCGATGAACGACAGCGAGCTCTCGAACACGATCGCATCGGCCACCAGGATCGTGCAGAACACCAGCACCGGCGCTGCGCAGTTCACCGCCACGTGCCGGGTGAGCGTGTAGAAACGCCTTGCCCCGATGGTCTTCTCGGCCGCCACGTAGTCTTCCGCGTACTGCGCCAGCACATTCGCTCGCACCACCCGCGTCACCTGCGGCACGTAGAGGAAGCCGATGGCCAGGATCAGCACCGGGATGTCCCGGCCGAACACCGCCACCAGCACGGCGGCGAGCGCGATCCCCGGAAAGGCCATGACCACGTCGAGCACCCGCATGACCAGCTCGTCGACCCGTTTGCCGGCGGTGGCCGTGAAGGCGCCCAGCACCGCCCCGCAGAGCAGGGCGAAGGCGGTGGCGAGCAGCCCGATGGCCAGCGACCAGCGGGTACCGTAGAGCAGCCGGGTGAACACGTCGCGGCCGTTGTCGTCGACCCCGAGCCAGTGCTCCGACGAGGGGCCGCCGGTGTCGGAGCTGATCGCGTTCGGCTCGTGCGGGGCGATCAGCGGGGCCAGCAGCGCGACCAGGGCCAGGGTGACGATCACCCCCAGGGCCAGGTAGGAAGCCCAGTTCAGGCGCTGGAAGCGGATGCCCGGCCGGGCCAGGTCGAGCAGTTTCGGCCTCATGACGCCGTCCGCAGGCGGGGATTGGCGATCAGGTAGAGCACGTCGACCACCAGATTGACCACCAGGAAACCGATCGCGATGGTCAGCACGAAGCCCTGGACCTTGGCGATGTCACCGTCGCCGACCGCCTGGATCATGTTCTGCCCCATGCCCGGCAGGGCGAACATGGTCTCGATCACCACCGCACCGCCGAGCATGTAGCCGATCCGCAGACCCAGCACGGTCAGCGGGTTCACCAGGGCGTTGCGCAGCACGTTGCGCCCGACCACGACCAGCGGAGGCAGCCCCAGACCCCGCGCGGTGCGCACGTAGTCCTTGTCCAGTTCCTCCACCACCGACGTGCGGATGATCCTCGTCATCTGCGCCGCTACCGGCAGGGCCAGCGAGAAGGCGGGCAGGGCCAGGGAATTGAGCCAGGGCCCGACGCCTTCCGACGGATTCACGTAGCCCCCGGTGGGAAAGATGCCGCGCCCCACCGCGAGCCACTGGATCAGCAGCAACGCCACCCAGAACGGCGGGGCGGCCACCCCGATCAGGCTGACCAGCCGGATCAGCTGGTCGGGCCAGCGGTCGCGGAACACCGCGGCGGTGACCCCGAGCAGGGTGGCCACGGTGAGCGCGATCGCAATGCCGAGCGCGGTGAGCTGCACGGTCAGCGGCAGCGCGGTGCGGATCGTGTCGAGCACCGGCTGCCGGGTGATCAGCGAGGTGCCAAAGTCGCCCTGGGCCAGGTCGGCCACGAACCGCACGTATCGCACCGGCAGGGGGTCGTTCAGACCGTTCGCCTCACGGAACGCCTCGAGCTGGGCGGACGTGGCGCTGCCGCCCTCGAACGCGGCCAAGGCCGGATCGGTGGGGGCGAAGCGCATCACCACGAAGACGAACAGCACCACGCCGAGCACGAGCGGGACGAAGAGCAGCAGACGCCTCAGCAGCATCCGCGCCACCACGGTCACTGCTGGTCGACCCGCTGCGCGCGTATCACGTTGATGCCCGGGTAGCCCTGCGGCTGGATGCCTTCCAGCCGGTCGGGCACCCAGGCGGTGACCAGCCGGGTGAACACCACCGGGAAGAGCACGGCCTGGTCGGCGATCGCGTCGAGCACCTTCTTGTTCTCGGTCTTGGCGGTGGCCGCGTCGGGGGCGTAGGCCGCCTTGTCCATCTGCTCGTAGAGCGCGTCGGCCTCGGGCCCGGAGAACTTGGCGTAGGTGGACGACCAGAGCGACTCGGGGCTGTAGTAGAAGCGCTGCACCAGGTCGGGGTCGTTGCCGAACTGCTGGGGATTGCCCGAGGCGGCCACCACCTGGTAGTCCTCACCGCCGTCGAGCTTGGAGAACAGGGCCTTGGTGTCCTGCGGGTTCAGCGTGGTGTTCACGCCGATCGCGTCCCAGCCCTCCTTGATCACGTTGATCGTGTCGGCCACCAGAGAGGTGTTGGTGGAGCCCAGGGTGATGCTGAGGTTGCTGACCCCGGCCTCCTGCAGCAGCTGCTTGGCCTTGTCAGGGTCGTAGGCGAAGTCGGTGGCGGCCTTCTGGTAGGCCTCGAGCTCGGGGTTGAGATAGCTGTCGGCGCCCACCCCCTCGCCCTTCAGGGCGACCTGGACCACCTTCTCCTTGTCGATCGCGTAGTGCAGGGCCTGCCGGACCCGCTTGTCGTCGAACGGCTTCTTGGTGGTGTTGAACATCAGGAAGACGTTGTTCTGCCCCTGCACCGCCTCGACCTCACGGCCGTCTTTGCGCAGCTGCTCGATGTTCGCCGGCGGAATGTTGTCGGCGATCTGCGCCTGCGGCCGGGCGCCGGAGATGGCGGCCACCCGCGGCGCCGCGTCGACGATGGATCGCCAGACCATGGTGTCGTACTGGGCCGGGTGTTCACCGTTGTACTGGTCGTTCTTGACGAAGGTGGTGTGGTCGAGGGCGGCCTGCTCGGTGATCTTGTAGGGCCCGGAGCCGAGCGTCTTGCCGCCGGCCGCGTCTTCCCACTTCCCGTCGAAGACGTGCTTGGGCACGATCATCGCGGTCTGCACCCGGTCGAGGGCGTACTGGAAGGGCTGCTTGAGCTGGAACTCGACGGCGTTGTCGCCGCTGGCCACCACCTTCTCGAGCCAGCCGGAGAAGAAGGCCCGCAACTGCACGTTCTCTTCCGGGTCGAGGATGCGGTCGTAGGTGAACACCACGTCCTCGGCCGTCACCGGTTGCCCGTCGGACCATTTCGCGCCTTCGCGCAGTTCGAAGGTGATCGTCTCGCCGTCGACCTCGGTGGGCACGGCGGCCAGGCCGGCCTGCGGTTCCCGGGTGATCGGGTCACCACTGACCAGCGGCTCGTAGACGTTGGTGAAGGCGGCCATCGAGAACGCCGAGGCGGTCTGGGTCGGGTCCCAGCTCTGGTTGTTGCCGTAGCCGATCACGGCGGTGAGGGTGCCGGTGTCGGCGCTGCTGTCGGACGAGGCCGGGCCGCCGCAGGCCGCCAGGGCCACCCCGACCGCGGTGGCGACGGCGAGCAGGGCCAGGCGCGACCGGGGTCGCCGGGGGAATGTCGAGCGCTGCATCTGGTGACTCCTTCGTCTGCCCAGCCGGCGGACCACGGGACCTTGCGCACTCAAAGCGTAGGTAGACAGCGGAAATTCTGGCAAACCGGTCTTCCTGCTGCACTCCCCCTTGACCTTTCCGCTCTAGACGGGGTGCGATGCCTTGCGCAGGCGACGCCAGGCCAGCTCGGCCAGCGTCGCGGCCTGCTGCCCGAGCAGCGAGTCGTCGAACACGGCAGTGGCCGAATGCATTGCGGGCGGCTCGTTTACAGACGTTTGTGGCGGCCGGACTCCGAGGAAGACCATCGCTCCGGGAACCTTTTCGAGCACGTACGAGAAGTCCTCCGAGGCCATGCCCGGTGTGTCGAGCAGCTCCACCTGACCGGGGCCGTGCAGGTCGCCCAGCCACTCGAGCACCTGAGCCGTCTCGGCCGGATCGTTGACGGTGACCGGGTAGTTGCCCACGAACTCGGCCTCCAGCGAGCAGCGGTGCACGGCCGCCAGCGCGGTGAGCATGGCCGGCAGCTCGGTGCGCACGTAGGACAGCGTCTGCGGGGAGAGCGTCCGAATGTTGAGGTCGATCTCGATCTCCCCCGGAATGACATTGCGTGCCAACGAATTGCTGGCCAGCCTGGTCACCGAGATCACCGCCGGATCCTGCACGGGGATCCGCCGGGTGACGAAAGCCTGGATGGCCAGGATCATCTCGGCCGCCACCGGCACCGGGTCGACCCCGCCGTGCGGCATGGCCGCGTGCCCTCCGGTGCCGCTCAGCCTCAGGTACATCACGCTGGAGCTCGCCATCAGCGGGCCGGGCCGGGTACTCCAGACACCCAGTGCCTCGCCGCAGTCGACGTGCACCGCATAGGCGGCCACCGGCTGCTCCTCCAGCAAGCCCTCTTCCAGCATGATCCGCGCCCCGCCGGCCCCTTCCTCACCGGGCTGGAACATGAACACCACGCTGCCCGGCAACTCTTCGCGCCGCTCGTGCAGCAGCCGCGCCGCCCCGACCAGACCGGCCGTGTGCAGGTCGTGCCCGCAAGCATGCATGCGGCCGTTGGTAGCGGCGAACTCCAGACCGTTCGCCTCCCGGATCGGCAGAGCATCCATGTCGCCGCGCAACAGCACCGCCGGCCCCGGCCGACCACCCCGCAGCACCGCCACCACCGAGCTGAGTCCCCGGCCGGTGGTGATCTCCAGGTCCAGGCCCTCCAGGGCAGTCAGCACGGTGGCCTGGGTCCTGGGCAGGTCCAGCATCAGCTCGGGCTCGGCGTGCAGGGTGCGGCGCAGCGCGATCAGCTCCGGCGCGATCCGCTCGGCCTGATTCAGAAAGGTCATGGCAAGTCTCCGGGCGGTGTGGGCGACGACGGCGGCCAGGCCCACCGGCTGGGCGACTTCGCTGTCTCACTCGGGACCTTCGCTCCCGGCACCATACCGCCCGACCCTCGCCACCCGTCCATAGGTGTGACCGTAAATCACGGCAGCGGGCCGGTTTCGGAAGCGTGGGCTAAGTTGGTGCGCCCCGGCGAACCGAGAGGACCACCGCATGCCGCTGTTCACCAACGCCGACGTGACCATGGAATACGAACGGCACGGCGATCCGGAGGGCAGGCCGGTCTTCGTGCATCACGGAATGCTCGGCTCAGCGGGGATTGCGCCGCAGTGGGGCGAACTGGCCACCGACGCCGGGGTTTCACTCATCACCGTCGCCCGGCCCGGCTACGGCCAGTCCACCCCCGTGGCCATGCAATCGATCGCCGACTGGGCCGCCCTGCTCGCGCCCCTAGCGGACAATCTCGGCCTACCCCGGTTCAGCGCCCTGGGTATCTCCAGCGGCGCCCCTTACTGCTACGCCCTCGCCGCCGCCCTACCTGACCGCCTGGATCGGGTGGCCGTCCTGGCCGGGGTGGGCATGGTGAACGAACCCGAGACCCGCGCCCACTATCCCGAAGAGGCCCAACGCACCTTCGAGACCTATGCGCAAATGCCCGAGACCGACGTCCGTAAGCAGTGGTTCGAAAACCTGACCGTAGGTCTGGCCCAGATGCCCCCCGAACACCCGCTGCGCCGTCCTTTGACGGATTCGATCGCCCACGAGGCCGCCGGCCCCGCCCGCGAGTGGGTGCTGCAGCAACGCGACTGGGGCTTCGACCTCCGGACCCTGAGCACCCCAGTCACCCTCTGGCACTCCCTCGCCGACGACCAGGTGCCCTTCGCCGCCGCGGAGATCGTCGCGGCCCACATCCCCGGCGCAGTGCTGCACGAACAGGCCGAGCCCGGGCACTTCCCCTCCGAGCCCACCGTGCGCGCCGCCCTCAGCCTCCTGGGCCAGTAGCTACCCCGCGTGCTGGATGCTCAGCAGCCGCGCCACCTGGTTGTCGTACTCACTGATGGCCGGCTCGGCATGGGTGGCGACCTGCTCGGCCACCTGCTGCTCGAGCGGCACATGGGCGGAGCTCTCCAGCTCGGCCAGGCTCACCGCGTACTTGGAACGTTCCCCGGACGTTGGCATACACCGATTGTGCTCCAGAACCTGACCTGGGGAAACAGCTGTCACCAGGCCGCCGCCACCCGGACGGCGGATGGGGCCGCGGGGCTGCGATAGGCTACTGCGGCCCGCCCCCGTAGCTCAGAGGATAGAGCAGAGGTTTCCTAAACCTTGTGTCGGAGGTTCGAATCCTCTCGGGGGCACCACCGGTCAGAGCCAGTCACGCCAGAAGGGGACCACCTCTGACGGCTCCTGGAACTCCCGCACCACGTAGTCCTCCAGGTCAATCCCGTACACGACGGTGTCGGACAGCCAGTGAACCGACAGGACAGAGTGCCCGCTCGTGCCTGATCCGGCGGGCAGGTATCGATGGGCATACACAGGCACTAACGTCGGTACCTCTGCCAGTAGTCGCTCTGCCTTCGCCACCCTCGAATCTTCGCTCTTCGGGCGCTTACCCCACCCACTGGGCCAGTTCCCCTCAGCGAGGTGTCGGCGAATGCTGTCTTTCGGCCAGTTGATTTGCCTGTGCAGCGTCTTTGACCCGAGATCGCGTCAGGCGGGCCACCCCCAGCTCGCCTGACTCGTACGCTCATCGAGCCCCTCCCGGACCGGCAGGCCCGCGGCCAGGAAGGAGCGGTGGTCATCGGCGAACTTGAAGCCAAAGTGTCGCTCTATACGCGCGAACTCGGCATCGGTCAGCCCATCCTGTATTTCTGCCGCCCCTGATTGCACCAAACGCTTGGCAGCCGCTTCGCCAATATTGCGGCTCCAGGCATTCATGCTCCGACGCTACGGGAGTAGGCAAGCAGCTTGTCCGCGCCGGGCTGGTACCGGGCGAATCATCGGAACAGCCCGTGTCGCAACGAGCGCCCATGTCACGAGCGCGTAGCTCAGAACCAGCCGCGGTGCCGGGCGGTGCGCACCGCCTCGACCCGCGACGAGGCGTCGAGCTTGGTCATGGTGGAGGAGAGGTAGTTGCGGACTGTTCCGTGGGAGAGGAACAGCTTGGCCGCGATCGTGCGGGTGTTCAGGCCCTGGTCGACGTAGCGCAGGATCTCCTGCTCCCGCTCGGAGAGCGGGTTGGGCCCGCTGCGCAGGGCGTCGGCCGCCAGCTGGGGGTCGATGACCGTGCCCCCGACCGCGACGGTCTTGACCGCGTCGATGAGCCGGGCCCCGGTGGTCGCCTTGACCAGGTAGCCCGAGGTTCCGGCGGCCAGGGCCTGGTGCAGGTGGCCGCTGCCGGGCAGGGCCGTCAGCAGGATGACCTTGCAGTCCGGGAACTGGGCGGTCACCAGCCGGGTGGCCTCGATCCCGGTGGCGCCGGGCATGTCCACGTCGAGCAGGGCGATGTCCGGCCGGTACTTCTCGACCGCGGCCAGCACGTGGTCACCGCGGCCGACCCGGGCGACGACCTCGAAGGCCGGCTCGGTGCTGAGCAGGGCCTCGAAGGCCTCGGCGACGAGCTCGACGTCTTCCGCGATGAGAAGTCTGAGGGTTTCCTGGGTCACGAGGCTGCCGTCTCCGGGCTGTTGGTGAGTTCTAGGGCCGCGTCGCCGTCCGGCGTGAGCGCGGGAACACGGGGAACCCGTGCGATGACGCGGAACTGGCCGCCGGGCACCGGCCCGGCGGTCAGCACACCGCCCAGCGACTCGACCCGGGCGCGGATGTCGTCGAGACCGGTGTGGGCACCGCCGTCCTGGGCGGTGCTGGTGACCCCGTCGTTGACCACGCTGACCACGATGGCCAGCGACTCGTGCCGGACCCCGATGCGGCACCAGGTGGGCTGCCCGTGCTTGAGGGTGTTGGTCACCGCCTCGCGCACGACCGCCGCCAGGGTCTGGTCGATGGCCGGGTCGTCGACCACCACCGCGTCGACCTCGGCCCGCAGCCCGAGGCGCTCGAACAGCTCACGGGCACTGGCCAGCTCGTCGTTGAGGCCGATCAGGGTCGGCCCGCTGGTCAGGGCCCGGAGCCGGGCCTGGCCGTCGATGATCGACGACCGGAGCGCGGTGAGCTGGTCGCGGCAGCGCTCGATGTCGTGGTCGAGCAGCCGCAGAGCGGCCTCGTTGCGCAGCGAGGCCGAGACCAGGGTGCGGCCGAGCAGGTCGTGCAGGTCCCGGGAGATCCGCAGCCTTTCCTCGTCCACCCGGACCCGGGCGATCTGCTCCCGGGTGCGGCGCAGCTCGTCGAGCACCACGTAGAGCCGGGTCATCGAGTAGAGGGTGAAGGCGATGACGACGGTGGTGACGCAGATGACCAGGATGGACTCGTTGCTGGTGCCGTCGTGCCGCCCCAGCATCACGGCCACGTCCAGTGCACCGAGCCCGGCCACCAGCAGGAACCGCTGCGGCCAGGCCGTCAGCAGCAACACCGTGGTGAGGGCCAGGGCCAGCGTCATCCAGGCGCCCCCGAGCGCCAGGACCAATAGCGAGGCCACCACCTGGGCCCCGGCCAGGGTCCGCAGCTGCCGCCCCGGCCTCCCCCTGACCAGCAGCGACTGCATCCGCAGGAAGCAGGCGACGACGACCAGGCTGAGCAGGCCACAGAAGATCTTGACCAGGAGGGTCGAGTCCTCCTGGGCGACGACCTGGCCGATACTGACGAACAGGATGAGCGTGGCTGCAGACCACGCCCCGACCACCCCCGAAGAACTCCCCCGCACCATAAGACGATCCCCTTGAGCCCATTGCAGTCGGCAAATAGCACCGCACGGCACATCACTGGTTCGGCGCGCGTGACTGCACGCCTCGAAGTGCCCCCCTTACAGTGACACTCTATTCTGTCACTTTTGCTACCTGTGGGGTAGTAGATGGCATTCGGGGGAAGTCAGGCGGATGGACGGTGCCGCAGCAGGAGTGCGGTGGACATGCCGACCGCGGTCACGCCGACCAGGTCGCCGAAGGCGCCTCCGAGCAGGCGGGGGGTCACCGCCGAGCCCATCAGGGCGGCGACCACGGACACTGCGACCAGCACCGTCGGCAACGACAGGACCAGGGCCCAGATGCTCGACTCGAGCAGCCAGCGGACGTGGTAATCGGTCTGCTCGGGGCGCGTGGCCTGCGCGGCGGTGAGAGCGCTGCGGTCTCGGCGCACCCCGGCCACCACCAGGCGCCGCCACGGAAGCACCACGTTCATGACGGCGACGACAGCCACGCCCCACCCCAGGACGACCGGGACGGCAAGGACCGGCGACACCCCGCTGTCGGTGTGCCGGCCCAGGCCGATGAGCAACAGGGGGGCGGTCAGTCCGACGACGATCCCGGCGACGACAGCCGCGATCAGATGCGGTCTCGCCGGAGCGGCACGACGCCCCCAGGGCGCCGCCGTCATGCGTTCGTTCCGATCGGCCGGCCGTCGAGCAGGGTGAGGACCTGGTCGGCGCCGGCCTGGACGATCGGGGTGGCCAAACTGGTGACGATGGTGCGCCCCTCGAGTCGGACCAGGTCGACGAGCGTCCGGGAGAGCTGGTCGAGTCCGGCCGACCCCGGGTCGGCCGCGACCACGAGCAGGTCCGGGTCGTACGCCAGCGCCATCGCGATGGCCACCCGTTGCTGCTCGGCCGGGTCCAGCTCGGCCGGCCAGCAGTCCTTGACCGCGTCCAGGCCGACCGAGCGGCAGAGCTTGCCGATCTCCTCGCGGGGGTGCCGTTTCCCGCTCCACCGCACCGGCAACCCGATGTTGCCGGCCACGCTGAGGTGCCCGAACAGGACCGGCCGGGCATCCACGAACCCGACCCGACGCCGCCACGGCTCCGGAGAGCGGACGGCGTCGGTCCCGCGGCGGGAGACCGGGGAGCCGGCGATCTCGAGCGATCCACCGGCCAGGGCGACGCGTCCGGCCAGGGTGAGCAGCAGGGTGTGGACCTCGTTCGCCGATCTCCCCTGCACCGCCACCAGGGTCCCGGACGTCACACTGAGGTCCCGGACCTGAAGAGCGGAAAGACCGGCGGTGGAGTCCGTTTCGACCTGGACGCCACGCAGTCGGACCGCAGTGGTCAACCGATGGAGGCGGTTCGCTGACATGGCAAGTTCCTACCGGCAGGGTGATCGGTCGGGCACGATCGGTGGCGGAGCCACCGAGATCGTCAGCACCAGAAGTACGAGAACGTACTCATTGCTTCCAGAAAAGCTGCGCTGTCGTCTTTTTCGATTTCCAGGGAGTGCAACTGGTCGAGCGACATGGCTACCTCGTTCCGTGCGGACCATCTCCGATTCCGTTGGCTCAATTCTGGTCCAGCGGTGGTCGCTCACCTAGTGGACGGCGTCACGCACGCATCCTGACGTTTGTCATCTCGAGATGCAGACCAGCTGGTGAGGGCCGGAGTGAGGCTCTGGTGGCGGGGTAGCCGCAGAACGGCGTGCAAGGCGTCCTGGGCCAGCGGCGCGAGGGCGACCAGCGCCCCAGCACTGCCGGTGGCCAGATCGGTGGAGAGCCGGTAGCCCGCGTGGCCGAGCAGGACGGTCGCCGGCTGATCCCCGCCGGGCAGCGGCATGACGTTCCATCCGACCCGGCCCTCGTGCAGCGCCACCCCGGCATCGTCGTCCCCCGCCAGCCTGCGCAGGGTGGCGAGCAGGCCACAGCGCCCGAGACCGAGGCCAGGTCCGGGCGCAGCCGGGGTTCGGCAGGTCTGCCGCACTCCCGCAACGAGCGGCTCGAGCCGGGCGATCTCGGCGGTACCGAGCCCCGCGGCCTCGGGCCGGCTGAGCAGGGCGGCGGCGGCCAGGCCAAGAGCAGCGCTCCCCTGGGCCAGGTCGGGCAGGAGCCGCCCGGTGCCCTGGATCAGTACCGCGGGCCCGACCGTGACGGCGTTCTCGGCTTCCCTGAGCACGGCCTGGTGCGCGGCGCGCAGACAGACCTGAGCCCGGTCGTCGCCGGAGATGTCGGCGATCGCGATCAGCGCGAGCGCGACTCCCGCCCAGCCGTCCAGCAGGCCGCTGCCCGGGCGAGGGCCACTCGCGCTCACGGACAAGGTGGTTGCGGCCAGGTGATGCTGGGCAGGCTCGTCGAACTCGGGCCCCAGCAGACCGGCCAGCTCGGTGAAGGCCAGGGCCCGCCCGGCGTGCCCGTACTCCCAGGACGGGGGCAGCGGACTGCGGGGGTTGGCGGCGGCCCGACGAGCCACCGTGCGGGCCTGCTCGGGGCGGCCGAGCAGGGCGAGAGCCAGGGCCACCCCTTCCAGACCGTGCCCCAACCCCCCGACCGGCCGTTCCCGCCCGGCAGCGGCCACGATCCAGTCGAGCCACGGTTCCGGGACCAGGGCACCGGTCGCCTGCAGGGCCAGGCACACCCCGGTCGCCCCGTGCAGCAGGCCGAGACCTCCACCCGGGGTGGTGAACTGGGCGATGTCCCCAGGCAGGAGCCGGTCGGTGCGGTGCACGGTGGCAGCCGCGGTCAGACCGCGCACCAGCGCCGCGCGGTCGGGAGCCGGTCCGACCACGGCCGGGCCGGGCCCCAGGTCGGCCAGAGCGGCCTGCTCGAGTTCCTGCTCCAGCTCCGGCCGCCAGTTGAGGACGTCGAGGTGCGGGGCGAGGAGAGTCAGCCGGATCAGCTCCACCGCCCGCAGATCGCTGCCGAGCGTGGGGATCGCGTCGCCCGGGATGTTGAGCGCGGTGATACCGGTGGAGACCGCCCGGCCGTCCAGACTCGCCGATTCCAGATCCACGAGCACCAGTCGTTCGTCGCCTTCCAGGACGTTGCCCGGATGCAGGTCCCCGTGGGCAACTCCGTGATCGGCCAGGACCTGCGCCATCACCCGCAGCCGGGCGGCCGTCCGCTCCACCCACCCCAGGTAGGCGGCTTCCTCCGATGCCGTCGCATCCGGCCGGATCGCGGGGTTCGTGGTCAGGCCGGCACTGAGGGTCTGGCCGGGGATGTACTCCAGGACCAGGAAGTCGCTGTCCCGCAGGCTGATCAGGTCGAGCACCTCGGGTACCAGCCCGGTCCCCGCCAGCCGGGTCAGCACCGCGTGCTCGTGCCGCAGCCGGGCGGTGGCGTCGACCCCGGCCACGTCCAGCCCGGCGTGTCTGCGGGCCTCCTTGAGCACGACGGTCGAGCGCCCCCGCCAGCGGGCCCGGTAGACCCCGCCGCCGGTGGACCGGTGAAGCACGACCACTTCGTCGATCTCCAGCTTGGGCTCCAGGTCGGCCGCCCGGAAGCGCTGCAGCGGTTCGGGCAACGGCGGGGCTCCCAGCGCCCCGGCCGGCCCACGCCGGTCGAGCACCGCGCGCCCGGCCCGCGTCCATCCCGGGCGTAGCCGACCGTCGGCGCCGGTGCACCAGCTCTCACCGAAACCGCCGTACCGCAGATAGATCGGCGCACCAGCGACCGGGACCTCACCCACGATCCGGGGTCCCGGCTCATCGGCCAGACCGGCCACCAGGCGCTCGAGCAGCAGTTCGGCGAGTGCCGGGGTGGCCGGGTAGGCCGTCACCACCTTGCCGCTGCTCTCCGGGGCGGCGTACTTGAGCTGGGTCGCCAGGACCGTTCGTTCGGTGCGCAGGGTCTTGACCGGGACACCGAGGTCCCAGCAGGCCCGCACCGCGATGTCGGCCACCCGCCGGGCGTTGCCCGGCAGAGCGGCGACGTGAACCTTCCAGCCCTGCTCGGGCAGGGAGTAGACGGGTGGGACGAAGACCGTCCACGGCCCGTACTCCACCCGTTGCCAGCCGGCCGGCGGCATCTCCGGCATCAGCAGAGGGCTGCTGTCGACGGCCTCCGAGGAGCCCAGGACGTCGTAGAAAAGGCTGTGGGCCATGGTGAACGGGATGTAGGCGGACTTCAGACGCTGGTTCAGGGACGACTTCACAGGACCCCCCCGGGTCGGATCGGCACCGTTGATGTGCACCCCCCGGTGCACGTGGCACTGATCCTGCGGCCCCTCCTGTCACATCCGCGAGTGTTCGATGTCAGGACGATGGGATGACAACTGTCAGGACACCCCCTCCGGGACGCCCGGACACCCGTCTCCGGAGCCCGCCTGGCCTCGGCGGCTGACAGTTGTCACCCGGACAACCTGTAGTCGTTCACCCCGCCCCAGTGACAGCCGCCCCTAGGCGCCCGTCCCGGCCGCTACGTACTGTTCTGCCATGCCCCACCGAAACCGCAAGTCGGGAAGGCAGTCTCGAAAGTTTCGAAAGCCCACCGGTGCCGCGAGGCGCCCGAGCAGGACGAAGGAGTGATGACGCGGTGCCCGACCCGACCAGCCTGACCCACCTCGCTGAGGTCACGACCGGCACGACCCGGTCCCGCGAGGGACGCGGCCGGCTGAGCGTCTTCCTCGAGGACGCCGGCCACCTGCAGACGCTGACCCGTCGCGGCATCGTCGGCCCCGAATCCGTGGTCTTCCTGCCGGATTCCGCCCCGTCGGCCGCACCGACGCTGGTGAATTACCAGGGCGGCCTCGGGACGCCGGGCGACCAGCTGTGGCTCGACGACTCCTTCGTGATGGAGGTCCAGTCGTACGCAGTGAGCGGCTTCCTCGCCGTGCACGGCCCGACCCTGCTGCGGATCTGCGGCCCGGAAGACCTCCTCGCGCTCGGCGCTGACGCGGTCGCCGCCCGGGACCTCGGCCGCCTGCCGCGAGTGGCCACCAGTCCGCTGGTGTACCTGGCCGACGGCCCGGCCCTGGGCCGGCCCGGAGCGCGCAACCGCAGCCACCGCATCCACGTACGAGCAGACGGCACGGTGACGGTGTCGCCCACGGGGTCGCCGGTGGCCACCCTCGACACCCTCTCGGCCGACACCCTCACCCACCTCGCCGAGTCCGGGGCAGGGGCCGAGACGGCCCTGCGAGCGGTCGTCGACGACGCGGACCTCGAGCAGATCCACCGCGACATCCCCTACCTGACGCGCTATCTCGCCGTGGTCACGGCCGTGCGAGCGGCCCGGGCCTGCGGCGCCGAGGTCGAAGCAGTGTCCGGTTTCGGCCTTCGCCTCGACCCCCGGATCCCCCTCGACGACGGCACCGCGACCGCACAGCGGCCGGTGATCGTCCGGACCGCCGACGGCGCCCTGGTCGTCGACCCGGTCCAGGGCCGGATCGTGCCTCTGGACCTGGCCTCGGCCACCGCTCTGGAACGCCAGCTCGACGGCTCCGGCGACCCCGACGGGGCCCGGCTCGTCACCGCTCTCGGCGCCCGGGGGTTCGGCACCGGAATGGAGCTGGCGGCATGAGCACCACCGTCCACGTCGGCGCCGCCGTCGCTGCTCTCGGCGAGAACGTCCAGCACTGCGATCTTTACGACGAGATCGGCTCGGCGATGTACCACGACATCACTCTCGGGGACGACAGTGAGCTGCGCGAGATCCTGGCCCTGCTGCGATCGGCACCGCCGGGCCCGGTCCTGGAGCTCGCGGCGGGAGCCGGCCGGATGTCCCTGCCGATCGCCGCGAGTGGACGCCCGGTGGTGGCCCTGGACATGTCCCCGAGCCTGCTGCACCTGCTCTCGGAACGTGCGGACACCACGCTCGTCCGGCCCGCCCGTGACCGGGTCGAGCCGGTGGCCGGCGACATGGCCGACTTCCACCTCGGCCGCCGGTTCGCCGTGATCGCCCTCGGCAGCACCTCGATCACCCTGCTCTCGGCCGAGCAGCGGCAGGGCCTGTACCGCTGTGTCCGTGAGCATCTCGAGCCCGGTGGGATCTTCCTGGTCACCGTGCCGGTCCCCTCGCACGAGGCGGCCGAGGTGACCGACATCCACCGCATCGTCACCGGCTGGTCCGGCCGCGAGTACGACATGTACGACGCCATCGTGCCCGGCGAGGACCACCGGACGGTCACCGTGATCCTGCGCTCACCCCCGGACGAGGGGCAGCGGGTGCCGGTGGCGGTGTCCCGGCCCCGGCTGTTCGACGGCCGGGTGATCGGCACCGAACTGGCCGAGCACGGATTCAGCCATCGCACCGACGCGGCGATCGGCGACTGCACCGAGCGACTCGACGTACTGGTCCAGACCTGGGAGATGACGGCATGAGCCCGACCGCGCGACCGCCGGCCCTGTGGCCGGCCCTGATCCCCCGCGCCGACCACCTCCGGGAAGACCTCTGCCTGGTGGGTGCCAAGGGACACCGGGTGCGCTTCGCCGACGGCCGGGAGGCCCTGTGCGGCACGAGCGGCCTGTGGAACGTCAACCTCGGCTACGGCAACGAGGCGGTGGCCGAGGCCTCGGCCCAGGCCCTGCGGGACGCGTCCTATCTCAGCGTCTTCCGCTACAGCAACAGCTACGCCCGGGCCGCCGCCGAGACGGTCGTCGGTCTCGCCGGCCCGGACCGCTTCGCCCGGGTCCTGTTCTCCACGTCCGGCGGGGCCGCCAACGATGCGGTGCTCAAGCTCGTCCGGCACGTACATGCGATCGAAGGACATTCGGCGCGCCGGATCGTCATCGGCCTGCGCGGCTCGTACCACGGCCTCACCTACGGCGGTTTCTCGCTGACCGGTGAGAACCTGGGCCAGCAGCTCTACGGTGTCGACCCACGGTTCGTACGCCACGTGAACCCCAACGCCGTGGACGAACTCACCGAGGTCCTGGCCGAACTGGGCGACCGGGTGGCCGCCGTGGTGGTCGAGCCGGTCCTGGGCTCGGGCACCATCGCTCTGGACGACGACTACGTGGCCGCCCTGCTCGCCCTGCGGTCCCAGCACGGTTTCCTTCTCGTCGCCGACGAGGTCGCCACCGGGTACGGCCGCACCGGGCCGATGTTCGCCTCCTCGGCGTGGCCGGCCGCCCCCGACGTCCTGATCACCTCGAAGGGCCTGACCAACGGGGCCGCGGCCGCCGCGGCGGTCCTGGTGAGCCATCGGATCGCTCAGGCCTTCGAAGGCTCCGACCAGGTGCTGGTGCACGCCGAGACCCAGGCCGGCACCCCGGCCAGCTGCGCCGTGATCAGTGCGGTGGCCGAGGAGTTCGCCCGCCTGGACGCCCTCGGGAACGGGCAGCGCCTCGCCGCCGCCCTAGACGCCGGACTGACCTCGCTGGCAGACCGTCTACCGGTGCCCACCAGCACTGCGGGCCGCGGACTCTTCCGCACCCTGCACGCCCACACCGCCGACGGAGCACCGGTCGGACCGGCCGTGGTCGCCCAGCTGATCACCGCCGTCCGGGAGGCCGGCGCGGTGGTTCACCCGGGACCCGGCGGTATCCAGCTGATCCCGGCCCTCACCTACTCCGAGGCCGAGGTCACCGAGCTGCTCGGCTGCGTGGAGCTGGGCTTCGCCCGGGTCGCCGCGAGCGGTGGCTTCGGCCGGCCGGAGTCACCGGCACCGGCCCTGGAGCGGGCGTCATGAGGGCCACCTGGCTGAGCGCCGCCCATGCCGTCGAGTCGGCCTTCGTCCGCTCGGGCCGCACCACCGTGCGACTCGTGGTCGACGCCGGGGTCGAGGGTGCTCCCGTCCACGGGCGGGTCCTCTCCTGGCTGGGCGTCCTGGGCGCCCGTCCCGCGGGGATCGAGACCCTGGTGGTTCCCAGCAGCAGTCCCGACCTGACCGGCCCGCTGCTGCCCCCCGGGGACGCGGACGTGACGGTTGTCGTCGGGGGCGGCGCGGTCCTGGACCGGGTCAAGCTCGCCACCCTCGACCACGACTACGCCGGCTGGACCCGCACCCGCAGCGGACTCGTCGCACTGCGGCCCGGGCCGGGCCGGAAGGCCCCCCTGGTCGCCGTCCCCACCACCCTCGGCACCGGGGCAGAAGCCAGTGCCGTGGCCCTGGGGCACCTGGGAGAGCGCCGGCTGCTGGTGATGGACCGCAGTCTCCGACCCACGGCGTACGCCCACGACCCGACGGCCTACCTGACCCTGCCCGGAGCGCTGCTGCGCGAGGGACTCGCCGAGATCCTTTCCCGGCTGGTCGGACCCGTCGTCGGGGACGCCGTCGGGGAGCCGCTCACCGACACGGTGTGCCTGGCGCTCATCGCCCGGCTGGTCGAGCGTGCCGACGAGGTGGTCACGGCGCTCGACGCCGGCCACGAACCGGGCCTGGCCGCGCTGGGTGAGGCCGCCCGGATCGGGGTCCTCGGCCACAGCGACCACGTGCAGCGTCCCCACCAGCCCTGGGCGGTCAAGCTCTGGGCCCTGGCCAACGAGGTGGCCGGCCTGACCGGTGGGGCGAAGATACCGACGACCGTGCGACTGTGGCCCGCCTTCTGGGCCGCGATCGACGCGGGCGCCGAGACCCTGGGCAGTCCGGCCCAGCTCCGCACCGTGTGGGACACCGTCCGCACGGCGCACCACAAGCCCTTGCCGGCCGAGCCCGGCGACGGGATCCGCGTGCTACTCACGCACTGGGGCGTCCAGGCCGACTCGTCGTGCGACGCCTTGCCCATCCCGCTCGTCACCGAGCGGGTGCTCCGGGCCTGGGGGGCGGGGCTTCCCCCGTACCAGGGCGTCCGGGCGGGGGACATCGGGCAGCTGCTCGAGCGAACCCGCACCATCACACCGGTCGGCACGTTCACCGACATCACCCCGCCGCGCACCGGCGCGGTGCTGACACGCTGAAAGGACGCGAGATGCCGGAGACCAGAGGCGCTTTCGAGCCCTATCCGGAGGGCCCCCAAAAACGACCCGCCATCCACCTCGACATCCAGGAACTCGAGCCGTTCGAGTCCCCGGACTGGGTGACCATGGGCAGCCTGGCTGCCGGCGGGGTCATCTTCCTGAGTGCGGTCGCGTTCGCGGTGGCCACCTGAGCCCTCAGGCGGCCACCTGACCACGGTCAGGCGGAACAGCACAACCGAAAATCACCGAGAGAAAAGGAAAACGCCATGAGCGAGAACAACACCCCGAAGCAGGCCGGCGCCGAGCCGGCCGAGCTGGAGCTGCAGGAGCTGGAGTCGATGGAGGCTCCCGGCTGGTGGACCGCGGGCGGCGTCGCCGTCGGCATCTCGATCACCGTGATCGCCGCCACCTGATCTGCCCGTCCCGCAGGAAAATCCGAGAAAACCCTTACCCGAAGGAGCATGACCATGCCGAACGCCGACCAGAACAACGAACTCGAACTGCAGGAGCTCGAGGAGATGAGCGCCCCCGGTTTCTGGGAGGGCGTCAGCGTCGGGGTGACGATCGTCAGCACGATCATCGCCGCGACCTGAGAGCCGCAGCACCCCTGAGAACGTCTGCCGAACCACCTGCTCGGGTCTAGACCACCCGATCACTGCACCAGCGCACCACTTCATCACCGGCCGGGACCTGTATCTGTTGGCGCAGTGCAGGTCCTGGCTGGTGATGCTACCCGCTGACCGCCGTCAGCGCGAGACCGCAAGCCCATCCGGATCGAAAAGGACATCACCATGCCCACGCTGTCTGTCCCCGCCGCCCTGACCACCGTGCCCCCCATCACCAAGCCGATCCTGCTGGCGTTCGGCGGCATCGTCGCGGTCCTGCCCGTGCTGCCCCTCTCGCCCGCCGCCCGCACGGCCAGCGCCATCGCCCTGGCGGGCCTGCTCACCGGCGCGCTCGGCCACGACGTGGCCACGAAGCGGCTGTCCCGATGACGACCCCCGTCATCCGGGTGGAGAACCTCACCAAGCAGTTCCGGGGGGTGCGCGCGGTCGACGACGTGACCTTCGAGGCCGCGCCCGGCCGCGTCGTGGGGCTGCTCGGCCCCAACGGCGCGGGCAAGACCACCCTGATCCGCATGGTGCTGGGACTGGCCGCACCCACGGCCGGGCGGGCCCTGCTGTGGGGCAAGCCCTACTCGCAACTGTCCGACGCCGGCCGCCGGGTCGGCGTCATGCTCGACGGGATGGCCCCGATCGCCGGGGCCAGTGCCCGCGACGAGCTGAAGATCTGGGCCTGTGCCCTCGGCCTGGCACCGGGCCGGGTCGAGGAGGTGCTGGCCCTCGTCGGCCTCACCGACGCCGCCGACCGGAAGGCCTCGGCCTACTCGACGGGTATGAAGCAGCGTCTCTCCCTGGCCGTCGCCATGCTCGGCGACCCCGAGCTGCTCATCCTCGACGAGCCGACCAACGGCCTGGACCCGGAGGGCATCACCTGGCTGCGCGGCCTGGTCCGGGGCCTGGCCGCCGAGGGCCGCACGGTGCTGGTCTGCAGCCACCTCCTGGCCGAGATCGAGCGCACCGTCGACGACGTGGTGGTGCTCGACAAGAAGATCCTCTTCACCGGCTCCGCCCCGTCCCTGGTCTCCCAGGCGGGCGGCCTGGAGGAGAGCTTCCTCGCCCTGCTCCGATCCCAGAAGGAGGAGAACCATGTCTAACACCACCTCCACACCGGTGACGCTCGACGCCACCCCGGCCGGTTCCGACCGGGGCCGGTTCGACCGGGTCGTGCGGTCCGAGCTGTGGCGGGCGTTGCAGGGCCGACAGCTTTTGAGCCTGTCGATCGGCGCCGTCGTGCTGTGCCTGCTCACCTCGTACGCGCTGGCCGCCCAGGTGCAGTCGGGCTCCTCCACGCAGGGCCCGGCCGAGCTCACCGAGGGCCAGGTGCGGTCCTGGATGATGACCTTCCTGCTGGCCGGCATCTTCGGCTCGATGCTGTTCACCCGGGACGCCCGGACCGGGGCGCTGACCCGGAGCATCCTGATGAGCAGCCGGAGCACCGTGTTCGCGGCCAAGATCGTGGTGAGCGCGGTGGCCGGCCTCGGTTTCGGCGCCCTCGCCGCGGTGATGGCGACGACCACCACCTACGGCATCAACACCGGCCTGGGCGTGCCGTTCTCGTGGACCGCGGAGGCCACCTGGATCACCCTCGGCATCGTGGCCTGCTGCGTGCTCGCCTCCGTCTTCGGTTTCTTCGTCGGGGTTCTCGCCCGCAGCGGCACGATCGCGCTGCTCGTCCTGCTCCTGCAGACCCTCCTGGTCGACCCGGGTCTGCAGCGCATCTGGCCCGACTTCGCCAAGTACCTGTTCACCATCGCGCTCAGCTCGGTCTACCGGGACGTGCTGCCGGACCTCCTGCCGCTCGCCGCCGGCGCCGCCGTCGCCGTGGCCTGGGTCGCAGTCCTCGGAGCGATCGCCTGGACCAGCTTCAGCAGAAAGGACGTCACGACCTCATGAACAGCAGCGGAGCCGTCAGCGGCACCCCGGGGCTCCGCAGCGCGGGTGGGCCGCAGGTCCTGGAGCGGGTCGGTCCGGACCCCCAGAGGCCGCGCCTGGCCGCCGGTGTCACGGTCGTCGAGCCCCTCGCCCCCGAGGCGCCGTGGATCATCCAGGACGGGCCCGACCGGTACTTCCGGGTCTCCCCCGACTTCGCCTCGGTCGCCAACTCCCTGGACGGTTCCACGCCGCTCGACGAACTGGCCTCCCAGCTCGGCGATCCCTGGACCTCCGACGACGTCTGGCGGACCTGGGAGCAACTGGTCGCCAAAGACCTGGTGGGAGACCGGGAACCGCGGCCGACCACCACGTCCGCCTTCAAGTACGTCCCTCCGCTGACCTTCCAGCTCACCGTGCTGGACCCGGCGAAGGTACTGACGCCGTTCACCCGGCTGATCCGGATGGTCACCGGCCACCGGGGTTTCACCCTGCAGATCCTGTTCGCCCTGGCCGGGATCATCTCGCTGGTCCTGCGTCCGTCGATGGTCTGGTCGGCGGCCACCACGCCGCTGAGCCTGACCTCCTACGGCGCCGTCGCCCTCAGCTTCGTGGTCGCCACCGCGATCCACGAGTTCGGCCACGGCGCAGTACTGGTCAACCACGGAGGCCGGCCGAGCCGGATGGGGGTCATGCTCTTCTACCTGGCGCCGGCCTTCTTCTGCGACGTCAGCGACGGGTGGCGACTGCCGGACCGCCGGCAGCGGGTACAGATCGCCTGCTCGGGCATCACCACCCAGGCGGTCGTCGGCGCGGTGGCCGCTTTCGCCTCGCTGCTGCCGGTCACCGCGCCGATCCGGCACGAACTGGTCCTGTTCGCGGCCGGTACCTATCTCGGCGGGATCCTCAACCTCATCCCGTTCGTGAAGTTCGACGGCTACCTCGCCCTGATGAGCCACCTGGACATCCCGAACCTGCGGGAGAAGGCGATGGGCGACGCCCGTCAGTTCGGGGCCTGGGTGCTCTTCGGAGCCCGCCGGGACCCGGAACTGCCGCAGTACCGCTGGGCGGTGGCGTACGGATTCGCCTGCATCGGCTTCCCTTTCGTGATCGTCCTGCAAGCCGTCTCGCTGTGGTCGAGGGCCCTGTCGCAGATCGGGATCGTCGGGCTGGTCGGCATGATCGTCGGAATCCTGGGCTGCGCCCTGGTGGTCGTCCGGGGCTGGCGGCGGATGATCACGTTCGCGGTGCAGACCGGAGCCCCCCGGCTCCGGATCGCGCTGGTCACCGGTGCGGCCGCCGCCGCCGTCCTGGCCGGCTCGGTCCTGCTCCAGGTGCCCCGCACGGTCCAGGGCGGGTACTTCACCGGGGCCGACGGTGCCGTCCACTTCATCATGCCGGCCGGCGCCCACGACGAACTGGCCCGGGGCGACCGGATCGAGCTGTACCGCAGCGGTGTCCTCGGCCGCCAGCTCGTCGCCGAGGCCCGGGTCGCCGACCCGACCTCGACCGCCCAGGTCGGGCCGATCAGCGCGGTGGCCCCGGTGGTCACCACGATGACCACGAAGTACCCGGACACCGTGCGCCTGGCCGTCGCTGCCGCACCGGAGGCGGCGAGCGGGATCGCCATCTGGCAGGGGCCGCAGATCCCGCTGTGGCGCTTCGCTCTCGACTCCTACATCAAGCCCCTCGTCTAGCGCCCGGAAGAGGCCCGCCATGGACTTCGGCATCATCGACTACTGCTTACAGAGGTCACCGTTCTTCGACGTGCCCTCGGTGACCGAGGCCGGCGACTTCGCCAAGACCGGCGAGCCTCTCCCGGACGGCTGGCTGCGCACGGCGGACGAGATCTGGTGCTACCAGCACCCGGCCGCCCAGGAGAGCCGTGAGCAGGGCTGGAAGGTGCACGTGTCGACCACGCCGGACGACGCCGAGAAGGTGCTCGACGTGGTCTGGTCCTACTGCCTGAAGCAGCTGGTCCCGTTCAAGTTCCTGCGCTCGCCGCAGCAGGTGCTGGCCCGCAACAGCAAGTACGCCGACCGCACCACCAGCGGCAAGTTCATCGCGATCTACCCCCGCACCGAAGGCGACCTGGCCGGCGTCCTCAATGATCTCGACCTGCTCCTGGCCGGTTTCGAGGGGCCGGCGATCCTCACCGACCTGCGCTACCGCACGGCGCCCGTCTACGTCCGGTACGGCGCGTTCGTCGAGCTCGTCGGAGCGGATGCGCACGGTCTGCCGGTTCCTTCGGTCCGTCGGCCCGACGGGGTGCTGGTGCCCGACGTCCGGCGGCCTTCGTTCTACGTCCCGGACTGGGTCACCCCTCCCGAGTGCGTGCTGGAGGCCCTGGAGCGGCGACGGGCCGGATCCAGCCCTCTGCCGTTCAAGGTGCAACGGGCGCTGCACTTCTCGAACGGCGGGGGCGTGTACGACGCCGTCGAACGGGCCACCGGGGCCCGGGTGCTGGTCAAGGAGGCCCGGCCGATGGCCGGGCTGGACGAGCAGGGCCGGGACGCCGTGCACCGGCTGGAACAGGAGCGCTGGGCCCTCGAGGAACTGGCCGGGGCGCCGTACGTGCCCCGGCTGGTCAGCTACCTGCGCGGTGACCGGCACTACTACCTGGCCCGGGACTTCGTGGACGGCGACTCGCTGCTCACCCTGGTCCAGCGTCACCATCCGGATCTGCAGGGCGAGCGGGACCTCGACCGGGCGGCCTACGCCGACTGGGCGCTGACCGTCGGAGACCGGGTCGCTGCGGCTCTGCACGACATGCACGGGCGTGGGGTCGCCTTCGGCGACGTCCATCCGAACAACGTCCTCGTCGGGGCCACCGGCGAACCCATGTTCATCGACCTGGAGACGGCGAGCCGGACGGTCGACGACCAGCCACAACGCATCGGGGCTCCGGGTTTCCGGGCCCCTGACCACCTGCGCGGCACGGCCGCCGACCGGTACGGCCTGGCCTGTCTGAGGCTGGCCCTCCTCCTGCCGGCCACCATCACGCTGAGCTGGGGCCCGGAGAAGGTCTTCGACCTGCTCGAGGAGATCCACGCCCGCTTCGACGGCGCAGTTCCCCGCACCTTCGACGAGCAGGTCCTGGCCGATCTCGGCATCGACACCGCCCGGCCGGCCCGGGTAGAGGTGTCCGCCGACGACGTCACCGCGTTCACCCTGGCGAACGCCACCCCACGCCGCGACGACCGCCTCTACCCCAGCGCCGCGAACCTCTTCCGCACTCCCGGGGGCAGCCTTACCCCGGCCTACGGGGCCAGCGGCGTGCTGTGGGCGCTGCGCCGGCGCGGGAACGAGACCCCCGCCGAACACCTTGAATGGCTCGAAACCCGGCTTCCCCGGCTCGACTGCGGGCCAGGTCTGTTCGAGGGCTGGGCCGGGCTGGGCCTGACCCTGGCCGATCTCGGGCTCGAGGACTCGGCCCGCCAGGCCCTAGACCGTGCCCTCGAGCAGGCCGCCGACGACACAAGGGCCGACCATTCGCTGACCCGGGGCCGGTCCGGTGCCGGTGTCGCCGCCCTCCAGGCCGAGGCCCTCGTTCCCGGTGCGGCCGAGGCGGCCCTGGCGATCGGTGAGCACCTGATGGCCACCGAGGCATGGACCCGGATGGGCACCCGCCGCGGCACCCCCGCCTGGGGTCTGCTCGACGGTCCGGCCGGGCCGGCCCTGCTCTTCGTCCGGTTGCACGAACGGTTCGGATCGCCCGAACTGCTGACTGCCGCCCGCGCCGCGCTCAAGACCGAGCTCGACCTGCTCTTCCCGGGCGGAGGCGGGGCCGAGGCGCCCGTCGCACCCGGCCCCTGGCGCCGGCCCACGATCCACCGTGGCAGTGCCGGTACCGCAATGGTTCTCGCCGACTACCTGGCCCGGACCGAGGACACGGAGCTGGAACGCGCCCTGGCCCGGCTCGGCACGGCCCACGACCTGTGGCACCACGAACAGCCGGGCCTGTTCACCGGACGGGCGGGCATGATCGCTGCGCTACGCCACGTGGGCGCCCGCTGGCCCGGCCACGAACAGCAGATCGCCCGGCAGACCGAGCTCCTCGCCCTGCATCGGGTCACCGACCAGGGCGTGGCCGGATACCTGGGAGATCACGGGCTGAAGATGTCGTGCGACCTCGGCACCGGTTCGACCGGCATCGTCTGGGTGACCGAGGGCGGCACTGTCCCGTTCTGCTTCCCCGAGTGAAACCGTTCCCCCACCGCTGGAACTCAGGCGACCTTCGTGGCCCCGGCGGTGGGGCAGAGCGCCTCGAGGAGCTCCGCCGCCTCGTCGTACGCGGCATCCGGCCCCTCGAGAGCGTGAACGCCAGAGAGGTTGAGGACGACCTCGTCCACCCCGGCCTCGACGTAGGCACCGAGCCGCTCACCGAGCCCGTCCACGTCGTCATGAAGGAAGGCGCCACCGTCGAGGACGGCCTTGGCGGCCGGCCCCGGCCGGTCGATGTCGAACTGGATACCCGCCTTGGCCAGCATGTCCTGGTAGTGCGGGCCCTGGAGATGGCCGTAGTTGCTGGCCAGGACCGTGCGGTAGGGGTTACGACCGGGGCGGCGCAGCGCGACCGGGACCACGCTGCTGATCAGCGGCCGGGTCACTCCCGCTGACTCGGCGCCCTCACGCAGGGCGGGCTCGACCACCGATCCGACGTAGTCGGCGGGAGCGAGCCAGGTGACCGCGACGTCCGCGATCTCGCCGGCGAGCCGGGCCATCGCGGGCCGTAGAACCCCCAGTCCGAGCCGAACCTCGGGACTTTCCAGGCGGTGCAAAGGCATGCTCGAGGTAACCGTTTCGCCGGGCTCTGAAGTGTCTCCCGCGAGCAGGTCCCGAACGGCGGTGACGTACTCACGCACCGCCCTGAGCTGGCTGGCCGGCCGGGCACCGAGCAACTCTTGGAAGACGACCGGCCCGGGGCCCAGCCCGTAGACGACGGGGTGCCCGGTGATCTGCGCCAGCGAGCGTGCCTCCATCGCCGCCTGGAACGGGTGCTTCAGCGGCATCAGGGTCACCGACAAGCCCACCGGCACTCGGTGACCGGCTCCGGCGACATAGGCGAACGACTGCAGCGGGTCGAGGGTGACGGCCTGCCCCTGCCACAACCGTCCGGGTGACGGTTCGAGGAGAGCGGCCCACCGCACCAGCTCGCGGGGATCCTTGGGCATGAACGGCACCAGGAGCGACAGTTTCACTCGAGGCCCCCTTTTCGTGGTCATGGGCCCCGAGCGAGGCCGGATCGCTCGATCCTGACGCGCATCCGGGTGCGGATGAAGCGCGGGCGCCGGATTCGTGAGTCATGGCGGAGCGGTCGATGACAGGTGTCATGCCGAGGTCCTGACCACTGGCTCTGACGCGACGGCCCGCCGCTTCCTAGGCTGGTTGACGTACCGGTTGATCTTCGGGCCGACCGCCAGGCCCCCCGGAGGGGCGGAGAGTGAGGAGCAGCATGTCCAGCATCATCACCACCAAGAGCCCGGTCTTCTGGGTCATCGTCTGCGCGGGCGTGGTCCTGCCCGCGCTCAGCCTGGAGGGGCCCGCCCGGATCGCGGTGACGTTGTTCGTCGTCGCGTTCGTGGTCATCGGCTTCGTGCGGGCCCGGCGGCAGGGGCGCGGCGTTGCCGCGCGGAACTGACCCGGTGTCCGCCACCGAGGGCCGGACCGGCCTGCTGATCTGCGAAGAGGTCTTCCTGCTGCTGACCACCGACGCCGGCGTGCGGGAGGGCTTTGGGACCCAGCGCGGGATCGGTCTGACCGCCGCCGTCATCGCCGACCTCGCCGCCCTGGGCCGGGTCACGGCCGAGGAGGACAAGGAGCACCGGGTCCACGTCACCGACCCCACCCCGACCGGCGACGCCCTCCTCGACGAGACGCTCGCCCGGCTCGGGCAGCGCGACGGGGACAAGTTCGCCCAGCTCGTGCGCGACCGGAAGCTCAACCCGGAAGCGGCGGTGGGCAAGCGGCTGGCCGAGGCGGGGATCCTCGGTCTGCAGGACGCCCGCCTCGGTGGGCTGGTGCCCGCCAAGCACCCCACCCTCGACCCCGCGCCCGAGCAGGATCTGCGGGCCCGGCTGCGCACGGCCCTGACCGGCGGGGCGGCGACCGACCGGGACCTGTCGATCCTGTCCATCCTGGTCGGCCTGGGCGTGCACAAGACGGTGCTGGGGCCGGACCTGCCCGAGGTGTCCGCCCGCGAACTGCGAGACCGGATCAGCGAACTCGGCGCCGCCTCCCCCGCCGGGGATGCCGTGGCCTCGGCCATCCGCACCATCTCCGTGGCTGTCGCAGCGGCCGGGGCCATGGGCGCGATCGGCTCGAACTGAAACAGCCCTGAAGAACACCGACCCCGGCCACGTCCGCGGCCTGTCAGCCACGCGGACGTGGCCGGACCCCTGTCGAGCACAGCAGCATTGAGGACGCTCGCCAGGGGCTTGGCAGCCCCACTCACCTACCGCTCGGCACCAGTTCCCGACAGCACCGGAATTCCCTGCGCCGTGAGCTCATCCGCGGTGTCACTGGCGGCTCCGTCCGTCACCACGCCGGCAACCTCCGAAAGCGCCACCACGCCGTAACGCGAAGCGGTACCGAGTTTCTCGGCACTGGCCAGGACGTAGGTCTCCGCCGCCCGACGTGAGAGAGCGCGCTTCATGGCCGCCTCGTCGGCATCGCCTGTGGTCAGCCCGTGTACGGGATGCACGCCGGTGACCCCCAGCAGGAAAATGTCGGCCGAGATGCCGGCAGCGGCCTCGACGGCAGCAGCGCCACAGGTCACCGCCGAGTGCTTGAACAGGCGCCCACCGAGCATGATGACCTCGACCGCCGGGTGGTTCAGCAACTCGACGGCAATGGTCGGACTGTGGGTGACAACCGTGCACTCAAGATCCAGGGGCAGCGCTCGGACAACTTCGAGAGTGGTTGTCCCGCCGTCGAGAATGACCACACTGGAAGGCCGCACGAGAGTCACGGCGTGGGCCGCGACAGCGTGCTTGCTGTCGGGGGCGACGGTGGTACGCCCGTTGTAGTCGGCCAGAGCCGGAGAAACAGGAACGGCTCCCCCGTAAACCTTTTGACACAACCCAGCAGCGGCCAGCTCTCGCAGGTCGCGACGGATGCTGTCTTCGGACAGCCCGAGTTCGGCCGCCAGGTCCTTGGCCACGATCTTGCCGTCGGTGCGCAACCGGGTCAGGAGGAGGTCTCGTCGTTCCGCCGCCAGCATTCGCACTCCTTCACGTTCTTGCACGTTTGTTCACGATGCTTCTATCGTAGCGGTCATGACGAACAAGCCCATGATGATCCTGATCGCCGGCCCCTACCGTTCCGGCACCGGTGACGACCCGGAGAAGATTGCCGCGAACCTGGCCCGTCTCGAGGCCGCCGCCTGGCCGGTCTTCGAAGCCGGTCACGTGCCGATGATCGGCGAGTGGGTGGCCCTGCCGGTGCTGCGCTCGGCCGGGGCCGACCCCTTCGACCCGAACCACCCGCTGAGCGAGAAGGTCATGTACCCGACCGCGGAGCGCCTGCTCGAGCACTGTGACGCCGTGCTGCGCCTGCCGGGAGAGTCGAAGGGGGCCGACCAGGACGTGGCGATCGCGCACCGGCGAGGCCTGCCCGTGTACCACCGCGCCGAAGAGATCCCCGCACGCTAGTTCAGCAGCAGGTCGAACTTCTCCGCCTCGGCCCGTGCGGTGGTGTCGGAGACCAGCTTGGAACCGTTGTCCTGCACCCGCACGTACTCGTGGTCGACATCGGCCTGCAGCGTGACCGACCCGTCGTCGTTGCGCAGCACCCGGAACTTCTCCCACGGCCCGAGTGCGGTGCGGTTGGCGATCAGCGGCTCGGCGCCGGAGTTCTCAGCGGTGACCAAGGTGCTGTTCGCCTGGGCGCGCAGAGCGACCAGGCCCTCACCGGCGTCTTCGATCTCGAACTTCTCCCACGGCCCGGCCGAGGCGATGGTGGCGTTCAGCGGGGACTTCCCGTTCGGGTCGGCCTGCACCCACTTGCCGGTGGTGCGCGAGCGCAGGGCGATCGTGTCACCGTCGGCGGGCAGCGGTGACGAGGCGGTCTGGTGGCTGATCCCGAGCAGGAAGTTCAGTTTCGCCGGGGTGAAGTCGCTCTGCAGTCGGCCGCCCTGGGCCACGTCGGACAGGAATCCGGCCGGCTTCGGGTTGACCCCGTCGCAACTGCCGTTCGGGATGCCGATGTGCACCGAATTGTCTTTGTTACCAGTGATGGTGAAGTCTTTCACGCCGTTCACCGCGTAGCCGTAGCCCATGGTCGAACCCTCGAGCGTGTTGCCGGTGACCGTGCCTCCGGTGACCACGGTGTCGGTGCACGACCAGACCCCCGGGCCCATCGCCAGGCCGATCTTGATCAGCGCCCCGTCGGCCCGGACGGTGTTGTCCGAGACCACGGTGCCCTCGTAGTTCCCGTCCATCGGGCCGTAGTCGACCATGTTGATACCGCCCAGCAGCGTGCGGTTCTGGGCAATGATCGTGTTGTTGCTGACCGTGGACCCGGGGGCACCGAAGACCACGATGGCGCCGTCGGTGGCGTCGGTGATGGTGTTGTTCTTGACGGTGCTGGTGCCGCAGGCCAGGGAGATGCCGTCGGCCCAGCCGTCCGGCGTGCCGGAAGGCCCGATCTGGTTGCCGGTGACGCTCGCTCCCTGACAGCCGGGCACACCCTGCCGGACCACCCCTTCGGCCAGATGCAGGGCCGACCAGCCGCGCGGCTCGAGGAATCGGCTGTTCTCGACCACGAGACCGGTGACGTCGCCGCCGATCTCGACCAGGCCGCTGCCGCCCGCGATCCGCCCGAGGGCCGGCCGCCGGCCGTCGACCTGGATGCTGCGCAGCTTGATGCCGCTCTTGCCGCCGCCTTCGATCGCGGTGGCCTGCTCGGCACCGGTCACCCGCAGCGTGGCCCGGGTGTCGCCGCCGGGCCGGCCCTCGGTCTCGATGGACTGGTTGGCCGCAGAGAACTTGACGGGCTGGGAAAGGTCGAAGGTGGCCCCCGCGCACAGCGTAGCCACCGCACCCTCGCCCGACAGCGCATTCTGAATGTCCTGGCCGGTGCCGGACTCCAGGCAGCCGGCCGGGTTGGCCGCGGTAGCGACGGTGGTGCCGATCACTGCCAGGAGGCCGGCGGTGCCGACCGCAGCGGCTGCGAGGGTGCGTGGTCTGAGCACGGAAATTCCTTAACTGAGGACGTTTGTGGTGCGAAACGGCTCTCAGGCTAAGTATTCGTGCACAAAGGATCGGCAAACCGATCGATAAGGCGGATCTTCGTTCTTCTTGACCTGCCGGAGTGGTGCCCGCCACAGTTGTGAGGCAAGGCTTTACACCCGGAAACTACCCACCAGACCCTGCAGATGAGCGGCCAGCTGTTCCAGCCGAGCGGCGGCGTCCTGAGCCGTCTGGGCATCGTTGGTGGTCCGTGCGGCCACGGCCGAGACGCTCTCCACGGTGGTGTGGATCTCCTGGGCGCTGCGGGCGGCCTCGGAACTGTTGCGGCTCATCTCCTGGGTGGTGGCGCTCTGCTCCTCGACCGCCCCGGCGATGCTGGCACTCACCTCGTCGATCTGCCCCACCACGCCCTGGATCTGACCGATCGAGGAGGCTGCCGACTCCGTGCTGGAGCGGATCGCGTCCACCCGGTTGGAGATCTCCTCGGTGGCCCGCGCGGTCTGCAGGGCCAGTTCCTTGACCTCGGTGGCGACCACGGCGAAACCCTTGCCCGCCGCACCGGCCCGGGCTGCCTCGATCGTCGCGTTCAGAGCGAGCAGATTGGTCTGTTCGGCGATCGCGGTGATCAGCTGCACGGCCACCCCGACCTCGGCCGCCGTCGACTCCAGTTGCACCACTTCACTCTTCGCCGCCCCGGCCACCTCCACCGCCTCGGCCACCACGCTCGCGGCCCGGCCGGCGTTGCGGGCGATCTCACCGATCGCCGCGTTCAGTTCCTCACTGCCGGTGGCCAGTCCGTGGATGCCTTGCGTCACCACACCCGTGGCGGTAGAGGCTTCGCCGGCGCGAAGCGCGGTTTCGTCGGCAGCGCTGCGCAACCGGCCGGCCACCGCGGTCAGCTCGCCGGCCGATCCCGAGAGCGAACCCGAGGCGTCGTTGATGGACGAGATGGCCCGGGCCACCTTGGTGCAGAAACGGTTGAACGCGGCGCCCAGCTGACCGGCCTCGTCGTCCCGAGACTCGTCCAGCCGAGCCGTGAGATCCCCGTCCCCGTCAGCGATCTGGGCCATCCGGTCGCGAGCCCGCTCGAACGGGCGCAGCACCCATCGACTGATCAGGAACGTGACGATCCCCGCGGCGGCCAGGGCGAGCAGGGCCATCAGGACGGTCATGGTGCGCAGCCCGTGGGCGTTCGCCAGGACCGAGGAGGCGGGCACGGTGACCAGCAGCGACCACTTGTCCCCCGGCCCCAGGTTCAGCCCGTTCGCCACCACCAGCTCGTCGGTGCCGTCGAGTTCCAGCCACTGAGAGGTGCTCTCACCGGGCGCCAGGTCGCTCACGATGGCCGAGAGGGCCGCCGAGCTGTCGTTCAGTGCAGAGGTGGCCTCGAACCCGGCACCGCTCGCCACCACGGCGCCGGCCGTGCTCACCAGGGTGGCACGACCGGTGCCGTAGGGAGTGATCTTGGAGACCAGCTCCTGCTGGCTGTCCAGCAGGATGTCCACCCCCGCGACCCCCACCGTCCGGTCGCCGATGATGATCGGGACGGAGACCGAGGTCATCAGGACGTCCACCCCGTCGATGGCGTACGCGTACGGCTCGACGACCTTTTCCTCCCCGCTCTCGAGCGGGACGGTGTAGTAGTCGCTGCTCCCGTCGGTCGCGTCGTAACTGGTCAGCGCCTGCGACTTGTAGGAGCCGTCCGCCAGGTCGGTGTAGACGTAGGTGATGTAGCGGCCGCTGTCGTCGCTGTGGGGCGTGTTCACATAACGGGCGTCCTTGCCGTCGAAAGCGTTCGGCTCCCAGCCCGCCCAGGCTCCGTACAGATCAGGGTGCTCCTTGAGCGTGCCCAGCAGGGTCGCGTCCCCGATCGCCCGGCCGTTCGCCGCCGCGCGCTCGGCCACCATGGCGCTGGCCAGCCCCCGGGCGACCGTCAGCCCGTTGAGCAGTTGCGCCGCGGCACTGTCGGCACCCCGGCCGGCCAGTTCACCGGCATAGAGTTCGGCGTCCTCCTTGGCCCGCTTCTGCACCTGCAGCGTGACCACCAGAGTCAGCCCGCCCAGCGCGACGACGAGGGTGGCCACCACTCCGACCACAAGTCGCGCCTTGAGCGTCGACAGGAACTTGGGCATGGATGAGTCCGTTCTTTCCGTGGTGCAGGGCTCCTCGACGCCCAGGGCCCTGATCTTGAGCGCGGGCCGTCAGGGGTTCAAGAACCCTGGGGTACGGTCCGACTCCCCCAACATGAGCGAGAAGATCGCCCCCGACGAGCACGTCTGCCCCGGCGAGACGGAGCCCGATCCCCAGGGCCGCACCGAACTGATCAACCCGACCAACAAGCGTCCGGACGGATACACCAAGACCTGCAGCACCTGCGGGGTGCGGATCGCGGTACGGCGCGTCGATCAGAGACTGCCCTACTGGGCCATGGCCTGAGGAAGTCAGACCTGGGTCGTAGACGGACAAGACTCAGGTCTGACGCCCCGCGCCTCTCGTTTCAGCAGGATGGGTGACTGTCGCAACACCCGTCCGAGCGAGAGGCAGTGCAATGAAGAGGAAGACCACGGCCGGAGTGCTGGTTCTGGGCGGGGCGCTGATCGGCGGTGCGCTGCTGGCCCCCGCGGCCCAGGCCGCCACCGGCTCTTCGTTCGTGGCCGCCGACCTGCCCAAGGCCGGGAACCAGACCGCCTACGTGCAGCGTGCCGACACGGTGACGGTCTACCGCAACGGCAAGGTGCAGGCCGAGCTCACCGTCGAGTCCGCCGCCCACCCCCGGGGCAAGGGCAAGCTGGTGATGACCGTCGAGGCCAAGAAGGACTTCTCGCTGCGCGCCGGCCAGTTCCTCTGGGAGGACGAGGGCGGTGCCGACAACGAGGCGGTCAACCCCGAGCGCAAGATCAGCGTGCCCGCCGACACCACCAAGACCGTCACCATCGCCTTCGACGGGGTGGGCGACGGCGACGCGATCTGGGTACCGAACGAGACCACCGTGGCCGGGGCCTGGCTGATCAAGGGCCGCGAGGTGGAGGGTGCCGCCAACCTGCTGCCCGCCAGCTACGTGCAGCGCGGCAGCACGGTCACCGTGTACAAGTCCGGCAAGACCGTGGCCCGGCTGACTCCCCAGGACGCCGTGCTCGAGGACGGCAAGGGCACCCTGACCGTGAAGGTCGAGGCGCTGAAGAAGTTCAAGGTCAACCCGGGCGCGTTCGTCTGGGAAGACGCCGACGGTGAGGACCACGCCGCCGCCAAGGGCCAGAAGAAGGTCACAGTCAAGGCCAGGAGCACCAAGACGATCACCGTGAAGTACGCCGACGTCTCCGAGGCCGGCGGGGTCTTCTGGGCCCCGCGCGAAGACCTCGTGGCCGGTGCTTGGAAGGTCGGCTGACCTCCCCGAACGCGCGCGAGGGGCCGCGGTGTCACCGCGGCCCCTCGCCGGACATCACCTGAGCATCACTTGAAGAGCTTGCGAGCCTTCCCGAGCTTCAGGAACACCGTCTCGCCGGTGGCGTCGTCGAGAGCATCGTTGTCGGTCGAGACGTAGACCTCGCCGTCACCGCCGATCGTCAGGCCCTCGAGCTTCTCCTGGGTCCAGCCGTTGGTGGCCTGCAGGTGAGGCAGCACGTCCACGGCCAGCTTCTTGGGCAGGACGGGCAGGGTGCCGGCGGCCGGGTCGGTCTTCGGCAGCTCGACCGTGTAGATCCGCTTGATCTTGGCGTTCGGGCCGTTGAGCTTGTCCCGCTCGATCACGGCCAGACGGCCGTCACCGACCGCGGTGATCTCGGACAGGCCGATCCAGTCGCCCGCAGTGGTGGTGGTCTCGAGCTGGTAGCCGAACCACGTCCACGTGCCGGTCTTCACGTCGTAGCGGCCGATCCGGGCCACGCCCTTGGGGTCGGTCGAGACCTCGCGCTGCAGAACGGCGTAGACGTGCTCGCCGGACTTGTCGCTGACCGCCGTGACTCCCTCGAAGCCCTGCGACTTCAGGCCCGCGGCGACCTCGGCCGGAAGCGCCACGGTCTTCTCGACCACGCCCTTGCGATCGAGGAGGACGAGCTTGTTCTCGGCCCCGGTGGCGCCCTCGACCGCGAGCCAGTAGCCACCCTGCGGGCGGGCGAAGATGCCCTCGGCGTCCAGGCCGACCGGCTTGCCGTCGGCGTCCTTGACCTCGAGGCGGTCCTTGACCAGGGCCGGGGTCCGGCCGGTGTCGATGGTCAGGATCGCGGTCGGGCTGTAGGCCGCGTCGGTCACGCTGACCAGCGTGTCGGACTTGCCGGGCACGGCGGACAGGGCGCCCAGGGTGCCCCAGCCGATCGGCCGGCCCTTCTTCTCCTTGGACTCGATCTGCGGGAACGCCGGGGCCTTCGAGCCGATCTTGAACAGGGTCACGGCCGAACGCACGCCGTTCTCGGCCTCGTCGGTCTCGCTGGAGACCGCCAGCAGACCGCGCGAGGGGATCGGCAGGATGCCCTCGGGCCCGTTGGTGGTGGGCAGCACCTGCACGAACTTCGGGTTCTGGGGCTTGTCCACGTCGTACACGGCGACGAAGTTGCTGCGCTCGGAGCCGACGAAGGCGTACTTGGTGCCGTCGAACTCGGCGGTGGCCAGGCCCTCGGGCTCGACCCCCTTGTTGTCGGCGCGGTTCTCGGAGTGCAGGCCGACCTGGATCGCCAGCTTCTCGAGTTCGTTGCCGGAGTCGTAGCTGACCTTGCCGGTGCGGCTGTCGAACACTGTCCAGCCGCGCGTGCCGCCCTTCCAGTCACCCTCGTTCGCGGTGGCCAGGTAGCGGTCGTCCAGCCAGGCCACGGCGTCGGGCTCGCGCGGCAGGTCGACGATGCGGCCGCTCTGGTCGATCTTGCCGTCGTCCTTCACGTCGATGTCCTCGACGGTGGCCTTCCCCGCGCTGAACACCTTGGTGATCTTCTTGGCGGCCGCGTCGATCAGGACGATGCCGTTGTTCTCCTGCAGCGTGACCGCGAGGTCGCCGCGCTCGTTGAACGAGACGTACTCCGGCTCCGGGTCGACCGGGGTGTCCAGGCCGGCGGCCACGAACGACTTCAGGGCCGAGCCGTCCGGGTTCACCAGGTCCACCCGCGACGCCGTCCAGGTGGCCGGGTCGGAGGCCCTCTTCAGGTCGATGACCTGGACGAAACCGGCCGGGAGCTGCGGAAGATCGCCCTCCTCGCCGCCCGCCGGGGTGGCCTCCTCGTCACGCTGGTTCTCCATCGCGATGGCCACCCGACGGCCCTGCTTGTCCACGGCGATCGAGTCCGGCTGGCCACCGAGGTCGATGCTGCGCACCCGGGTACGGTCGGAGATCCGGACGATGTCGACCCGGCCGGAGGCCTCGGTGAAGCTCTTGCTGGTGTCCACCACGACCAGCACGTAGCCGCCGACCACGGTGACCGAGGTGGGCTGGTCGTCGGCAACGCCGAGTTCCTTCAGCGAGAGCGTGCCCAGACCCTTGACCCGGCCCGGGTCGGAGATGTCGAGGAAGCCGATGCGCTTGCCCGCCGCATCGGTGTAGATCATCGTCCGGCCGTCCTCGGTGACGGTAGAGATCTCGGCCACCGTCTCGTCGCCGATCGCGTCGCCCGCGGGCCGGTTCTGGAAGACCGGGTAGGTGTCGGTGCGGTTGAAGAACTGCTCACGTGAGCCGGCACTGGCCGACTGGGCCGCGGCGACGAACGCCGAACCCGCCAGGGCCGTCATCGTCAGGACCGCTACCCCGCGGCGGGCCCGGGCCCCGAACTGCTTCTTTCCCACGTCACTCCTCGTATCGTCCCCGGTCGCGACCACCGGGCAGCGCGGCCGGAGCCTGCCACGCAGGGGTGATCCACGCTCGTCCAGCGGATGAACGGGAGTCGACGAACAGCGTGCGGTGGCCTCAGATCAGGACTTCCAGGATCAGGTCGCGTACGGCGGTAGCCTCGAATGTGGCTGCGGAGACGGACGAGTCGGAGCACAGCAGGACCGGGCCGTCCGCCGGGTCGGCCGCTGTCCGGCCGTGGCTTCCCCGCACCAGAGCCCCGTCGAGCGGCACCACCTTCATTGCGTACCTCAGTCCGCTGAACTTCTTGGCCAGGGTCAGCGCGGCCCGGGCCTTCACGAAGCGGTCCTGCGGGTCCATGAACAGTTCGGCCGGGTCGTAGCCGGGCTTGCGGTGAATCTCCACCCCCTTCGCGAAGTCCGGCGCCCGCGCATCGTCGAGCCAGTAGTAGTAGGTGAACCAGGAACGCGGCGCCGCCACTGCGACCAGTTCACCGCTGCGCGGATGGTCCAGCCCGTGTTCCTTCTTGCCGTCCGCATCGAGCACCAGGTCCACCCCGGGCAGCTGGGCCAGCAGGTCGCGGACGCGAGGAACGTCGCGTGGATCATTCACGTAGACGTGGGCCAACTGATGGTCGGCCACCGCAAAGGCCCGCGAGACCCAGGGGTCGAGATACTCCATCCCGGCCTGGGTGTAGACCTCCAGCAGCCCTTCCCGGCGCAGCATCCGGTTGATGTCCACCGGCGCGTCGACCGCGGTGATGCCGTATTCCGACAGCACGACCACGGTGTAACCGCTCTCCCGGGCATATTCGACGAGTTCGCCGGCCACCGCATCGATCTCCTTGGCCGCGGCGATCGCCTCGGCGCCGTCGGGACCGTAGCGCTGCAGGTCGTAGTCGAGATGTGGAAGGTAGCAGAGCGCCAGATCCGGTCTCTGGGTCCCGATCAGCCGGCGGGTCGCCTGGGCGATCCAGGCCGAACTGCTTATGGACGCTGTTGGGCCCCAGTACGTGAACAGCGGGAAGGTGCCCAGTTCGTTTGTCAGTTCGTCGCGCAGCGCCGGCGGACGGGTGTAGCAGTCGGCGTCCTTCTTGCCGTCGGCGTGATAGATCGGCCGAGGCGTGACGGTGAAGTCGGTGCTCGCACCCATCGCATACCACCAGCACACGTTGGCCGCGGTGAGGTCGGGCCGATGACGACGTGCCGTCTCCCAGACCTTTTCGGCCTCGATGAGCCGGTTGTGCTGGCGCCACAGATAGACCTCACCCTGATCCCGGAAGTACCAGCCGTTGCCCACGATTCCGTGCTCGGTGGGAAGCTTGCCGGTCAGATACGTGGCCTGCGCACTGCAGGTGACAGCCGGAAGGATCGTGCCCAGGCCGGCCTGGAACCCCGCATGGGCTACGCTCGCCACCCGGGGCATGTGGGCCAGCAGACGCGGCGTGAGCCCGACGATGTTCAGCACCAGCACGGGATTCTTGCTCATCGCAGCGGCTCCAGTCCGAGTTCGGTGAGGCGGTCGGCGGTCCAGTCGAGCTCCCCGGCGATGCCTTTGGTGAGGGCCTGCGCCGATTGAGGACGATCGGCGCCAGGAAGCACGGACCACGTGTAGGTCTCGACATCGAGATGGTGGGTGCGCGCGCTCGGCCCGCCGACCAGGGCGCACAGGGTGTTGCGCAGTTCGGGCTGAGTGGTGCGCTCGGTCTGGTCGAGCGGAAGGTGATAGTGCACCCGCCACTCCTGCTGCGGATCGAGCGAATCGCCGATGCGCTCGGTGAGGTCGTCCTCGCCGTACCCGTCCCGCTGCCGGATCTGGTGCATGAACCGGGGTTCGGCGAACTCCCTCAGCCAATCACGATCAGATTCGTTCACCCGCAGGGCATTCGAGACCTGAGCCTTGAACACGGAGACCTTCTCGGCGTCGCACAGATCCAGCACACCTTCGTCCTCGAACTGAGTGGCGAGGTGACAGGCGTCCAAACACATCCCGATCCACTCGGGAACCGCGAGCCGAGAGACTGCCCGGACACCGGCGTCCATGGTTTCGACCACACACCCAGGTTCCGGCTCTACGGCCAGCCGCACCGGACGTCCAAAATCTTCTGCCATGGACCGAAGCTCGTCGGCCACCTGGCGCATCGGCTCGTCCACCGAAGCCGTTCCTTCCGGGAAGCGCGTGCGCCAGCCGAACGGGAGGGTGGAGATGCTGCCTTCGACGGCATCTGCGGGAAGAAGCTGATGCAGCACCCGGGCGAGATCTACGGTGTACTCGAGGCGTTCGGGTTCGAGCCAGTCCGGGCGGTAGACCGCGCCTTTCACCACCTCGGCCTGGAACGCTCGATAAGGGAAGCCGTTGAGGGTGACAACCTCCAACTGCTCCTCCCGCAGCGCGCTCCTGAGCAGGCCCAGAGCTCGAGCGTCCGAGGCCAGCAGTCGCGCGACCGGTGCGGGCAGCCACAGGCCGACGCCCAGCAGCGGCCAGCCGAGCAGACGCCGCACCGGCCCGGCATACGCGTGCAGCTGGGCAATGATGCCGACCAGGTCTTCGGCCGGATGCATGTTGGTGCAGTACGAAAGGTGCACCGTGCTGCCGTCCGGGTGCCGGAACCTCATCAGGGCCGCTCCCCGCGCAGGATCGAGTTGCCCTGAGAGAGTTCGTCGTTCTTCACCGCATCGAGATCGAGTCGCCCGCTCTGCGCGAAGAACGTGACCGGGTTGTCCCAGACCACGCGGGCCACCTCATCCTCGGGAAAACCGCCGTCCAGCATGGCCTGCGCCGTCTTGGCCACTTTCAGCGGATCGCTGCGCCCCCAGTCTGCGGCCGAGTTCACCACCAGCCGCTGCGTGCCCAGTTCGCGGGCGAGCAGGACCATCCGGCGCTCGTCCATCTTGGTGTCCGGATAGATCGAGAAGCCCGCCCAGACCCCGGCGTCGAGAACGACCTTGGCCGTGAGCTCGTTGTTGTGGTCGACCAGCACCCGCTCGGGCGCGATCCCGGACTCCTTCACCACGTCGAGGGTGCGCCGGGTCCCGGCCAGCTTGTCCCGATGCGGCGTGTGCACCAGCACCGGCAGCTCGAACTCGACGGCCAGCGCGAGATGGGCGGCCAGCAGTTCGTCCTCCGCCGGGGTGATCGAGTCGTACCCGGTCTCCCCCACCCCGACCACGCCGTCCTTGGCCAGGTAGCGAGGCAGGATGTCCATCACCTCGGCGCGGAAACCGGGATCGTTGGCCTCTTTCGGGTTGAGGGCGATGGTGCAGTGGTGGGCGATACCGAACTGGGCCGCCCGGTACCGTTCCCAGCCGATCAGCGCATTGAAGTAGTCGACGAACGAACCGGCGCTGGAGCGCGGTTGCCCGAGCCAGAAGGCCGGCTCGACCAGCGCGGTCACGCCGGCCGCGGCCATCGCCTCGTAGTCGTCGGTGGTGCGGGAGGTCATGTGGATGTGAGGTTCGAAGATGCGCATGGCCAGGCTCCTCGGGATCGGCAGGTGGCTCAGTGACGGGGCCGGCTCTGCAGCGCTGCGGCCGCGGCCCTCCGGCGTTCCGGGTCGCTCGACTCCAGCTCGCTCTCGATGCGCTTGATCTCATCTTCGGTCTCGGCCGGGTACCGGTCGATGACCGTCCAGACGTCCGGGGCCACATCCCGGCCCGCGCAGACCCGTTCGAGCACGAAACCCGCCACCATGCGGGCGGTCCGGGGAGTGGCCCGACGGGTGATGGCCGGAATCCGCTCCAGCGGCACCTCCATGAAGACGCACTTCATCAGCACCTGGCCGACCTCGTCGTCGTCGAGCCTCTGCACGATGGAGGGCTGGGCGCAGGCCGTGACCAGACGGGGATCGTTGCTGCGGAACGCATCCCGGGCCAGGGCGACCAGCGCATCATCGGCGTTGAGCTGCTCGGCCGAGTGGAGAATGGCCAGACGCTCGTTCACATCGCCGTAGCGGTACAGGCCGGGTATCTCGGTGCGGTCGGGCAGCGCCGCCAGCAGCCGGATGCGCGCCTGCTCGTGCCCCGCCCCCACCTTGCGGGTGACCATCGGGAAGAGCCGGCGGATGGTGGCCGGTTGCAGCGTGACCTGCCGCAGGGCTTCGTCGAGCCAGACCTCGGCATCGGTGGCGATCATGCACCCTCACTTCGTCGTGGTGGCGTTCTCGGCTGCCTTCAGGAACTCGATCGAGCGGGGAACAGTGGTGTGCGCAGTGTGCGAGTGCCGCGAAAGTTCCACGGCTACAAGTCCTTCGAAGCCCTTCAAGGCATCCAGCGCGGGCGGGAAGTCGACATCGCCCTCACCGAAGTCCAGGTGCTCGTGAACACCCCGGGGCATGTCGTCGATCTGCACGTAGAACAGCTCGTCCCGAACGTCTTTGACGACCTCGGGAATCGGCTGCGGCTCGGTCACCAGGCAGTGCCCGACGTCGAGAGTGAGCCCGAACAGGGGGTGGCCCAAGGTGTCCCGCAGCCGGCGCCAGTCGTCCACCGAGGCCACCAGCATGCCCGGCTCCGGCTCGAAAGCCAGCTTGACCTGTAGGGGCTCGGCCGTGAGCAGCACCGCCTCACACCCCTCAACCAGCCGCTGCCAGGCCGTTTCGGCGCTCACCCCCGGCCGCCGCACCCCCGACCAGAACGAGACGGCCTCGGCTCCCAGATCGGCCGCAACCCGCGTCGCAATCCGCAGGAACTCCACCCGCCGCTCCCGGCCCTCGTCACTGAGCAGCGTGGGCTCGTGCTTGCGCCGGGCGTCCAGCACGAACCGGGCCCCGGTCTCCACCACCACCGCCAGCCCCAGATCGCGAAGTCTGTCGGCGGTGACGGCTACTCTTCGAGGCAGATCAGGACCGAAAGGATCCAGGTGATGATGATCCAGACTCAGCCCCACCCCGCTGTAGCCGTGGTCGGCCAGCATCCGCAGGGCATGGTCCAACCGATGGTCCCCCAGCCCGTTCGTGACGTAGGCGTAGCGCAACCCCATCACGTCACCCGCCTACGCCGCGCCAGCATCCGGCCCGCCCGCCACACCACCAGCAAACCCGCGCTCGTCCCCGGCCTTCCCGCCGCCGCCGTGAGCGCACTCTGCAGCGGGATCATCCCCATCACCCCGGTACCCACGATGCGCTGAACGTTTTGGGGCGAAGGATCCTGAGCCGCGGCCCATGAGGCCCGTAGCGAAGGGACGGCATAGACGGCGGTGGCCAACACCGCGAGCCCCAGCGAAGCCACCCGCCCAAATGGGCTGGGAGCCAGCTCCACCGGCGGAGCGCCACTCATGTTCAACTCAGCCCCCACCCGCAGAGCCTCACTCCCACGCGAAGCCTCACTCCCACGCGAGACCCCTCCTACTTGCGTAGCCTTACCCGCTTGCTTGGCCTTACCCGCTTGCTTGGCGACATCCGCTTGCTTGGCGACATCCGCTCGCGCGGCCCCACCCGCATGTGTGGCCCTACCCGGTCGCGCGGCCCCACCCGCTTGCGCGGCCCCACCCGCTTGCGTGGCCCCACCCGCTCGCGCCGCTTTACCGAAGCCCAAGGTCCCACCCACACGGGAAGCCCACCCCGCAGGCGAACTTCTCCTCGCAGGGGCGACGTCACTCCCTTGTGCGGCCCTGCCCATGACCGAGGCCCCACCCACCCAGGAAGACCCACCCACTCGCGCAGCCCTACCCACGGCCGAGGCCCCACCCACCCAGGAAGACCCACCCGCCCGCGCAGCCCTACCCACGGCCGAAGCCCCACCCACCCAGGAAGACCCACCCATTTGTGGGGCGCTGCCCGCGGCCAAGACCTCGCCCGGAGCCCCACCTGTACGCGAGCCGCTACCCGTTGGCGAGACCTCACCTACATGCGAGGCCCTACCCGCAGACGAGACCTCGTGCACATCCGAAGCCCCGCCCACTTGTGCGGCCCTGCCCACGGCCGAGTGA
>NZ_JAJSOH010000026.1 GCF_021277265.1 Kineosporia rhizophila
TGGTGCGGCCGTTGGCGGGACCAGTCAGTGCGGCCAGCTCAGGGGGCGGTCGGCGGGATCGGCTGGTCGGGCTGCTGATGACGGCCGGTGTCGGAGTCGTGCTCAACCGGTAGGGCCGGGAGATAGGGCCAAGTGGTGTGGTCTGGTGGTAGGGCCAACCTGGTGGGGCCGGATGATAGACCGCCCGGCGCGGTGAGCCGGAGTGGCACAGCGATCAGTATTCGGTGGCGGACCAGGCTCTACGTGTAAACAAAGTCTGGTCAGAGCAGGCTTTGTTTACACGTAGTCTCCGGCGGCCCAGCCCTTGAGCCGGATGGCTCGCTCAGGCTCAGCTTCGGGTCGTCGACCTGCGCTTGGGCCCCCGGCCTGTGGGGCAGCCTCCGAAAGGCACCGTCACTCTTCCCAACGACCCTACTCTCAGCCCTTTTCCGGCGTTGGTGCCCGGCCGGGCGGTCAGGTGGAGGTGATTCCGGCCGTCGGCAGCCCCACCAGACGGGCGGCCCCGTTGCGGCTCGCCGGACCGGGGGCTTCCCGTTGCGACGTCACCAGACGGGCGGCTCGCCCAGGCTCAGGTCCGGGTCGTCGGCGCGGAAGGTCTTGATCGGGCCTGGGCCGGTGTGCGGGCCTTCGAAGCGCACCGTCACTCTGCCCAGGCCGGCACCCTGTACCCAGCCGGGGCCTCGCTCTGTGTGCACTACGTCTTGGCCGGGGCGCCACTCGGGGACGCCGGAGGCGTCGGGCTCACTGGTGGTCGTTTCCTCCAGCTCGGCCGTCCAGCCGAAACCTTTTGCACTGGGCTGCTTCTCGCTCTCCAGCGGAAGTTTCTCCGGCGTGCCGCCCATCACGGTGGCCAGCACCGGCGGGCTTACGGGCAGGCGTTCGTCGGGCTCGTCGCCCACCTCGGCCAGGAGGTCGGAGAGCAGGTCGGTCTGGGCGAAGTCGGTGAGGCCGGCCACGCCGACGCCGAGGAGGCGGATGCCGTCGCTGACGTCGACGGCGTCGAGCAGGTGGCGGATGCTCGACATGATCTTGTTCAGCGAGTCGGTGGGCTGGTCGAGGGTGAACGAGCGGGTGATGGTGCTGAAGTCGTAGCTGCGCACCTTGATGGTGATGGTGCGGGCGCAGAGCCCGTCTTTGGTGATCCGGCCGACCACCCGCTCGGCCATGCGGCGGGCGTGCTCGTTCAGCTCGCGGCGGTCGGTGAGGTCGCGGGAGAAGGTCTCCTCGGCGGAGACCGACTTGGCGTCGCGCTCGGGTTCAAGCTCGCGGTTGTCGATGCCGCGGGCGTGCTGGTGCACGGCGGTGCCGTGGGCCTGGCCGAGGATGCCGACGATCTCCTTCTCGGTGGCCTCGGCCACCTCGCCGACGGTGTGCATGCCGAACTTGTGCAGGCGCTCCTGCGTGGCCGGGCCGATGCCGGGCAGGCGGCGCACCGGCAGGGCGGCCAGGGTCTGCCGCTCGGTGCCCGGGGCCACCACGGTGAGGCCGTCGGGCTTGTTCAGGTCAGAGCCGATCTTGGCCACCAGCTTGCTGGTGCCCACCCCGACCGAGGCGGTGAGGCCGGTGGCCTCGCGAATGCGCCGGCGGACTTCCTCGGCCAGTTCGGTGACGCCGGGCACGTCGATGCCCGGGTGGGTGGGAGTGAGGTCGACGTAGGCCTCGTCGACCGACATCTGCTCGATCAGCGGGGACACCTCGGCCAGCAGACCCATGACCACCCGCGAGGCCGCGCGGTAGGCGTGGAACCGCGGGGTGAGATAGGCGGCGTTGGGGCAGCGGCGGCGCGCCTCGATGATGGACATGGCCGAGCCGACGCCGAAGCGGCGGGCCTCGTAGGAGGCGGTGGCCACCACGCCGCGGCGGCCGGTGCCACCCACCACCACCGGCTTGCCCCGCAACGAGGGCTTGTGCAGCTGTTCGACGGCGGAGAAGAACGCGTCGAGATCCAGGTGGAGGATCACCGGTCGCGTTCGCATACCCACAGTTGTACCCAAAGGGTCCGACAGTCTTGGCCCGGCACCCGCGGCGCAGCACCGCTAGCATGGCCCACATGTCTGGCTCGGACATTCCGGACCTCTCTCCCGAGGCCACGCCCAGGCGCCTGATCATGCTGGTCGGCGTCGACGGGTCGGAGAGCTCGCTGCGTGCCCGCGCCTACGCGGTGGGCCTGGCCCGGCGCTCGCACGCCTACCTGATCATGGTCTACGTGCGTCAGCTGAGCACGATGACGGCGTTCGCCCCCGGCCCGGGAACCGCCGCCATCGAGGAGGCCGAGGACGAGGTGGCCGCCGAGCTCCGCCGGGAGATGACGATGCTCGCCGAGGAGCCCGGCCCGCAGCTCGACGCCGAGCTGATCGAGTGCACCGGCAGCCCGTTCCAGGCGCTGAACCAGATCGCCGCCGAGCGCCGCGCCGACGCCATCATCGTGGGCGCCTCCAAGCAGGCCGGGCACCGGTTCGTCGGCTCCCTCGCCGTGCACCTGGTGCGCAACGCCAGCTGCCCGGTCACCGTCGTCCCCTGAGCCCTCCGGATCCAGACCGGGTCCACCCGGTCGCCCTGCGCCGAACCCCCCTCCACGCAGGGCAATCCCGGCTTCCCGGTCGGGCAGCCGTGCCCGAAGGGGCAGGACCGAAAAGATCGCCGCTGACCTGCCCGGATGCCGAAACCCGGAAGATCTGGCGGTTCTCGGTGCATCGGGCCCTCTCCCAGCGTGCTCCACTTCCGTCGGCAACGTCCGTGACCACCGGAAGACCGAGAGGGCCTCCCACCATGAGCACCCCCACCGTCAACGACCTGGCCGAGCTGCGCGAGCACCTCACCCGGCCTGACGGCACCACCGTCCTGGCTCTGCCCGGAGACCCCGGGTACGCCGTCGCGACCCCGTGGAACGTGGCCAAGACGGTCACGCCGCAGGCTGTCGTCCTGGCCGAGACGGCCGAAGACATCTCCCGCACCGTCGCTTTCGCCACCGACCAGGGCCTGCGGGTCGCGGTCCAGTGCACCGGCCACGGCGCCACCGGCCTGACCGCGCAGGACGTCGAGAAGGCCGACGTGCTGCTGGTCCACACCGGCCGGATGAACGATGTGCAGATCGATCCGCAGACCCGGACCGCCCGGCTGGGGGCCGGGGTGATCTGGCAGCAGGTGATCGAGGCCGCCGCCCCGTACGGCCTGGCCCCGATCGTCGGCTCCGCCCCCGGCGTCGGCGCGGTCGGCTTCCTCACCGGCGGCGGGATCGGCCCGCTGTCGCGCACTTACGGCCTGGCCTCCGACCTGGTCCGGGCCTTCGAGCTGGTCACCGGCAACGGCGAGCTGCGCCGGGTGACCGCGACCGAGAACCCGGAGCTGTTCTGGGGTCTGCGCGGCGGGAAGGCCACGCTGGGCATCGTCACCGCGGTCGAGCTGGAACTGCTTCCGCTGAGCGGCTTCTACGGCGGGGCGATCTACCTCGACGCCGGTGACGCCGAGGTCACCGGCCGTGTCCTGCACGCCTGGCGGGCCTGGAGCCTGAACCTGCCCGAGCACGCCAACACCTCGATCGCGATCTTCCAGCTGCCGCCGCTGCCCGCGGTCCCGCCGCCGCTGGCCGGCCGGATGACCGTCGGGATCCGTTACACCAGCACCGCTCCCGAGCCCGAGGCGGCCGAACTGTTCGCCCCGATGCGCGCACTGGGCACCCCGCTGATCGACGCGGTGGGCCCGATGCCCTTCGCCGCGATCGGCGCCGTCCACGCCGACCCGGTCGACCCGATGCCGGTCGCGGAGGAGGCCACTCTGCTGAGCGAACTGCCCACCGAGGCCGTCGACGAGATCCTGCGCGTGACCGGCCCGGGTTCCGGCTCGGTGCAGCTGGTGGCCGAGATCCGGCGTCTGGGTGGCGTTCTGGCCAAGGAGCCGGAGCATGCGGACGCCTTCAGCCATCGTGAGGCGGGCTACTCGTTCTTCGCCGCCGGTGTGCTCGCCCCCGAGATCGCGGCGATCGTCAAGCCGCAGGCCCAGGCCATGACGGCGGCCCTGGCCCGATGGAGCACGGGCGGTTTCATGCCGAACTTCTCCAGCGACCTCACCGCGGCCGAGCGGGTCAGCAGCTACGACGAGAGCACCCGCAAGCGCCTGGCCGATCTGGCCGATTCCTACGACCCGGCGGGCACTTTCCGGGTCGGCCAGGTGGTTCGCCACTAGCGGTCAGCACCGAGGCACCGGACCTGAAGGCTCAGAACCCGGGCGGCACCACGAGGTCGCCCGGGTTCAGCTCGGTCACGGAGGAACGCCCGAGCCCCAGGAGGGCGGAGTCGATGCCCCCACGCAGGATGTCGAGCACGTTCTCCACCCCGGCCTGGCCGTTCGCGGCGAGCCCCCAGAGGTAGGCCCGGCCGATCAGTACTGCGCGCGCCCCCAGGGCCAGCGCCTTGACCACGTCGGAACCGCGACGGATCCCCCCGTCCATAAGCACTTCGATCTCCCCGCCGACCGCCTCGGCGATGGCAGGAAGACTGCGGACGGCGGCGCGCTCGGTATCGAGGTTGTTTCCCCCGTGATTGGACACCGAGATAGCGGTGACCCCCGCGTCCAAGGCGCGGCGGGCGTCCTCAATTCGGGTTACCCCCTTGAGCATGAAGGGGCCGTTCCACTGCGAACGCAACCACGCGACGTCCTCCCATGTGGGCGGTGGGGTGCTTTTCCATGCCCCGTAAGCCTCGAAGAACGTAGGTAGCGGACGGCCCGGCTCGGCCAGGTTCGGCACCGTGAGGTCAGGGAGCTTCCCGGCGGCCACCCAGTCCCACAACCACGCGGGCCGCGCCAGCACGGCGGGAGCGAATCGGACCGCCGTAGGCAGGTCTATTCGTAGGGGGATCGACGGCGAGCCCCAGTCGCGCCCTTCTGAGAACGACCAGTTCAAAGTGAGGACGAGTCCTGCCGCACCTGCGCGAGCCGCGCGCTCTACCCCGGCCATCACGTGCTCCCGGGAGCCGGTCCAGCTCGTCTGGAAGAACGTGACCGGGTTAGCGGCCACCACCTCCGTAAGGGGGCGACTGGCGAAGGACGACAGCGACATCGCCGTACCCCGGGAAGCCGCGGCCCGGGCCACCGCCACCTCGGCCTCCGGATGCACCGCCTGAACGCCGGTAGGCGAGATCAGTACCGGCAGGGCAAGTCGCTGCCCCATGACCGTGACCTGCTGCGACCGCTGCGCGGACAGCCCGGCCACGTGCGGCGCGAACCCCAGCTCAGCGAACGCCCGCTCGTTGTCCTCGATGGTCAGCCCGCGCTCGGACCCGGCGACCAGCGCCTTGTAGACGGGCTCGGGCAACCGTCGGCGGGCCCGCCGACGGGCCTCGGCGACGCTCTCGAACCACGGATCGCGGAGTCTCACCGGCCTATATTGACACCACGTGCCAATATAGAGCCAGCACATCCGGACAGCGGTCTCGAAGAAGAGAAAGAGCACACCTATGGCCAACGCATGGTTCGAGACGGTCGCCGAAGCCCAGCGGCGTGCGAAGAAGCGGCTGCCCAAGTCGGTGTACATGGCCCTGGTGGCCGGCTCCGAGCGCGGCCTCACCGTGGACGACAACCTGAACGCCTTCGGTGAGCTGGGCTTCGCCCCGCACATCGCCGGGCTGTCGCAGGCCCGCGAACTGAGCACCACGGTGATGGGCCAGCCTCTGGACCTGCCGGTGATGATCTCCCCCACCGGCGTGCAGGCCGTGCACCCCGAGGGCGAGGTGGCGGTGGCCCGCGCGGCCGCCAACCGGGGCATCACCATGGGCCTGAGCTCGTTCGCCAGCAAGTCCATCGAGGAGGTGGCGGCGGTCAACGACCGGACCTTCTTCCAGATGTACTGGGTGGGCAGCCGCGAGGTGCTGGTGCAGCGCATGGAGCGCGCCCGCGCCGCCGGGGCCAAGGGCCTGATCATGACCACCGACTGGTCGTTCTCCAACGGCCGGGACTGGGGCTCGCCGAGCATCCCGGACAAGATCGACCTCAGGACGGCGATCCGTTTCGCCCCCGAGGTGCTGCGCCGGCCCAAGTGGCTGTACGAGTTCGGCCGGACCGGCGCCATCCCCGACCTGACCACGCCGAACCTGGCCCCGGCGGACGGCGGACCGGCCCCCACCTTCTTCGGCGCCTACGGCGAGTGGATGGGCACCCCGCTGCCTACCTGGGAAGACATCGCCTGGCTGCGGGAGCAGTGGGACGGGCCGTTCATGCTCAAGGGTGTGATGCGGGTGGACGACGCCCGGCGCGCCGTCGACGCCGGGGTCACCGCGATCTCGGTGTCCAACCACGGCGGCAACAACCTGGACGGCACCCCGGCCCCGATCCGCGCCCTGCCGGCCATCGCCGAGGCCGTCGGCAACGACGTCGAGGTGGTGCTCGACGGCGGCATCCGCCGCGGCTCGGACGTGGTCAAGGCGATCGCCCTGGGCGCCCGGGCCGTGATGATCGGCCGCGCCTACCTGTGGGGCCTGGCCGCCAACGGGCAGGCCGGCGTCGAGAACGTGATCGACATCCTGCGCGGCGGCATCGACTCGGCCGTGCTCGGCCTCGGGCACTCCTCGATCCACCAGGTCACCGCGGACGACGTGATCGTTCCGGACGGTTTCACCCGGTCGCTCGGAGTGACGCCCGCGCAGAAAGTGGTGCAGGCCGCAGTGCAGTCGGCCTGACCGCCCACCAGCGGTGAACCAGCACGGCACCCCCTGATCGGCCCCCGGAAACCAAGACAGTGCGCTGGTTTCCGGGGGCTCTCCAGCTCTGCGGCGCCGGAGCGGGTGGCCCGGGTAAGGAAACCGCGCCACAGAGTGATCGAAACAGGTGTATTTCATACCCATGGCGGTTTCGGACAAACCCCAGTGACCCCCTAGGCTTTCGCAGGTGCCGACCACCCCCGAGCCGACCCCGGCCCCGGCGTCACCGCCCGCAGCCCGGCCGTTCCAGGTCGACCTGCGGGGCATCGTCGACCTCCTGAGCCGCAGCATCTACTCCGGCCCCCAGGTGTATCTGCGGGAACTCCTGCAGAACGGGGTCGACGCGATCACCGCGCGGCAGTCCCTGCCGGGGGCCCCGCCCGGGGTCATCCGGATCACCCCGGCGGCCGCCCCGGGGGGCGAACTGGTCTTCACCGACAACGGAATCGGCCTCACCGCCGCCGAGGTCGGCGAGCTCCTGGCCACGGTCGGTCGCAGCTCGAAACGCGACGTGCTCGACCTGCCCCGCACCGACCGGCTCGGCCAGTTCGGCATCGGCCTGCTGAGCTGCTTCATGGTCAGCGACGACATCCGGGTGCTGTCCCGCAGCGCCGGCGGCGAGCCGCCGGTCGAGTGGGTCGGCAGCGCCGACGGCACGTTCACGGTGCGTGAGATCACCGAGGCAGAAATTCTGGACGTCGTCGGTCCCGGTGGGCTGGCGACCGGGACCCAGGTGCGGCTGCGGCCGCGGTCGGCCGGTACCGGCGAGGGCGCGCTGACCTCCGCGGCCGGTGTCCTCGACCTGGCCTCCCGGTACGGCGCCTACCTGCCGGTGCCGGTCCGGGTCGACCTGCCCGGCGGCGGTGAGCAGACGGTCAGCGGCGAGCCGCTCTTCGCCCAGCCGTTCCTGCTGCCCTCGCCCGGGCTGATGGCGCTGGGCCGCGAACTGGTCGGGGCCGACCCGCTCGACGCGATCCCGCTGCACGTGCCCGCCACCGGCACCCGGGGCACGGCGTTCGTCCTGCCCTTCGCCCCCTCCCCCGGCGCCCGCCAGGCCACCCGGGTCTACCTGCGCGGCATGCTGCTGTCCGAGCGGGTCGACGACCTGCTGCCGGAGTGGGCGTTCTTCGCCCGCTGCGTGGTCGACACCACCGGCCTGCGGCCCACCGCCAGCCGCGAGTCGCTGATCCAGGACGACGCGCTCGAGGAGACCCGGGCCGAGCTCGGCGCCGCCCTGCGCCGCTGGGTGGCCACGATGGCCAACCGCGACCCGGTCCGGCTCAGCACCTTCCTGGGCGTGCACCACCTGGCCCTGCGCGCGCTGGTGCTGCACGACGACGAGCTGGCCGGCTTCATCGTGCCCTGGCTGCCGATCGAGACCAGCAACGGCCAGACCACCTACCGCGAGCTGCTGCGCCGGGGCGACCCGCTGCGCTTCGCCGAGACGGTCGACGAGTTCCGGCAGATCGCGGCGATCGCCCGGCCGGACGCCCCGGTGATCAACGGCGGCTACGTCTACGACTCCGACATCCTGCGCCGGCTGCCCGACCTGATTCCGGGCACCGTGGTCGAGACGGTCACCATCACCGACGAGCTGGCCTCGCTGGACGTGCCGCCGCTGGCCGAGCGCCCGGCCGCGCAGCGGCTGCAGGCCCGGGCCGAGGCGGCCCTCAAGGATCTGGACTGCACGGTGCTCGTGCGGTCGTTCGCCCCCGACACCCTCCCCGCCCTGCACATCGCCGACGCCGGGGTGCTCCGCCGGCTGCAGCGGCAGCGGGCGAAGGAGGCCGGGAGCGGGATGTGGGCGTCGATCCTGCAGCGGATCGACGACGCACAGGACGCCCAGAACGCGTCCGAGGGCGAGGCGGAGACGGTCGGTGCGGCCGGCCAGCTCTGCCTCAACTGGCGCAATCGGCTGGTACGGGCACTGGCCGAGAGCGAGGACGAGCTGCTGCTGGCCCGTACCGTAAGGGTGGTTCACGTGCAGGCCCTGCTGGCTGCACACCGCCCGCTCCGCGCGGTCGAGCGGGCCTCGCTCACCGACGCACTGACCGACATCGTGCACCTGAGTGCCGGGCTGGGCGCGGACCTCGGCGACATGCCGGACGCCCCCGGGGAGAACTGATCGCATGAACACCACGCAAAGCCCCACCCAGAACACCGGCCGCCCCGAGGGCCGGCCCGCCCGGTCGATCGACACCGACGTCCTGCTGGACCGGGTCGAGTGCCTTCTCGTGCTGGAGGAGTTCGGCCTGGCCGGGCAGCTCCTGGACCTGATCGCCACCCGCCGGATGCTGCTGAAGACCACCTTCACCGACGAGCAGAACCAGCGGCTGGCCACCGCCCGCGCCCGTCGGGACTCCCCGCCGGAGCTGGACGAGGCGCTGGCCCCGGTGGTCGCCGCCCCCGACGACACCGACCCGCTGCAGGTCGCCGCGATCGTCGACGAGCAGCTGGCCAAGGAGGGCTGGAACCGTGGCCAGCGGGCGGCCCTGCTGCGGGCCAAGGCCTGGATGCTGGCCGGCGCCGGGCAGCTCGAGGAGATGCTGAACACCGCCGAGGAGGCCCTGCGCACCGGGCTCGACCTGGGCGCCCACGGCTTCTGCGTGCAGCTGTCGCGCACCGCCGCCCAGGCCACCCTGGAGCTGCACCGCTACCAGGAGGCCGCCGACCTGTACCGGCTGGCCCTCAGCGAGGCCGCCGCCGGTGAGCCGATCGTCATCGTCGAGCCGCCCCGCCAGCCGCACGGCGACCTGCTCGGCCTGATCGACTCGCTGCACCTGCTGGGCCGGGCCCGGGGCCGGGCCTCGGACGCCAAGGGGGCCGAGGAGGTGCTGCGCGAGGCGCTGCAGCTGGCCTCCACCCCGCCGGCCTCGGAGCACCCGGCGGTCAGTGCCGCCCGGGCCGAGGTGCTGCACGGGCTGGCCCTGCTGATCAGCGGCGCCGACCCCGACCGGCTGGACGATGCGGTGGAGTGCGCCGGGAAGTCTGCCGACACCTTCACCGGGATCAACGCCAAGGTGGACGCGGGGCGGGCGCTGGCCCTGGCCGCCCGGCTGCTCACCTCGGCCGACCGGCCGGCCGACGCGGTGCCGTTCCTGGAGCGGGCCACCGCCGTGCTCGCCGCCGAGCCCGAGCACCTGGTCGGCTGCCTGGACATCCTGGCCGCCACTTACGCCCAGCTGGGCCGTACTGAAGACGCCCGGGCGGCCGAGGAGATGTCCGAGCACATGCGCACGCTGCAGAACCAGTAACCACTGGACCAACCCCCGGGAGATGGCATGGATGCCGTCGAGAAGCGCCTCGCCGACCTGCTCGCGCGGGTCGACGCAACCCCGTTCGGCGTAGCCGGACGGGCGCTTCTCGACGAGTGCGTGGCCCTGGCCGACCAGCACGACCTGCCGGAGTGGGGCTACGCGGCCCGGCTCCGGCTGCTGGCCTCGGCCGCCCGCATCGGTGACACCGACGCCCAGCTGTCCGCCTTCGCCTGGTGCGTGGGCCGCAACGCCGCCGACCCGGAGCGCTTCCCGCTCCAGGTCGGCGACCACGACCTGCTCTGGTACCACAAGCACGTGGTGGCCGCCCTGACCGCCAGCCCGCTGTTCACGCTCGACGACGTGGAGTCGGCCCTCGAGGCGATGCAGGAGCAGTACCTGCGGGCCGGGGCCGGGATGTCGGCCGTCTGGCAGGCCCGGTTCCAGGCCACCCTCGGCCTGGGCCGGCCCGAGCGGGCGGCCGGGATGCTGGCCGCCCTCAGGCGCACCCCGCGCGACGAGTACAGCCACTGCTTCACCTGCTCGCGGGCCGAGGAGGCGGAGTTCCACTACCTGGCCGGGCACGACCAGGCCGGGCTCGCGCTCACCGCGGAGATCCTGGCCAACGACCTGAGCTGCGGCGACGAGCCGGCCAACGCGATGGCGCACGCCCTGCTGCCGCTGCTGCGGGCCGGCCGCCCGGGTGAGGCCCGGCGGCTGCACCTGCGCGGCTACCGGCTGATCCGCTCCAGCCCCGACCGGCTCCGGGCGATCGCCCAGCACCTGCGCTTCTGCGCGGTCACCGGCAACGAGGCCCGCGGTCTGGAGATCCTGGTCCAGCACCTGCGGCTGCTCGAGCACGACCGGCTCAACCAGCTGGCCCACCTCGACCTGCTCTCGGCCGCGGTGGTGCTGCTCACCGCGGTCGAGCAGGCCGGGGCGGGCGACCAGCCGGTGATCGCCTCCGCGCCCTGGACGATCCGCGAGCTGCTGGTCGCCCTGCGGGCCCGGGCCGCCGCCCTGGCCGAGCGGTTCGACCAGCGCAACGGCAACGACTTCGAGAGCCGCCGGCTCGCGCAGGACGAGGAACTGCTCAACACCCGCTACGACGTGCCCCTGGACACCCGCCCGTCGCCTCCTCCGGTGCTGCCGGTGCCGGCCGAGCAGCTGCACGCCGAGGCCCGCCGGCTGCGGGCCGAGGCCGAGAACCTGGCCGACAAGGAACCGGCCCGGGCGCTGTCGGCCGCCCGCGAGGGGCTGCGGCTGGCCCTCGGCCTGGGCAACCGCGAGCTCACCATCAGCATCGCCCGGTTCGGGGCGCTGGCCGCGATGACCATGGGCGAGGACGAGGCGGCGATCGAGTTCTGCCGGGTGGCGGTGGACGAGGCCGCCACCGCCGAACTGGCCGCCGAGCCGTCGTTCCGTCTGGAACTGGGCGCGGCGCTGTTCCGCGGGGGCCGCGCCGAGGAGGCCGGTCTCGAGATCGAGGAGGCGCTGCGCCAGCTGCGGGTGGCCGGGGCCCCGCCGTCCGAGCTGGCCGTCGGGCACCACCAGCTCGGGCAGGCCGAGGCCGCCCAGGGCCGGTTCACCGCGGCCCGCGCCAACTACCGCGACGCCATCGCCCTGGCCTCCCGGTCCGGCGACCACGCCGCCAGCACCCGCTACGGCCTGGCCCTGGGCGAGCTGCTGCTCTCCCGCGACGACCCGCAGGGCCTGACCGTGCTGGCCGGCACCGTGGTCTCGGCCCGCAACCTGACCAGCAATCCGCAGGTGCAGATCGGCGCGCTGCACCTGCTCGGCCGCTCGCTCGGCGCGATGCACCAGGACGAGCTGGCCGAGCGCGTGCTGCGCGAGGCCCTGCACCTGGCCGACGACGCCCAGGAGATCCCGGCGATCCGTTACGAGCACGCCGACGTGCTCGACTCGATCTCCCGGGCGGTCAGCGCCGACCCCACCCGCCGCGACGAGGCGGTGGAGCTGGCCCGGCGCGCCGCCGACGGGTTCGCCGCCGCCTCCGCGCGGTCCGAGGCCGGGCGCGCCCTGCTGCGCGCGGCCTCGATGCTCGAGCACGACCAGCCCGGCCAGGCCCTGACCCTGATGGAGCGGGCCGCCCAGCTCGCCGCCGAGCGTCCCGAGGTGCTGGTGAAGTGCCTCGACTCGCTGGCCGAGCTGCAGGAGAGGCTCGGGCGCACCGGTGAGGCGCACCTGTCCCGCACCCGCGCCGACCGGCTGCGCACCACCGCCGGCCTCCTGGGCTGACCAAGGCTGATCAGAAGCCGACCACACCCCCCGAGACCACCTAGGAGTACCGCCCTCATGCAGAGCGCCGAGGCCCGGATCGAGCAGCTCTTCGGCGAGATCGACGCCATGCCCTTCGGACCCGGTGAACGGGCCCTGATCGACGAGGCGGTGGCCCTGGCCGACGAGAACGGCCTGGACCAGCTGGCCTACGCGGCGCGGCTGCGGCTGCTGCCCTCGGCCAGCATGCTCGGCGACACCGACGCCCAGCTCTCCGCGTTCGCCTGGTGCGTCGGCCGCAACGCCGCCGACCCCCAGCGTTTCCCGCTCCAGGTGGGCGGTTTCGACCTGCTCTGGTACCACAAGCACGTGGTCAGCTCGCTGATGGGCAGCCCGCTGTTCTCCCTCGCCGACGTCGAGGCGGCGATCGAGGCGATGCAGGAGCAGTACGTGAAGGAGGGCGTGGGCGTCTCCGGCGTGCTGCAGGCCCGCTTCCAGGCCGCCGTCGGGCAGGGCCGGCTGGAAGAGGCCGGCCGGTGGCTGGGCGAGCTGAAGCGCACCCCGCGCGACAACTACAGCCACTGCGAGACCTGCGTGCGGGCCGAGGAGGCGCAGTACCACTACGCGATCGGCAAGGACGCGGACGGGCTGGCCCTCGCCGACGAGATCTTCCAGCAGGGCATGACCTGCGGGGACGAACCGGAGAACACGATCGCCCAGGCGCTGCTGCCGCTGCTGCGGGCGGGCCGGGTGGAGGGCGTCTACGGGGCGCGGCAGCTGCACCTGCGCGGCTACCGGATGGCCCGCGGGAACGCCGACCACCTGCCGATGATCGCCCAGCACCTGCGGTTCTGCGCGGTCACCGGCAACGCCGCCCGGGGTCTGGACATCCTCGAGCGGCACCTGGGCTGGCTGGTGCACGACGGCCTGAACGCCGAGGCCCACTTCGAGGCCCTGTCCAGCGCCGCCGTGCTGCTGGGGGCGGCCGAGCGGGCCGGGGCCGGCGGCCAGACCGTCAGCGCGGCCTCGGACCCGAAGCTGCAGAAGGTGTTCGGCGAGCACACCGGGCCGTGGACGGTGAGCGAGTTGCGCAAGGCCGCCCACGCCGCCGCCACCGACCTGGCCGCCCAGTTCGACCGGCGCAACGGCAACCAGTGGTACGCCTCCCGGCTGGCCGAGGACGAGGCCCTGGCCGAGGTCTCCTACGAGCTGCCGATCGGGGCCACCCGGGTGGGCACCGACCGCACCGACGCGACCGCCGCCGTGCTGCCGGACGACTTGGACGGCCGCCTCACCATGGCCGACGACCTGCTGGCGATGGACGAGCGCGGCCAGGCCCAGCAGATCCTGGCCGCTGCCGACGCGCTCGGGGAGGCCCCCGGCGGTGAGCCGCTGACCGCCGCCCAGATCGCCACGATCGCCGGGCTCCGGGCCCGGCTCGAGGCCGCCGCCGAGAGCGACGAGGTGCTGGCCGGCATCTTCTCGGTCGCCGCCCAGGACGGCCTGGGCGCCGCGCTCGCAATGACCGAGACCGCGCTGGCCGACCCGGAACTGGAGAAGGGCCGCGGGCGGGGCCGGCGGGCCGCCCTGCTGCGCACCAAGGCCCAGTTGCTGGGTGCCGACGACCAGTACGACGCCGGTCTGGCCGCGGCGGACGCCAGCCTGGCCATCGGTCTGCGGCTGGGCGCGCGCGAATGGGCCTCCACCACCGCTTCTCTGGCCGCCCACCTGGCCCAGGACGCGGGCAAGGCCGACCTGGCCATCGAGCGCTGGCGGATCGCGATCCGCGAGGCGGCGCTGGCCGAACTGCCCCAGGAGCTCGTCGCCCGGCTCGAGCTGGGCTCGCTGCTGCAGGCCCTGGGCCGGGCCGAGGAGGGCGTGGAAGAGGCGCGCGAGGTGCTGCGTCGGCAGACCGCCACCGGTGCCCCCGACTCCGAGCGCGCCGAGACCCTGCGCCGGATCGGCCAGGGCTCGGTGGCCATGCAGGAGCTGCAGGACGCCCTGGACGCCTACCGCGACGCCGTGGCCCTGGCCTCCAAGGCGCAGGACTGGCTGGTGGCCACCCGCGCCGCGCTGGCGCTGGGCGACCTGATGACCGAGACCGGCGACGAGGACGGCATCACGGTGCTGGCCGGGGCGGTCGAGTCGGCCCGGCACCTCGAGGACGAGGACCCGATGTGGGTGATCCGGGCCATGCACATGCACGGCCGGGCGCTCAGTGTGGCCGACGACGACGAGCGGGCCGCCGAGGTGCTGCGCGAGGCGATCGACCGGGCCGCCCGGGCCGCCGCCGACGAGCACCCGGCCGCCGCGTTCGAGCACGCCGACCTGCTCGACTCCCTGGCCCGGGCGCTGGTCACCGATCACGAGGACGAGGCGCTGAAGCTGGCCCAGCAGGCGGCCGGTGAGTTCGCCGCGATCGACGAGGCGGTGCCCGCCGGGCGTGCGCTGATGCTGGCCGCCGGCATCCACTTCAACCGCGAGCAGCCGGAACAGGCCCGGCCGCTGATGGAACGGGCCGCCGAGATCCTGACCGAGCACCCCGACGTGCTGGGCCAGGTGCTGCACGCCCTCGGCGACGTGTACGAGCAGCTCGACCGGCACCACGACGCCAAGCAGGCCCGCGAGCGGGCCGAGTCGCTCAGCTGAGCTAACGGCTGCGGGTCACCGATCCGAGCAGGCGCCACTTCCACGAGGGCCGCACGGCCCGGAAGTGGCGTCTGCGGAAGCTTCCCGCCCAGACTCCGGCCCCGTAGGCCGCATCGTCCATCAGCACCGCGGCCGTCCAGCGCACCGGGTCGATGTCCGGCTTGTCGCGCAACCATTCACGGACGGGTGGCGCGACGACCAGCGCGGCTGCGGCCAGGAGCCGTCCCCGGCGTCTGTTTCCGGGAACTGCGGCCACGGCCACGGCTACCGGGAGCGCGAACTGGGACGTCCAGCGGCCGATTCCGAAGAACGTCTCACGGACGCCGACGGCCAGTGGCCGTAGCAGGTCGTCCGGGTCGGTGCCCGCCTTTTTCAGTGCCATCCACGAATCTGCGTACCCAGCAGCGAAAGTGACGGCGGCCAGAACCGGCCGGCGGGCCAGCAACGCGGCCACCGTCGAGACCGGGGCCGCCACCGCGACCAGCGGTGCCACCTTGCCCGGATGCCGCTGCTCGAGCGCCGCGGCCGACGTACCGTAGGCGAAACGCCTGCGCAGCAGATCCTTCCAGGCCGACGGGTCTTCGTGACCGATCTCCACCGACGGGTCGTACCGCACCCGCCAGCCGGCCTCCAGCAGCCTCCAGACCAGATCCACATCTTCCCCGAAGCGCAGGTCCTCGTCGAAACCACGGTGCCCAGAGACGTCTTCAAGCGCCTCTCGACGCAGGATCAGCGCGGCGGTGGGCAGATAGGACACGCGGCTCAGCGGTGCGACCCGGGCCGGCAGGCCACCGAGGTCGAGCACCGGCCGGGCCTGGGTGAAACGCTCTGCGAAGGTCCGCGCCGCACGCCCTCCGGCGACCACGCGGGGCGCCACGGCAGCAAGCAGCGGATCGTCGAAATGCCCGACCAGATCGTCGATCCAGCCCTCGGACGGCAGGCAGTCGCTGTCGAGGAAGGCCACCAGCGGCGTGCCCACCTGCTTCAGAGCCTCGTTGCGGGCCGGGCCCGGGCCTCCGTTGACCGTACGGACGATCACCCGCGCACCGTGCCGCTGAGCCACCGCCGCCACCGCGGCCGGATCGTGCGAGGCGTCGTCCACCACGATCACCTCGGCCACCGCCTCCTGCTCGCCCGCGCCCAGCCCGGCCAGGCAGCGCTCGAGCTCGGCCGCACGATCGCGCACCGGCACGACCACGGTGACCGTTCCGCGCCGGGCCGGCCGCCCCTCGTTCTCGGCGGGCAGCCCCTGACGCTGTGGGTGCACCAGACCGGCGTCGGAGAACCTGCGGGCCAGGGCCGCGGCCGCCGCAGTGCCGACGACGCCGGAACGCAGCTGCGAGAACGCCTCCTGCCCGGCCGGATTGAGGCGGAACAGGCGGGCCGGAGAACCTCCGAACACGGTTCCGTCCGGTTTGACCACGACTTCCGGATCCAGCTCGACCGACATGCCCACGGGCAGCCCGGTACTGCTCCGGCCGTTCTTCCCCACGCTGGTCACGGGAGAAACTCTAGAGGCCCAGCTTCCCGTACGGCGGATCCCAGGCCAGTACCTGCGTGTGCAATCCGTCGATCAGCCGCTGGAGCACCCTTTCGCCCTCTTCGGCACTGGCTCCGGCCGGGTCGCCGAGCACGCCGTTGGGGCTCACCGACTTCACTCCCCCGGCACGTAACCGCCCGATCAGTTCCCGCACCGGCGTGGTGTCGCCCGCCTCGGCCCGCTCCAGGTCGACCAGGTGGGGCTGCAGGGCCAGCTGCAGCGAGGTCTCGGTGCGCCCGGCGTGGGCGTCCCCGTCCCACATCGCCATCCACAGCAGCACGTCTCTGGACTCGGCCCGCAACTGCCGCACGGCCTTCACGGCGGGCACCGCGTTGCCGCCGTGGGCATTGACGAAGATCTGCCGCCGGTAGGTCTCGCCCGCCGAGCGCCCCAGCTCCAGCAGCATCAGCTCGAGGGCCTCCTGGCCGATCGACAGCGTGCCCGGGAACCCGGCGTGCTCGCCGCTCGACCCGTACCCGACCGCCGGCGCCACCGCCACCTGCCCCATCCGCTCGGCCAGCCCGACCGCCACCGCCACCGCCACGTCGCGGTCGGTGCCCAGCGGCAGGTGCGGGCCGTGCTGCTCGGTCGAGCCGATCGGGATCGCGATGATGCCGTCGCCCGCCGCGTGCTCGGCGATCTCCGGGCTGGTCATCGCGGCGAGGTCCAGATAGCCAAGGTGAGCCACCCGGCGAACCCTACGCGGCACCTCCGGGCCACTGTTCGCCAGGTCTTCGTCAGGTCTTCGTCAAGCTCGGAAGATCTGGGCCAGCGCAGGTGCTACCTGGCGGTGGCCGCGCACCGGGAACATCCGGCCACGCCCCAGAAGAGCCAACTCACGGCCCAGTTCCTCGTCCTTCTCACCGGCCGCGTCGAGCAGCACGTCGAGCCGGGGCAGGAGCGCGGCCGCCCCCCGGGGATCGGGCCCGGCGTTGTGCACGCAGTCCGACAGCAGCAGCACCCGGGCCTCCGGGTTGGGGCGTTTGGCAAGCTCGGCCGCCGCCAGCTGCAGGGGGAACCCGACGTTGGTCAGGCCCCGGGCCGGCAGCCGGAGCAGGTCGTCGAGCAGCTTCTGAGCCACGAAGGGTTGCCCCATCGGCAGCACGATCGAGCAGTCCGACCAGAACGCGATGACTCCCACGTCGTCGTTGCCCAGTTCCCCGGCCAGCGCGCCCACGGTGGCGGCGGCGGTGCGGATGCGTTCGCCGCGCATCGAGCCGGAAACGTCCACCACCAGCTCGACCGAGCGCCGGCGGCGCACCCGCTCGCGCACGACGATGTCCTCGTCTTCCGGAAACGGCTTCTCCGCGAGCACTTCGAGGGTGCGGTCCAGATCGATCTCGTCGGCGCCCTCCCGGTAGCGCACGCTCACCAGCTCGCCGCTGCCGCGTCTACGGCCCCGGCCCCTGGCCGGCCGGTGCAGCGAGAGCCGCGCCGCGATCTGCCGGGCCCGCTCCTTGACCGCGTCCTGCTCCTCGTCCTGCTCCTGCGGCTCCAGCGGGACGAGTTCCCCCGCGTCGTCGGTATCGCCCGGCCCGCTCGAGCCTTTCGCCCGACCGGCCTTGGCCGCAGCCTTGGTTCCCCGCCCCAGCGACTGCAGCACCAGCCCGTCACCGTTGCCGGCGATGCTGAAAACCATGGGCTCAGCGCGGAGTTGTTTGGGTTTACGGCGCAGAGGACGTCGGCCCGGCCGGTCGGGTCTCTCGACCGGCGAGTCCGCGTCGACTGCTCTTCAACCCGGCTGGGCCGCCGCCGGGGTGAGGATGAACCGGTCTTCCCAGATCTGGCGCAGCACCCGCTCGGGGGTGGTCTCGGCGGCCTCGTCGAGATGGATCCGGCCGGAGAGCGCCACCGCCATGGCATCGAGAACCAGCCGCGGATAGGCGCTCTCGGGATCGAGCCGGGTGGTCGAGTCCGCCGCCTCGGAAACCCCGCGCAGGGCGGCCAGCTGGTTGGCCACCAGCACCACGTCGATTGCGCCGCGCACACTGCTGCCCTGCCGCAGATCCGGATGTCGACGGGTGGCCCGGTTCACCCACACCGCGTCGGCCACCAGCAACGCCCCGAGTTCCGCCCCCTGGCCGGTGCGCAGGTCGACGATACTGATCTCGGCCGCCTCGTCCTGGTAGTCCACCGCCAGGCGGCACAGCCGGTCGGTGATCGAGCTGGAGAGCCGGGTGGTGCCGACATTGTCGTAGGGGTTCATCGAGGCGATCAGCCGGAAGGTGGGCTGCGCCACCACCTGCCCGGCCCGCGGCACGGTGACGCGCCGCTCGGCCAGGGCCGCCAGCAGCGTGTTCAGGGTGTCGTCGGGAGCGCGGTTGAACTCCTCGAGATACAGGAACCCGCCCTGCTGCATGGCTTCCAGCAGCGGCCCGGGCACGAAATTGTCCCGCGAATAGTCTTCTTTCAGCACCCGCGCCGGGTTGTGGTGCCCCACCAGCTTGGCCGGGGTGAGATCGGCGTTGCCCTCGACGTAGAACAGCGGGATGCCCCACTCGTCGGCGATCGCCCGCAGCAGCGTGGTCTTCCCGGTGCCGGGCGGGCCCTCCAGCACGATGTCCCGTCCTGCGGCCACCGCCGACAGCACCAGCTCGAGTTCGTGCTCGCGGCCGACCAGATGCTTGGCCACCCGGTCGCGGGTGCGGGCCACGTCGGGGATCTGGGTCACGTGCTGCGGTCCTCACTGTCGGGGGCAAACAATGGACGATTGTCCCGCCTCCCGGCCACCCGCACGACGGTGGGTGGCCGGGTCGTGGTCGGAATTCAGAGCTGGGTGGTCCCGGCGTCCACGGTCATCGCCAGCGCGGTGACGTAGCGGGACTCGTCGGAGGCCAGGAAGAGCACCGCGTTGGACTGGTCCTCGGGCTGGGTCACGTCGACCGGCAGCATCTTGCCCATCATCACCCCGACCCGCGGGTTCTTCTCCAGCAAGGGGCCGAAGGCGCCGCCCATCGCGCCCATCGGGGTCTCCACCCCGGTCGGGTGCAGGCTGTTCTCCCCCAGCCCTAGGGGGCCGGGAGGTGCCCCCACCTGATGTGGTGCATCGCCAGCTCGGCGGCCAGCGCCCGGGCCAGGCCGGTGACGGCGTGCTTGCTGGCCACGTAGGGCGCCAGGAACGGCAGACCGACCAGTCCGGCCGCCGAGCTGGTCAGCACGATCGAACCGCCGCCGGCCGCGATCAGGTGAGGTGCCCCGGCCCGCACGGTGTTCCAGGTGCCGGTGATGTTGATGTCCAGCGTGTCCTGCCAGATCTGGGGGGTCACCTGGTCCCATGCGGCGACGTGGCAGATGCCGGCGTTACCGACGACGACGTCGAGCTTGCCGAGCTGGGCCACCCCGTCGTCGACGGCCTGGGTGAGCGCCGCCGCGTCGCGGGTGTCGACCACCGCGGAGACGATGCGCCGGTCCAGGGCCTCGACCTGGCGCACGGTCTCGGCCAGGTCTTCGGGAGTGGCGGCCGGATAGGCCAGATCGGGGACCGGACCGCAGAGGTCGACCGCGATGATGTCCGCGCCCTCGGCGGCCAGCCGGAGCGCGTGGCTGCGGCCCTGGCCGCGGGCCGCCCCGGTGATCAGAGCTACTTTGCCTTCGACACGTCCTGCCATGAGTGAGCACCTCTCCAACAACATTGTCAGTGAATGGCTGCTGCATCCCCTGGGCACCATTAGTAGACCCGTCACCTGTCGGACGGACCCCCTCTGGCGACGAAAGGCCTGTGACCTCGCTCTCATTCACCACAGTGATACTCGTTGTCGCGCAAGCTTTTTGGGTACCAGCAAAACGGCAGCGCGCGATTCCCCTCCGGTTCGGAAAGGAATCGCGCGCTGCTGGTGACTTACCTCAGGCGGGCCGGGCCCCGGTCTCCAGACCGGCCGGGCCGAAGCCGCTGAGCGGGCTCTCGTCACACCCTCTCGACGGCGGCCGGGCGACCGCCGCGCTGGGATCGAAGCCGGCGAGCGGGTTCTCGTCGCACCCACGGGCCGGCGGCGCCGAGACCACCCCGGCAACCGGGCGCATCCCCAACGCCAGGGCGACCGGCTTGTTCTTCTGACTGCGCAGGGGGTTCTTGTGCGAGTGGTCGAGGCTCGGCTTCGGGATCTCGCCCTGCACCGCGTCCAGGGCCGCCTCACCGAAACCGCGCACGCACTCCGGGTCGGGCCCGTCCAGCGGCAGACCGGTGAAGAACTTGGCCGCCATGCAGCCGCCCCGGCAGGAGTCGAAGAACTGGCAGGACGAGCACGCCCCGCCGCTCTGCGGCTGCCGAAGCTCCTGGAACAGCTCCGACTTCTGCCAGACCTGCTTGAAACCGCCCTCGTCGCGCACGTTCCCGGCGAGGAACTCGTCGTGGATCGCGAACGGGCAGGCGTACACGTCGCCCACCGGGTCGATCAGGCAGACCACCCGGCCGGCCCCGCACAGGTTCAGCCCGGGCAGCGCACCACCGAAAGCGGCCAGGTGGAAGAAGGAGTCACCGGTGAGGACCTGGTCACCGTTGGCCACCAGCCAGTCGTACAGCTGCTTCTGCTGGGGGGCGAGCAGGTGCAGCTCGTCCCAGACGTCCGCGCCCCGGCCCGAAGGCCGCAGCCGGGTCAGCCGCAGCTGCGCCCCGTAGCGGTCGGCGATCGCCTTGAACTCGTCCAGCTGGCCCACGTTCTGGCGGGTGACCACCACGGACAGCTTGAACCCGGTGAACCCGGCGTCGGCCATGTTCTGCATGGCCCGCATCGCCGTGTCGTAACTGCCCGCGCCCCGGACATAGTCGTTGACCTCGGCGGTCGCGCCGTCCAGGGAGATCTGGACGTCCACGTAGTCGGAGCCGGCCAGGCGCTGGGCCACCTCGGGGGTGATCCGCACGCCGTTGGTGGAGAACTTCACGCCCACGTGGTGCTCGGTGGCGTAGTCGACCAGGTGCCAGAAGTCCGGCCGCACGGTCGGCTCGCCGCCGCCGATGTTGACGTAGAAGACCTGCATCCGCTCCAGCTCGTCGATCACCGCCTCGGCCTCGGCGGTGGTCAGCTCCCGCGGGTCGCGCCGGCCCGACGAGGACAGGCAGTGCACGCAGGCGAGATTGCAGGCGTAGGTGAGTTCCCAGGTCAGGCAGATCGGCGCGTCCAGCCCGAGGGCGAACTTGTCGACCAGCCGGCCGGGAGAAGGGATCGGCGCGGCGGGGGTGAGGTTCGCCGGTTCGAGTACGGCCGTCATGCAGGCTCCTGTCCGGACGTCGTGCTGCGGGGACGGATCAGGTCGCCCGCCGCGAGAGAGGCCAGCGCCCGGCCCAGAGCAGGCAGGTGCGTCGGGTGGGCCCCCGCCGCCAGACACGCCGAGCGCGCGTCCGGGGCGGTGGCCAGGCCGTTGACGATGTCCAGTAGTTGACGGGTCTTCAGGAACGACAGACGCCGATTCCCGAAGTGGTACATCAGGGCACCGAAGGGCTCCGGCCGCACCGAGACGCTGGGATGCAGCTCCCAGGCCTGGTCCAGCAGGTCCGTCTCCAGCCCGGGGGCCGGTGCCGGGGGCGGCACCGACATCCGGTCCGGGTGGGCCGGGTGGGTCGGGCTGGTCGGGGTGGTCATCGCCTGGTCCTCAGCCGGCCGGCGATCAGTAGACGCCGCACATCCCGTCGATCGAGACCTCTTCGACCAGCAGGTCCTCGACGCCGACGGCCTCCTGGGACTCGACGACCTGGTCCTGCGGCGCGCTCGTGCTGTTCATCGGAACGACCTCTCTTCGACGGTGATGAGCTGGTGACGGGAGTTTATGACACTGCGTGTCGTAAACGTCAAGAGTGACGACCACCCGCAGGAGAACACACCGGTGATTGAATGACACTGCAGACCGGATGCGTCAGTGCCGCACCTGGCACCACCCGAGAAGGAGAGCGGCCGATGGCCACCGGGCCCGCCAGTGAGACCCGCAGCGGGCGCCCCCGCGCCACCAGCCGCGCCACCCTGGAACGGATCGCCCTGCAGCTGTTCGCCGAGCAGGGCTTCGACGCCACCACGGTCGAGCAGATCGCAGAACGGGCCGGAGTCAGCCGGCGCACCTTCTTCCGCTACTTCGACACCAAGGCCGACGTGCTCTGGTCGGAGTTCGACGCCGAGGTGGCCACCCTGCACCGTCTGCTCGCCGAGACCCCGCCCGACGTTCCGCTGACCGAGGCGATCCGCCGGGCCGTGCTCACCGCCAACCACTACGGCGTCGACGACGTGGCCGGCCTGCGCACCCGCATGCAGGTGATCACCGGCATCCCCGCCCTGCAGGCCTCGTCCGCCTCGCACTACGACAACTGGGCCGGCGCCCTGGCCGAGTTCGCCGCCCGCCGGCTGCGCCAGCAGCCCCGCGACCTGATCCCCCAGGCCATCGGCTTCAGCGCCCTCGGGGTGTGCCGGGCCGCGTTCGACCAGTGGGTCGCCCGCCGCGACGCCGACCTGATCAACTACCTGGACATCGCCCTCACCGCCTGGAAGTCCGGCTTCGGCGATCTGGACCGCTGAACCACCGCTGCACCCTCCGCGACTGCTCACCGTGCGTTTCTTAACCCTCCAGCGGGCCGATGGGCCGTCCTGCATACGCAGCGGCACCCTATCCGTACGGTGGGTCACCATCTCGGGACGGAGGGTGAAATGCCCACCCTCTTTTGTCGCCCCTGTCGTAATTGGAACCAAAATCTGAGTCAAGCGAGCTGTAACGCTTCCTCCACCCGCTGCGATGCAAGCGGGCGACGGTCCCCTCTGCAGTAGCGCGAAGGGTTCATTCATGTCTCTGGCCATGCCCTATCCGGCTCGACGTCGCGCCAAGTCCAAGCAGCAGTCCGCCCCGCCCCCAGGCGTGCCGGTGGCCACACCGGCCGCCGGTCACGACTCCGACCACGGCGCGATGCCTCCGGGGGTCCTCCCCACGGATCAGGTCTGGCACGTAGGCCTGTCGTTGCCCGGGATGTTCCCGTTCCGGGAAGCAAGCTGCCCCTGCGCCAAGGCGGCGTGCGGGCTCGTGGTCCCCGACCCCGCCGTCGAATGCCTCGTGCACACCGACGGCGCCCGCTTCCTGCAGGTGCACTCCGCCGCCGACTGCGGGTTCCCCCGCACCGGCTGGCGTCGCAAGCGCCGCCACAACCAGCACTGACGCCGGCCGGCGGCCGTTGAAGGCCGATCTGACCGTCGGGCCCCGGAACGCGACCCTCCGGTGCCCGACGGTCCGATCCTCTAAGGTCGCCGGGTGACCGACGGCTCCACCACCCTCTCCCTGGAAGACCTGGCCCCCGAGGCCGGGGTGCTGCGGATCTACCGCCAGGTGTTCGCCGTCCTCGCCCGTGAGCACGGCGCGATGATCACCGACGTCGACCTGCTGGACATCGACGAGGCGGTGCTGGCGGCGTTCGCCGACGCGGGCACCGAGGGGCTGACGCTGGAGGCCGCCGTCGCCGCCTGCCGCCGGTACGACCCGGCGGCAGTCACGCGACGGTTCGAGGTGCTGCGCGGCTACGGGGCGATCACCCGGGTCGTCGACCACCCGGGCGAGCGCTTCCACCGCGCGGCCTTCGCGCCCTACGTCATGCTGCTGTTCCTGCGCCGCCTGGCCGCCGCCGGTGGGCAGGGTGAACTGCACCAGCTGCTGGCTCTGGAAGGGCTCAGCATCCGCTCGCCCAACGCCGGGGTGGAAGACGGCCGGGGTTCGGTGAACCGCCTTTCGCGGGTGTTCCGCCTGATGGCCAATCAGCTCTCCAGCCTGACCACCACGAGCCCGGTCGAGGAACTGCGCGAGCACGCCGAGCTGCTGTGGGGCAACCGCGCCCTGATCCGCCAGGCCGAAGACGTGCACGCCCAGGCCCTGGGCCGCTGGCCCGAACTCGACCGCGAGTGCGCCCAGCTGCGCACTGCCCTCGCGGCGTACGCCGACGCCAGCGAGTCCGCCGCCGCCCGCCTGATCGAGCAGGCCGGATCCACCCGCGCCCTGGGTCTGCTGCCGGTCGAGACCTGGCGCAGCTTCGCCCGCACGTCCGATGCGCAGACCCTCGCCGGGGTGTTGCAAGGCCAGGTCTTCGACGCCGTCGCCCCCTGGTTCTCCCCCCAGGCGATGGCCCAGGCGGTGGACAACGCCCAGACCTCAGGGCCCGTCCGCATGCCCCCGCCCCGCCCCACCGGCGACACCGAGGCCCCCACCGACCGGCAGCTCGCCGGGGACAGCGATCTGCTCGAGTTCAGTGAGCGGGTGCTGTCCAAGCACGGACGGGTCGGGGTAAGTGAGTTGCTCGAAGACGCGGACGACTGGATGGAGGGGAGGCGCATCCTGTCGATGCTCGTCGCCGCCCACCACTCCCCCGAGGTCGACGCCGAGCTGACGTGGGCCGACGGCTTCCGCGTGGACCCGGAGGGCCCGGTGGCCTGGGTCTCGGGCGGGATCTTCGCCCGCTCCGCCGTGCCCGCCGGCCGTTCTGCCGAGGTAGGCAACCAAGCTCAGGCTGACGGCCAGACCTCCGCCGCCCGCCAGAACTCGGCCACCTCCCCGGAGCCGGAGATGCCCGCATGAACAGCGCCGAGACCGCCCTCTGGTGGGCCCGCGCCCGCGCCCTCGGCCCCTCCCGCCACCAGACCGGCACCCCCGCCCCCGACGGATTCCTCCGCCTCCTCGAACCCGACGCCACCGAGGTCTGGCTCCTGCCCGCCCACCCCGGCACCGCCGGCCCCTGGGTTCTCGACGAGCTGGGCCTCAACGGACCCACCGTCGAGCAGCCGAACGACACCGCACGGATGCTCGCGGCCGTGGTGCGCTGCTGCTGGGCCGACCCGGACTCGGCGATCTGGCCGGGCCGCGAGGCCGACTGGGAGACCGTGATGTCGGTCTACCGCACCTTCGGGGACCGCGACGAACAGGTGGTGCACCGCGCCGCCACCGGCGCGATCCGGCGCCTGCACAGCGGAGCCTGGGTGATCTGGAACGAGCAGCAGCGTGTGGTCCGGCTGGGACCCCGCTGCGGAACCTGGGAGAACGCCGACCTGACGGTGCTGCGCGAACTCTGGCGCACCCTCCCGGCCCCGACGGAGCCGGACGAGGACGCACCCGAGCTCGAGGCGGAGCAGCCCGCAACCGCAGCACCCGAAGCTGCCGGTCCCGAAGCCACCGAGCCCGGCAGCGCCCAGACCCAGCAGTCCGAACCCGAGGAGCCGACCGCGTGACCGAGATGCACCCCGCCTTCACGGCGGCGGTGGCGGACCTGTCCGAGCGGCACCGGGACGAGGTGCTGGCCGCCTACGCCGCGCTCGAGCACAGCTGGCAGCCCCTGCACGAGTCCCAGCTGCTGGCCCTGCGCGACGCCACCCTGCGCCGCTCGCTCCAGCAACTGCTGCACCCGCTGGGCCGCACGCTGGTCAAGGCCGGGCCGCACCTGTGGACGTCCGGCTACCGCGACGACGTCGCCCGCGAGCTCAGCGCCGAGGTGCTGGAGTCGCTTCCCCTGGTCGACCGCGCGGTGTTCGTGCTGATCCTGATCCACTCGGTGGCCATCCCCCGCAGCCAGGGCCTGGTCGACCTGGACACCTGGATCTCCAACCAGCCCACATCCGTCGAGGAGCTGAACCGCTACTCCAAGCTGCCCCGCACGGCGGTGCGCGCCGGGCTGGCCCGGCTGCGCGCGTCCGGCCTGGTGCAGCTGGCTCCCGACCGGCGTCCGAACTCCGCCAAGTCTGGGAGCAGCTCGAGCGCCGGGGCCTCATACCTGCCCGGCCCCCAGCTGGCCCGGCTCACCCCGGCGGCCCGGCGTCTGCTTCAGGAAGAGCTGATCCTGGCCGCCGGGGCCGACACCCCGCTGGCCGCCGCGATCCGGGCGCGGCGGGCACGCCCCTCCGAAGACGGAACCGCCGCGCCGACCACTAACCGGGCAACCCAGCCGACCAGCAGCCAGGCCGCCGAGCTGTCCGCTGCCCAGGTCACCGACCCGGCCACCGACCAAGGGGCCGAACCGCTCGAGGCGACGCCCCCGTCCATTGTTTCTGAAACTTCTGAAAACATTGCACCACAGGAGAACTCGTGACCACCCCGCCGATGATCGCCATCGACCGCAACGACCCGAACGACATCGTCGGGCCGCGCGTGCTGGTCGGCGTCCAGATGGTCGACATCTCCCGGCTCTCCGCGCACCCGGTCCCCCTGACCAACGGCGGGCTCATCACGGTGGCCGGTCAGGGTCCGAAAGACTCCAACGGCGCAGGCAAGTCCTCGTTCATCGCCGCCCTGAGCCTGCTGCACGCCGATGAGCAGTGGCGGCTGGCCGGCGGCGCCCCCGGCTCGGCCGAACTGCTGTTCACAGCCGAGCTGGCAGCTCAGGAGGCTCGCTGGGCGAACGCCGATCACGGCTACGTCATCGGCGTTTTCGCCGATCCTTCGGCCCAGACCGTCGACGAACTGGAAGCCGGCGCCCTCACCGTCTGGCTGCGAATCAACCGCAAGTCGCCCTATCTGAGCCTGCGCTGGAAGCAGGGCCTGCACGTTCCCTACGGCGCGAACGACGCCGAACGCGCTGCGGGAGTGCACAACCTCTGGGCTCAACTGCCGAACTCCAACGGTCGCGACGACTTTCACGCCGGACGGCTCGCCCGCGTGCTCTACGGCGGTCAGGTGCGCTGCGTCTCGTTCCTCTCCACCTCGGTACGCGCCTCCCCTGCCGCTAACCTCCTGGCCCAGCCGCTGAACGAGCTCTCACCGTGGCGCATGTTCGACGCGGTGGCCACCCTGACCGGGCTCGACCGCGAACTGGAGCAGGAGCAGGCGCTGCGCTCGGGCGAGCATGCCCGGCGGGTCGACGTGGTCGAGGCCGAGCAGGACCTGGCCAACTGGCAGCGTGAGATGGAGGGCGTCGAGGCCGGGATCAAGCGTCGTGACGTGGCCCGTCAGATCCTCGGCCAGGCCCGGGAGTCGTGGCGCTCGCGCTGCGCCCGGCACGTGGTCGACGGGCTGGAGCGGCTGAGCGAGCTCCGGCGGAACCTTGGCGACGTGCGCGCCGGGCAGGCTGCGGCTCGCGAGCGCCTGGCCGAGAACGAGGCCCGGATGGAGGAACTCGGCAACGACGACGGACTGCAGGAGACCTTCCGCCAGACCGAGCGGCTGCGTAACGAACTTCGCGAACGCCGCAGCAACGCCGACACCCAGGCCCGGATGAACCTGCGCCAGGTCGAGGATCTCGGCGCGAAGCTGCGGGAGCTGAAAGAGGCGGCCCGCGCGGCCGACGGCCGGGATGTGACCCGGGCCCGCGAAGAAGTCGCGGCAGCCCAGGAAGCGTTGGAAGCCGTGATCTCCCGTCGGGGCGCGGCCGAAGACGCGGTCGAGGCCGCGGCCAAGCAGGTCAAGGCAGCCGAGGCCGGCGACGACGTTGCCGCCCAGCAGCTGAAACTGCTGCAGAAGGCCGGGATTCCGGCCGCCAGCGTGGTCGACGTGCTTGACCTGGCCGAGGATCAGCGAGCGGTGTGGGAACCCCGTCTGGCCCCCTATCGGCACGCGGTGGCGGTGCCCGCCGACCACGCCGATGCAGCCCGCGAGACGCTGGCCGGGGAGCCCGGCTCGATGATCGTGCTGGCCGACGGCCAGCCCACCACCGGCCTGCCCACCAGCACCACCGCCGAGTTCGGCCTCGCCTCGTTCCTGAAGGCCCTGGCCGGCCGCGCGGGTGAACGCGACCAGCACGTCGACGAAGCAGCCGGTGTGATCGTGGTGGCCGGGTTCGAGCGTCCGCTGACCGGCCGGGACGCCCGGGTCCGGGCCGCCCGCGAGCAGCTCGCCCAGACCGAGGAGATGCTCGAGCAGATCGGTACCGCGCTCGAGCGGGCCCGGGCCAAGCTGGTCACCGCCTCCTCCCGGCTGGAGGGGGCCAAGGCCGCCCAGCGGGTCGAGGACGCCGAGGTGGACATCGAGCGGCTCCGTGAGCAGGCGGGTGAGCTGCAGGAGAACCTGGAGGAGCTGATCGGCCCGCTGGAGGACGCGGAGGCCGCGCACACCCGGGCCGCGGTCGACCGGCAGACCCGGCTGGACAAGATCAACACCCTGCGCGGCGAGGTGAGCCGCAGCCAGGCCGAGGTGCGCCAGGCCGAGGAGATCGCCGAGAAGCTCGAGGCCGAACTGCAGGCCGTGGACGTGGACGCCCGCGCGGTGGCCTGGGGCGCCACCTCCGGCTCGGCCGAGCAGCACCTGCTGGAACTGGGTGAGGACGACCAGAAGCGCAGCACCACCGAATGGAACGCGCTGGTGGTCTACCAGCTGGAAGACGTGATCCGGCGCTGCTTCCCGGACAACACCCCGGCCCAGGAACTACCCGCCGAGCTGCGGGCCCTGCTGGTCGAGCAGAAGTGGCAGCGCAGCCCGGTCGAGCAGCGGGTGCCGATGGTGCCCGACCTGATCCGGGCCCTGCGCACCCACCTGGACGTGACCGCCCAGCAGGACGCCCACGACCAGGCGATGATCGACCAGCAGCGGGCCCAGCGGCGGGCCGACCTGGAGGCCGCCCAGGCCGGTCTGGCCGAGTCCGAGCAGACCACCCGGGCCCACCGTTCGGTGCTCGCCCAGGGCATCCGGGCCAAGCTCAAGCTGGTCGCCGACGAGTTCGACCGGCTCGACCGGGAGTACGGCGGCTACGGCGCGGGCCTGGAGTACCCGGAGCCCGAGCCACCCACCGAGCCGGACAAGCCCTGGCGCTGGAGCCTCACGCCGCGCTGGCGCCGGGCCGAGAACCAGCGGATGTCCAGCTACAACCTCCGGGCCAACACCGCGATGATGGACGAGAAGGCGGTCAAGCTGGTCTGTGCCGCCGCGCTCGCCGGTGGCAACGATCGTCCATTGTTGTTGATCCTCGACGAACTGGGCCGCAACCTGGGCAAGCAGCACCGCCGCGAGGCGGTCGCGCTGTTCGAGCGGATCGGCCGCGACCGGAACATCACGGTGATCGGCGCCCTGCAGGACGACATGGAGCGCTACGCGATCGAGGCCTCGAACCTCTACATCAAGCTGCGCCGCTCCTCCGACGCGGTGGCCTACAACGACCCGCCGATCGTGCTCGGCGACGACGCCAACCGGGCCCGGGTGGAACTGCTGCGCGAGTGGATGAGCACCTACCGACCCCAGAGCACCGACATCGACCTGCGGGACGACGAGCTCGACCTGAGCCAGTGAGTCTCAGTCGAGCAGGTGCCTGAGATAGGTCTGCGGGTCGTTCAGGTAGCGGCGCCAGTGGTCCACGATCAGCAGGTCTTCCCAGGCCACGTTGCTGATGCCGTTGGCGCCGAACTCGAGGATCGTGGCGCCCGGCGTGGAGGCGAGGATCGGTGAGTGGGTGGCGCAGACCACCTGGGCGCCGCTGCGCCCGAGCCGGGTGAACAACTCGACCAGGCGCAGCGACGAGGTGAACGACAGCGCGGACTCGGGCTCGTCGAGCACGTAGAACCCGGGCCCGGTGAACATCGCGTCCAAGGCGGTGAGAAAGCCCTCCCCGTGGCTCATCTCGTCGGTGCTGCCCTCCCAGTAGCCGGGCACGCCGCTGAGTGACGACAGCAGGTTCATCGCCGTCTCGGCCCGCAGGAAGAAACCGCGGCGGGCCTTGCGCGGCCCGCTCATCATCCGGTGGCCGTTGACACTCGTCTTCAGTTTCAGCATCTCACCGAGCTGCGACTTCTCCCGGGTGCTGGCGTATTTCGTGCCCGCCTTGCCCCCGTACGAATCCAGGCCGAAGGCCTCGGCGAGCGCCTCCGCCACCGTCGACTTGCCGGAGCCGTTCTCCCCCACCAGGAACGTGATCGGCTTGGTGAAGGCCAGCCCCTGCTCGGCCAGATCGGTCACCGCCGGAACGGTGAACGGCCAAGCCTCCAGATCCGCCTCTTGAACATACGCACGATGCACCAGCACAGGTGCAAACCTAGCGCCGAACCTCAGGAATCGGACAGGGAGGATCCCAGCAGCTCGAGCAGCTCACCGGTGCCGTGCTCGCGATCCTTCACGTTGTCGTGGCCGTCGAGGAAGGCACCGTACTCGGTGAACACCAGCCGGGCGCCGGCGTCGTCGGGGCGGATCTCGATCGTGGTCTGCGAGACCGAGAGCTTCACCCCGTTCACGTACATCTCGTAGCTGTACACGATCCGCTCGTTCTCGACGATGTCGTGATAGGTGGCCACGAAGCGGTGCTCCATGTCGCCGGTGCGCCCGGCGTTGACCTCGGTACCGCCCACCCGGAAGTCCCAGACCTCTTCGATCACCTCCGACGCGGCGTGCGAGAACCAGGCCTTCTTCGCCTTCTGGTCCGACAACGCGAAGTAGACCCGCTCCGGCCGGGCCGGATAGATCTTCTCGATCACAAAGGTGTCGTGCTGCACAGAACGTTCGCTCATTGCCCCACTCCTCGAAAAGACGTCATTCCTCGGGATTCTCGGTCAGCCAGGTACCCAGCCGGTCGAGCCGCTCCTCAGCCCCGCGCCGGCGCTCGGCGATCCATCGCCCCACCTCGTCGAGCACCTCGACATCCAGCTCACAGGTGCGCACGCGGCCCTGTTTGTGGCTACGCACGAGCCCGCCGGCCTCCAGCACGGCCAGGTGCTGCACCACCGCGGGCAGCGACATCTTCAGCGGTTTCGCCAGCTCGCTGACCGACGCCGGCCCCCTTCCGAGACGCTCGACCATGGCCCTCCGGCTGGGATCCGCCAACGCCTGGAACGCCCGGTCGAGCACCACAGAATGGTTAAGCACCCGCTTAAGTATTGCGCTAGGCTCCCGGAAGTCAAGACGGCCGCGCCTGATGGGGGACCAGATGAGCCAGCGCATCGACACCGTGCACCGCTACCTGGAGGGGTTCCGCCGCAGCGACCACGCGGCCGTCCTGGCCTGCCTCACTGAAGACGTGGTCTGGAACATCCCGGGCACCCGGAACACCAGGGGCAAGGCCGAGTTCGACACCGAGATAGAGAACCCGGCCTTCGCCGGGAGCCCCGAACTGCTGGTCGAACGGACGATCGAGGCGGCCGACGCGGTCATCTGTCTCGGAGCGGGGGTCGGCTTTCTGCGCGAGGCGGGCCCGTTCCGCTTCGCCTTCAACGACGTGTTCACGTTCCGGGGAGACCTGATCAGCCAGGTCGACTCGTACGTGGTGGGGCTGCCTCCTAGCTGAGCCGGAGGGTGATGGTCGCGCCCTGGGCGTCGTGCCAGAGGGTGATCGTGCCGCGCAGACCGGCCAGCTCCCCCGTGCCCGAGCCCGGCACGATCGTCCCGAACGTGGTGCCGTCCTCGCCGTCCATGATCCCGCCGTGCTGGTAGACCAGCGTTCCGCTGCGGCCGTCGATCGTGCCCTCGAACCGCTCGGAGGCCACGTACCCCTGCCCACCCTCGGCCTGGGCGGTCAGCACACGAGCCGTACTCGTACCGGAAACCGCTCCGGTGAAGGTCTTCTCGACCACCACCTGACTCAGCACAGTGTCCTGCTCAGCATAGGGCTCTGCGTCCCACCGGGTCACCTGAAACTCTGCCACGATCTCTGTCATACGCCCGAGCCTAGGCAGGCGCACGGTCCGCGGCATTGAAGAATCACGTCAGGCTCGCAGGCCCAGCCTCACCAGCAGGGCCGCCGCCAGGCACACCCCGGCATTCACCGCGATGGCCAGATGCAGACCGTTCAGCAGTTCCACCGAAGCACCGGCCACCACCACGGCCGACAGCACCGGCGTGCCCAGCGTGATGCCGACCTGCTGGCTCATGGTCACCAGCCCCGTGGCCAGGCCCTGCTCATGGTCGGGCAGTCCACTTGTGGCCGTGGTCACGTAACCCACGATCGCCACCAGATTCGCCACACCGCCCACGAAAACCAACAGCAGCAGCGGAATCACCCAAGCACGATCGGGCCCGGCGAACACCAGCGGCAGCGTGGCCGCCCCCTGCACCACGAAGCCGAACGTCAAACCTCGGCGTAGCCCGACCCTGGCGAAAATCCGAGGCGCGAGCAGCCCGCCCAGCACAGTGCCCACCCCGAGCACACCGAACACGGCCCCCGCGGCCAGAGCCGAAATGCCAAGCACGTCCTGCAGATAGAGGGTGAGCAGGAAGACCAGCGAGGTCTCAGCGGCGAAGGCCAGCGCTCCGGCCAGGTTTCCGACGGCAGTCGGTCGCCGGCGCAGCATGGCCAGGGCGATCAGCGGCTGAGCGGAACGGCTTTCGATCCAGAGAAACAGCAGACAAAGGACGCCCGCGGTCACCAAAGCAGTCCAGGTGGGTGTGGCGGTCCAGCCGCTTTCGCCGGCGCTGCTGGCACCGAGCACGAGGGCGACCAGCGCACCGGTGGCCAGCAGCGCGCCCGGCAGATCGAGCCGCACGCCGGCGGACCGAATCTGATCCTTCGGCAGCACCCGTGGCGCGACCGCCAGCACGGCCACCGCCACGATCACGTTGAGGAAGAAGGCCCAGCGCCAGCTCAGGGTGTCGGTGAGCAGGCCGCCCAGCATGGCTCCGGTGGTGAACCCGCCAGCCATCAGCGCACCGTTGAGCCCGAGCGCCCGGTCCCGCGCCGGTCCCTCGGGGAACCCGGTGGTGAGCAGCGACAACGCGGCCGGGGTGACCATGGCCGTGGCCACGCCCTGGGCCGCTCGGGCGGCCAGCAGCACGAACGCGGTCTGGGCCAGCCCGCCGGCCAGGGACGAGACACCGAGCAGCACCATGCCGAGCAGGAAGATCCGGCGTCGGCCGAGCAGGTCGCACACCCGGCCGAAGAACAGCGTCAGCCCGGCGGCGCAGAGCGCGTAGCTGGTGGCGATCCATTGCAGGTCAGCTGTTTCCAGGCCGATGTCCCGGCCGATCACCGGTAGAGCGACGTTGAGCACGGAGAAGTCGACGGCGAGGGTGAAGCCCGCGGTGAGCAGGACCGGGAGAGTCGCCCGGGGCGAGGTTCGAAGCATGCGACCAACGCTGGCGCCCGGCCCCGAAGGCAACCAGCCACCGGCACAGCCGACGCACCCGCTGCCTGACCTTCACAGGGTCAGGCACGCCGCCCGCGCCTGCCGCACACTGGTTCCGTGCCGACCGTCCATGATGCCCGTGACCTGGGCGACTTCCTGCGCACCCGTCGGGCCGGCATCTCGCCGGACGAGGCCGGCCTGACCAGTTACGGCACCCGCCGAGTGCCCGGCCTGCGCCGAGAAGAACTGGCCCAGCTCGCCGGGATCTCCACCGCCTACTACACAAGGCTCGAACAGGGGCAGTCCCAGGCCGCGTCGGACGCGATCATCGAGTCCCTGGCCCGGGCGCTACGCCTGACCCCCGACGAGCGGGCCCACCTGTTCGAACTGGCCCGCCCTCGCCCGGCCGACCGCCGCCGACCTCCGAAGCCGGAACACGCCGGACCGGGCGTGGTGCAGTTACTCGAAGCCATGCACGACGTACCCGCACTTGTGCTGGGACGGCACAACGACGTCCTCAGTTGGAACGCTCTTGGCCACGCCCTGCTGGCCGGCCACCTCGACCGACAGGCCCCCGACGCCGCCGGCCCCGACCGCCCCAACCTGACCAGGATGCTCTTCCTCGACGCGCACACCCGCGAACTGCACCGCGACTGGGCCGACGAGGCAGCGACGTCGGTGGCCTCCCTGCGCTACGTCGCCGCGCACCACCCGGACGATCCGGCCCTGGCCGCGCTGATCGGCGAACTCAGCCTGCACAGCCCGGAGTTCGCCGCTCTGTGGGCCCGCCATCAGGTGCGCCTGTGCTCCAGCGGCACCCGCCGGCTGCATCACCCTGTGGTCGGTGATCTCGACCTGAGCTTCGAGGTGCTGCACCTGCCCGACGCCACCGGCGTTCGCCTGCTCACCCACACCGCGGCGCCCGGTAGCGCGACGGCCCAGGGTCTCGCCCTGCTGAACTTTCATACGCTTTGAAAGTTCAGGTTAGGTAAGGCTAAGCTCTCAGGTCGCAGGGAAGCCCTCGCCCCTGCCCCTAGAGAGGAACCATCACGTGAGAACACGCACCGGCCTGGTCGCCCTGATCGCCGCGGCCGCCCTGGCCCTGAGCGCCTGCGGCGGATCGGACTCGGGCTCGGACGAGGAGGCCGCGGCCCAGTCCGGCGCCGCCACCTTCGAGCCGGTCACCATCAAGCACGCCCTGGGCACCGCGGAGATCACGGAGAAGCCGGAGCGGATCGTCACCCTCGGCCAGGGCTCCACCGAGACCGCGATCGCGCTGGGCACCGTGCCGGTCGGGATCGAGGAGTACCCCTGGGGCAGCGACGACACGGGCTACCTGCCCTGGATCCACGAAGCGGTGACCGAGCGCGGCGCCGAGCTGCCCGAGCAGTTCACCGGCAGCACCGAGCTGGACGTCGAGGCGATCGTCGAGCTGGAGCCCGACCTGATCCTGGCTCCCTGGTCGGGAGTCACGCAGGAGCAGTACGACCTGCTCAAGGACGTGGCGCCGACCGTCGCGTACCCGAAGCTGCCCTGGACCATCACCTGGGACGAGCAGATCAAGACGATCGGCCAGGCGATGGGGCGCAGCGCCGACGCCGAGAAGCTGATCGCCGACGTGAAGAAGCAGCTGGCCGAAGCGGCGAACCCGGCCTACAAGGACATCACCTTCTCGTACATCTACAACAGCGGCCCGGGCACGCTCGGCGTGTTCTACCCCGGTGAGCAGCGGGTGGCCATGGTCAGCGCGCTCGGCCTGACCGTCGACCCGGTGGTGGACACCCTGGGCGAGTGGGAGGTCGAGGGCACCGACTCGGCCGCGATCGGCCTGGAGAACGCCGACAAGCTCAAGGACTCGGACCTGATCTTCACGTTCTACTCGGACGAGGCCAACCGCAAGGAGATCGAGGGGCAGAAGCTGTACAAGCAGATCCCGGCGATCCAGCGGGGTTCGGTGGTGGCGCCGACCGACCAGCCGTTCGTCACGGCGTCCTCGATCATCAACCCGCTGACCGTGCCGTGGACCCTGGAGCGGTTCACCCCGCTGATCGACGAGGCCGTCGCGAAGCTCGACCGTTGAGCAAGGTGCGGGGCTCCCTGGTTGTTCTGGGAGCACTCGCCGGGCTGGCCGCCGCTTCGGTGGCCAGCCTGTTCCTCGGCGGGAAGGTGACCGACCCGGGTGCCGTGCTGGGCGTGCTCACCGGCACCCCCGATCCGTACCTGGAAGCCGTTCTCGACGCCCGGTTCGCGCGAACGGTGATGGGAGCCCTGGTCGGCTGCGCCCTGGCGGTCGCCGGCGTGGTCATCCAGGGCATCACCCGTAACCCGCTCGGCGATCCCGGGCTGCTGGGCGTGACCGTCGGCGCATCTGCGGCGATGGTCACGGCCGCCGCCGTCAGTGGGGCCGGCTTCGGCGCCGGCTCGATCTGGGTGGCGATGGTCGGCGCCCTGCTGACCGTGCTGCTGGTCTACACCGTGGGCGGCCGTTCCGCCTCCGGCAGTGTGGTGACTCTGCTGCTCACCGGAGCCGTGGTGTCGGCCGTGCTCAGCGCCTACATCGAGGCCATGACGCTGACCAACCCGAAAGTGTTCGACTCGTTCCGCTTCTGGGTGATCGGTGCGCTCGGCGGGCGCGACCTGGAGGTTGCCGCCTCGATCGCACCGGCCCTCATCGTCGGACTACTGCTCGCGATGGTCCTCGCCCCCTCGCTGAACAACCTTGCTCTGGGCGAAGACGTAGCCACCTCGCTCGGTACGCCGGTGGCGCTGGTCCGGGCCGGCGGCATCCTGGCCGCAGCTCTGCTCAGTGCTGCTGGCACGGCGGCCGTCGGGCCGATCGCCTTCGTCGGGCTGGCCGTGCCCCACCTCGCCCGTTCCCTGGCCGGGAGCGATCACCGCTGGCAAATCCCGGTGGCCGCCCTGCTCGGGGGAATGTTGCTGATCGTGGCCGACATCCTGGGCCGGATCGTCGCTCGCCCCGAGGAGATCATGGTCGGCATCGTCACCGCGCTGCTGGGCGCCCCGTTCCTGCTCCTGGCCGTACGCCGAGGGTGGGCGGCCCGATGATCGCTCGTCTCGGCTCACGAGTAGCCATCCCCGTACATCGCTCGGCCCTGATCTACAGCCTGTGCACACTTTTCGCAGTGCTGGCCGTTGGGGTGGCCACGCTGTCGCTCGGGCGCCTGGGCATCTCTCCGGCCGATCTGCCCTCTGCACTGACCGGCGGTGCCGAAGGAAAGACCAAGTTCGTGCTGGAACGTCTGCGCGGACCCCGACTGGCCACGGCAATGCTGGCCGGGGCCTTGCTCGGGCTCTCCGGCACCCTGTTCCAGAGTGTCACCCGCAATCCCCTGGGCAGCCCGGACGTGATCGGTCTGGGCGCCGGAGCCGGTGCGGGAGTAGCCATCTCGTCACTCATGTTCACCGGCATCCCCACGCCGGTCGGGGCCGTGCTCGGCGCCGGAGCCGCCACGCTGATCGTCTATCTCTGCACCGGCATGGGTTTCCGCTCCCCCACCCGCACGATCATCGCGGGTATCGGGGTGGCGGCGATGGCCTACGCGGTCACCCAGTACGTGGTGAGCGTCAAATTACGGGACGCGGCGGCCCAGTTGGCTGCCTACCTGGTCGGATCGCTCAATGCGGCGAACGTCGACGACTTCCTGGTCAGCGGGGTCGTCCTGCTGGTGGTGCTGCCGTTGGCGATGACGCTGCCCGCCGCGATCCGGATGATGGAGATGGGCGACGACACAGCGGCCGGGCTGGGCATCGATCCGGACCGTACGCGTACGGCCGCGATCCTGCTGTCGGTCGTGGCGGCCGGCGCTGCCGTGGCCGCGGCCGGTCCCGTCTCGTTCGTCGCTCTCACCGCACCTCAAATTGCCCGTCGGGTGGTTCGTTCCGCCGATGTCGGCGTGCTCCCGGCCGCTCTCACCGGTGCGCTGATCATGGTCGTCGCCGACTTGGCCGCACAACAGGTGCCGTTCGTCGAAGGCTTGCCCGTAGGCGTCCTCACGCTTGGGGTCGGTGGTTGCTATCTGGGGTACCTGCTGCTGAGCGAGCACAAGAAAGGACGTTTGTGAGCCTGTCACTGGAGAACGTGACACTTGGGTACGGCGGGCCGGCTGTGGTGCGCGACCTGACCCTGGCCGTGCCGGAAGGTGAGTTCACCGCGGTGATCGGCCCCAACGGGTGCGGTAAGTCGACGGTGCTCAAGGCTTTGGCCCGCACCCTGCGACCGACTTCAGGGCGGGTTGAGCTCGACGGCCACGAACTGCGTTCCCTGCGGCCGAAAGCCGTTGCCCGACGGGTCGCGGCGCTGCCCCAGCATCCGATCGCGCCTGAGTCGCTGCGGGTGCGGGATCTGGTTGCCCGCGGCCGTCATCCGTACCATTCGCTGCTGCGCCAGTGGCTACCGGGCGACGCGGGCATCGTGTCCGATGCGATGACCGCGACCGGGGTCACGGCGTATGCCGACCGACTGCTGACCGACCTTTCCGGCGGTCAGCGGCAGCGGGTCTGGATCGCCATGGTGCTGGCCCAGCAGACCCAGTACGTGCTGCTCGACGAGCCCACGTCGTTCCTCGACCTGGCTCATCAGGTCGAACTGCTGCACCTGTGCCAGGACATGCGCGCCGACGGCCGCACAGTGCTGGCCGTGCTGCACGACATCAACCAGGCCGCGCGCTACGCCTCACATCTGGTGGTGATGTCCGATGGTGAGGTGGTGGCCTCGGGGGCGCCGGCCGACGTGCTGAGCGAGCAGTTGGTCCGGGACGTGTTCGGGGTGGACGGTGTGGTGGGTACCGACTCCGAGAGCAGCACCCCCATGGTCACCGTCCGGGCGCGTTCTGCTGCTGGTCGCGCTGCAGCTGATCGCGTTCGGCCTTGATCCGGGCCCACTCGCTGCCCAGCCGCGAATCGATCAGCCAGCTCATGTAGTCGCGCATGTTCCGCACCCGCTGCCAGGCCACCCCGCCCTCCCGCACGTGCGGCAGCGTCTCCACGGCCAGTTGCAGCTGGCTGGTCAGGTACTCCTGCTCACGCTCGAGGAATCCGGCCCAGACGTCCTCGTCCATCACGAAATAGTGCGAGCGCTCGCCGGATCTGCGCACCCGGCGCACGAAACCCCGCTCCACCAGCGCCCGGGTGTACGACGACACCGAGCCCGCACTGATCTGCAGCTGCTGGGACAGCTCCTGCGGGCTCACCCCGTCCGACTCGTCCACCAGCAGGTAGCCGGCGATCAGGCCCTCGATCCGGGATGCGCCGGTGGCGGCCCACGAGTCGGCGAAACGCTCGACGAACTGCCGCATCTGAAGGTCTGCGGGGCTGTCTTCCGGAGACTGCATGACAACAGTATTTCAGTAAGGCAGGATGGAGGCATGACGACCCTTCAGGGCAAGGTGGCTCTGGTGGCGGGGGCCACCCGCGGCGCCGGTCGCGGTATCGCGGTAGAGCTGGGCGCGGCCGGGGCAACGGTCTACGTCACCGGCCGCACCACCCGTTCGCAGGCCTCGGAGTACCAGCGGCCCGAGACCATCGAAGAGACGGCCGAGCTGGTCACGGCCGCCGGCGGCACCGGGATCGCCGTTCCCACAGACCATCTCGACCAGGCCGCGGTCGAGTCACTGGTCGCGCAGATCCGCGCCGCCCACGGGCAGCTCGACGTTCTGGTCAACGACATCTGGGGCGGTGAGCTGCTGTTCGAGTGGGACAAGGCGGTCTGGGAGCACGACCTGGACAAGGGCCTGCGCCTGCTCCGCCTGGCCGTCGACACGCACCTGATCACCGCCCACTTCGCCCTGCCGCTGCTGATCAGCAGGCCGGGCGGGCTCCTGGTCGAGGTCACCGACGGCACCACCGCGTACAACGCCACCAACTACCGGCTCAACCCGTTCTACGACCTGGCCAAGGTCGCGGTGAACCGGATGGGCTGGTCCCACTCGCGCGACCTGCGCAAGCACGGCTGCCTGGCGGTCTCGCTCACCCCCGGCTGGATGCGCTCGGAGATGATGCTGGAGCACTTCTCGGTCACCGAAGAGACCTGGCGCGACGCGCTGGCCACCGAGCCGCACTTCGCCATCTCGGAGACCCCCCGTTTCACCGGCCGCGCGGTCGCGGCCCTGGCTGCCGATCCCGACCGGGCCCGCTGGAACGGTGAGTCGCTCTCCAGCGGGCAGCTCGCCCAGGTGTACGGGTTCGACGACCTCGACGGCTCCCGACCTGACGCCTGGCGCTACATCGTCGAGGTGCAGGACGCGGGCAGACCGGCCGACGTCACAGGCTACCGCTGAGGGTCTTCAGCCCGCCGAGATCCCGCGTTCCAGTGTGCGCACCACCGTGGGCACCACGTCGAACTTGGCCATTGCGCCGCCCTGCACCTGCTCGAACGCGGTGAAACAGGTGGCCCAGAGCATCTGCTGGATCCACTCCGCGCTCGCCTCGGCGTCGAACACGCCCTCCTGCTGACCACGTCGGATCAGCATGATCACCGGGTCCTGGTCGGTGGACAGGTTCGGCGCGGCCTTGGGCAGGATCTCGGTCAGCATGCACTTGTCCCCGAACACGAACATGATCTGGTCGCTCACCGAGGCCAGCGCCGCCACCGCCCGGCGCATCGCCTCCTGCGGGGTGCCCTGGTCGAGCCTCGCCGCAACCGTCACCTCGTCCATCGCCTCGAGGGCGTGCTCGGCCGCCGCGACCATCAGTCCCTCCCGATCGGGGAAGTAGCGGTGCAGCGTGGTGCGCCCGACCCCGGCCGCCTGAGCGATCTGCGGCAGCGTGGCGGCCCGGTCACGGGCCAGCACACTGACCGCGGCCTCGAGAATGGCCCGCTCGGTGCGGTTGCGGGTGGGCGTCGACACGTCGCTCACGATAGCAACGGGATGCTCGAGTTCAGTAATGGAGCTTTGCAGTTCCATTTATGAGGTCTAGAGTTCCATCCATGAACGAGCCGATGATGGTTCAGGCCCGCGGCCTGCGTAAGACGTTCATGGTCAGACGGCAGCCGATCGAGGCCGTACGCAATGTCAGCCTCGATGTGCCCGCCGGTGGCCTGCTTGCACTGCTCGGCCCGAACGGGGCCGGTAAATCCACCACCATGCGCATGCTCACCACTCTCCTGCCGCCCACGGCCGGTTCGGTGCACGTGGGCGGCATCGATGCCGTGGCCGAGCCCGCCCGGGCCCGGCGCCAGATCGGTTACGTGGGCCAGAAGTCCGCGGCCGGCGAGAACTACCGGGTCCGAGACGAACTCACCACTCAAGGACGCTGTTTCGGCCTGCCGGTGAACGTCGCCCGCGAGCGGGCCGACGAGGCGCTCGAGATGCTCGGGATCGCCGCGCTCGCGAATCGCATGCCCGGCACGCTCTCGGGAGGACAGAGGCGCCGGGTAGACATTGCTTTCGGCCTGGTGCACCGGCCGCGCGTGCTGTTCCTCGACGAGCCCACCACCGGCCTCGACCCGCACAGCCGGGCCGGGGTCTGGGAGCAGATCGACCGGTTGCGCGCCGAGCACGACATGACGGTGGTGCTCACCACCCACTATCTGGACGAGGTGGAGCGGGCGGCCGGGCAGATCGTGATTGTGGACGAGGGTGAGGTGGTTGCCGAGGGAACGCCGGCCGAGCTACGGGGCCGGGTTTCGGGCAGCAGTTCGCTGGACGACGTGTTCATCGCCCTGACCGGTCGCCGGCTTCACGAGACCGGGGAGGCGTACAGCCGTGCCTAAGTTCCTGAACGATGTACGCACCGTGTTCGCCCGCGAGATAGCCCCAGAGCTGCGCTCCCCCATCGGCCTGCTCTTCGCGATGATCCAGCCGGTGCTGTTCCTGGTGCTTTTCGGGCCGATGCTCTCCGGCGCCGATCTGCAGCAGGACAGTTCGAGCTGGCGCTGGTTCGTGCCCGGCATCCTGGTGATGATGTGCCTGTTCGGTCCCTTGGGCGCCGGGCACGCTCTGATGACGGAGCTGTCGGGCGGCCAGATGGAACGCTTCCTGGCCACCCCGATCAGCCGCGTCGCGCTGGTGGCCGGCCGCACCGCGAAAGACCTGATCGTGCTCCTGATCCAGGCCGTGCTGATCATCGCCGTGGCCATGCCACTGGGCCTGAACCTGCACCTGCCCGGTGCCCTGGCCTGCCTCGGCCTGCTGGCCGTACTGGGCGTCGGGCTCAGCGGTTTCTCCTACTTGCTGGCCATCGCCGCCCTGCCCAGCGGCAACCTGTTCTGGATCGTCACCCAGGTCTTCGTGTTCCCGGTGATCCTGCTCTCCGGTGTGCTTCTGCCGGTCAACGCCGGCCCGGGCTGGCTGGAAACGGTCTCCGCGTTCAACCCCGGCCGCTACGTCGTCGACGCCTGCCGGGCCCTGTTCAACGGAGACTTCCTCGTCGCCGCGGTCGCCCAGGGCCTGCTTGCCGCACTGCTCCTGGCCTTCGCGGGCGTGCTACTGGCCACCCGAGCAATGCGTCGGGGTGTCTGATCTCAAGCCGGGTCGCCGCCGAGCCGCGCGTACAGCAACGAGTCTCGCCAGCGTCCTTTGATCTGCATGTGGTGCCGCATCCGGCCTTCCAGGCTCAGCCCGGTCTTCTCCAGCACCCGGGCCGAGGCCTGGTTGTCCGGATCCTCGGCATAGGCGTGTACCGCGTCGAAATCGTCGGGCATGATGTCGCGCAGAAGCAGACGTTCGGTGCGCAGTTCGGCGGTGGGCATCACCCGAAGGTACGCGCCGGGACCGCTGGGGGCCGCCCTGTTTATCCGGATCCGGCTCAGTCGTGCGGCTCATGGGCCGACTGGAAGCCGAGCTTGATCAGCGTCTCCATGATCTCCATGGCTTCCTCGGTGTTCTCGATCGGTGTCTGCGAGGGGTAGGGCTTGCAGATCAGATCGACACCGTGGGTGGACCAGCGGCGGGTGAGCACCTCCCCCTGGATCAGCAGGGCCCGGCCGGTCTGGTCGGACATGCTGATGAAGGTCTCTCCGGAGGGGCTGGCGCTGACCCCCATGATCTCAATGTCCTTGCCCATCAGCGCGATCAGGTCGCCCGGGTGGGGCACTTCGGAGAATTCCTTCTCCAACGGCTTGAAATAGGCCGGATTGCGCCGGGTGCCGTCGTGGGCGATGTAGTCCACGATCACCTGAACAGACATTTGACCGTCAGTCATACTCGACAGCGTAGCGTGAGCCCGCGCCGAATCCAGGGCCGGAGAACGGCTCTCCGAAGCTCAGCCGCCGGGCCAGGAGCTGCTCCACACTGCGTTCGGCCAGCTTCAGGCGTTGTTCCAGCGTGCCGGTGAGCAATACCCATGAATGCCCGGCCGCGGTCAGCTCGTCGACAAACCACCCGGTCATCGCAGCCCTGACGGCCAGATCGCCCTCCCGGAGCCCGTCGTCGTGCCACGGCACACCCTCGTGGTCAGTGACCAGATAGAGGTGACGATCCGGCAGATCCAGGGCCCAGGGCTGGGCCGGCCGGGCCTGCTCGCCCAGGTAACGGCGTTCCCAGAGCATGGTCGCGAACGCGTCGGTGTCGCAGATCAGTACCGGCGATCCGGAACGCGCCGCGGACTCCTCAGCTCGGGTCTGCTCGTACGCCACCCGGTCGAAGTCTTCGTGGTTCCAGACGATTGCCTCAAGTTCCGGCTCCGGCCGACCGGCCTCACGCGCCGCCCGCTTCTCGGCATCCCACTTGATCGTGGTGTACTCACGGCCGTACTCCGGCACCCACCCGGTGCGCGCCCACACACCGCCCTTACTGCGGCAGGATTCGGCAAGCATGGACGAGATCGTGGTAGTTCCCGTCGATTCCGCACCAATCAGGATGATCCGGGTGGTCAAACCGGCTTGCGTAGCCGGAGCAAGATCGTCCCAGTGGCCGCCCGGATCCGCCCGTACTGCGGTGGCAGACAGGTCGTCCCGCAGCAGGGACACCGCCTTGGCCCCGAACCGGCCGGCCAGCTCCGGGCCGTAGGCATCGGCCGAGTAGACGGCATCCACGGGAACGGTCTGCCCAGTGGCTCTGATACCCGCCCGCATCACCGCGACCTGAGCCTGCCAGACCTGCTCGTCACCGACGTCCATCGGTGCATCGCAACGGATCCCACCAACGGTGACCTGAGACTCGTCCTTATGTTCTGCTTTCAGCCAGGCGACCCGGTGCTCCAGCGGCACGGTCTCGGCGATCGAGGCCATCACCAGCACGGTGACGCGCTCGCACTCGGCCGCGGCCCGCCGGATCACCCGATGATGCCCCCGGTGCGGCGGATAGAACTTGCCGATGAACAGGCCGTGCCGATAAGCCTTCACGCGTGAATCGTTTCCTTCACTGCTGCGGCCGCCCGCCACCGGCGCAACCCGTCCAGACACAGCGCCAGGAAGAGCGCATAGACGATGGCGGTGAGGTACAGGTCCTTGCTCACGTACAGCGGGATGTAGATGCAGTCGGCCGCGATCCAGAAGAACCAGGTGGCAACCCGTCTGGTGTTGAGCAGCCACTGAGCCACCAGCGACAGCGAGGTGGTCAGTGCATCCAGGAACGGGCTGGAGTCGTGGGTCTCGCGCAGAATCACGGTCAGCACGGCAGTTCCGACGACGACCGCGAGCACACAGATCAGCAGAGTACGCCGATCGGCCTCCCGGATCGGGCTCTCCTCCTGAACCTCGTTCCGCCCCTGGAACCACTGCCACCAGCCGATGATGCCGAGCGCGATGAAGACGATCTGCAGGCCGGCATCGGCCCAGAGCCGCGCCGAGGCGAACAGCACCAGGAACATGGCGCAGTTGACGATCCCGACCGGGAAGTTGGCGATGCTCCCGCGGGTGGTCAGCCAGACGCACAGCCCGCCGGTGATGAAGCCCAGCAGTTCGGCCCAGGTGACGGGAGCGCCCCACAGGTCGAACACGGCCTGGTTGAGTGGCGCCACCCAGTCGCTCAGGAGATCCATCCCGCTCACCTCTCGTCGTCCTGACTATTATTCGTCAGAGTGACGATAGCTGGTGATGCCGCCGAAAATCCAGAGCTACACCGGGTTGGTTGTCGGCCGGCCCGGCCGACTGTGATGGAATCCCGGGTCCGATCCCCACCGCCCCGCAAGGACCTCGCATGCCCCAGCAACTCCTGCCCTTCCTGGCCGTGGTCATGATCCTTACGCTCACCCCCGGCCCCGACATGGCGCTGGTGCTGCGCAACGGCGTGCGTGGGGGCGTGCGAATGGCCTGGTGGACGGGTCTGGGCTGCTGCGCAGGCATCAGCGTGTACGCCGCTGCTTCGGCCGTAGGTGTGGCCGCGATCCTGGCCGCCTCGGCCACGGCCTTCACCATCATCAAGCTGGCCGGCGCCGCCTATCTGATCTACCTAGGCATCCTGGCCGTATGGCATGCGCGCAAGCAGCCCTCGGTGACGGCTTCTACGGAGACTGGGACCGCCGCCCCCGACCCCGCCACCGCCTTCCGGCAGGGCCTGCTCAGCAACCTGCTCAACCCCAAGATCGCCCTGATCTTCCTCACCCTCATCCCCCAGTTCGTCTCCCCCGGCGAACCCGCCCTGCCCACCACCGCCACCCTGGCCGCCGTCTTCCTGATCGTCGCGGTGGCCTGGTGGCGCCTGTTCTCCCTCGCCGTCGGTGTTCTCGGCGCTGTGTTGTCCCGGCCGCGGGTACGCGTGAACATCGAGCGCGTCACCGGCGTCGTCCTGATCGGCCTGGGGCTGCGGGTGGCGACGAGCGCGCACTGATAATCCAACTGCGCCGTGATCATGAGTTTCGGGACACTGGCCCGATGGAAGCCACGCTGCAAGAACTTGAACGCTATTACGACACCGTCCCCCGGCTCAGCGCACGGGCCGAGGACTTCGGCCCCCTGACGCTGTTCGTCCGCGACAACGGCGGTCACCCCTTCTACGCCCGTCCCACCCTGAGCGCCCAGGAAGCGGTGGCCGCGCAGAACATCGAGGCCGTACGAGCGCGCCAGCGTGAACTCGGCATACCCGAGACCTTCGAATGGGTGCACGAGATCTCGCCCGGGCTGACGGAGGCTGCGCGGGAGGCAGGCCTTGAGGTCGCTTCATGTCCCCTGCTGGTCCTGCCTCCCGACGCCGAGGTGTCTCCGCCTACCGCGCCGGTGCAGTTTCTGACGGCGGACAGCCCCGCCTTGGGCGCTGCGATTGCCGTGCAGCGGTTGTCTTTCTCGGGGAAGGACACAGATCTGGCTGACGAGGTCGCGGCCGCTACGGCTGACGGCACGATCGAGCGCGCGCAGGCCCAGCTTCGCTCTTCTGCAACGTATTTCTGCGCCGCCCTGGACCCGGACGGCAACCCGCTGAGCGCCGGCCAGCACAACCCCGTCGGCGATGTCACCGAGATCGTCGGCGTTGCCACCCTGCCCACCGCCCGGCGTCGCGGTCTGGGCGCCGCCGTCACTGCCGCACTGATCGCCGACGCCCGAGCCCGGGGCATCCGGACGATCTTCCTCTCGGCCGCGGACCAGAACGTGGCCCGGGTCTATCAACGCCTGGGCTTCGAGCGGCTCGGCACGGCCATGATCGTCGGATAGAGGTTCGTCGGTGATCGACGACAACAGCCTGATCCTCCTGACGCCGTACGCCCAGGGGCTGCGCTCGCAGCCTGGCATCGAGGGCGCTCTGGGCCTCCCTCTGGAACTCCTGGAAGCCGACCTCACGCCAAAAGCGTTCAGCCTGGCTGCCGTGCTCTTCACCTACCCGGTCGAAAGCCCTCCCCGGGTGGTCGACCTTCGCCGGCTCGACCGGGGTGACTACCAGGCTGAGCTGAGGGAGCTTGTGAAGCACGGCTGGGTGCTGCTGCAGTGACCTGTCCCACGGCCAGAAACTTTCTGGCCAGACTCTGAACTTTTTGGCTGGGTGCTGCATCGAAGTCTGCGTCCAACAAAAACGGCCAGTGGCCCACCGGCCCGGCAGCCGCTCAGCAGGGAGTCCCCCGTGTTCGTGTCCAGCAAGCGCATTCGTCTCGCCGCCGCCTTCGCCGCCTCGGTGACCGGCGCCGGTGTCCTGCTCGCAGTCGGTACCCCGGCCCAGGCCGCAGTTTCCGAAGATGCCGGCACCGTCGCGGTGGCGAGCGCAGCCGCCAAGCCGGACTACTCGCTGATCCCGGCCAACCGCATGACCAAGGCCGGAAAGGCCAAGAAGGGCCTGGACTTCGGCTACATCGACAAGGTCACGGTGAAGAACGGCGTGGTGAAGATCCGCTTCGACCGCGCCGAGTTCTACACCGGCCGCACCGCCAACGAGATCGCCGGCGGAGAGTCGGTCAGCGGATACGAGGTCGTGGACAAGAGCTCCAAGAAGTACACGTTCACCGTGGCCAAGAAGGCCGGCCTGACCGGCGAGCTGGACCTGGTCTCGTTCGACCAGCAGACCAACCGCCACAAGATCACCCGCCAGCAGTTGATCACCCGGCTGAAGCAGGCCGACAAGGACAACCGCCGCGTCGCCGTGTGGCTGCGTCACACCAACGGCGACAAGGGCACCGTGACGTCGCTGGCCGAGCAGTACATCCCCTGATCTTTGTCCGACAGCGGGCGGGCACCTCAAGCAGTGGGGTGCCCGCCCGCTTCTTGACGTCCTTTGGCTAATACGATTAGCTTGAGGCTAATCAAGAAAGCTTGCGACTGCCGGACGAGGGACGAACGCCATGGACAGCACCCCCAGGAAACAGGACCGCACCTCGCACCCCGGCTCCAAGCCCCCTGGCCACGACCTGTTCTCGGGCGGTCTGCGCTTCCTGACCGAACTGATCGCCTGGATCGCCGCCCCCTGGGCGCTCTGGCCACACTCCATCCTTCTGGCCATCGGCGTCGTCCTACTGCTGATCGTTCCTCCCGCCATCTTCAGCACTCCCGGCGACCGGCCCGGCGGCGACACCCCCATCGCCGTCCCCGGCGCGGTCACCATCCTCATGCTGCTGTCTCATCTGGTCGCGGCCACGGCAGCGGCCTGGGCGCTCTGGCCCACCTGGATCGCGGTGGCGGTGACGACCCTCTGCGTCGTCGTGGTGATCACCGAGCAGCCCCGCTGGCGCGCACTGACTCGACGAAGCCGCCCCTGAACGCCCTCCAACCCTGCATTCCTTGCACAAGGGCCAGGTTCAGCCCGGTGTACCGCGCAGGCGCGCGCCGACCGAGGCCGGGGCAGCCTTACCGAGCATCTGACACAAGGTCACGACCTCCGCAGCCTCGGTCACCTCGCTCCAACGCCGCATCCCGTCGTTCCACTCGTCGCCGTACGGCACTGCGGTGACATCACTGACGGCAGTACGCTTCCCGTCTTCCGTGGCCACGGCGAAACTCTGGTGCCCGTCGGTCTGACCTCGAAGGCCCCAGACCGTTCCGCACGGGGTCACGACCTTGTGAACACCCAGGCCGTAGGCATTCTCGGACCGGTAGGCCGCAGGCAGGTCCACCACGGTCTTCAGCTGCGTGAGCTGTTCGTCGGAGAACAGCTTGCCGGCGAACAGAGCCGAGACGAAGACGGCCAGATCGTCCTGATCGGAGATCATGGCGCCGGCCGCACCCGCCCTGCCGTCGATGGGCCAAGCTGCGGTGTCGGTATATTCGGGCAAGGCGCCATCGAACTTCATCGAGTACCCGCGCGCGTATCCCTGGTCGATGTTCGTGGCCACAGTCTCGGGCAGATAGGTCTTCTTCAGGCCCAGCGGGCCACTGATGCGCTCGTCCACCAGCTCGGGCAGCTCCTGCCCGGTCACCTTCTGCAGCAGCTTTCCGATCACGATGTAGCCGGTGTTCGATTAGCCCCAGCTCTCCCCGGGCTCGAAATTGGGCCCATGCGGGAACGCCATCGCAAGCAGCTGGTCCTCGGTCCAGAGCCGCTCCGGATTCGTTCCCAGGACGCCCAGAACTTGTCGTCGTCGATGTAGTCGAACAGGCCGCTGGTGTGGTTGAGCAGCATGCGAACAGTGATCTTCTTCCCGTTGGGCACCACGCCGGGCAGGTACTCCGCGAGCGACGCATCCAGATCGACCTTGCCCTCGTCCACCAGCTGAAGACACAACGTCGCCATGAAAGCCTTCGCAATACTGCCGATCTGGAACTGATCGGCGGCCTGGATCGTGCGGTCGGTCTCCCGGTCCGCCACCCCCAGGGCCGTGCGCTCGACCCCTCCACCATCGTCGATCCGCGCCATGAAGCCGGGAACCGCGGCACCCACCACCTGCTGCGCCACCTCATCCATGACTGCGCCGTCCGGCGCCGGCTCGGCGGCCTTTTCCAACGAACTGCTGCACGCGACCAGAAGCACGGAAGTCACCATGATCGACCAGATTCTTGGCACATCACGGAGCTTAGTGAGTGACCCATCGGTAGCAGTGCGTAGCACTATTGTCAGGACTCCAAGTACTCCAGAGCAGACCATGTACTTGACCAGAACGTACGGAGAGCAGACTGATGCTCAGCAGCAGACAAGCGCTTCGACCCAAGGAGAGCCCATGCCGACCGATCCCGACGACACCCTCGTCCCCGTCCACGTCCCCCGGCGCCACCTCACCGCCGTCTACGGGTTCATCGCCAGCCTCGAGGCCGCCGGTGATGCTGAAGCCCTGCCCGAACCAGCCACCAGCTGGTCTGTCGCAGACCTGAGCCGCTTCGCCGAGCCCCCCACCGCCACCAGCCTCACCATCGGCAAGGTGCTCGACGTGCTCGCCGGCAAGCCCGGCGACTACTTCTCCACCACCCAGCTCGAAGAGCTGACCGGCGTGCCCCGCCCCAACCTCAAGGGCGCGTTCTCCGCCCTTACCCGGCACATCAACAAGCACTACGACGGGCGCGACTGGATGCTCGAGTTCCGCTGGGGAACCGAGCTAGGAGCCGGGCACCCGGCCGAAGCGCACTACCGGCTCACCGAGGAGCAGGCCGACCTCTGGAAGCAAGCCCGCTCGTCCTGAAAGTTCCTACACAGAAAGGTGAACGACATGGCCATGGAAGGCAGGCAGCTGACCCGGGACCAGGTGCTGAGCTGGCGGGAGTCGTGGTCGCAGGCCGACCGCGATCGCATCGCCGCCGCCCTCGACGCCATCGATGGCGGCGCGTACCTGGCCCCACCGAGCGGCGGCTACCTCGGCGCGTGGGTGAACCACCAGATGGTCTTCACCATCAACCCGGGCTATGTCGCCTGGCGCCTCGGGCCGTACACGAAAGAGCTTCCATCTGAGCTGTTCCCGAGCATGTACGCGAACGAGACCCACGAGTGGCACGAGCTGTCGACGTTCCGCTACTACGGTGGCGGGGTCAAGAACATCGAGGCGGAGGAGAAGGTCTGCCCCATCCACGGAATGACCCTTCCGAAGACCGGGATCTGCGACGACTGCGCCTGATTCGGGGCTGCCATACTCGCCCACGTGCTGAATGAACCTCGCGAACTCATGGACGCCTTCCGCGGCACAGCACTGGAAGGCCTGAACGTCGAGACAGTCCCCCAAAGCGACGTACTGTTAGTGACGTGGCTGGATCCCAAGAATCTTCTCGCCGGCTGGCAGGCTGCCCGGGATCTCATGGCGGTCACCGGACGTCGCCCCGTCGCTGTCGGCGAGGAGTTCCGGGACGAGTTCTTCGAAGTTGAAGCGGCTGAGCTGCAGGAGCTCGAGACAGCAGTCCATTCTCTCGATCCTTGGCCCGAGAAGTACGCGCTGGAAGCCGAACTGGACCGAAAATACTGGTCGATGGACGAGGTCGATCTCGAGACGGTCTCTCAACTCCTGAACTTTCGGGGCTCCGGTCCGGCCTGGGATTCCGATGCGGTGGCGAGAGAACTGCTACCCGGCATCCCTGCGCCGACCACCGACTACACGTTGAACGAGCACCTTCTCAAACACATTTGTGACGCCCCTGAACGGCTCGCGCAGTTGGGTCCCGTTGATGAGAGCGAGACGTCCTCTGGTGCGCTGGACTGGTACAAGGCCACCGAGGTGCACCTGGCACTTCTGCCGACGACCAGCCCCTGGCTGTCAGCCGCCTGGCTCTACTACTTCGGTGAGGACGACACCGCCAACCTGGCCGCCTGCATGCGTCAATGGAACGAAGCCTGGGGAGCCGAGATAGTCGCCTCGTGGGGAACCATGCTCCAGTTCGTCACCACCCGTCGACCCGCGTTCGGCCCCGAGGCCTTCGAACTCGCTCGTCAGCACCTGGCCATGGCCGGCAACCTGCACGTGCCCCCGCTACAGCTGGCCTGGGAACTGGCCCACACCAATGCCTGGTTCCTGCACGAACGGCCCTGATCCAAGTCGCCTACATGAGACGAACCTTGTAGGCGTCGAACCGGCGATCGGCCTTCAACAGCAACAAGTCTCGCCGGGCAGCCTGAGCGATGAGCATGCGGTCGAACGAGTCGTCGTGATGCCGGGGCAGGGCCCTTGCCGCCAACCCGTCCTCCACCATGACGGCCAGTTCGGAGATGCCCTCGTCGTCCAGTTCCTGACGCAGGTCCTCGGGCACATCCAGCTCCCCCAGCGACGCCTTGATCGACATCTCCCAGGCCGAGGCGGCCGAGACGAAGACCGCTCGGTCCGGCTCCGCGATGACCTTGCGCATGGCCACGGGCAGGCGCTCATCGTCGGCGAGCCACCAGAGCAGGATGTGCGTGTCGAGCAGGACGCTGGTACGACGAGGCGGCGGCTCAACTGGCCGAGGTGATCGAGAAGGCGGAGACGACCTCGGCGACGCTTGCGGCGGTGGGTGCGGAGGGGGTGGCTGAGACGGTTGATCAGGTCAGAGACGCATTGCAGGGCATCTCCACCAGCACCAGCGGCCTGAACGGCTCGCTCGAGAATGCAGCGAAGACGCTGGAGGCGGCCAAGGGTTGAAGGGCGGGCGACTCCGCGGGCAGTGCGCCGACGGACACCAGCGCGCCATCGGGCGTGACGACCTCTCCAACGGACGCACCGGCGCACGAGGAACCCGCAGCAAGCCCGCGCGGCGAGTCGCAAGCCGTACCTGTCTCAGAGCCGTCAGATCAGATCGAGGGCACCGTCGTGGACGCGCCCGCTCATGCTTCGGCAGAAACTGGCTCTCAACTGCCGGCTGGCCAAGAGATCCCTGACGAAATCAGAGACGATACTTCGTTCGCCTTCTGGTCCGACGAGGACCTTCGCATCACGGCTGAGGTACAGAAACAGGTCGGCGCCCAGGAAGAGCTGGAGAAGCAGGAGGAAGAGGCTTCTGGGCTGCGGCGCACTTGGAAGCAGACTTCCCGGCTCGCCGCGGCCACGGGTGTAGTCGCCTACGAGATCGGGTCAACGACACTTCCGGCGGTTCCGGAGTGGGCATGGGGACCCATCGCCGCTGCGATGGCGCTTCCGGAATTCGTGAGGGCCTTCAGGGGCTGGTGGCATGGAAAGGACTGAATACGTGAAGATTGATCCTGCAGCCGAGGATCTCGGTCGGGAAGCTGTTCGTACCGCGATAGCGAAGGACCGTGGGGGTTTCGAAAAGGCACTCGAGGAGATTGCTCGAGCCGCACCTGCTCTACGGGACCAAGTGTTGCCCATCTACTCCGCTGTGGGCCGTTCCGTTCTTCGGAGCATCTACTCGGGCGGCGCCCCCAATCAGAAGCAGAATCTTGAGATGGCCCAGCAGATCAGGGCCACGAGCCCCTGGGCCCCTCTCGAACTGAAGGAAATCTGGGAAACCCTGGAAGGGCTGTCCAGCGCCAACCACACACCAGATGTAGCGCCCGAGCGTCTGGCTGCCACGCTGTTCGTAGTCGTCGGATATCTCCTAGCTGCCTACACCAAGAGTTCCGGCTTCGAGAGCTTCTACGACTACCTGGATGCGGTGCTGAACGACTTGGTCAGGCCATCCTCGTAGGGGCCGGTGGCGCAGCCGGTACAAAATCGATGTCGGAAGTCACGGCCGCACCGGCTCACAGCGACCCGTGCCTCAGCATCGTGGGGTGCCGTATGCGAGGGCATATCCGTAGATACCCAGGCGCATATTGCACAAATCGGTCAAATTTGCTGAACTGTTGGGCCTGCCGATCAAGCAGCTCGCCGAGAACACTGGGGGGTTCCTCGCATGCCCGAGTCACCCCTGATCGACTTCCGTCTGCACGAGACCCGCGCCGGCCGCGCCGGGGCTCCGGGCGAGTTCGAGGAGATGGTCAACCAGCTCGTCCACGTTCTCCATCCCGGTTCCCGGTCGGTGCAGGCAGACCCGGGTGACTGGGGAATCGATGCGTTCGCCGGCGATCTTCACGGCACCATCACGGTGTGGCAGAGCAAGTACTTCACCCAGATCGGCAAAGCACAGTTCAACCAGATCAACGACTCGCTGAACTCCGTGGTGAAGCACGCTGCCAAGCACGGATTCCGCTTCGAGCGGTGGATCCTGTGTACACCGTGCGACCTGAACCCTGAATCGACACGCTCTTGGCAGCGGCTCGAACAGCGGTATCTGGACGAGCACGGGGTGACACTGGAGTTCTGGGGCCGCACCGCGCTCACCGAACGGTTGCGACGGCCAGAGGCATGGCATCTGCGCTACAGCTACTACGGTGGAAACCCCCCGCCCAGAATACCTTTACCTAAACCGCTGACCCCATTGAGCCCGCCGGACCGGACTCTGTCTGATCCATGGAATCCGGGTGACGTGGTCCGGATCCGCGATCAGCGATATGTCGTGCGTCGCGTTGCCACATCGGAAGACGCGGGTGGTTTCATTCTTGGATGGCGTACGGCTCTGGCGATTCCGGAGGGCCGGTCGCACCTCGTCTGGGTCCAGCAGACCCGCGGCGTCGGCGCCGCGAGCCTGAAATGCAGTGTGAACGCTCGTGGTCTTCCTCCTGTGGAGCTGTACGTGGAGGGGCCCGAGACAAGCACTTTGATCACCCGCTGTCCCGCGGGACGCTCGTGGGCCGACCTCTACCGGGCCGGTCCTCTGCCTGCGGCGGCCCTCCCTTCGTTCTTCAGCATGGCGGCGGCCGCCGGTCGTTCACTGGCCCAGTTGCACGAGAGCGGTTTTGACCATCGCCGTCTGGAGGGCGAGGTCTTCATCGTGCAGGACCGTACGGTGAGACTGCGAGACGGCGGTCTGATGGGCGCACCTGGTCTCCCTGGAGACAGTCTCGACGCGCCGGCTGCCCCCGAACAACAGCACCCACCCTATACAGCCGGACCGCAGACCGACCTGTACCAGTTCGCGGCCTTGATCTGGCGGTCACTGACCGGGAACCCGCCGTCGCCGGGCCCTTACCAGCCATCTTTGCGCTTGTTCTACCCCGCGCTGCCGGAGGATCGGCCGTTCCGGAGAGCCCTGAGCCCCGACCCCGGCGCCCGTGGGCACCTCGACGAACTGATCAAGGGCCTGAACGTCTGCGCGGCCGGGTGAAAGAGCCGGCGCATTTTGCAGGCCCCCTGGCCATCATTCAGAACCGGGCCCTGCGCGAGGATCCTCAGCGGACCAGCCAGGACAATGTGTCGATCTTCGTGATTGCCGAAGAGATCACCGCCATGCTCTCCACCGGACGGCTTCCGGCTCGGATCGACGCGTTCCAGGGCGACGAGCAACTCGTCCTTCACACCACCCGCCACGTCATCACGCTGTACCCGACCAAACGCCAGGACGCGTTCCGGATCGGCTCGATCCGGCCGGCCAACCTGAGAACCGAGTCCCGAGTGGCAACCGCCGGTTGCCTGCTGAGCATGCCCGGATGCCACCTGTTCGACGACGTCCTGAGCATCGGCCAGAATTTCTCCCCTGAGCAGCAGCGACGCTTCACCACGTGGCCCCAGCTGAAGCAAACGCTGCAGACCACCGATCTTCCCGGTGACGAACGCGCCGAACGGCATCAGGCTTATCTGGCCGACACCGCCAGCATCATCAAGGTCGAGGAAGAACTGGATCGTCAGGCCACCCAGCAGGCCGGCGTACTCACGTACACGGCCGTAAGTTCCGCTCAGGAGCAACGTTATTCCGAACGCGACGTGTACCGCTTCGCCGTACTGGAGCGACCTGCATTCGGTCCAGGAGATCAGGTGACCATCGACGGCGATGCGCCGTTGCGGGCAGGCGTCGTACGCGTCACCCAGCGATCCATCACTCTCCGCATGCCGCGCACGGACGTCTCGGCCATCCCTGCAAGCGGCACCATCCGGCTCGCGCCCAAGTCGTCGGTGTTCCGCGCCCAGAATCAGGCCGTCAGGACCCTACGCGAAGGCCGGTCGCTCAATCCCGAACTCCTGCATCACCTCGTAGACGGTGAGCACCGTCCCTACACACCGGGGTGGGCCACCCCGCTCACGCCGTTGGACGCGTCCCAGAACGATGTCTTCCGCAGGGCTTTGGGCATCAAGGACCAGTTGCTGGTGCTCGGCCCACCCGGCACGGGAAAGACCCGGGTACTCACCGCGATCGCCGCTGAGGCGGTACGCCGGGGTCAGAGAATCCTGCTGGCTTCCCAGACCAATCAGGCGGTGGACAACGTTCTTGAGCGACTGCCGGACGGACTTCTTGCCGTGCGGACCGGCAACGAGGACAGCATCGTGGAGGGTCTGCGGCGTTACCTCCCTCGGGAGCACGCCAGCCAATTACGCCGCTCCATCCAGGCCCGAACCCACGACGCCAGTCAGGTCTACCGCTTCTTCCGGGAGGACGGGGAGAGCACCTCGTGGCTGAGCGAGATCCAGGATGCCTGGAGCGGGTCGGTCCAGGCCGAAAAGTGTCTGCGGCTGGCGCAGAAGGCCTACGACGACCGTGCGGAAGAGATCAGGCGGGCCAACCCCGTCCCCCGGTCGTCATGGCTGCGGCGCGTCCTCCTGTGGGAGAGCAAGGAGGCCGCGCTGGCCCGGGTCCGGTCCGTCGAACTGACGCAGTCCGCGCTGATCGACGTGGATCCCCTGGCTCAGCGGGCCCGGTCGGAGTGCCGTGCCCAGCAGAGCGCCCGTGAGGACGCCCTTGAGCGTTGCCGAAGGGCTGCGCAGGTCCTGGATCGCGAACTGGCCCTGGCACTACCCGATCAGCATCGCCCCGCCGACAGGGACGTCTCCGATGGGGACAAGTATGTGCACGACGCCCGCAAGCTGGTCGAAATGGCGCGCCGGCGCTCGCAGCTGCTGCAGGACTGGGCCGGGCAACTCGACTCCTCCGACGAGGTGCTGGAGCGCGAGATCCTTCGATATGCCGGAGTAGTCGCGACCACCTGCACCGGTGCAGCCCGGGCCGAACTGCAGGAACTGGAGTTCGACCTGGCCCTGATCGACGAGGCCGGGCAGATCTCCACCCCCAATCTCTTGATACCGCTGGTTCTGGCGCGGCGGCACGTCCTGGTGGGTGACGACCGGCAGTTACCGCCGGTCGTCAGCGAGGGCGTGAGTGAAGCACTGACCGAGCGGGGACGCGACGACCTCGTCAACGTGCTGCACCGCAGCACCTTCGAGGATCTGTATCGCCGCGGCGCTCCGGAAGCGGCGCACAAGACCATGCTGTCGGTTCAGCGCCGGATGCCTGATGTGCTGGCCCGGTTCATTTCTCAGCAGTTCTACGACGGCAAACTGCAGTCCCGCAGCACCTCGAGCTCGACTGACCCCTCCTTCACCTCGCCGATCGCGTTCATCGACACCTCCGACCAGCCCGAGAAGACGCGGTGGGAACAACGGGTAGGCGGCTCCGGTTCCGACCGGCAACGTAGCTGTCGCAACAATTTCGAGGCCCAGATCATCGTTCGCCTGATGGCCGAACGCCAGGGCCTCAGCCAGGACGCTGCGGTTATCGTCCCCTACCGGGCCCAGCAACTCCGGATCACCGAACTGCTGAGCCGGGACCTCGGACCCGGTCACGCCGTGGAGGTGGGCACGGTGGACCGATTTCAGGGCGGGGAAAGGGACCTCATCGTCTTCGGCTTCACCCGCAGTAACAAGAACGGGACCATTGGATTCCTCAAGGAACTGCGGCGCCTGAACGTCGCGATGACCCGGGCCAGGAGTCAGCTCATCCTGGTCGGAGACGCACGCTGCCTCTCCGGCGCCGCAGATTCGGACTTCCGTGCGTTCATGCGCGAACTGCTGGCTTACATCGCCACCCACGGCGACCGGCGCATGAGCGCGAACGTGTTCCCGCCGGAGAAGGGCTGACCTGCCGGTGCCGAACACCAAGCTCCTCGGGCCACCGACCCGCTCACTGGAGCGAGTGCTTTCCCGCACGGACGTCACCCCGACGCGGCTCTTGCGCGTGATGTGGCCGGTTCAGCGGGTCGAGGTCGAGGCCGAGAGTGTCGAGTACCAAAGCTTCGACCTCATAGACCGCTTCGTCCTTCGTGCCGTGGCCGAGTGCGAGTTGTCCCGTAAGAGCGACATCGCCGCCTTCCTCGGCGTCTCCGAGGCCTTGATAGCCGGCGCCTGCGCCTTCCTGACCCAGATCCAGCACCTGACGCAGATCGGTGATCTGATCACGATCACAGTTTTTGGACGCCGGTCCCTGGCTTCCGGTTCACGGGAAGTTCCTCAGAAGTCACGTCTCTACTTGCTTTTTGACGGTGTCACCGCGCAGCCTCTGCCCCGCGACTACCATCGCGGCGACCTCACCTACGACCCCGAGCCGTCGAATCGGGAGTGGGAACGTATACCGGCCTATGCCCCCTTTCCTCTCGATCATGTGGACCGGTTGTTCCGGCGCACCGACCGCAGCGACTTCAACCTGCCCACGCACCTCCAGGCCCTGCGGGTCCTCACGATCAAGACCGTCTACACGGCGGTCCATCTGGTCCAGACCCATGAGCACGAGATTCTCGCGTTCTCTGAGGCCATGCCGGACGGCGACAAGATCATCGGGGCGATCCTGCGCCAGGACGATCGCATCCCCGGGTTGATCCGCTCGACGCCCTCGAAGGAACCCGACGAGATCTGGCAGAAGTGGCGCCAAGGCCGCCCCTTCGGACCGTTGGTACGACAGCGCCCCGACGGTGTCTGGAGGGCCACCTACCCCGCACGAGCTTTCCGCGAGCATGAGATAGCGCCGAGCCGGGTAGGCAGTTTCGACTACCGGGACCAGCACTTCATCCAGCTCTGGTGCGACTCCGACCGAGTACGACAGCAGGCTCTGGTGACGCGACTGCACCAGATGGCTCGGACCATCCAGCAAAAGGAAGATCTTCGGCTTCGGATCCGCGACCTGGCTACCGTCCTGGAACTGGGCGACGTCAGCGATGACGACGTGCTCGGGTGGGCCACCGTGGCAGGCCTGGGTGAAGAGATCGCGACCCTAGTCAAGATCCCGTGATGCGGCCGACGGACCTTTCTCGATGAGCACGGCTACCCACGCAGGCGAGCCGGCGCCCCCGTTCCTACGCCCGGAGGAGCCCTCCGCGGCTGACGCGCGCCGACCACCTACCCAGAAGCGCCGGGGAGGGTAGCTCGCCCTCGCCGGATACGGTCAGCCACCAGTCCCTGTTGGGCAGACTCTGAACGGCCCAGAATCGCCCTGGTCATGCGGGATCCGACCGCAGCCCCCGCGCCGAACAGGATCCCGGCTCCGAAGACAGCGCCTCCTCGTAAGGCCGAGCCTCTTACAGCGCGAAGGCGTCGCCCAAATTCGGTCGGCTTCCCAGCGACGCGGACACTTTCGGCCGGATCTGGTGTCGTCGATCGAACTGACTCGCCAGAGCCTTCCTGAGCGGACAGCTGTGGGGCACGTCGCTCGTCCTCCGGCGGGCGCTGCCCAGCAGCGACCAGTTGTGGCTGGCCGAGGCCCACCGGCCGTTCGAGCCGGCGCACTCTGTATGCCCGATTGATGTAGGCGTTAGTCTTCTTGGGCGGCTGCGACTTCCAGAGGACTACTTCCAGTTGCCCGAAGTCAGCGACCTTTGCGAAAGCCCTGTCTCCAGAGGCTACGACGAAATACCGAACGCCGAGTTGGGCCAGCCGCTGCGCTTCGGCCAAGAGCATGGTGTCCGCGGCATCCTTGCCGTCGTCGGACACAAGCAGCTTGACGCCGCGCTCACGCAGGTACCGCCGCGATTCAGCACCGATTCGGCTGCCCGCACAGGCAGCGACCACTGGGGTGTACGGGTCGACGCAGGCCAGCAGGGCATCCATCCTGGATGACAGAACGCTTGATCGGGCTTTCTGGCCAACCATGTTCTCCAGATCGACCAGCAGAACGGCCTGACCGCTCGCCCCGTCCTGTGGGGTCTCCATCTTCAGACCGAACCCGCGCGCCGCGATGTCAGGTAGCGTTCCCGCACCGCATCCAGTCGCTCGCCGGTCGACTCCACCTGCCAGATCTTCCAGCCTCTGGAGGACGGTGTTTCCCACAACTGCTGCTCGGCAGTTCTGAGCGAGGTGTAGGTCTCGATGTGGCCGTTGGTCAGGAGTTTCACGCGGTGTTTCTGGCCCGAGCGATTCCCCAGCAGGGTCTCGTTCGGAGACAGCAGCCCGGCTCTGAGCAGATCGGAGAGCCGCACTCCCCGCGCGCCGAGAGCGGCCGGTTCGGAAGTAGCAGAGACCGGGCCCACGGGGGTGGTCGCGACAATGAACCCCAGCGCCGAAGGCGACCAGATTCGGCGGGCGATCTCCTCGTACAGGAGGCAGCGCTCTTCCACCAATTCCTCGAGGGACTTACCGGCCTTGTACGGTTTGAAGTGCCCGTCCAGACCGCTCGCCCTACGAAACTGCCGGAACCTGGTTACGCCCCGGCCCTCGTACCTGCTGGGGGCCAGAGAGGCCGCCAGCCAGTTGTACGGCGCGTACCGTTCAACCTTCTCGATCAGGCTCAGCGGGCCGAAACTGGCGTTCTCGCTGCCGTCCAGCAGAACCAGACCGCCGATCTGGCTACGCAGCCGCTTGACCTCGAACGCGTTCATCCCGTTGTTCAGGTAGACGCCCGGCTTCTGGGTCACCAGGTGTTCGATCTCGACTGGGCGGCGGCCGTCAGGACGTTCGAGCAGATCGGCGACGGAACCGCGGCCTGCGACTTCCTGTTCCAGCCAGGCGGTGATCCGGGCCAAGAAGTACAGAACGAAAGGGCGATTGCCCTGACCGTAGAGGAGAGTTCTGGCCTCGTCGAGGCTCGCGAACCAGGACTGGGAGGCTGATCCCAGTTCTCGGGCCACGTCCTTGACGTCCTTGGCCCGCCTGAGCCGGGGCAGTAGCCGGTCAACTTCTGCGTCGAGTTCGGCCTGCGCGTAGGACTGTCCCAGCAGGCCTTGCTTCAGCACGAAGAGATCGACGAAATTTGCCACCAGATTGGTCTTCTTCTCGACCGCAGCGCGGCTCTCGCCCGGAACCATCGCGGCGAGCGTGAGATCGAACTGCTGCAGCAGACCGTTGCGCTCATTCAGCCACAAGGCCGGGAAGTCGGCGTTGAATTTCTTGGCATGATCGAGCATGCGGCCGTACCACTCGTACCTCGGCCGGATCTCGTTCTTGAACAAGAGATATCGATCGCCGTGCCGTGGCTTGGGCCATACCTCTTTCTGGTTCTCGACCAGCCACTCGTGCGGGGACTTGTCCAGCATTTCGCGGGCCCGTTCGCGCTCCGAGGACTTCTGCGGTACGTCCGAGTATCTGGAGTGCAGAACGTTTCTGACGAAGGTCATCGGCTCATTGGCGTCCCTGGATCCCAAGAAGTCCGTCATGGCCTTCCAGTGTGGGTCGAAGTCGTCCCGCTCCCGTGCCGGAACATCGCTACGCAGATAGTCCTTCAGGAGATCGAACGGGGACAGGCGCACGCCCCTGTCGTTGATCCGGTTGAAGAGCTCGTTTCCGCGCTGCGCGTCACCTGCGTCGATCTCCACCAGTGAGACGCGGTCCAGCAGCCAGTTCACGAAGTCCGGCAGTGCTTCGCCCTTGACGGAGTCGGGCAGATGCTCGGCCAGCCGCTCACCGGCGTCCCAGATCATTCGCGTCGCGAGGGTATCCGGATAGTAGGGTTGCTGGTCCAGCCGGCTCCTGAAGGCCGGCTCGTACTCCCCCACCTTGACAGCGAAGTCTGACCTGGACTCGCCACGGATGGCGCTTCTGAGCCGGGCCGCCTCAGTCTGTGCGTCATCATGCTCCTGGGCGAGGACGTACAGAATAATGAGGAGCAGGAGCAAGGTGGTGATCCGCTGCTGCCCGTCCGCCAGATAGGTCCTGCCACTTTCCCGGTACACGACGATCGAACCCAGGCAGTACGTGGGAAAGCTGCGGTATGCGTCCTCGTCGTAGGTCGGCTGCCAATCTCTCTCGAACTTCCTCCACAAGTCGTCGATGAGCTTCTCGACCTGAGCCTGCTGCCAGACGTAGCTCCGTTGGTAGCTCTGCAGATAATAAGCTCGGTCCTTGAAAGCCTGCCCTACCGTGACGCCCCGGGCAGAGACGATCTGCTCAGGCTGTGACGCCCCCGTCAATGCGGCCCCCTCATCACGCGTCGAGATCAGCGAGCAATGCCTCGATCAGCTCTCCTCGACCACCGCCTTGACCACGACGACGCGCTCCGGGCCGGCTCCCGACCAGGCGTAACCCGCGCGTACCACCCGTACGGCCTGGCCTGGACGCGGCCTGGCTGCTCCCGCCGGCTCGTGCAGCTCTCGATCGAACTCGACCGTCTCGCCGGACCGCCCCAAGGGGGTGAGTCGCTGGTCCAGCGCCCGCTGCGTGAGCCAGTCGAGAATGTCTGCGCCAGAGCCTCCGTCCGCAATCAGTGAATCCACTGAGGCGACAAGCTCGGCCAACAGCGTCGCCTTTTCTCGCTCCCGCTGCTGAGACCATGAGATTTGCGCCCCCGCACCGCTTTTCTCGACCAGGGCAAGCGTGTCGGAAATGTTGTCGGTGAACGCCTCGACCAGCCAGGCGCGGCCGGCTGAGCGCTTACCGGCCTGAACGGTCAGTTTCTCCAGCGAGTCGTGAGACGACTCGGTGGTGAACGACCACTCGTACACCCCAGATCGGGGGCAGGTGATGCGTGGATGCTCCTTCAAGGAAGGCTGCAGCGTCTTCCACCAGCGATCCACGTCGGCCTTGGACACACCGGCCTCGATGAGTTCGGCCTTGATCTCCTGCGTACGTACGGGGTCTCCGGCGCGCCGGATCACCTCGATGAATGCCAGGCCTGCATCGTCCTTGAACTGCTTCACCAGCACCCGATCGCGCATGTCCACCCCTCCCCCGGCCCTCCGACATCCGTCGACGGAAAGATACCCCTTATGAGCAGATTGTCACTAGGGTCCCGAGACCCTCTTGCGGTACCGGGGCGGCCAGTCGCTCGCGCAACCGGGTTGCGCTTCAAGATGACGGCCTGCACAGGTTGTGCTTGCAAAAAAAATGACTCGTGAGCAACGAATGACAGAACGCCCCTCGCCACGGCAATCCGGGCCACCCGGCGGACAGCGAGACTGACGACGCGGCGGACGACGCGGCGGACGACGCGGCCTTGATTGGCGAAGAAGCGTGAAGAAAAATTCCCGGAGATCTGACGAGCGAGATCGCCGGTCTCTGCATGATGGAGAGGCTGCCCCCTCGGCCAGCAACCTTCGAAGACGTACCCTGCTCTGAAGAGCAACACAGTCGTGGGTCATCGAACTGGCGAACTGGGGCCGTTATGGGAGAGACAACGAAGTACAAGATCGTCGAGTCCTCGACCAAAACTACTCTGGTCACCTTGGTCAATGAAGCCATCGGACAGGGCTGGACTCCGCTCGGCGGGGTGGCTGTTGATAGCCACGTGAATCTCCGAGGGACCGTTACCACGACGTACTGCCAATCCATGGTGAAGTCCAAGAACCCCTCTCCCCCCATGACATTGACCTAATTCGTCAGCGGTTCAACGAAGCTCCGGGTCTCTTCCCCACTCAGCGCGGTTCGCGCACGGCGCGGGCAAATTATGGACTCAAGACTCGATTAGCTCTGAGCAGCCCGCCAAGCAACCAACAGCTCAGGCCGCAGCCTCCCCCGGTCTGGCACGTCCATCCCCTGCGCCCGCGCCCACCCCCGCAGTTCCTTGGTGGACGGCTCGGTCTCCCCCGCCGCAGGCTCGGGCGGCACCTCCAGTTCGTTCTCGGCCCACGACCGCGCAGCAGCCAGCCACCGGTACGTCCACTCCTCGGCCATCTTCCGGTTGTCGCAGAACACGATCGGGATGGAGGGCCAGGCGATCTGAACCTCCGCGAGCCCGTCGGCGACCAGGGCCGGACGCAGGCGTTCCTGCGCGAACACCTTCGAGTACGGCTCCTCGACCACCATGGCGGCCCGCGGCAGCGTGGCTATCTCGGCCAGGGCGTACCGCAGTCGGCCGCTGGTCAGGCTGCCCACGAAGTCGCCATCGACTTGCGCTCCACTGAGGCGACCGCCCGCGTCCCCAGCGATCTGTGAGCGGTGTTCGCGAGCGCGGTCGGCCGCGATGTCGATCGCGGCGCCGCGCTTGGTGCAGGCGCGCAGGGCAATGCGTTCGACCTCCTGGGCGTCGGCCGGCCACACTTCCAGCGGGAGCGGGTGGGCAGTACAGGCCACTACGGACGTTGACTGCGAAGCATTTCCCCCACCGCCCGCGACAGTTGCGCGACCCATACGCCGACCGATCCGGCGGCGCTGGAGCCGCTGAATACTGAATGCTCTTGGTGCCCCGCCCAGTGAGGATTCGACGATGGCCGTCGCCACCCAGACCATGACCGACGAGCAACGCAAGAGCGTTGCGCTGGAATACCTCAAGGCGTTCGACCGCGGGGGCGTCACCTCCACCGGGGGTTCGATCGTTGACCTGTTCGCAGAGGACGCTCAGGTCATGTTCCCGAAGTGGGGGATCGCCACCGGGCGCGACGAGATCGGCCGGATGTTCGGCGACATCGGCGGCACGCTGAAGCAGATCCTGCATCACTACGCGGAATTCACCTGGATCATGTCCGGCACCGACGTGTTCGCGGTGGAGGGGACGAGCCATGGGGAGCATCGGGACGGGCCGTGGCGGGCCGGCGTTCCCGACTGGGCCGCGGGCCGGTGGACGGATGTGTTCGAGGTGCGTGACTTCCTGATCCAGCGGTGCTTCATCTACCTCGATCCCGACTACGCGGGCAAGGACACCGAGCGCTACCCCTGGCTCAGGCAGTCGTGAAACCCGAGAAGGAGCACGTGAACATGACTCTGACGATGGACCGCTACATCGCCGCAACTGACCGCGCCATCGCCGACAAGTCGCTTCTCGGTGAGCTGCTGGCGGTCTTCGCCCCGGAGGCCGTCGTTCAGATCGCCGATGTGCCGTTCCGCGGCACGGAGGCCATCAGGGAGTTCTACGCCCAGTTCGTTGCGGACCATGCGGAGTCCAAGCACTTCTGGACCACGACCGTCCTGCCCGACGGGCGCCAGCGCACGGAATGGGTCTGTGCAGCGCGTAAGACGGACGGCTCGCTGATCACGATCGCCGGGATTGAACATGCGCAGCTCGACTCGCAGGGGCGGATCGCCGATCTGCACAACGAATTCACCCGTCCCCCGGCGTGATCAGTGCAGGATTCCGCGCCACCTCTCTCCGCAGCTCATGCATTCGAGCCCACCGTCCCGTAGTTCGGGTGGGGTCTGCTCCCGGCACAGAGGGCAGTACCGGAAGGACGATCGACGGGCCGCCAGTAAGCCCGCGATCACCTTCCTGTCCGCTTCCGGATCACCTGCGAGCACGACACTGCCGGTCGGTTCATAGACGAGTTCAGCGACGCCCTGCCAGCGTCCCACCGGCCGGGCGACCGTTGCGATGCCGTCGTCGATCTGGAGCATGAGCTGGGCGGGTGTCCCGGCGACATACCAAGGTTGCTGGTCGGGCTGGAACGGCCAATGGCGATTCTGTTGCTCCTGCTTCGCCCAACCCGCGCCGAAGACGTCCAGAAACAGATCGCGCGAGATGCGCAGTCGGGCAGCAAGAACGTCTTCAAGCCTGAGTTTCGGGTCTTCTCCTCCGGCCACCCACCGCTGCTTCAGCGTCTCCAGCGCGCTGGGCGGGAATTCCGGCGCCATCAGTTCCATGGTCTTGTCGACGCCGTACCGCCGGGCGAAGTCTGCGAAAACTTCGTACCACCGGCCGGCACCGTCCAGCTCGTCCACCCGAGATCCTTCCTGCCGTCTGAGCACACAGGGTATGTCCAATTGAACGACCGGGACCGGCCCGGCCCCTGAATATGCGGAACCAGGCATACGGCGAAAAATCACGAGCGCATCCAGAAGTCGGTGCCGCAGAATGAACGCTGATGAGCGGCATACACAACAACCCGGTGGCCTCCGACGAATCCGCAGCGCTCGATCCCCGTCTGCGTACCGCGATCGACGCCAGCATCAGCTGGTACGAGGACCTGTGCGCGCTGCACGGCGTGGGATCGGTGATTTCGCAGGGGGTGTGGAGTTCGCTGAGCGCCCCGCCGCCGTTGCACTCCGACGCCGTCGCGCTGGAGCCGGAGGTGACGGCCGAGCTCATCGAGGAACGTCTCACGGGCCGTGTGCACGCCGGCGTCAAGGACAGCTTTGCCACCCTGGACCTGTCCTATGCGGGCATGCGGATCCTGTTCTCAGCCACCTGGATCTACCGCCGGCCGGAGCCGGTTCGCTCTACGGATCCGGGCCCCAGCCCGTGGACGCGAGTGCGGACCGATGAGCAGTTGGCGGAGTGGACGGCGTTGCACGACACTACCGAGGTCCTGCTTCCCGGGCTGCTGCAGCGCGGGGCCTTCGCTGTCCTGGCCCGACGAGTGGACGGGCGCATCGTCGCCGGAGCCGTGGCCCGCCTAGGTAGCGGCGCGGTCGACGTCTCCAACACCTACGCCGTCGAAGGCCACGAGCTGGATTGGGCTGAGCTCGCCGATGCCGTCGCGGCGCTGTTTCCCGACCGTCCCATGGTGGGCTACGAGCGCGGGGCGCCGCTCCGAGCGGCCCTTGCCGGTGGCTTCGAAGCGGTCGGTGACCTGCGCATCTGGGTCCGTTGAGGTGCCCCGCAAGACGTCCCCCATTCTTGCGTAGCCCGGCCGGGTCCCTCTTCGAGCATCAGGAGCGGGGCAGGCTGACCGCCTCCCCCAAGGGCAGCCACTTGACCCGTTCCCGCACAGAAGCCGGAGCTGTTTCGAATACTCGGTCCAAAGCGGTTCGCTGTTCGGCAAAATGTGCCCAACCCTCGTAGTGGACCGGCAGAACCAGCCCCGGATGGACCTGCTCGATCAGGCGAAGGGCGTCGCGGCCGGTCATCGAATACCGCAGAGGGCCGGTGATCGGGAAACGAACACCGCCCAGGTGCAGCAGAACCACGTCCACATCAAATTGCGCGGACACCTGCCCGAGGGCTTTGGTGAGAACCGTGTCGCCGGTCATCCAAATGGTCTGCTGGTCTTCCGGTTCCAGGACGAAGCCGATTACCTGGCCGACAATGGGCCGGCTCAGCGGCGGGCCGTGTCGGCAGGGGGTCGCGGTCATCTTGAGGTCACTCTTGCCCTCGGCGCGAAAGACGCGGGATTCCCAGGCCTGCATCCCCACCACATTCGGCAGCCCCAGTCGCCCGGCGCCGGCCACGGTCGTCACCACTTTCCCTGCCAACGGAAGCAACGAGCGTCCTAAATCATCGAGGTTGTCGGCGTGGTGGTCGTGGCTGAGCAGGATGAGGTCTATCGGCCCAATGTCTTTGGCGTCCAGGGCCGGTCCCACTGTCTTGCGGGACGACGAGCCCCAGCCGAAGTTGTATCGGCGGCCGGGAGGATCGAACGTGGGGTCGGTAAGGATGCGCCAGCCGCCCATTTCGAGCAGGACGGTGGGCCCGCCCACATGAGTCACGTTCACGTTCGGTCCTTTCAGAGCTGCGAACAATGGACGATGGCCCCACCGTCGGTCGGGACGATGGGACCACTTCGGGTCAGGTTCGGATCAGGGCCTCAGTGCTGACGGTCCGCCCGGACGATGAAGTCCGCCGTGACCTTGGGGTGGGTCATCATGAGCACGTGCGAGCTGGCGACCCGCTTGGTCGTGGCGCCCGCACGCTTGGCCATGGCGTCCTGCGCCTTGGTCGGGATCAGGTGGTCGTTCTTGGCCACCAGGAAGTACGAGGGGATCGTCTTCCACCCGGGCTCGCCGGCCGGGATCACCAGGGAGCTCAGGGCCGCCGGGCGCTGGGACGCGCCCATGACCTTGGTGAGGGAGCGCGGCAGGTCCTGGGCGAAGATGTCGTGGAACTTGGAGGGCTTGACCATGGCGTCGCCGTCACCCTTCGGTGCGCCGGGGTACGGGCGCACGACGATGTTCTCGACCACGGAGCTGTGCCCACCGCCGAGCTCGTTCGCCGCCGCCACGTTCTCGCCCTTGGCCAGGGCGTAGGCAGCCACGTAGACCAGCGACTCGACGGACTTGTTGCCGGTGGAGGCCTCGGTGATCACCGCACCACCGTAGGAGTGGCCGACCAGGATGACCTTGCCCTTGATGGTCGAGAGGAAGTCACGCAGGTAGGCCGCATCGGTGCTGAGGCCGCGCAGCGGGTTGGACCAGGCGTAGACCGGGTAGCCCTGCTTCTGCAGGCGGCTGGTGACGTCGTTCCAGCCCGAAGCGTCTGCGAACGCGCCGTGCACCAGCACGACCGTGGGCTTCTTGGCGGCCTTGGCCGGTGCGGCGGCCTCGAGCGCGGCCGCCTGGGACGACTGGCCCGAGCCTACGAGCACGGTGGCCAGGACGAGCAGGAACGCGGCCAGTAGAACGCCGGGCGTGGTTCTGCGGAACTGAAGTGGGAAGGACATGTGAGAGCTCCAAGGGGAATTGGATCGACGCTCAGCAGGAGACGGCCGAAGCCGCCGCTTTGCGTAGGTTGATCGTGATCCGCTCGACGGCCGCGCCGTATCCCGTGGAGTGCGTAGTCGCTAGCTCAGCCGGACTCCGCTTCCCACGTGAGGCCTCGCCCCTGAGCATCGTGTGATGTGGATCACGTCAACTACCGCGAGCGCTTTGCCTGCCCGCTGACTAGTACACACAGTGAAGATCGTGACTGCGCCGAGGAGGGCCGTGGCCTCGGACGCCGAACTGATCGCCCGGTCACTGACCGGCGACAACGATGCCTTCGTGGAGATGATCACCCGCCACGAGGCCGTGATCGGCCGCTACCTGGCGCGTCAGGTCGGGCCTCAGAATGCCAAAGATCTACAAGGGGACGTGTGGGTGGCCGCCTACGGTGCCCGCGCCGGTTACGACCCCGCCTTTCCCGACGCCCGGCCCTGGCTCTACCGCATAGCGGTGAACGAGGTCAGACGACAGTGGCGCACGCAGCCGCCTGAGGACCTCGTCGCCGACGTGTCGGCGATGCCCAGGCCCCAGGGAGTGAATCCCTGGGCCGAGGTGGAGACCCGGGTGGATGCGCGCGCGGCCTTGCGCAGTGCCCTGGCCGGCCTGAAGCCGCACGAGCGCGACGTGCTGATCCTGGTCGCCGCCGAGGACCTGAGCGTGGTCGAGGCCGCACGGGTGCTGGGCATCCCGTCCAGTTCGGCCCGCCGCCGGCTGTACCGGGCCCGCAAGGCGCTGCGCGGCGATCCCCAGGTCGCAGCCCTGCTGGCCGAACTGAACAACACACAGGAGCACAAGTGATGGTCGACGAGATGGACCTGGTCAAGCAGGCCCTGGACGCTCCGTTTCCCAGCGCGGAGACCAACGAAGAAGCTCGGGCGCGCCTGGTGGCCCATATGGACAGCGCGCCTCGCGTCCTGACGCCGGTCAAAAGGCGCCCAGTACGCCTGATTGCCTTCGGTGCGGGGGCCGGCGCACTGGCTGCCGGAGTTGCCGTGGCCCTTACCGTGACCTCGCCATCGACCCCGGATCGCGCCCCGTCTCCGGGATCGCTGGCCGCCCCGACCACACAGGCCACCGTCATCGACTCCCAGTTGGTCTCCCTGGCCTTCAAGATCCAGGGCAGCAACGAACGGCCTCCCGGTGACGCGTCCCTGATCAAGCGGACCCAGAAGATCGGTGGACGAGCCACAACGGTCAGCTACGACCTGTTCACCGATGCGGGCGCCTACTACGCCCGGGAGGACAAGGCGTCACTGAGCGAGGCGATCGAGCGCGACGAGGACCTTTCCGACGGCCTTTTCGCCCGCACCGTCGCCGCCGCCCGTTTCGCCGCCGACGCCGACCCCGAAGCCGCCCGCCTGAAGATGGCCAACGCCACCCCTAACGACCTGGGGCTGGGCCTGAGCGAGAGCAAGCGCCAGGAGATCTGGGACGACGCCACCACTTGGGCCCCGGGCCAGTACCGGCCGGAGGGCTTCGAGTGGCCAGAGAATCCGCCCAGCGGAAAGGAACTCGATCTGCTCGTGGACAACATGGTCTGGATCAACAGCATCGACGCGCTGTCCGCCGGTGCCGGAGATACCGAGGTGCGGGCCGGCGTCCTTCGGCTGATGTCCACCATCGACGGCGTGAGCTTCAAGGAGTCGACCACCGCTGGCACACTCACGCTGACCTTCACGGAGGGGAAGAGCGCCTCCGGCACCACCACCGTGCAGCAACTGGTGATCGACGCCCGCACCGGCATGCCGGTTGCCTCAACCACGAAAACCACTGGTCAGGATGCCGAGTCGTCACGGAGCACCTTCGCCGTGACCCGCGTGAAAATCTCCGACCTCCTCAGCCAGGGGGCCTAGTCACCATGCTCCCCGTCTTCACCTCACATGCGAGAACGCTGATGCCCGTAGGCGAACCGGACCTCTCGACCCGTCCGTCGATCGACGAGACCATCGCCGCTGAGCGACTGCGCATCGCCGACGAACTGCAGGACCTCATCGCCAGCACCATGAGCGGGATGATTCTGCAGGCCCAGCGGGTGGACCAGACCGACGAGGGTTCACCCGACGAACTGCGTCAGACCCTTCGCGACATAGCCCTCGACGGACAGCAGACGCTCAAGTCGATGCGCGCGATCGTTCGGGGCCTGCGGGCTGTCCACCCCTCCGCAGCCTGACCTACTGCACTGACAGCGTCTCCCCCTGGTGAGGTTTTCCGGCCCGGCAGCTTCACCGCAGGTTCTTGACCAGCAGATCTATCGCCGCGCTGGTCCGCTCACGATCGCCGGTGGCTAGGAGATCCAGCACGGAACCTCTCAGCGCCGCCAGGGCCAGCGAGCGGCTGGCCAGGCTGTTGGCCCCCGCAGGCTCGTCCTGGCACCGCTCAAGAAAGGCCAGCCACTGCGCCACCGTCTGCTGCGCGAATCCTGCCCAAGGACCATCGGGTTCGACGAGGGAGCGCACGTAGCTCTCCGCCCAGAGGCGAAGTAGGGGCTCGTGCTGCGGGTCCGAAAGCCACTGCCACAGCTGCCCCACCGCGGCAGCCAACCCCGGCGGCCGAGCTGCTTCGACCCCGAAGTCCTGTAGCAACGACACCTCGTCTTGCTGAGCGCGCTCGAGCAGAGCCCGGATCAACCCTTCCTTGCTCTCGAAGAGGAACAACAGCACGCGAGGGCTCGAGCCCAGGGCCTCGGCCAGGGGGCGCAGCGACATGTCCGCCAGGCCATGACCGAGCACGTACTGGTACGCGGCCTCCAACAGCTCGACCTTGCGCGCCGACGGGCTTGGTTTTGCGTCGCTCACGTGGCTAACCTACACCGCACTGAAACAGTCGTGTCAGTGGAAGGCGTTGACGATGACCCCGCAAGATTCCCGATCCGTCGCTCTTCGGCGGGCAGACCGGCCCGGCGACCTCGGCTGGGTGCTCATGGTGCACGGCGAGGGCTACCACGAACAGTTCGGCTGGGACACACGATTCGAGGCGCTCGTCGCGCGGGTCGTGGCTGACTTCGCGAACACGCCCGATGCATCCCGCCAGGCCGGCTGGATCGCTGAGGTCGATGGTCAGCGCGTGGGCTGCATCTTCCTGATGGCAGACGAGAACCCCGACACCGCGAAGCTGAGACTGCTGTACGTCTCCCCCACCGCCCGCGGCCTCGGAGTGGGAACGCAACTCGTGCACGAGTGCCTGAGCTTCGCCCGCGCCAGCGGGTACCGATCCATCCGGTTGTGGACGGTGGATGCCCTCAGTTCCGCCCGGAAGATCTACGCCAAGGCCGGATTCAGCCTGCGTAGCCAGGAAGACGGGTCGAGCTTCGGGAAGGCCCTGGTGAGCGAGGACTGGACTCTCGATCTGAGGGACCACGACAATGGCCAGGAGCTCAGATGAGCTCCTGGCCATTGAGATCGTGGCGAACTGAAAGACTTTCAGTCGTGCCGGGCAGTCAGGGAAATCAGCTGTTCGCGAAGACCAGGTAGCCCAGGGCAAAACCGAGAATCGTAGCGACGAGGGAGACCGCCAGTGCGGGCTTACCCAGCCGCTCCTTACGGGAGACCGCGACCCCACCACAGATGATCGCTGCCACCCCGAAGACGATCGGCAGGATGACGACCGCCAGGGCGCTGAGCACGAACGACACGATCGACAGCACGTTCGACTGCTTGCTCGTGGTCGTGGTGCCGGCGAAAGGGGTCTGCGTCTGCGTCACTTCATCCTCCTACGTGGTGAATGGGTAGCTACGGATACTTTGGGGCTTTGATCATCCTTTCGCACTTCGAAGTGCCGAGCGCGAGCCGCAAGGTCCGACTCATGGGGTGGCGCGGAAGGTGCGCGACGTGGCGGACCGGTTCCGGCGGCCATCCCGATTTGTTGGTCGGGGAAAGCTGTTTCATGAGGGCACGGGCCAGAGTGTGCGTGTGGACGAGACGCAGCCGTTGCCCTTCGAACTGAGGGAAGCCTCGGCGGATTACGCGATTCACGACGGCACCGTCACCCGCAGTCCTCGGTCGTTCTTCCTCGACTGGATCATCGACGGTGTGCCGATGCGCGAAAGTATCGACAACGCGCGCGACCTGGTCACCCCGCTGAACCGTTCCTGGCTCGAGAGCGTCCCCAAGGCCGTTGACGTTCTGACGGGACGCACGCCCGAGGCTGACCTCGAGCCTGGACGGGTGGGCATCTTGCTCTGCGTGGTCTGCGGGGAGATCGACGTGTCGGCCGCACTGAGTGTGCGAGCCACGACGGTGGTGTGGTCGGACCTGCGATGGGAGGGCCAGGACTCGGTCTACCCCGTCGAAGGCGTGCCGCCGGCGCTCACCTTCGAGCGAGTGGCGTACGAGCATGCGCTGGAGGGAGCCTACGAGCGGGTGGCATCCCTGCCCTACGACGAGCCGGAGCACACGGTCCGGCGCTTCCTGTGGCCGTGGCAGTGGGGCTGGAAGCTGCCCCCGCGAAGATGAGCTCGGACAACAACCGGGCCACCTGGTGCCCCAACGACAACAGGTCAGAGACTCTTACGAGTCTCTGACCTGTTGTAACACTGTCGGGCTGACAGGATTTGAACCTGCGACCCCCTGACCCCCAGTCAGGTGCGCTACCAAGCTGCGCTACAGCCCGAACCGCCCTCCAGGACCCGTTACCGGGCCGAAGAACGCTCCGCTAGCTTAGCGCACTCCGGGCCGTGCTCGTGCACGGCCCGGAGTGCGCCGGGCCTCAGCGGGCGAGGGCGATGTTGACCAGCTTCGGGGCCCGCACCACGACCTTGGCGATGGTGGCCTCACCGACCGCCTTCTTCACCGCGTCGGACTCCAGGCTCAGGGTGCGCAGGTCGTCCTCGGTGATGCCGGCAGGCACCTGCAGGCGGTCACGGACCTTGCCGTTGACCTGGATGATGCAGGTGACCTGGTCGGCCACGGTCAGCGACTTGTCGACCTTCGGCCAGCTGGTGGTGGCCACCGAGGGCTCGTGGCCGAGCTTGACCCAGCTGTCGTCGGCGGTGAACGGGGCGAAACAGGACAACGCGATGACCAGGCCTTCCACACCTTCGCGGACGGCCGGGTCGGCTGCCCCCAAGCCGCCGTCAACGGCCTGCTGAAGCAGCGTCGTCAGCTCCATCAGGCGGGCGATGACGACGTTCTGCCGTCCGCCCTCCATCTTCTGCGTGATCTCGTCGAGCAGGACGTGCACGCGGCGGCGCAGGGCCTGGTCGCCGGTGGCCGGGTCGGCGCCCAGGCTCTCGGCGGGGACCAGGGAGGCCAGGCGGCGCACCCGGTTGAGCCACTTCACCGAGCCGGCCGGGGAGACCGCGGCCCAGTCGATGTCGTCCTCCGGGGGGCCGGCGAAGATCATCGTGACCCGGACGGCGTCCGGGCCGTACTGGGCGATCTGCTCCTGGAGGTTGACGATGTTGCCCAGGCTCTTGCTCATCGCCTTGCCCTCCATGATCACCTGACCCTGGTTGGTCAGGCGCCGGAAGGGCTCGACGAAGTGCAGCAGGCCGGCGTCGTGCAGGGCCTTGGTCATGAAGCGCGCGTACAGCAGGTGCAGGTTCGCGTGCTCCTTGCCGCCGATGTAGTGGTCGACCGGCAGCCAGCGCTTGACGCCCTCGGGGTCGAACGGCCCCTCGGTGTAGTCCGGGTTGGGGAAACGCAGGAAGTACCAGGACGAGTCGACGAACGTGTCCATCGTGTCGGTGTCGCGCCGGGCGGGCTTGCCGCACTTCGGGCACTCGACGTTGACCCACTCGGTGGCGGTGCCCAGCGGCGACTGGTTGTCGTCGGGCTTCAGCGAGAAGCCGCTTTCCGGCAGGCGGACCGGCAGTTGGTCGACGGGAACGCCGACCTCGCCGCAGTCTTCGCAGTGGATGATCGGGATCGGCGTGCCCCAGTAGCGCTGACGCGACAGCAGCCAGTCGCGCAGGCGGTAGGTGATCGCGCCCTGGCCGACGCCCTGCTTCTCCAGCTGGGCGATGATCGCGGGCAGCGCCTCGCCGGAGTTCAGGCCGTCGAACTCGCCCGAGTTGACCATGGTGCCGCGCGCGGCGGTGGCCACGCCGGTCTCGGCCGGGTCGGCCTCACCGGTGTCGACGACCGTCTTGACCGGCAGGTTCATCGCCTTGGCGAAGTCCAGGTCGCGCTGGTCGTGCGCGGGCACGGCCATCAGCGCGCCGGTGCCGTAGTCGGCCAGCACGTAGTCGGACGCGTAGATCGGGATCTGCTCGCCGTTGACCGGGTTGATCGCGTAGCTGCCCAGGAACACACCGGTCTTGGCGCGGTCGGAGGCCAGCCGCTCGACCTCGGAGGTGCCGCCCAGCTGGGCGATGTACTCCTGAAGCGGCGCGCGGTGCTCGTCGGTGACCAGTTCCAGGGCCAGCGGCGCATCGGCGGCGACCACGAAGAACGTTGCGCCGTAAAGGGTGTCGGGGCGGGTGGTGAACACCCGCACCGGCTCTTCCCGGCCGACGATCCTGAAGTCGACGTGCGCACCCGAGGAACGGCCGATCCAGTTGCGCTGCATGGCCAGGATGTCTTCGGGCCACTGGCCCTGCAGCTGGTCCATGTCGTCGAGCAGGCGCTGCGCGTAGTCGGTGATCCGGAAGAACCACTGGGTCAGGTTGCGGCGCTCGACCACGCTGCCGCAACGCTCGCACTTGCCCTGGATGACCTGCTCGTTGGCCAGCACCGTGTGGTCTTTCGGGCACCAGTTGACCGGGGAGGCCTTGCGGTAGGCCAGCCCCTGGTCGAACAGCTTCAGGAAGATCCACTGGTTCCAGCGGTAGTACTCCGGGTCGGACGTGTGCAGCCGGGTGCGCCAGTCGAACGAGACGCCCAGCCGCTTGAACGACGCCGCCTGCACCGCGATGTTGTCGTACGTCCAGGTCCGCGGGTGCAGGTCACGCTTGATCGCCGCGTTCTCGGCGGGCAGGCCGAAACTGTCCCAGCCGATCGGGTTCAGCGTGTTGAGCCCGCGCAGCCGGTCGAACCGGGCGATGACGTCGCTGATCGAGTACACCTCGGCGTGACCCATGTGGAGGTCGCCGGAGGGGTAGGGGTACATGCTGACGATGTACGAGCGCTTGCGGTCGTCACCGGCCGTGGCGTCCTGGTCGGTAAGGCCGTCGGCCTGGAAGGTGCGCTGCTCGTCCCACACCTTGACCCACTGGTCCAGGTCGATCTGGTCGACGGTGTCCCGCCGCTCGTCATGCTCGCTCATCATGTCCAACATCTACGCGAAACCGGGAGGTTGACCTTCCAAGACTAGTGGACCAGCCGCAGCAGCCCGTTCGCCTGTGGATATCCGCTCCCAGGAAACGTCCAGAGAACTTCCGGACCGGCCACAGACCCTCCACAGCCGGCGCATAGCTGCCGTTGATGAGGTGAGGACAGTTCAGCAACCAGCCATCCTTGGAGCCGATGTGAGCAGCGACCAGCAGATCCCCGATCCGGTCACGGACAACGCCGCCTATGTACGGGCCGTCCATGACAAAGGCCTGGGATTCGACCTGCGCACCATGTCGCGCCGCAAGATGCTCGGCGGGCTGGGGGCGGTGTTCCTGCTCGGCGCCTGCGGCAGCAACTCCGACGAGACCTCGACCGCCGGCAGCACCACCAGCACCGGCGTCACCGAGATCGAGTCCGAGACCAACGGCCCCTACCCCGCCGACGGCACGAACGGCATCGATGTACGCACGGAGTCGGGCATCGTCCGTAGCGACATCACCTCTTCGTTCGGAGATTCCACGACCACTGCTGAGGGCGTGCCGCTGACCATCGAGTTCACCGTCACGGACCTCACCGGCGCTCCCCTGTCGGGGGCCGCGGTGTACGTATGGCACTGCGACCGCGCGGGGCTTTACTCGTTGTACTCCGAGGGCATCACCGAGGAGAACTACCTCCGCGGCATCCAGGAGACCGACGCCAACGGTGTCGTGAGCTTCACCAGCATCTTCCCGGCCTGCTACACCGGTCGCTGGCCACACATCCACTTCGAGGTCTACTCGTCGCTGGAAGACGCGACCAGTGGCGAGGGCACCATCCGTAAGACGTCGCAGATGGCTTTGCCTGAAGAAGTCAACGCGGTGGTCTACGCCACCGACGGGTACAGCGCGAGTGTGTCCAACATGAGCCAGGTGACCCTGGAGGACGACAACGTCTTCGGGGACGACGACGCGGCGACGGAGCTGGGCACCGTCACCGGAAGCGTTTCCAAGGGGTACGTGGCCAAGCTGACCGCCGCAATCGATCCCGAGGGCACCGACGCCCAGGCGTCCGGGGGTGGTCAGGGTGGTGGAACGCCGCCCAGCGGTGGGCCGGGCGAAGGAGGCACGCCGCCGAGCGGGGCGCCTTCCGGCGGGATGGGCACGCCGCCCAGCGGTGCGCCGCAGCCGACGGCGAGTGCCAGTAGCTGAAAACCCAACCCCAACAACTAAGGACGTTTGTGGGCCTCGAGGCTCACAAACGTCCTTAGGTGGTTGGTCTGGTTCTACTGCTGGTTCTACTGCTTGCGGGAACGCTTCTCGCGGGGACGCACCGAGACCTCGATCGGTGTGCCCTCGAAGCCGAACTCCTCACGTAGGCGGCGCTCGATGAACCGGCGGTAGCCGGCCTCGAAGTAGCCGCTGGTGAACAGCACGAAGCGGGGCGGCTTGGTGGAGACCTGCGAGCCGTAGAGGATGCGCGGCTGCTTACCCCCGCGCACCGGGTGCGGGTGGCTCTGCATGATCTGAGCCAGCAGCGAGTTCAGCTTGCCGGTGGGCACCCGGGTGTCCCACGACTCCAGCGCCGTGTCGAGCGCCGGGGTGAGACGGTTGACGTGCCACTTGGTCGAGGCCGAGACGTTGATCCGGGGCGCCCACTGCACCTGCACGAGGTCGGTCTCGAACTCGCGCTCGAGGAACTTGCGGCGCTCCTCGTCCATCAGGTCCCACTTGTTGTACGCGATCACCATCGCGCGGCCGGACTCCTGGACCATCGAGATGATCCGCTGGTCCTGCTCCGACAGCGGCTCGCTGGAGTCCAGCAGGACGACCGCGACCTCGGCCTTCTCCAGGGCGGCGTGGGTGCGCAACGAGGCGTAGAAGTCGGCGCCGCGGGTGAGGTGCACGCGGCGGCGGATGCCCGCGGTGTCGACGAACTGCCACTTGCGGCCGTTGATGTCGATGACCTCGTCGACCGGGTCGCGGGTGGTGCCCGCGGTGGAGTCGACGACCACCCGGTCTTCTCCGGCGAGAGCGTTGAGCAGACTGGACTTTCCGACGTTGGGCCGGCCCAGCAGGGCGACCCGGCGCAGCCCGGAGGCGCGCTCCTCGCCGATCGCGGAGACCTCGGGCAGCGCAGCCAGCACGGCGTCGAGCAGGTCACCGCTGCCCCGGCCGTGCAGTGCGGAAACCGGGTAGGGCTGGCCCAGGCCGAGCGACCACAGCGCTGCGGCCTCGAGCTCGCCGCGGGTGTCGTCGACCTTGTTGGCCGCCAGGATCACCGGCTTCTTGGTGCGGCGCAGCAGCTTCACCACGGCCTCGTCGGTGGCGGTGGCCCCGACCTGACCGTCGACCACGAACAGCACGGCGTCGGCCAGCTCGATCGCGACCTCGGCCTGCTCGGCGACGCGGGCGGCCAGACCCCGGGCGTCGCGCTCCCAGCCACCGGTGTCGACCACGACGAAACGCCGCCCGGCCCACTCGGTCTCGTAACGCACCCGGTCGCGGGTGACGCCGGGGACGTCCTCGACGACCGCCTCACGACGGCCGAGCACACGGTTGACCAGGGTGGACTTACCCACGTTGGGGCGCCCGACGATGGCCAGCACGGGCAGCGGGCCGGAGCCGGACTGCTCGTCGAAGTCCTGGCCCTCGGCGTCGAGCAGCCGCAGGTCGGACTCGGACAGGTCGTAGTCGGCCAGACCGGCGCGCAGCGCGTGGTCCAGGCCCGGGGTCTCGGGTTCCTCAGCTCCGTAGCCCGCCGCCACGTCGTGGACGACGGTGTCTTCGGAACGGTCTTGCTCGCCTTGCTTGGACATCAGGAAACGGCACCAGCCCTGGCAGTTCGGTCGCTGTCGTCGAGGTCGGCCACCGAGCCGGAGCCGGTGACGGTGCGGGTGATCGCGGCCAGCACGGCGTCGACGGTCTGCTCGAAGTCGAGCGCCGAGGAGTCCAGGTGCAGCACGCCGTCCGCGGCGACCTCGAAGTTGGAAACGGTGGAGTCGTCGGAGTCGCGCCGCACGATCTGGTCGCGGGTGGCCTCGACGGACGCGGCGTCGGCCGAGCCGTGCAGCTCCTTGGCCCGCCGGGCCAGGCGCGCGGCCTCGCTGGCGGTGAGCAGGATCCGCACGTCGGCGTCGGGGGCGACGACGGTGGTGATGTCGCGGCCCTCGGCCACGACCCCCTCGTGCACGCCCTTGGCGGCGGAGGTGATGAGCTCGCGCTGACGCCGCAGCATCTCCGCGCGCACATCGAGGTTGGTGGCCACCTTGGAGACCACGGTGGAGATCCGGGTCTCGCGGATGGCCGCGTTCACGTCGGTCCCGCCGACCCACGCCCCGGGGGCGGACGGGTCGGTCACCATGGTCAGGTCGAGGTCGCGCACGTGCTGCGCGACCGCCGGGGCGTCGGCCAGGTCGATACCGGCCTCCAGCACCGACCAGGTGGCGGCCCGGTACATCGCACCGGTGTCCAGGTACTCCAGACCCAGCCGGCGGGCGACCTCGCGGGAGACGCTGGACTTGCCGGACCCGGAGGGGCCGTCGACGGCGATCACCAGCGGGCGCGCTTCGGTCAGGCCTTCGTTCCGGTCGGACTGCGCGGACACGGTGATACCTCCGGGGGTTGGGTGGCTTGTCGGCTGTGGGCGCCGGTCGTGAACAACGCCCTACAGGTACGTGACCTTCCTAGGTTAGTCGAGTCACGGGCCACATCCGACATCCAGCAACCGCGGCCACCCTTACGGACTGTCCGGCTACTCCAGGTAAGGACGGGTGTGGGCGCCTCAGGCGACGACGTGCCAGCCCCGGGCGGTGAGGGCCTTCTCCAGTTCCGTGCGCACGGTGGGCAGGACCGCCACGCTGCCCAGGCCGACCCGCGCCCCCGGAGCGTGCTCCAGGTTGAACTCCTCGACGTTGATCCCGGCCTCGCCGATGTCGTCGAAGAGCCGGGCCAGCTGCCCCGGCTGGTCCGGGACCAGAGCGGTGACCACGGCGTAGCGGGTCTGCGGCTGCCCGTGCTTGCCGGGGATCCGCTCACGGCCCTCCCGGCCGTTGTGGATGATCTGGGCGACCGCGGCCCGCGCGCCGACCGCCTCGCCCTCGCTGAGGGCGTCGAGGGCGGTGATCAGGCCGTCGAGGTCTTTCTGCAGATCTTTGAGGACGTCGGCCACCTGCGGTGCGTTGGCCGACAGGATCTGCGCCCACAGCACCGGGTCGCTGTCGGCGATCCGCGTGACGTCGCGCAACCCCTGACCGGCCAGCCCCACTGCCGGGTCGCCCGCCTTGACCAGGCGGGCGGCGACCAGGCTGGCCGCCAGCTGGGGCACGTGCGAGATCAGGGCGACGGCCTCGTCGTGCTCGGCCGCGGGCATGAACACCGGGGTCGCTCCCAGGGCGATGGCCAGCATGCGCACCAGTTCGGTGCCGGGGTGCTGCGCGCGGTCCTCGACCCCGCTGGGCGGGCAGACCACCCACGGGCGGCCGAGGAACAGGTCGGCCCGCGCTGCGGTGGGCCCGGAACGTTCCCGGCCCGCCATCGGGTGCCCACCGATGTAGCGATCGGCGCCACCGACGTCTTCCATCGACGCCGCGATGCCGCCCTTCACGCTCGCCACATCGGTGACGACCGCCTCCGGGTGCGCCGCCAGTTCGGCCGCGACCACCTCGGCGGTCACGTCCGGCGGCGCCCCGACGACGACCAGCTGCACCGGTTCGTCGCCCGGATCCGGCCGGCCGGCCCCCACGTCGCGGGCCAGGGCGAGCGCGGTGGGGGACGGATCGTGCAGCAGCACCCGCACCCCCATGCTGCGCAGGCCCAGCCCGATACTGGTGCCGAGCAGGCCGGTGCCGACCACGCGGACGGTGCCCAGCTCGGCCGCGGCCGCCGGATCCAGGCTCATCAGCCCAGCGGGATCGGCGGGACGCCGGTCCGCAGCCGCTCGGTGCCGTGCAGGTAGACGTTGCGGATCTGGTCGGCGGCGAGATCGGTCTCGACGTGCGCGACCAGCCGGACCAGCATCGGCATGGCCCCTTCCACGTGCATCTCCTGCACACAGATCAGCGCCGGGTCGTTCAGGCCCAGCTGACGTGCCGCGAGCGCGGGGGCCACGCTCTTCACGTCCTGGGTGGCGGTGAAGACGATGCTGATGATCGAGTCCTGGTCGAGCTGGTTGCCGACCATCACCTCGGACACCATCTCACGGGTGCGCTCCAGCACATGGTCCCGCTCGTCGGTGTCGATCTGCGTCGCCCCCCGGACAGCCCGGACAGCCACATTTCCTCCTTGAGATCTGTTTCACGAGAAGCGTTGCGCCCCCGGCGGTCTGCTAGAGATCGACAGCCTCGAACAGCTGACTGAGCTCCTCGCCGTGGATGGCCCGGGTGCGGCCGGAGCGCAGGCCCCCCATCTGGACCGGACCGATCTGGGTCCGGCAGAGCTGGAGGACCGGGTAGCCCACCTCGGCGAGCATGCGTCGCACGATGTGGTTACGCCCCTCGTGAAGGGTGATCTCGAGGAGTGCCTTACCGGGACGGGAGTCGACCATGCGGAAGGAGTCGGCCTTGACCGGCCCGTCCTCCAGCTCGATCCCGCTCCGGAGCTTCTTGCCGATGTCCTTGGCGACCGGGCCGGCCACCTCGGCCAGGTAGGTCTTGGGGACCTCGTGGCTGGGGTGGGTGAGCCGGTGGGCCAGGTCACCGTCGTTGGTGAGGATGAGCAGGCCCTCGGTGGCCGTGTCGAGCCGGCCGACGTGGAAGAGCCGCTCGTCGTGGGCGTTGGGCCGCTGGGAGAGGATGTCGCCGACGCAGGGCCGGCCCTCCGGGTCGCTCATCGTGGTGACCACGCCCGGCGGCTTGTTCAGCGCCAGGTAGATCAGCGACTGGTCGAGCTGCAGGCGCACGCCGTCGACGTGGACGACCGACTTCTTCGGGTCGATCCGCACGCCGAGCTCGCGCACGGTGGCGCCGTCGACCTGGACGCGGCCGGCCGCGATCAGGTCCTCGCTGGCCCGGCGGGAGGCGACCCCGGCCTGGGCCAGGACCTTCTGCAGGCGCACGCCGTCGGGGTCGTGCACGTCGACCGCCGGCTCCTGGGGAGCGCGGGACATCGGCTTGGAGCCCATCGGGGCGCCGCTGCGGTCGCGGCCGCCGCGCGCGGTGGTGCGGGCGCCGGGGACCTTGGGCTGCTGGCCGCGATGGGCGGATTTACGGGGCTTGGGGGGAGTCATGAAACACCTGCCGGGAAGTCGTCGAGGGCGTCGATCTCGGGGAGGAACGGCGCCAGGGAAGGCAGCTCGTCCAGCGAGGTCAGGCCCAGTTTCTGCAAGAAGGTCCGGGTGGTCACGTACAGGGTGGCGCCGGTCTCCGGGTCGTTGCCGGCGTCCTCCACGAGCCCGCGGGTGACCAGGGTGCGCATCACCGCGTCCACGTTCACCCCACGGACGGCGGAGACCCGCGCCCGGCTCACCGGCTGGCGGTAGGCCACGATCGCGAGGGTCTCCAGGGCGGCCTGGCTGAGCTTGGAGGTCTGCCCGTCGAGGACGAAGCGCTCCAGGACCGGTGAGAATTCCGGACGGCTGTAGATGCGCCAGCCCCCGGCCACCCGCCGCAGCTCGAAGCCGCGGGCATCGTTGTCGTACTCGGCCACCAGCCCCGCCAGGAGTTCGGTGACGTGCTCGACGGTGAGGTCCAGGGCGGCGGCCAGCTGAACCTCTTCCACCGGGTTCTCGACCACCATGAGGACGGCCTCGAGCGCAGCCCGGGCCCCGCCGGGCAGGTCCTCCAGATCGGGGACCTCGCTCTCCCCCGGCTGTTCCTCGTCGTTCACCGCTCCATCATGCCCTGTCCAGCGCCCGGGCCTGACATCACCGCAGGGCGCGCAGGTCCTCCTCGGTGACGAAGTTGCTCGGGTCGGGCCCCTCGGTGGGTTCTTCCGGCGGGGCCTCGACGCCCTCGAACTCGTCCACCTCGATCGTGTCCAGGTCGGCGCCGGTCCAGCGCACGGTGAGCTCGCCCAGGGGCGAGACCTGGTCGAAGGCCACGGCGGCCTCGCGGAACAGTTCGAGCAGGGCCAGGAAGCGGGCGATCACCACGAGCTTGCCCTCCGCGTCGCTGACCAGCTGGCGGAAGCTAGCGGTCTGGGCCCGGCGCAGACGCTCCACGATCAGGGCGGCCTGCTCGCGCACGCTGACCGCGGGGTTGTGCAGGTGGTCGAGCCTGACTTTGGGCGGTTCCTTGGGGGTGAGCGCCTTGGCCGCGATCTCGGCGAACTGCAGCGGGGTCAGGCCGAGCACCAGTTCGGGCAGGAGCTTGGTCAGGTGCTCCTCGATCGGCACGTCCCGAGGACTGCGCCGGGTCTCGGCCTCGATCTTGGTGGAGAGGGTCTTGGCCACGTCCTTGAACGCGCGGTACTGCAGCAGCCGGGCGAACAGCAGGTCGCGGGCCTCCAGCAGGGCCAGGTCCTCGTCGTCCTCGACCTCGGCGGCGGGCAGCAGCCGGGCCGCCTTCAGGTCCAGCAGGGTGGCCGCGACCAGCAGGAACTCGCTGACCTCGCCGAGGTCCCAGGCCGGGCCCAGGGCCTTGACGTAGGCCAGGAAGTCGTCTGTGACCTGGGCGATGGCGATCTCGGTGACGTCCAGCTTGTGCTTCGAGATCAGGCCCAGGAGCAGGTCGAACGGGCCGTCGAAGTTGTCGAGGTGCACCTCGAAGCCGGTGGAACGGCCGGGCAGCACCCCACCCGGCACGACATCGGCGTGCTCACCGACGTCTTCAGTTCTGTTCTGGCCGTTCTCGTTCTGGCCGTTCTCGTTCTCCCGGTTCTCCGGGCGTTCGCGCAGGTCGATCGCCACGCTGCCGTCGGCCGCGGTCAGATCGATCGTGGCTCCGACGGGCGCTTCCTGCGCGGTGGAACTCTCCTGGTCGGTCAACGTGGATGCAGCTGTCGGACTCAGGCGGCGTCGCCGCGCGCGATCAGCTCACGCGCGAGGAGGCGGTAGGCGTAGGCGCCGGCGTGCGAGGACGCGTAGGTGGTGATCGGCTCGGCGGCCACCGAGGCGTCCGGGAACTTCACGGTGCGGCCGATGACGGTGTGGAAGACCCGCTCGCCGAACGCCTCGACCACCCGGGCCACCACCTCGCGGCTGTGCAGGGTGCGCGGGTCGTACATGGTGGCCAGGATGCCGTCGACCTCCAGGCCGGGGTTCAGCCGGTCCTTCACCTTCTCGATCGTCTCGACCAGCAGCGCCACACCGCGCAGCGCGAAGAACTCGCACTCCAGCGGGATCACCACGCCGTGCGCGGCGGTGAGCGCGTTGATCGTGAGCAGACCCAGCGAGGGCTGGCAGTCGATCAGGACCACGTCGTAGTCGTCGAGCACCGGGCGCAGGGCCCGGCTCAGCACCGTCTCCCGGGCCACCTCGCTGACCAGCTGCACCTCGGCCGCGGACAGGTCGATGTTGGCGGGCAGCAGGTCGAGGTTCTCGATCGCGGTGGGCCGGACCACCTCCTCGATCGGGGTGGCGCGGTCCATCAGCACGTTGTAGACGGTGCTGTCCAGCTCGTGCGGGTTGATGCCGAGCCCCACCGACAGCGCACCCTGCGGGTCGAAGTCGACCAGCAGGACCTTGCGACCGTACTCCGCCAGCGCCGCGCCCAGGTTGATCGTCGAGGTGGTCTTGCCGACGCCGCCCTTCTGGTTGCACATGGCGATGATCCGCGCCGGGCCGTGCGCGCTGAGCGGCACCGGTTCGGGGAACGACGGCATGGGGCGGCCGGTCGGCCCGTCACCGCCGGAGCTCACCAGCAGCAGGCCGTCGCCGCCTCCCCGCTCCACGGCTATGTCGGACAATGCCGCAGCAGTCGTGTTGTTCGTCACGTCGTCTCCTCGGTAGCGCTCGTCGACTCCTACGCCGACATCCGGACATGACACCGGGCGTTTCGTCGATGTCCATCCTCGCGCGTCGCCGGTCGGGACCAGGCGAGGCTAGTCGGCGCGTCGCCTGGTACTCAAGCCGAGTTCCGCGCTATGAGCGGCGCTCTAGGCCTGTAGCGCCCTCGGATGCGCCGCCACATAGACCTCACGCAGCGTATCCGCAGTGACACGCGTGTACAGCTGTGTGGTGGTTACGGAGGCATGTCCGAGTAGTTCCTGCACCACCCGGACGTCGGCGCCGCCCTCCAGAAGGTGCGTTGCGAAGGAGTGCCGCAGGGTGTGCGGAGAGACCCTCCCGGCCAGGCCGGCGCGGTCGGCAGCACCGGCCAGCACGGCCCAGGCACTCTGCCGGGACAGGGGCCCACCTCGGGCGTTGAGGAAGACGGCGGGCGAGCCCCGCCCCCTTACGGCGAGCGCGGCCCTCCCCCGCACCAGGTAGGCATCGACCGCGGCGACGGCGTAGCTGCCGATCGGGACGATGCGCTCCTTGTCGCCCTTGCCCCTCAGCCGGACCAGGCCCGCCTGCAGGTCGAGGTCGTCGATCGCGCAGCCGACCGCCTCGCTGATCCGGGCGCCGCAGCCGTAGAGCAGCTCCAGGAGTGCCCGATCGCGCAGTCCGGTCGGGGTCTCGGGCGGCCCGGCGGCGGCCAGGACGCTCTCTACCGCCGCGAGGCTGATCGCCTTGGGCAGCCGCTTGGGCGGAGACGGGGGCTGCACCTGGCCCGCCGGATCGATCTGGGTGCGCCCCTCGAGCAGCAGGAACCGGTGGAACCCGCGCACCGCCACCACGTGCCGGGCCGCCGAACTGGCCGAGAGCGCGGCGGCGCCGTCTTCGCCGGTGCGGATGGCGGCGAGGAAGTTGGTGACGTCGCGCTCGGAGACCTGCGCCGGATCGTCGAGGTGGTGGTGCAGCAGGAAGTCGACGTACCGGCGCAGGTCGCGGCGATAGGCACCGAGGGTGTTGGTGGCCAGCCCCCGTTCCACCGCGAGATGGTCCAGGTAACCGCTCAGCGCTTCGTCGAGCGGGGTGGGTGGGCGCGGCGCCTTCCCCGGTGCCTGGCCCGGCAGGCCCGGCACCGGAGAAGGCGACTTCGTGCGAGGTTTCGACGCCCGCGCCCCCGGGGCGGACGTCGGGGGCGCAGTCAGGCCAGCACCTCGGTCAGGGCGACGAACGGCATCTCGTGGGCCTCGGCCACGGGAGCGTTGACCACCGCCCCGTCGTAGGTGTTCAGCCCCAGGCCCAGCGCCGGATCTGCACGCAGGGCCTCGCGCCAGCCTCGCCCGGCCAGCTCGAGCACGTACGGCAGGGTGACGTTGGTCAGCGCGTAGGTGCTGGTGTGCGGCACCGCGCCCGGCATGTTGGCCACGCAGTAGAAGACCGAGTCGTGCACCTTGTAGGTCGGGTCGGCGTGCGTGGTGGGCCGTGAGTCCTCGAAGCAGCCGCCCTGGTCGATCGAGATGTCGACCAGCACGCTGCCCGGCCGCATGGTGGCCACCTGCTCGTTGGTGACCAGCTTGGGCGCCTTGGCCCCGGCCACCAGCACGGCGCCGACGACCAGGTCGGCGTCGCGGATCGCGGTCTCGATCTCCAGCGAGTTCGAGGCCACGGTCTGCAGGTGGCCCTGGTAGATCCGGTCCATCTCGCGCAGCCGCTCGATGTTGCGGTCCAGCAGCACCACCTCGGCCTGCATGCCCAGCGCGATCGCGGCCGCGTTGGCCCCGGCCACCCCGGCCCCGATGATGACCACCTTGGCCGCGTACACACCGGGCGCACCGCCGAGCAGGATGCCCCGCCCGCCCTCGGCCCGCATCAGCGTGTGCGCCCCGACCTGCGGGGCGAGCCGGCCGGCGACCTCGCTCATCGGCGCCAGCAGCGGCAGCGACCGGTCGGCCAGCTGCACCGTCTCGTAGGCGATGCCGGTGACCTGGCGCTTCAGCAGTTCTTCGGTGAGCGGGCGATCGGCGGCCAGGTGCAGGTAGGTGAACAGCACCTGCCCCGGGCGCATCCGCTCGTACTCCGCCGGGATCGGCTCCTTCACCTTCAGCACCAGCTCGGCCCCGGCCCACACCTCGTCGGCGGCGGGAAGGATCCGAGCCCCGGCCGCGACGTAGGCGTCGTCCGAGATCGACGACCCCTCCCCCGCGGCCCTCTCGATGATGACCTCGTGCCCGGCCCGGACCAGCTCGTGCACCCCGGCAGGGGTGATCGCGACCCGGTACTCGTGGTTCTTGATCTCGCGCGGAACGCCGACCCTCACTCGATCAGCCGCCTCTCGTCAGCAGACCCCAGATGATCGCTTCGAGGGCCACTCTAGGACGGACGTCGGACCGGCACCGTGTGACGCGACGCCGTCGGCAGATCATTCGCTGCGGATCGCGTCTGGAACGGAAACTGTCGGTGGCGTGTGATTCGATCTTTCTCATGAGCGGTCGGTTCGTTCCGTATGCGGCCACACCCGGCCGCGCCATCGTGCAGGTCGTCGCCGACATCAGCGTGCTGCTGTGGGTGGTGGCCTGGTACTACGTGGCCAAGGCCGTGCACTCGGCCCTGTCCGCCATCGCCGAGGTCGGGGCCGACGTGCAGGGCGGCGCCAACGGCATCCGCAGCAACCTGAACGGCGCCGGAGACAGCGCGGGTGACATCCCGCTGGCCGGTGACGCACTGGCGAAACCGCTGAACGCGGCGGCCGGGGCCGCGCAGCAGATCGCCGATGCCGGCCAGGGCCTGGACGAGAAGGCCACCGCGCTGGCCATCCTGCTGGCGCTGGCGGTCTCGGTACCGCCGATCCTGGCGCTCGTGGTGCCCTGGCTGCTGCTGCGCCTGCGGTTCGCCCGCCGGGCCGGCGCCACCGCCGCCCTGGCCAACACCGAAGGCGGCGCCGACCTGCTCGCCCTGCGCGCCCTCGCCAACCGCCCCATGCCCAAGCTCCTGAAGATCACCGCCGACCCCCTGGAGGGCTGGCGCACCGGAGACCCAGAGGTAGTCCGCCGCCTCGCCGCCCTGGAACTGAGATCGGCCGGCCTCAAATAGGTCCGCCCAGCACACCGCGCGACCAGGCCCACCCCTCGATCACGGCCAGCCCGGCCCCACCCCTTGATCACGGCCGGCTCAGCCCCCTCGATAACGGCCAGCCCGGCCACACCCCTCGATCACGGCCGGATCTGCCCACTGCGCGAACTCAGGCCGAGTGGGGGCGCGGGCGCTTGGGAGTGCTGCCGGCGCCGACCCGGCCGATGATCGCCTGGGCCACCTGGTCCGCGTTCGTCTCCGGCAGCCAGTGGCCGGCGTCCAGTTCGACGAATCGGTAGCTGGACCGGTGGCTCTCCACCACGTATTCGGCAGATGCCTCGGCGGCCGCGCGGCCCAGGAAGGGGTCTTGCGAGCCCCAGACGTAGGTCAGCGGCAGCTTGGCCCGGCCTGCCGGGGTCGATCGTGAGTACGGCACTCCGCGATACCAGTTGAGCGCGCCGGTGAGGGTGTTCCCCTGTTGCAGCCGCTTGGCGTCCCTCTGGGCCAATGGCTTGGGCAGCCCTGTCCGCAGCAGCATCTGCTGCGCCCGATCACCACGCAGGGCGAGCTCCGGCACCCCTGGCAGCTGGAAAGCGCCCACGTACCAGGACCTCAGGCCTTGCGCACTGCTCCGGGCGGCCTTCGCCAGTGCTGCCGGATGCGGCGTCGAGAGCACGGTCACCGAGCGAAATCGGTCGGCGTGCCGACCGGCCAATGCCCAGGCCACTGCCCCGCCCCAGTCGTGTCCCACCACATGCGCTGTCTTGTGCCCCACCGCGTCCATCAGCGCCAAGACGTCGTCCATGAGCTCCCCCATGGCGTACCTGCGTCGTGAATCCGGCTGTGCGCCAGGCGAATAGCCGCGCTGGTCCGGCGCGATCGTGCGCATACCCGCCGAGTGGAGCAACGGCTCCAGCTTCAGCCAGCACGTGGAGGTCTGCGGGAAACCGTGCAGCAGGATCACCGGCGTTCCGTTGTCCGGCCCGCTGTCGCGCACGTCGAAGGTCAGGCCGTCCCGGGTGAATCTCTGCATGGCCACAAAGCGTAGATGCGCTCCCACCCTGCGCATCTGAAGAAGGCACACGAGTCCCGCGCCCTTCTGGCACCCCTTCAGGTCTTCACAATGCGCACGCCAACATCACTCTGAGCGCCCGCAGGGGAGGAAGGGGAGTTTGCCGAGAGAATGCTTGGACGTCCAAGCACAGTCTCGAGAAACTCCCTGTCCCGGCTGAGGTCACGCTTAGCTATGCGTCATCACGGACCGAGAGCGATTGGCTCGGCGCGGAGACCGACCCTGTTCGAATGCCACTTGGTGGGCAAGGGCCCGCCCAGAGGCCCCGGCTCGGCTCGGCCCGCTCATAGATCCCGACTCGGCTCGGCCCGCTCATAGACCCCGACTCGGCTCGGCCCGCTCATAGACCCCGACTCGGCTCAGAGCCGCTCATAGACCCCGACTCGGGCCCGGCGGCGAGATGCGCGCCGGGGCCCGAGCGGGTTTCACTAGCGGTAGTGGCGGTGGGCGGGCCAGGGGGCGTTGGCGGGGCGGAGGGTGGACCAGTCCGCCGCCTTGGCGGCCGCTGCGGCCAGGATGCCGATCGCTGCGCCGGGGTTGTGGATCTTTCCGGCGAGCACGGCGTCACGGGCCTCTTCGAGGGGGACCCAGCGGGTGGGCATGTTCAGCTCCTCCTCGCCGCGCTGGTACCGCTCGGCCTCGGGCACCTCGGAGATGCCGCGGGCCAGGTAGCAGCGCAGGGCCTCGTTGCTGCCGCCGGGCGAGTTGAACCACTCGGCCAGCAGGTCCCACTGCCCGGCCCGGATGTCGGCCTCCTCCAGCAGCTCCCGCTTGGCCGCCTCGACCGGGTCCTCGCCCGGCACGTCGAGCAGGCCGGCGGGCAGCTCCCAGAGTTCCATCTGCACCGGGTGCCGGTACTGCCGGATCATCAGGACGCGGTCGAACTCGTCCAGGGCCAGCACCGTCACCGCTCCCGGGTGGTCCATCAGTTCCCGGGTGACCTGGCCGCCCTCACCGAGGTCGACCTTCTCCGAGACGATGTTCCAGACCTTGCCCTGGTGGATCAGGTCGTGGGCGATCACCGGCCGGGGGGCCAGGAAGTCTTCCAGCTCCTCGCTCACGCGGTCACCGAGGCGGCGTTGTCCGAAGCCTTGCTGCCCGCAGCCGCCTTCTTCGAGGCGCCCTTGCCCGACGGGGCCGCGTTCTCCGCAGGAGCGGCGTGCTCGGAGGCCTGACGCGGGGTCTCGACCTCGACCAGGCGCTCGGCGCGCTGCCGGTCGACGGCCGCACCGATCAGGCCGGCGAACAGCGGGTGCGCACGGTCGGGGCGGGACTTGAACTCCGGATGCGCCTGGGTGCCCACGTAGTAGGGGTGCACCTCGCGCGGCAGCTCCACGAACTCGACCAGCGACCGGTCGGGAGACATCCCCGAGAAGGAGATACCGGCGTCCTCAAGCTGCTTGAGGTAGTTGTTGTTGACCTCGTAGCGGTGCCGGTGACGCTCGGAGACCTTGGCGCTGCCGTACACCTCCCGCACGATGCTGCCCTCGGCGAGCACGGCCGGGTAGGCGCCCAGCCGCATGGTGCCGCCCATGTCGCCCTCGCCCGAGACGATGTCCTTCTGCTCGTCCATCGTGGCGATGACCGGGAAGTGGGTCTCCGGCTCGAACTCGGTGCTGCTGGCGTCGCCCAGGCCGGCCACGTTGCGCGCGTACTCGATCACCATGCACTGCAGGCCGAGACACAGCCCCAGGGTCGGGATCTGGTTCTCGCGGGCGTAGCGCAGAGCGCCGAGCTTGCCCTCGATGCCACGCACGCCGAACCCGCCGGGCACGCAGATCGCGTCCACGCCGCGCAGCGCCTTCGCAGCACCCTCGGGCGTCTGGCAGGTGTCCGACGCGACCCAGCGGATGTTGACCTTCGCGTCCTGGTCGAACCCGCCGGCCCGCAGCGCCTCGGTGACCGAGAGGTAGGCGTCCGGCAGGTCGATGTACTTGCCGACCAGGGCCAGCTCGACCTGGTGGGCCGGCTCGTGCACCCGGCGCAGCAGGTCGTTCCAGCTGTCCCACTCCACGTCGCGGAACGACAGGCCCAGGCGGCGCACCACGTAGGCGTCCAGGCCCTCGGAGTGCAGCACCTTCGGGATGTCGTAGATCGACGGGGCGTCGACCGCGTTCACCACCGCTTCGACGTCCACGTCGCAGGTCAGCGCGATCTTGCGCTTCATGCTGTCCGGGATCACCCGGTCCGAGCGGCAGATCAGCGCGTCCGGCTGGATGCCGATGTTGCGCAGGGCGGCCACCGAGTGCTGGGTCGGCTTGGTCTTCAGCTCGCCGCTGGGAGCCAGGTAGGGCACCAGCGAGACGTGGATGAAGAGCACGTTCTCGCGGCCGACGTCGCGGCGGACCTGGCGGGCCGCCTCGAGGAAGGGCAGCGACTCGATGTCGCCGACGGTGCCGCCGATCTCGGTGATGATCACGTCGGCCACGCTGGCCTGGGCCCGCATGCGCGACTTGATCTCGTCCGTGATGTGCGGGATGACCTGCACGGTGTCACCGAGGTACTCGCCGCGGCGCTCCTTGGCGATGACCGAGGAGTAGACCTGGCCGGTGGTGACGTTGGCCGACTGGCCGAACTCCACGTCGAGGAAACGTTCGTAGTGACCGATGTCCAGGTCCGTCTCGGCGCCGTCGTCGGTCACGAAGACCTCGCCGTGCTGGAACGGGTTCATCGTGCCAGGGTCGACGTTGAGATAGGGGTCGAGCTTCTGCATCGCGACGCGCAGTCCACGAGCCCGGAGAAGGTGACCGAGGCTGGACGCCGAAAGTCCCTTACCGAGGGAGGAGGCGACGCCACCCGTGACGAAGATCTGCTTGGTGAGTTCCGGTATCCGCTGAGCCACGGGCTTTCACGTTATCAGGGTCTGCGGGCCGTCGTGACCTCAGCCGCCTCGTTCGCCCGGATGGGCTACCGAAGTCCCTTTATCGGCGAGGGGATCTTCATCACTACGGCCGCCCGAGCAACTGCTGGTAACGGTTGTGCCAACGCTGGGTGACCTCGTCCTCGGTCGGCAGCGCCGCGACCCGGGCGCGGGCCCGTTCGGCGAGCTCGGCCGCCTGGGTGGGGTCGGTGAGCAGATCGCGGACGGCGGAAGCAAGCGCTGGTGCCGATCCGGGATCGACGAGCGCACCCGCGTCCTCAAGCAGGTCGGGAACCCCACCCACCGCAGTGGCGACCACCGGAACCCCGGCGGCCATCGCTTCCTGTACCGCCAGCGGGCGGGCCTCCCAGTCGCTGGTGAGCGCAAAGACGTCGGCCTCGGCCAGCAGGGCAGGTATGTCTTCCCGGCGGCCCAGGAAGGTCACTGGGGCGTTGACCCGGTTGCGCCGTAGCTCGAGCTGGTCAAGCAGCTCCAGATCGCCGTCTCCGGCGACAACCCACTGCACCCCGAGGACGTCTGCGGACAGGAGGGCGGCAGCGTCTACCAACACGTCCAGACGCTTCTGGGGGGCAATACGCGAGACGGTCAGCACCAGGGGGCCACGGCGGGGCGGCAGATCAGAACCAACAATGGACGCTTGGACGCTCGTCTCCAGCGGCTCGGCCGAGACGATCGTGAGCTCCGGCCGCTTCGCGCCGAGCTGCGCGGCCCGGGCGACCAGGTCGGACGAGGCGCCGGTGAGCAGGTCGGCGCGAGTGGCCTGGATCTTCTCCGCCGCGGCGAGGACCCGACGTTTCGGCCCCCCTCCGAGCACGGCATTGTGCCAGGTCACGATCACCGGCGGGCGCTGCTTCACCGACGCCGCCGCGAGCACCGTGAGCAGACCGGCCTGGTGCCCGTGGGCGTGCACGACGCTGGCCTCACCGATCAGCCGGCGCAGCGTCTTCAGCGATGCGCTCAGGTTGTGCCGGCCCACCGGCCATTCCGGGACCACGTCCAGCTTCGTCCCGGAGAACCGGGTGGCGGTGATGGGACTGGTGAAAACGCCTACGTCCCAGCCGAGCTGGTCCAGCCCAGCAGCGAGCCCGGCCACGTGCCCGGCCACTCCCCCGGTGGCCGGCCCGGCCACCAACAGCACACGATCCGCACTCATACCTAAGCCTTCCGGGTGATCCGTCCGATCAGCATGCCCAGGTTCCGGCGGTCCAGCACCGCGAGCAGCGCGGTGAAGACCAGCGCCGACACAGTCGCAGCGACCACGCCGGCGAACAGCGACAAGATCACGGACGCTTGCCGCCCGTCCAGTACCAGGTAGGACGTTTCCCGACCGGCCAGCGCAGCGACCAGTGCGGCGATGCCGGAAAGCACCAGGAGGCGGCCCAGCCCAGCTACGGACTCGGCCCCCGCCACCCGACGCAGGGCGAGCACCAGCAAGAACGCCGCGACGGCCATGCCGACGGTGTTACCCCAGGCCAATCCTGTGACTACAGGCGCCAACTGTGCCCCTACGACAGAGCCAATGATGACCGTGCCCCAGCCGAGGGAAGTAGCCACCGCCGCCGCCCTACCCCGTTCGCGGGCGTAGAGGGCACGGCCGATGTGGGCGATCAGCGCGAAGCCGACCAGGCCGGGGGCCATGACAGTGAGGGCGTTGCCCATCTCCCCCAACATCGCCTTCGATCCGGAGGTGGTGTCGATAACGGTGAAGAACTCGCCCACCGCCACTGCGGCACCTGCGAGCACGGCGGTACCGAAGAGCGAAACCAGCACGACCACACGCGTACTGGAGGCTGCAGTCGCTGCGAACCCAGCCTCGTCCCCCTGTGAGGCTTTTTCGGCCAGCCGGGGGAAGGCACTCGTAGCCAGGGGAACAGCAAGCACCGCGTAGGGCAGGAAGTAGACGGCCTGGGTGTACTGGAACACCGGGAAAGCATTGGTGCCGCTACGACTGGCCAGAAGCAGGGCAGTTAGCAACGCGGCCTGTTGCGCCAGGAGGGCTGCGATGCCCGCCGAAGCAAGAGCTAGGCCCCGCCGGGCGATCCCCGGGGGGAAGGTGAGCGTGGGGCGGATACGAATTCCCGCCCGGTAGGTGGGCCACAGCAGGGGCAGCGTCATCACCGCGACGCCCGCCGTGGTTCCCCAGACCAGCCATGCTTCCGCCGCCCGGGGCAGCCCTCGGGCAGCGTCGACGCCTTCGTTGGTGGAGCCGTAGATCAGATAGGCGCCGACCACCACGAGACTGGAGAGCAGGGGCGCCGCGGCCGGCCAGAAGAAGCGGCGGTGGGCGTTCAGTGCGCCGGTCAGGATGACCCCGATGCCGTAGAGCGCGATCTGCGGCGCGAACACGGTGATCATGCGAGCCACCAGATCCTGCTGTGCCGCCAGCTCCAGTTGCCGGGCCGGACCGGCCTGGGCGTCGCCGTCGATCAGGAGCCTGGACAACGGAACGGCAAGCACGGCGAGCAGGATCGAGACCGGCACCAGCACGATCAGCACCCAGCCGATCAGCGCAGAGACGATCTTGTTGATCTCTTCACGACGGCCACGGGCCAGCGGCCCGGCCAGGAGTGGGACCACCGCGCTGGCCAGAGCCCCACCGGCGACCACCTCGAACAGCAGGTTGGGAAGCAGATTGGCAGCCGAGTAGGCCGCGCCCACTCCGCCGGCGCCGACCTGGGTGGAGAAGACCAGCCAGCGGCCGAACCCCACCACCCGTGCCACTGCCGTGACCGCCGCGATCAGAGCAGCCGAGGCCAGCAGCCCCCGGACGACCGGAGCGGCCGCAGTGGCGGGCTCAGGCTGGCCCGCGAGCGCAGCAGCCTGGACATGGTCGGGCGACCCACCGGCCTCAGCGGGCCCGCCGTGGCCGCCCTCCAGACCCTGACCGGTGTGCTGGGCACGGTCGACGAGGTCGTGGCGATCCGCCCGCCGCTCTTCGTCCGGCTCAGAGGATTCCGAGGTGCTCACTGGGCGGGACGTCGGCCCAGCTGGTCCAGCTCGCGCAGTACCGGCGTGTTGGCGATGACCTTGGTGAAGCTGACCTTCTCGCTGGCCAGGGTGAGCCCGCCGACGACCGCCAGCACGGCGAGCTGGCCCTTGCGGTCGAGTCCGCTGACCGCGGCGGTGCCCAGCAGGGCGCCGGCCGCGTTGGCACCGGTGTCTCCGAGCATCGCCTTCTCGGCCAGGTCGAACGGCAGCAGGCCGGCGCCGGCGCCGCAGACCACGGCCACCAGGTTGCCTGCCTTCTCCGGGGCCAAAGCCGCGGGGGCGAAGAGCAGCATGACCTTGATCGCGCGGCCGGGCCGCAGGTCGAACAGGTTCATCAGGTTGGCCGAGCCGGCCACCACGGCGCCCGAGATCAGCGTGTCGGTGGTGCGGCTGAGGCCACGGGTGAAGGCCCCGGCGTCGGCCAGGTCGCGACGGGCGGGCACCAGCAGGGCTGCGGCCAGGCCGGTGGCGCCGATGCCGAGCACCTTCAGGCCGCCGGTGGTGACGTTGCCCCGCGCCAGTTCGCCCAGGTGACCACGCAGGCCCTTGCTCTTGCCGGTCTCGCGCAGGTCGTCGATGGCGCCGAACACGCCGCCGCCCAGCGTGGCCACGACTGCCGCGGCCTTGGTGCGGGCCGGCACGCCCGGCGCGATCAGCACGGCCGCAGCGGTGCCGACCGTGTAGGCCGGGCCCTCGAGCAGGGTCAGGGTCTCGCCCCGGTGGTTCTGCCGTTCCCACAGCTCGGCGCCGCCGGGCGGGAACTTCCTGAGCAGCTTCCAGGCGTCGCGGGCCGCGAAGGCGGCGCAGGCGGCCAGCGAGGCGGTACCGATCAGACGACGGATCACGGGTTGTCTCCCTTGCCTGCGGCGTCGGTGGCCTCGGTGCGGGTGGCGAGCGGTGGCAGGATCCCGTCCACGCCCTCGCCGAAACCGTAGGCGCCGGTCGCCCCGGAGAGCTGTTCCTCCAGGGCCAGCACGGCGGTGACCACACCCATCGCGGTGGTACCGGTGTCGACCGTGGAGACGTCGGCGCTCACTGCCTCGTCGTCGCGGATCGCGGTGATCACACCGCCGGTGGCGGCCGAGGCGGGTCCGGTGGCCACCGCGCCGCCGCCGGTGGCGTCGAGCCGTCCGGCCAGCGCCACGTAGGCCGGGGCCACCTCGTCGGTGTCCGCCGCCGTCGCGGCCGGCTGGCCGGTGGCCTCCGGGTTGGCCGGGACCACCAGCACCGCGCCCGAGGCCAGGCCGTCGAGGTCGCCCTCCACCTCGATCAGCTCGGCCGTGGACAGGCCGTTCAGTGCCGTGGCGGCATCGGCCGAGCCAGTGCCGGAGAGCGTGCTGCCGGCCGCGGAGACCGTGGAGGTGGCCAGCACCTGGGCCAGCCGCTCGGCGGTGGTGCCCTCGGTCGGCACGTAGCCGCTGGGCAGCTCGCCGGCCAGCGTGGACAGGGCCGCAGTGCGGTCGGCCTCCTTGTCGGCGGCCGTCCAGTTCTCGGTCAGCCGGATCCGGCCGGTGACACTGCCCCCGGCCGTGCCGATCGCCTCGGTGAGCGGCTCGACCACGTCGTCCTCGACCCCGGGCAGCGCGATCACGGCGACCGCGCGGCCGGTGAGCGCCCCACCCACCAGGGCGGGCGTGGTGGCCTCGGCGAACTCGTCGCGGTGGGTGACCGCGGCCGAGGCCGTGTCGACCTGCTCGCGCAGCTCGTCGCGGTCGGCCCGGAGCACGCTGACCTGCTCGGTCAGGGTGGAGCCGATCGAGTCCTGCAGCGGGCCGGCGCCCAGCACGATGCCCACGGCCAGGGCCAGGAACACCGAGATGAGCGATACGAGGTGGTACCGGAAGTCGATCATGTGCTGAGAGTTCCCCGCCAGTTCTGCGTCAGTGCCTCGGGGATCGGGTCGGTGAACCAGCCGCGCACCCAGGCGGTGAGGTCGTCCCACCGCGCCCCGATCAGGGAGTAGAAGGTCTGCCCGCCCTCGGTGGAGGCCAGGGCCACGCCCAGCGCGACCAGCCCGGCGATCGCCAGGACGGCCAGCTGCCAGTTGCTGATGCGCTGGCGGTACAGCCGGGAGACGCCCTTGGCGTCGACCAGCTTGCTGCCCACCCGCAGCCGGGTCAGGAACGTGCTGGCCATGCCGGCCCGGCCCTTGTCGAGGAACTCGACCAGGGTGACGTGGGTGCCCACGGCGACGATCAGGGACGCGCCCTTGTCGTCGGCCAGCAGCATGGCCACGTCCTCGCTGGTGCCGGTGGCCGGGAACACCACCGGGTCGACCCCGAGGTCGCGCACCCGCTGCAGACCGGGCGCGTTGCCGTCCCGGTAGGCGTGCACCACGATCTCGGCGCCGCAGGTGAGCGACTTGTCGGAGACCGAGTCCATGTCCCCGACGATCATGTCGGGGGTGTAGCCGGCCTCCAGGACGGCGTCGGCCCCGCCGTCCACCCCGACCAGCACCGGACGGTACTCGCGGATGTACGGGCGCAGCGTGGCCAGGTCTTCCTTGTAGTGGTAGCCCCGCACCACGATCAGCGCCTGACGGTTCTCGAACGAGGTCTTCACGTCCGGGACGCCGACCCCGTCCAGGAGCAGGTCGCGCTCCTTCTTCAGGTACTCCATGGTGTTGGCCGCGAACGACTCCAGCTGGACGTTCAGCCCGGCCCGGGCGTCGTCCATCGCCGCCGACACCGTGGCCGCGTCCTGCTTCGTACCCCGGGCCACCACCTTGTCGCCGGCCCAGATCTCGTTGCCGTCGATCCGGACCCGGGTGCCCTCGGTGATCGTGGTGAGCACCGACTCGCCCACCCCGTCGATCAGCGGGACCCCGGCCGCGAGCAGGATCTGCGGGCCCAGGTTGGGGTAACGGCCGGAGATGCTGGCGGCCGCGTTCACCACCGCGCCGGGCTTGGCCGCGACCAGCGCGTCGGCGGCGACCCGGTCGATGTCGGTGTGGTTGATCACCGCGATGTCACCGGGCCGGAGCCGCTTGGTGAGGTCCTTCGTGCGCTTGTCGACCTTCGCGACCCCGTGCACCCCTGGACCCTCCGCCGGTTCCGGACGGCGGCCTCGGGGCAGGGACGGCAGCTTCACGAGAACGATCGTGCCATGTCCGGAACGGTGCCTCGGCCGGGGAAGGTTCCGGATGACAACGATTCGGAACCGATCACCCGTTCCCGAACCCGATTCAGCGCCGTCCGGTCCTACACCAGCAGGCGATCGGCCTCGGCCATCTCCAGCAGTTCCTCGGCGTGCGCCTGGGCCGACCCCGAGTCCTCCAGGCCGCCCAGCATGCGAGCAAGCTCACGGATCCGGCCGTCGGTGTCGAGGGTGTGCACCCCGCTGCTGGTGACCTCGCCGGAGTGCGCCTTGCGCACCAGCAGGTGCTGATCGGCGAACGCGGCGACCTGCGGCAGGTGGGTGACCACGAGCACCTGGCTGTTGCGGGCCAGCCGGGCCAGCCGGCGGCCGATGCCGAGCGCGGCCTTGCCCCCGACGCCGGAGTCGACCTCGTCGAAGACGAACGTGGGCACCGGGTCGACCGCGCCGAGCACGACCTCGAGGCCGAGCATGACGCGCGACAGCTCACCGCCGGAGGCGCCCTTGCCCAGGGGCCGCGGGGAGGCGCCCGGGTGCGGTGCCAGGAGCATCTCGATCTCGTCGGCGCCGTCCGGGCCGAACGCAACCGGCGGCCCCTCGCCGAGCATCGTCGCCGTGTCCCCGGCCGGGTCGGTCAGGTCGATCGTGCTGTCGGCCGCCAGCACCAGACCGTCCTCGTCGGGCCGGTGCGAGACCTCGACGAACAGCCGTGAACCGGCCATCGACAGCTCCTGCAGCTCGGCGGTGACCGCCTTGCCCAGGCGGGCCGCCGCGGCCCGCCGGGCCTTGGTCAGCGTGACCGCCTGCTGCGCCAGCTTCTGCCGCAGCTGGGCGACCTGGGCCGCGAGCTCGTCCACCGCCTGCTCGTCGTTGTCCAGCTCCAGCAGCCGGACCGACGCCTGCTGCGCCCAGGCCAGCGTGGCGTCCACGTCCTCGCCGTAGCCGCGCACCAGATGGCTCAGCGTGGCCCGGCGGTCCTCCACCGCGGCCAGCCGCACCGGGTCGGCCTCGACACCGGCGGCGTAGGACGCGCACTCGGTGGACAGGTCGTCGACCAGGTAGCCGATCTCGGTGGCCCGGCGGGCCAGCTCGCCCAGCGCCGGGTCGTGCGCGGCGCCACCCTCGAGGGCCCGGCGCACGGTGTTGATCAGCCCGGCCACGTCGTAGCCACCGGCCTCGGCGCCGCCGGACATCGCCTGGTTGGCCGTGGCCGCGGCCTGCTGCAGGCCCTCGGCGTGCGACAGCCGCTGGGACTCGGCCTTGAGCTCGTGGTCCTCCCCCGGCTGGGGGGCGACCTTCTCGATCTCCTCCAGCCCGGCCCGCAGGCGCTCGGCCTCGGCGGCCCGCTCGGCGAACTGCTGGGTGATCTCCTGGTGCTTCTTCTCGGTCCTGCGCAGCTCGCCGTAGGTCTTGCGGTAGGCCGCCAGGGCCTTGGCCACCGTGGTGCCGCCGAACCGGTCGAGCGACTCACGCTGCTTGGCCGTGGACTGCAGCCGGATCTGGTCGCTCTGCCCGTGCACCGCGACCAGGTCACCGGCCAGCTCACCGAGCACCCCGACGGGCACCCCGCGACCGCCCAGGTGGGCCTTCGAGCGCCCGCCCTCGGCCGCGACGGTGCGCGAGACGACCAGCGTGTCGCCGTCGTCCAGCTCCGCCCCGGCCTCCACCGCGCGGGTGGCCGCCGGGCCCTTGGGGTCGAGCGTGAGCCGCCCCTCGACCAGTGCGCTCTGGTAGCCCTCACGCACCGATCCGGGGTCGGCCCGCCCGCCCATGAGCAGGCCCAGTCCGGTGACGACCATGGTCTTACCGGCGCCCGTCTCACCCGTGACGACGGTCAGGCCGGGTCCGAATTCCAGCACCGCGTCGTCGATCACACCGAGACCGCGCAGGTGCATCTCCTGAAGCACGTCGACGACTCTAGGGCAGTTCTTCGACGGTCGGCGAGGTCGGTGGCCCGGATGTGCCCGGGTTCTTCCCGGATCCGCCGTTCGAAACGGTGTTCGAAGGATATTCCGGACCTTTTGCCTGAGCCCCCGACGAATCGGAGTGGGCCACGGCACCCCAGCCGCCCACCGGCCCGTGCGAACCGCGCGTCGCCCGGCCCCGCCAGCCGTGCACCGGCAGCCCGAACTTGGCCACCAGCCGGTCGGTGAAGGGCGGGCGCGCGAGCCGGGCCAACCGCACCGGGACCGCCGAGCGACGGACCTCGACCCGGGCCCCCGGCGGCAGTTCCATGCTGCGGCGGCCGTCACACCAGAGCATCGCCCGGCCGGGCGTGTCCTGAACCAGCTCGACGGCCGGCACCGAGGTCGGCGCCACCACCATCGGCCGGGCGAACAACGCGTGGGCGCTCAGCGGGGCGAGCAACAGCGCCTCCACCTCGGGCCAGACGATCGGTCCCCCGGCCGAGAACGCATAGGCGGTGGAGCCGGTCGGGGTGGCCATCACCACCCCGTCACAGCCGAACTCGGTGACCGGGCGGCCGTCGACCTCGATCACCACCTCGATCATCCGCTCCCGGTTGGCCTTCTCGACCGACGCCTCGTTCAGCGCCCACATGTCGGCGATCCGCACGCCGTCCAGGTCGACGGCGACGTCCAGCGTCATCCGTTCCTCGACCTCGTAGTCCCGGGCCGCCACCCGCTGCACCGTGTAGGCCAGGTCGTCGCGCTCGGACTCGGCCAGGAACCCGACGTGCCCCAGGTTCACCCCGAGCAGCGGCGCGGTGTGCCCGCGCACCAGCTCGGCGCTGCGCAGGATGGTGCCGTCGCCGCCGAGCACGATCACCAGCTCGATCGCCTCCAGCGGGTCGGCCGAGCCGGCCGGGTGCAGCAGCTCCATCGTCTTGTCGGTCAGGCCCTCGGAGTCGCTGGGCATGACGATCGGCTTGATCCCCGCCGCGACCAGCAGGTGGACGAGTTCCTCAGCCGCGGCCACAGCGGCTTCCCGGCCGGTGTGGGCCAGGACGAGCACCCGGCGATCGGGTGTGCTCATGAAGCTCCCTCAGTCAGTCTGTGCCGAACCTCGGCAGGTACGTGGTTCAGCTCGGTCCCTGCGCGATGGCGGTGTCCAGAGCGGCCGGGTCCAGCGGCGGCGCCTCCGCGTGCAACCACAGGAAGTACTCGACATTCCCGCTGGGTCCGGGCAGCGGGCTGGCCACCACACCCCGGACGCCCCGCCCCAGCTCCAGAGCGGTCTGGGCGACCGTTCGCACGGCGTCGGCCCGGATCTCGGGATCACGCACGACCCCGCCCGACCCCAGCCGTTCACGCCCCACCTCGAACTGCGGCTTCACCATGAGCAGCAGATCGGCGTCGGGGGCGGTGCAGGCGATCAGGGCGGGCAGGACCAGCCGCAGGGAGATGAAGGACAGGTCTCCCACCACCAGCGACGGCGCCGGTGCGACCTGCTCGGGGGTCAGCTCGCGGATGTTGGTGCGGTCGAGCACCGTGACCCTCGGATCCTGCTGCAGAGCCCAGACCAGCTGGCCGTAGCCGACGTCCACGGCGACCACGTGTTCGGCCCCCCGACGCAACAGCACGTCGGTGAAACCGCCGGTGCTGGCCCCGGCGTCCAGACAGCGCCGGTTCTCGACGCTCAGTTCGGCGAAATGGTCCAGCGCGCCGGCCAGCTTGTGGCCGCCACGGCTGGCGTAGCCCGGGTCGGAGTCGTCTTGTTTGACGACGATCGCCACCGCCGGATCGACCTGCGTGGCGGGCTTGGTGGCGATCGTGCCGGAGACCAGCACCCGGCGCTCCAGCACGAGTTTCTGCGCTGCATCACGGGAACGGGCCAACTGCCGGCGCACCAGTTCGGCGTCAAGCCTTCGTAGACGTGCCATCGCCGACTAGCTCTCCACGTCCGCGAGGCGGTCCTGCAACGTCTGGTGCGCGGACTCGTAGGCCTCGAGCTGGAAGTCCAGATCGGCACCGGAAGCGTCCGAGACCAGCTCCATCGCTTCGTCGACGGCCTGGTCGCCGGTCACGGGCGGCTTCGGCGCGGCGGCGGGCGGCTCGGGTACGGCCGCGGGCTCTTCCGGCGTGATGCTGCTCTCCGGCCCCTCAGGGGTGACCGTTTCGGGCAGACCAGCGTCGACGGGCGGGTACGCGCTCGTCACGGTGTGCCCTCCGGCAAGTTGGTGGTGCGATGAATAGTCATGCTGGGCGTCACGCTACCGGCCCCAGGGACCGTCGCCCTCCTTGGCGTACAGCGCCTTCAAGAGCTCCTGACCGTCCGGGGTCTCCCCTGAGGCATCCGCGTGCTCCCACGCCGCAACCACTCCGGCGCGCGCCAGGTCGAGGGCGTCTTCACCTGCTTCGAGCACGGTGACCGCCCCGTCTTCCACCCGGGCCCGCGAAGTACCGACCGTGACCACGGCACCGTCGATCTGCGGCCCATTGTGCGCGTCCATCAACCCGTTCAGGTCACGGGCGATCAAGTGAGGACGAGTGTGGGCACCAGCGGCGATCAGATCACTCACCCGGTGGACACCGGTGAGAACGACAAGACCGACCATGTCGGCCGCCCGCGCCCCCTCCAGGTCGGTGTCGAGACGATCGCCCACCACAATCGTCCTCTGGCTGCCGTAACGGGCCGCTGCCTCGAGGAAGAGCGTGGGCTGGGGCTTGCCGGCCACCTCGGGCTGGACCTGGGTGGCGGTGATGACGGCCTGGACCATGGTGCCGTTGCCGGGGGCCGGCCCGTAGGGCGTGGGCACGGTGGCGTCCATGTTGGTGGCGATCCAGGGCAGACCCGCCCGCACCGCGCGGGTGCCCTCGACCAGCAGCTTCCAGTCGATGTCGGGGGTGAAGCCCTGGACCACGGCCACCGGGGACTCGTCCATCGACCCGACCGGCTTCAGCCCGGCCTCGTCCAGCGCCTCATACAGGCCGGCGCCGCCGACGACGAGCACGGGCGACCCCGCGGGCAGGCGCTTGGCGAACAGCGCGGAAGCAGCCTGGGCCGAGTTCACCACGTCGTCGTCCTCGGCGTGCACGCCGAGTTCCCGCAGGTGAGCGGCGACCACCCGCGGCGGGCGGGAGGCGTTGTTGGTGACGAAGGCGGTGCGGGCCCCGGCCGCCCGCACCCGGTCGAGCGCCTCGGGAGCACCGGGCACCGCCTCGGGCCCGATGTAGACGACCCCGTCGAGGTCGAGCAGGACGGTGTCGAACTCGGCGGACGGCGCGCGGTCCAGCCCGATCAGCGTGGAGGAAGAACTCACAGGACGTCACCGTAGTCGTCCACCGGCATCAGGGTGTCCGGCACCTCGACGGAATCGACGACGTCGGTGCCGGCGTCGGTCTCGGGCGCCTCGACCACGAACGACTCGTCGTCCAGGTCGATCAGGGCAGGCTCGTAGACCGGCTCGGGGTCCACCCCGTCGATCAGGTCGATCTCGTCGCCGTCACCCACGTAGACGTCGTCATGAGGAACTGGGGACGTGGTGGGGTCGTCGATCGGTGAGGTCTCGTTCCCGACGGGGCCGGGTTCGTCGAGGACCAGAGTGCGCTGCTCAGGTGCTGACTGCGCCAGAGGCTCGGGCTCGGCCTCCGGCGCGGCGGTCGTGACCAGCTCCAGGCTGTCGGCCGGTTCACCACCGCCCTCGTAGGTGGTGCCGTCGTACTCGTTGCCTGCGGATCCGTCGTGCCCTGCGTCCGTGGAGCTGACCATGGCCGTTCTCCATCCCTGGCCGGCGCCGGCATCCGTGCGGCCGGGTGGCGAAGTGCCACCCGGCCCCGGCAGGGACGGAACGGATCAGTCCTGCCGGTCGGCGCTCCTGTCGGCATCCTCGCGCCCACCGTGTTCGAAGCGCACTTCGAAAGGTGTTCCTGTGGCATTTTCTGCCTTGGCGTCACCGGAACCCTGGCTCGGAGCGGTGCTCCCAGCACTCACCGTGTCCGAGTCGGCCTCTTCGGTGTCCTCGAGGTCCTCATCGTCCTCGTCGTCGAGGTCGTCGTCCTCGTCATCGTCGAGGTCGTCGGCCTGGTCGTCGAGGTCGTCGGTGCTGTCCTCGAGGTCGTCGTCCTCGTCGTCCTCGTCGATCTCGCCGTCCTGGGCGTGGGCGTCCTGGGCCGGCTTCTGCCGGTCGGCGGACCGGGGGGCGTCGTCCCCGCCCTGGCCGTCCTGGTCGTCCTGCTCGCCGTCCTCGTCGTCGTCGTCCCACTCCAGGTCGTAGACCTCGAGCTCGTCGTCGTCCAGGTCGTTCACGCCGGCGGAGCCGTCCGGGTCCTCGGCGATCGCCCGGCTGCGCCAGGACTCGGCCTCCTGCTGCCGCTTGGCCGCCTTGAGCGCCTCGGAGTACGCGAAGCGCAGCCGGGCCAGGCTGGGCGAGCGACGGTTGCTCTCCAGCTCAGGGATCTGCAGCACGACCACGGCCGCGTCGAACTCACCGAGGTCGGCCCGCGCCCCGGACTCCACGATCTTCAGCTCGATCCGGTTGTCGGCGTCGAGGGTCTTGGCCTCTTCGCTGCGCGCCAGCTCCAGCGCGCGCTCCGGCCGGCCCAGACCGCGCTCACAGTCGGCCATGATCGCCAGGTGCTCGTTCGACCCGGTGATCCGGCGCGCGGTGCGCAGCTCGGCGAGGGCATCGGCGTAGCGGCCGGTGCGGTAGGCAGCCAGGCCGGCGGTCTCACGCACCACACCCAGGCGTCCCCCGCGCTTACGGGCGGCCTCGGCGTGCTGCCAGGCCCGCTCGGGGTCGGACTCGATGAAGTAGTTGACGGCGGCCAGGTGCGCCCCTGTCTGCACGGCGACCTCGCGGGTCAGGCCGGACAGTTCATGGCGGACAGCCTTGTCGAGCATCCCCGCGTTGATCCCCTCGGGGATCTCCGGGTCGCGGCCGGCAGCCTTGCGCACCTGCATCGGACGCAGCGCGCGGCCGTCGTCGGAGCGCTGGGTACGCGTGGTCGCGGCGGGACGACGCTCGGAGCGGTCCCGCTGCTCCCGGCCGCCCCAGCCCTGAGACTGCTCCCGGCGCGGACCGCGGTCGCTGCGCTCGGGACGGTCATTACGCTCGCTGCGCTCGGGCGCCGCGTCGTCGCGAGGCGTGCTGCTGTCGCCGGACCGCGCCTCCTGAGGCTTGTCCTCGCCCCAACCACGCTTCTGGCCGGCAAAGCTGCCGCGGTCGTTGCGGTCGCCGCGGAAGCCTTCGCGGTTGGCGAAGCCCCCGGAACGACCACCCCGGTCACCGCCGGAGCGAGAGCCACCACGGTCGTCGTTGCGGTCGCCGCGGAATCCACCACGGTCACCACCCGGCCCACCGGACCGGAAGTTGCTGCTGCTGCGGCCATCACGCTCTCCGCGGAAGCCACCCCGGTCATTGCGGTCGTTGCGGTCGCCGCCCAACCCACCGGAACGGCCGTCACGGTCGCCACCGGAACGGAAACCGCCACGGTCACCACCCTGACCGCCGGAGCGGAAGCCGCCTCCGGAACCACCACGGTCACCACCGGGACCGCTGGAACGGAAACCGCCGCGGTCACCGCCCTGACCACCGGAACGGAAACCACCCCGGTCGCCACCAGAACCACCACGGTCACCGCCGGGGCCACCCGAACGGAATCCGCCCCGGTCGCCACCCGCACCGCCGGAACGGAAACCGCCACCGGAACCACCACGGTCACCGCCCTGGCCACCCGAGCGGAAGCCACCACGGTCGCCACCGTTGGAACCGCCACGGCCACCACCGGGACCGCCGGAACGGAAACCGCCACGCTCGCTGCTGGGACCGCCGGAACGGAAACCGCCGCCGGAACCCCCGCGGTCGCCGCCCGGGCCACCAGAACGGAAACCACCACGGTCGCCACCACGATCAGCACCGGGACCACCGGAACGGAACCCGCCACGGTCGCCACCAGAGCCACCACGGTCGCCGCCAGGACCGCCCGAGCGGAATCCGCCACGCTCGCTGCTGGGACCGCCGGAACGGAATCCACCCCGGTCGCCGCCGCGGTCGCCGCCGCGGTCACTGGAACGGAACCCGTCCCGGTCACCACCCTGACCACCAGAGCGGAAGCCACCGCCGGAACCACCACGGTCACCGCCCGGGCCACCGGAACGGAAACCACCACGGCCACCACCGGGGCCACCAGAACGGAAACCGCCACGGTCACTACTGGGACCGCCGGAGCGGAAACCGCCCCCGGAGCCACCACGATCGCTGCTCGGGCCACCGGAGCGGAACCAGCCACGGTCACCACCGGGACCACCGGAACGGTAGCCACCGCCGGAATTCTCACGGTCACCGCCCGGGCCACCGGAACGGTAGCCACCGCCGGAATTGCCACGATCGCCGCCCGCGCCACCAGAGCGGAATCCGCCACGGTCACCACCGGGACCGCCAGAACGGAAACCACCGCCGGAATTCCCACGGTCACCGCCCGGGCCACCAGAGCGGAAACCGCCACGGTCACCACCGGGACCACCGGGACCACCGGAACGGTAGCCACCGCCGGAACCGCCGCGGTCACCGCGGTCGCCTCCGGAACGGAACCCTTCACGGTCACTGCTGGGACCGCCGGAGCGGAAACCGCCCCCGGAACCACCACGGTCACCGCCCGGGCCACCGGAACGGAACCCACCACGGTCACCACCGGGACCACCAGAGCGGAAGCCACCGCCGGAACCACCACGGTCACCGCCCGGGCCACCGGAACGGAACCCACCACGGTCACCACCGGGACCGCCAGAACGGAAGCCACCGCCGGAACCACCACGGTCACCGCCCGGGCCACCAGAGCGGAAACCGCCACGGTCACCACCGGGGCCACCGGAACGGTAGCCACCGCCGGAACCACCACGGTCGCCGCCCGGGCCACCGGAACGGAAACCGCCACGGTCACCACCGGGGCCACCCGAGCGGAAGCCACCGCCGGAACCACCACGGTCACCGCCGGGACCGCCAGAACGGAAGCCACCGCCGGAACCACCAGGACGTGAGCCACCGCGGTCGCCGCCGGGACCGCCGGAGCGGTAGCCGCCGGAACCACCACGGTCGCCGTCGCGGCCCTGGCCGGAACGGAAGTCACGGTCGCCGGACGGACGGGAGCGTTCACCGTCGCGTGACCAGCCACCTTCGCGGGTCTCACCGGAAGAACGGGAGTTGCGCATGCCGGCGACCCGGCCACCGGAACGGGCATTGTTGCCACCACGGGACGGGGCGCGGTCACGGTCGCCCGCACGCGACTGCCCGTCCCGACCACCACGGGGGCCGGCCGATCCTCTGCTGGGACCGCCCTTGGCGTAGTCGTTCGTTCGAGGACGCTGCCTGTCGGGCTCGCCGGCCATGACTCCCAATCCTTCGTGATTGCTGATGGTGCTTCGTTCGTGGTGCTCGTGATCGATACGTCGTCGTCGCACGCGGAAGCTGCTCGGCCAGGCGGGCGCGCCACATCGAGGACACCCAGCTCCACCGGGTACCGGCGGCCACCACTGTTCAGAAGACGTACCAGTACAACACGAGCCTGGCACTGCTCTCGCCGCCCGCACCCCGGAGGGCCCGAATGGCGGCATGAAAAAACAGTGGTGGCGGCCTGCTCCTCGGGCCGTGTCCGTTACCCCGGAACCCTCGTTAGCCCCTGCGCGGAGCGCGGGTGAGGATTCGACGGGTGAACACGGCCATGAAACCGGAGCGGCCGCCACCACTATCTATGAAG
>NZ_JAJSOH010000027.1 GCF_021277265.1 Kineosporia rhizophila
TCACGTCGCCGATCTCCCGGGACGACTCCCCCAGCTTGTTCATCGTGCTGGTGGTCGACTCCACCGCGCTCACCGCCGCGGTGGCCTCGCGGGCGGCGTCGCCCGCGCTGCGGGCGATCTCGCCGATCGAGGCGCCCATCTCCTCCGAGCCGGCCGCCACCGTCTGGATGTTCGCCGAGACCTCGTTGGCCGTGGCCGAGACCGAGCCCATCTGCGCCGACGAGCGGTCCGAGGTGGCCCCGACCTCGGTGAAGATGCCGCTCAGGGTGGTCGCCGAGTCGCCCAGCCGGTTGCTGGAGTCGACCAACTGCCGGAAGATCTGCGCCAGCTTGAGCCGCATGTTCTCCAGTGCCCCGGCCATCTGGGCCAGTTCGTCCTTGCCGTGCGCCGGCACCGGGTGGGTCAGGTCCCCGGCCGAGATCTGCTCGACCGCCGTCTTCAGGGCCTCGATGCCACCCGCGATCCGCCGGCCGTAGGCCAGCAGCAACCCGCCGATCAGCAGGGCGGTGACCACGCACAGGGTGAGCGTGGTGATGTTGCTGCTGCGGCCCGCGTCGTCGATGTCCGCGTCGAGCTTCTGCACCCGGGCGTAGGCGGTCTCCAGCGCGGCGGCGATGGCCTCGTTGGCCGCCGTGCTCTTGGCGGTGAAGTCCTCGCCCTGCTGCGCCGTCTCGGCCGCGTTCTTCGGCGGGGCCAGGCCGACCAGGAAGTCGCCCAGGTCGGTGTAGGCCGTGCCGACGGCGGCGATCTGCTGCTTCAGGTCGTCCGGGATGTCGAGGCCGGCGCTCGAGGCCACCAGTTCCTTCATCTTCGCGATGTCGGTGTCCAGGACCGAGCGGTACTGTTCGGAGGCCTGCGGCACGTAGGTGATGATCGTGTTGTCCAGCACGATCTTCGTCCCGGTGTTCTCCATGTCCTTGACGTTCACGTACGCGACGATCGTCTGCTCGTACTGGTCCCGGGAGTCGGTCTGGGAGCGGTGCGAGACTGTGACCGCCACCACGATCGCGGCCAGGGCCAGCACGGTGATGGCGACCAGGACCCGGAACACGATCCGGATCGGCCAGGCCGAGAGACGAGACATCAGGCAGCAACTCCGTTCAGCGCAGAGCGCGCCCGCGGGTACGCGGAGCGGGCCCCTCGGGTGGACGTAGTTGACATCGACGCGCGGCAGGCTTTCTGAAGGCGCCCGACGCGGCCGTACGCCTAGGGGCGGGCCGTGATCTCCACCAGATCGGGACGTTTCGGCAGAAGCGCGTCACCGCTGGAGACGCCCCGCAGCCGCCGCCCCACCCAGGGCAGCAGGAAGGTACGGGCCCAGCGCAGGTCGCCGGCCAGGTCGTTGACGCGCCCGGCGGCGACCTTGGCCGGGAGCGGTTCGCGCCACCAGCCGGTGTCGCCGGCCAGGAGGGCCGGGTCGTCCAGGCCGAGGCTCTCCATCACCGCCGCCGCGATCCGGGCGTGACCTTCCGGGGTCAGGTGCAGGCGGTCCTCGTGCCACAGCCGGCGGTCGCGCAGCACCTGCACGTCGCCGATGTCGGCGAGAACGCAGCCGTACCGGTCGGCCACCCGCCGGGCACAGGTGCTGAACGCGGCGAACGGCCCGTCCAGCCGGCTCCGGCGCGGGCTGCGGCTGGTGTCGCGGGGTGTGCCGCCGACCGTGAACAGCAGCACCTGGCTGCCGTTCTCACGCAACCGGGCCACCGTCTCCTCGTACTTGCCCAGCAGCCGCGGCACGTCCACGCCGGGGCGCAGGATGTCGTTGGCGCCGGCGTGGAAGGAGACCAGGGCGGGCTTGAGCGCCATGGCCACCGGCACCTGCTCGGCGATCACCTGGTCGAGCAGCCGTCCGCGGATGGCGAGGTTCGCGTAGCGCACCCGGCCGTTGGCGGTGGCCAGCCCCTCGGCCACCCGGTCGGCCCAGCCGCGGTGCCGCCCGTCCGGTCCCAGCTCGTCGTGCAGGCCCTCGGTGAACGAGTCGCCCAGGGCGACGAACGTGTCCAGGGTCGAAGCGTCGGCGTTCATGGCCATCAGTGACTCCTTGAGGACGATCGGTCGGGCTTTGGGCGAGCCGGTTCAGTAGGGGCTGTTGCGGGCGTGCGCCTGCAGACGTTCGGCGCGTTCGGCCGGGGTCTGGCGGGGGCAGCTCAGGCACTTGCCCATCGGGACGCGGTAGAGCAGACAGCACGAGACGCGGTGGACGTAGGTGCGCGATGCACCGGCCCGGCCGGGAACCCGGACGAAGCGGGGAGACGGCTTCAGCCGGAGGGAACCGGCCGCGATGTCGTGGGCGAGCCGCTCCGCGGCGTCGGCAGCCCCGGTGACCTGCGTCTCAGCCAGCAGACGGGTGGCCAGGGAATCCGACGTAATCGCCCACAACGACTGGGGAGTGACCCCACCGACGCGCCCGAGAGCGTCCACCATCGGGGCGACCGCGTGATCGAGGTGAGCCCCGAACGCCGACCCGCCGGGCTCGAGAGCCGGGCCCGGGACGACGCGTTCGAGACCGGCCCGCCGGGGCGACAGACGCACGTCCTGGGCCCGCACCGAGGTGGCCCGGCCGAGCAGCACGTACTCGTGCACCGAGGGGCCGAGCAGGACGGCGCTCGCCGAGTACCACCAGAGGGTGGCGTTGAGGCGGGGTTCGGTGCAGCCGTAGAAGGTGCCGGTGTCACGCACCTGGCCGGACAGCCAGTCCTCGTCGAGCAGCAGGCTGCCGGGCAGCAGGGCGACGGGTCCGGGCAGGCCGCCGGTGCTGGCAGCGCCCATGGCCCGAACTCCCATCAAAGGATCTGATGTTCCCTCCCGGGTGACGAAGGTCACGGCAAGAAGCCAACGACCGTAGCGGTGCAGGGACCCAAAGTTCCGGGCCCTGCACCGCGTACGTCACCCGTGGAGGTGAACAGTCAGAGGTCGTGCTGGTCGTGCTGGTGGTGCGGGTACTACGGGCGGATCAGCGCGAGTAGTACTCGACGACGAGCTGCTCGTTGCAGGTCACCGGAACCTCTTCGCGCGCCGGCTGGCGGACCAGACGGGCGTGCAGCTGCGGCAGCAGCACCTCGAGGTAGGGCGGCGTGGTGGCGAGCTGGTGCGCACCGGCGGCGGCGACCTGGAACGGCGTCTTGTTCCGGCTGCGCGGCGCGACCGCGATCACGTCTTCCGGCTTGACCTGGTACGACGGCTTGTCGACGAGGATGCCGTTGACGGTGATGTGGCGGTGCGTGACGGCCTGACGGGCCTGGTAGATGGTGCGGGCGAAGCCGCTGCGCAGCACCAGGGCGTCGAGCCGGGTCTCCAGCGAGGTGACCAGCGCCTCACCGGTCTTGGCGGCGCTGCGGTGGGCCTTCTCGAAGGCCCGGGCCAGCTGCGTCTCGCTGATGTTGTACTGGTAGCGCAGGCGCTGCTTCTCGAGCAGACGGACCTTGTAGTCCGAGGTGGACTTGCGGGCCCGGCCGTGGTCACCCGGCGGGTAGGGACGCTGCTCGAAGTACTTCACGCACTTCGGGGTGAGCGGGATGCCGAGGGCGCGAGACAACTTCGCCTTGGGACGGGGGTTATTCACTGACTGATCTCCACGGTAGGTTAGGTAAGGCTTACCTATGTTGCTGGAGGCGCAAGTGGACACTCGCACGCACACCCCCACCCGCCCGTCACAGGCGGAAAGAGCTCGAACTGTTCTGGCCGCGGCCGCCTCGGTGTCGGTCCGGTGGGACGGCGGTCGCGTCGACCTTCTCGGGTGTCATCACGACGACCCGTTGGGCGACGTGATCCTAACGCTTGAAACGAGCAGCACGTTAGCTCGGGCAGCGCAAGCAGCCCGAGGGACTTCCGAAGAAGATATTGCAGTCACCGTAGAGCTTACCGAACTCTGCGCGGTCAGTGTGCGCGACCGGGTCCGGTCGAGGGTCTGCCTGGGTGGCTGGATGTCGATCCCTCACCCGGTCCGGCCGGGGCGCGCCGCCTCCACCGGCTCGGTGGGCCTGCGGATCGACGTGGCCGAGGTCATGCTCGAGGGGGACGGCCGCCACGACTGGGTCACGGTGGAGGACTACCGGCGCGGCGAGCCGGACCCGCTGCACCTGGGCGCCGCCGAGCAGCTGCAGCACCTGGTCGCCCACCACCCGGACGCGATCGACACGCTGTCCCGGCTGTGCGAGCCGCAGGCCCTGCTCGGGGTGGTCCGGGTGCTGCCGGTGGCCCTGGACCGTTACGGGATCGTGCTGCGGGTGGAGAAGCTGCGCGAGCACTGCGACGTGCGCCTGCCGTTCCGCCGCCGGGTCGACACCGGCACCGAGGCGGCGGCCGAACTGCGTCACCTGCTGGCCGAGGGCAGCCGCCGGCGCCCGTGCGCCCGCTGAGAACACCGAGGGGTGGGGCGTCTGCAATGCTGGGCGCCCGCTCTTTCCGCGTTTCCTCCCCCTTACCTTTTTGCGAAGGATCGTCTTCATGACCGAGCGCTCCGCCCTCACCCCGGCCGACGCCGCCGCCCCCACCCTGCCCTTCTCCGTCGGGGTGCGGGTGGGCAACACCGTGCAGGTCTCCGGTCAGGCGCCGACCGACCCGCAGACCGGTGAGTTCGTCTTCGTCGGCGACGTGAAGGCGCAGACCGTGCGCGTGCTGCAGAACGTCGAGGCGGTGCTCACCGCGGGCGGCGCGACCTTCGACGACGTGATCATGCTGCGCGTGTACCTGACCACCCGCGACCACTTCTCGGCGATGAACGAGGCCTACGCCGAGTACCTGACCGGCCGCTGCGCCTCCGGCGTGCTGCCCTCGCGGACCACCGTGATGGTGGGCCTGCCGCACCCGGACATGCTGGTCGAGATCGACGCCCTGGCCGTGGTCGGCTGAACCTGGTGAACTGACCGCATGGCTGAGCTGCTGACCTCGCTGACCTCACAGACCTCGCCCGGCTCACCGGCGCAGGACCGGGCCGAGGCCCTGAGGGTCGGCGAGGTCGGCCTCGGCCGGGCGCAGTTGCTGGCCGCCGCCGGGGCGGTGGCCGATCGGGTGCACGGCGCCGGCGCGGTGGCGGTCGAGGCCACCGCGGACGCCCGTACCGTCACCGCGATCGTCGGGTGCCTGCTCGCCGGGGTCCCGGTGGTCCCGGTCCCGCCCGACAGCGGGGAGACCGAGCGGGCGCACATCCTGAACGACTCCGGTGCCGAGCTCACCCTTCGCGCCGAGGACGTCGACCTCACCGCCCAGGGCCGGGGCAGCCACCCCGAGCCGGCCGGGGAGAGCACGGCGCTGATCCTCTACACCAGCGGCACCACCGGTGCACCCAAGGGCGTGCCGGTCACCCGCTCGGCCATCGCCGCCGGTCTGGACGCACTGGCCGACGCCTGGTCCTGGACGCCGGAAGACCGTCTGGTGCACGGGCTTCCGATCTTCCACGTGCACGGCCTGGTGCTGGGCGTGCTCGGCCCGCTGCGGGTCGGCTCGCCGCTGGTGCACACGGTCCGGCCGAGACCGGCCGCCTACGCCGAGGCCGCACAGGCGGGCGGGTCGCTCTTCTTCGGCGTGCCCACGGTCTGGTCGCGGATCGCGGCCGACCCGCAGTCGGCCGACGCCCTGCGCGGGGCCCGTCTGCTGGTCTCCGGCAGCGCTCCCCTGCCGGTGCCGGTCTTCGAGCGCCTCACCCGGCTCACCGGGCACCAGCCGGTCGAGCGCTACGGGATGACCGAGACGCTGATCACCGTGAGCAGCCGGGCCGACGGCGAGCGCCGCCCGGGCCAGGTCGGGGTGCCGGTGCCGGGCACGCAGACCCGGCTGGCCGACGACGACGGCACGGTGCTGCCGCACGACGGCGAGGCGGTGGGCGAGCTGCAGATCCAGGGGCCCACCGTGTTCTCCGGTTACCTGCACCGGCCCGAGGCCAACGCGAAGGCGTTCACCGCCGACGGCTGGTTCCGCACCGGCGACGTGGCCACGATCGGCGCCGACGGCTGGCACCGGATCGTCGGCCGGGCCTCCACCGACCTGATCAAGAGCGGTGGCTACCGGATCGGCGCCGGTGAGATCGAGGACGTCCTGCTCGGCCTGGCCGGGGTGCGTGAGGTGGCCGTGATCGGTGTGCCGGACGAGGACCTGGGCGAGCGGGTCCGGGCCTTCGTGGTGGCCGACGGGCTCACCTCGGAACAGGTGATCGACCATGTGGCGCAGCGGCTTTCGGTGCACAAGCGGCCGCGTGAGGTGGTCTTCGTGAGCGAACTGCCGCGTAACGCCATGGGCAAGGTGGTCAAGCAGCGTCTGCGCTAGGGTCTGCGCATGTGAGAGACATCGCCATCTTCTCCGGCAGTGCCCACGTCGAGCTCGCCGAGGAGATCTGCCAGTACCTCTCGGTGCCGCTCCTGCCCTCCCGCACCTCCCGCTTCGCCAACGACTGCCTCGAGGTGCAGTTGCAGGCCAACTGCCGCGAGCGGGACGTCTACCTGATCCAGCCGCTGGTGCCGCCGGTCCAGGAGAACCTGGTCGAGCTGCTCCTGCTGCTGGACGCCGCGCGGGGCGCCTCGGCCGCCCGCACCACCGTGGTGATGCCGCACTACGCCTACGCGCGCTCGGACAAGAAGGACGCGCCGCGGATCTCGATCGGCGGCCGGCTGGTGGCCGACCTGCTGAACACCGCCGGGGCCGGGCGGGTGCTCACCATGACCCTGCACTCGCCCCAGGTGCACGGCTTCTTCAGCGTGCCGGTCGACCACCTGCACGCCCTGCGCGAACTGGCCGCCCACTTCCAGCCCTACGACCTGTCCAACACCGTGGTGGTCTCCCCCGACCTGGGCAACGCCAAGGCGGCCACCGCCTTCGCCCGCATCCTCGGGGTGCCGGTGGCGGCCGGGGCCAAGCAGCGCTTCTCCGACGACCAGGTGGTGATCACCGACATCATCGGCGACGTCACCGGCCGGGACGTGATCGTGCTGGACGACGAGATCGCCAAGGGCAGCACGGTGTTCGAGCTGCTGGAGCGGCTGCGCGAGCGCGGCGCCGGGCAGATCCGGGTGGCCTGCACGCACGGGCTGTTCTCCTCCAACGCCCTGGACCGGCTCCAGGCCCAGCCGGACGTGCTCGAGGTGATCTGCACCAACACCGTGCCGATCGGCAAGGAGAAGCGGGTGCCCAAGCTCGAGGTCCTCTCGATCGCCCCCGCGCTGGCCGAGGCGATCCGGCGGATCCACAACGGGGAGTCGGTGTCCTCGCTGTTCCACTGAGGTCAGCCCATATGGGTGAGCGTTCAACCTTCCCGCGCGCGGTTACAGACCGAAAGGTACAGTGCTGCGTATGGCGCAACCGCGGTGGCTGGACGAGGAAGAGCACCACACCTGGCGTTCCTATCTGGCCGCCACCCGGCTGCTGGCCGCCCAGCTCGACCGCGAGCTGCAGCACGACTCGGGCATCCCGCAGTCGTACTACGAGATCCTGGTGCGCCTGTCCGAGACCCCCGGCCGACGGCTGCGGATGAGCGACCTGGCCGACGCCAGCGACTCCTCCCGCAGCCGGCTCTCGCACGCGGTGGCCCGGCTGGTGGCCAACGGCTGGGTCGAACGGGAGAGCTGCCCGACCGACCGGCGGGGGGCCTTCGCGGTGCTCACCGACGCCGGGTTCGAGGCGCTGTCCAACGCCGCCCCGTCGCACGTGGCCAGCGTGCGCGCGCACCTGTTCGACCGGCTCACCCCCGAGCAGGTGGTGCAGCTCGGCCAGATCAACGACGCGATCCTGGCCGGCCTGCGGGAGGCCTCGGCCGAGATCGACCAGGAGTGCACCGCCCGCGAGCAGGAGCGCACTGCTCCTCCCCAGGTGGCCTGAGACCGACCCGACCCGACTTCGGTCGGCGCGCAGACTCGTCCTCAGTTGGCCCTTTTCGGTGCCGCCGCGCTCTGTGGTCCCGATCTGCTCCGGCTGGCCCCGATCGTCCCCCGGCGGCAAACGACGGCGAGCCGGACAGTTTCACCATATTGACAGAGCGTTATCGAATGTTGACGTCCAGTAATGGACTGTGGTGCGCAAGCGCCCTAGCGTGTCGGCCGTGACGACTGTCCTTCCGGGGCGCCCCCAAGAGGATCCGCCGGCGTACTCGACCTCGTCGGAACTCGCCGTCATCGCGCCGCGCGAGCCCGAGATCGCCGAGCCGATCGCGCAGACCCTGGCGCGGCCCGCGACCATCCGCAGCATCCACCGGCCGGTGGTGGCCCTGGCCGACGGCACCTGTCTGGGCTACCAGGCCACGGTGCGGGTCGGGGACTGGGCCGCCCGCTCGGCCGCGCCCTACTTCGAGGCGGCCGCCCAGGCCGGGCTCTCCGGACAGCTCGGGGCCCTGGCCCTGCAGTCCGCGGTGCGCGAGCGGGTCGCCCTGCCCGCGGACAAGTTCCTGGCCGTCGAGATGGACGCGGACGCCCTGACCCACCGCGACGTGCTCGACGTGCTGGAGCGGGCCGGTGAGATCAGCGACCTGGTGCTGAGCCTGATCAGCCCGTACCTGGCCCCGCGGCACCCGGCGATCGAGGTGGTCTCCGAGCTGCGCGGGCGGGGCCTGCTGGTCGCGGCCGGGGCCGGCGGCGCCGGGCTGGACGACCTCACCGCGCTCGAGCACCTGGTGCCCGACCTGGTGCGGGTGCCCGCCGAGCTGGTGCGGGACGTGCACCTGCACGCGGTGCGGCGCCGGCTGGTGGAGAACGTGGTCGACCTGGCCGAGGAGCTCGGCGCGGCGGTGCTGGCCGAGGACGTGGAGAGCCTGGACGAGGCGAGCGTGCTGCGTGGCTGCGGTGTCCGGCTGGCCTCGGGCTGGCTCTTCGGACGGGCCCGGCCGGGTTTCGCGCCGCCCTCCCCGGAGGTCTGCGAGTGGCTGCGGGTCTGGAACACCCGGCCTGGGCTGATCCCGCGGCAGTTCGTTCCGTCGCCGCCGCTCTCGCCCGAAAGTCCCTCGGAAGGGGGCCGTTACATCGACCTGGACAGCTATCGCGTGCCCGAGCCGGTGACCACCGACGAGGACGGCCCGCGCCTGCTCTGAGCAGCTGCTGACCGCCTACCCCACGCGCAGGCTCCACATCGCCACGGCCGCCGCCGCGGCCACGTTGAGCGAGTCCACGCCGCCGGCCATGGGGATGGTGACGGCCCGGTCGGCGTGCTCGATCGTGACCGGGCTCAGGCCGTCGCCCTCGGTCCCCAGGACCAGGGCGACCTTCTCCGGGGCCTTGGCCACGTACTCGTCCAGGCTCACCGCGTTCGGGCCCAGGGCCAGGGCGGCCACGTCGAAACCGGCCTTCTGCAGGTCGTCCATGCCGCCGGGCCAGGGGTCGATCCGGGTCCACGGCACCTGGAACACCGTGCCCATCGAGACCCGCACCGAGCGCCGGTAGAGCGGGTCGGCGCAGCGCGGGGTGACCAGCACGGCGTCGGCCCCCAGGCCGGCCACCGAGCGGAAGATCGCGCCCACGTTGGTGTGGTCGGTGATGTTCTCCAGCACCACGATCCGCCGGGCGCCGGCCACCACCGACTCCACCGAGGGCAGGACCGGCCGGTGCATCGCCGCGATCGCGCCCCGGTGCACGTTGAACCCGGTGATCGCCTCGACCAGGTCGATCGGGCCGGTGAACACCGGGGCCCCGGCCGCCTGCACGTCGCGGACCAGGTCGTCGAGCGAGTCCCGCCACTTCTCGGCCAGCATCATCGAGCGCGGCCGGTGCCCGGCCCGCAGCGCCCGGCGGATCACCTTCTCGCTCTCGGCCATGTAGAGGCCGCCGGCCGGCTCGAGCCGGGTGCGCAGCACCACGTCGGTCAGGCCGACGTAGTCGCTGAGGCGTTCGTCGTGCGGGTCGTCCAGGTGGATCAGGGTCACCGGACGATTTTATTAGGGTGCCGAGGCGCCCCGGTGACGCTCCTGCTCCAGCACCGCCTCGAGGTCGTTCAGCCGGCCCATCCCGGCGTACGACCGGCTCATCCGGTGGTTGTTCGCGAACTCCTCCCGGTTGCGGTCGAGGAAGGCCCAGTAGCCGGCGGTGAACGGGCAGGCGTCCGGGCCCAGCCGCTTCTTCGGGTTGTACCGGCAGCCGCCGCAGTGGTCGCTCATCCGGTTGATGTAGGCACCCCCGGCCGCGTAGGGCTTGGTCATCATCGCCCCGCCGTCGGCGTGCAGGGCCATCCCGACCACGTTCGGCACCATCACCCAGTCGTAGCCGTCGACGAAGGCCCGGTGGAACCAGTCGGTGACCGCCACCGGGTCGTAACCCTGCTGCAGGGCCCAGTTCCCGAGGACCATCAGCCGGGGGATGTGGTGCGCCCAGCCGTCCTCGCGGACCGAGGCCAGCGCGCTGGACAGGCACTTGGCCCCGACCTCGCCGTCGGGGTCAAGCTCGGCGAACCACTTGGGCAGCTTCCGGCGAGCCTTCAGGTGGTTGCGTCGCCGGTAGTCGTCACCGAAGTGCCAGTAGACGTGCCAGACGTAGTCGCGCCAGCCGACCACCTGCCGGACGAAGCCCTCGGTGCTGGCCAGGCCGGCGTCGCCCTCGTGGTAGGCGCGCTCGGCCCGCTGGGCGACCTCGACCGGATGCAGCAGGCCGAGATTCAGCGGCACCGAGAGCAGGGAGTGCGCCATCCAGCGGTCGTCGGTCAGGATCGCGTCCTCGTAGGGGCCGAAGTCGTGCAGCCGGGTGGTGACGAACGACTCCAGGGCCTTCAGCGCCTCGTCGCGGGTGACGGCGAAGCGGCGGGGCCCGTCCTCGCCGAGGAACTGGATGCCCTCGTCCCGTTCCCAGCGGTCCAGGTCGGCCCGGACCTGCTCATCGATCTCGTCCTCCTCCGGCCACCAGGGGGCGTCGAGGCCCCTCGCCTGGGCGAGGGTGGGTGCCTTGGGCGGAGGTTCGCGGTTGTCCTGGTCGTAGTTCCAGCGGCCGCCGACCGGCTCGCCGTCGCCTTCCAGCAGAAGACGATGGTGCTTGCGGACGTCGCGGTAGAAGTCCTCCATCAGCAGCTTGCGGCCACCGCGGCGTTCGGCCCAGTCGGCGAACTGCGCCTCGTCGACGGCGTAGCCGCGGGAGGGAAGCATCTCGACGTCCAAGGACCCGATCAGGCGGCGGGCGGCGTAGGTGGTGGGGGCGCAGACGCTGAGCCCGGACGTGTCCGGGGGCAGGCCTTCCCGGTAGGTGCGGGTCTGCTGGAAGGTGGCCTGGTCGCCCAGTTCGGCGGCGCGGTGGCGCAGGGCCGAGAGGACGAGATGGGCCTTGCGGCGGTGGAATCGGCGGCGCCGGAACACCTGCTGCGACTCGATCAGCAGCACCGGCTGGTCCGGCGAGTCCAGGTAGTGCGGCCCGAGCTGGTCGGCGAACAGCCACCGCCGGGCCTCGGCCTGCTTGCTGCTGGATCGCTTCTGACCTGCGTTCTTGTCCCCGCCCACGGCGACCACCCTGCCGTTCGGCGGGCTCGGCGGCATCCCGAGGCGTTGCGGGTGAGTGGGACGGGGCCGAGGGTCAAGGCGGGGCGGGAGGAGCCCGACTGTTGTGGGGTGGAGGGGATCGAGCCGGGCGCCGGGCACCGCCGACCCGGCCTGCGCCTGGCCGGGTCGTGCGGGGGGATCGTCGGCCTTCTGGTTGCGGCCGTGGTGTTCGCGGCGCCGGCTGGGGGTCGTGAACCTGCGCGCGGGCAACCCGTTGCCATTGCTTTCACCACCGACACCTCGGCAGGCACCTCGGCAGGCGCCGAGGCCCGGGCGAAGCGCGCCCGGGCCCGGGTGGAGGCCCTGGTCGAGGAGTACACCGACGCAGAGCGGGCCGTCGCCCGCGGGCTTACCCGGTTGTCGAAGTCTTTCGAGGCGGCGGACGCAGCCGTTGTGGACGCCGACCAGGCCGCCGCCGCGCGGGCCGCGGCGGAGGTCCAGCGGGGGCAGGACATCCGCGCGATCTACGCCTCCGGCGGCTCGGCCGGGCTGACCGCGACGCTGCTGGCGGCCGACTCCCCCACCGAACTGCTGTGGTGGCAGAGCACCAACCAGCGGCTGCTCAGCGGGGTGATGACCTCGAACGAGCGGAGTCTGCGCAGTGCCGACGCCGACTCCCGGCTGGCCGAGCGGCGGGCGGCCGAGGCCGAGCGGGCGGCGGACGAGCACCTGGCCGCCCTGAACGAGCTGCAGGCCGAGGCCGACCGGGCGGAGAGTACGCTGCAGGACGCCCGGCTCACGCTGCGGCGGCTGGACCGTCAGGCGAAGCAGGCCCGCGCGGCGGAGCAGGCGCGGGCGGAGCTGGCGCGGGCGCAGCGCACGGCCCGGGCCGACCGGCAGACCGCCACCGGAAAGGTCACTGCGCTGGGCATCCCCACCGAGTACGAGCTGGCCTACCGGGCGGCGGCGGGCGCCTGCCCAGGGCTGCGGTGGACCCTGCTGGCGGCCGTGGGTCAGGTGGAGAGCGGGCACGGGCGCAACGTGGGGCCCTCCTCGGCCGGGGCCAAGGGACCGATGCAGTTCATGCCGGCCACCTTCGCGGCCTACGGGGTGGACGGCGACGGTGACCGGGTGGTCGACATCTGGGACGCCGAGGACGCGATCTTCTCGGCCGCCCGCTACCTGTGCGCCACCGGCCTGCGCGACACCACACGCGACAGCGCGGCCCGGGACCGGGCCGCGCTGTACGCCTACAACCGTGCGGGGTGGTACGTGGACCTCGTGCTCTCGACCGAGCAGTCGATCATCTACGCGTTCTCGGGGGGCGTGCCGTAACCGCTCGGCCCCGGGCCGGGGGGCGTGGCCGAGCTGCCCAGGCCACCGGCCCCCGACACCTTCCGTGCGTCCGCGTCGGCCTCGGCCGAGGCCCCGGCAGCTTCCTGCCGGGCCCGCTCCAGCGCCTCGTTCGGGTCTTCCAGCTCGGTGCCGTCGAACGGGTTGTCGCTGATGCCGGTGTCGCGCTCGCGGTACCGGGCCGCCGACGGCGCCGCGATCGTCTCCGGGTCTCCCCCGAGCGCGCCGCTGATGCTGCCCAGCGCCTGGGTGAGCTCGGTCGGCACGATCCACATCTTGCTGGCCGTGCCGTTGGCGATCTGCGGCAGCATCTGCAGGTACTGGTAGGCCAGCAGCTTGGGGTCGGCGTCGCCGCGGTGGATCGCGTCGAACACCTGCAGGATGGCCTTGGACTCACCCTGGGCCTTCAGCACCGCGGCCTGGGCCTGGCCCTCGGCCCGCAGGATGGCCGACTGCTTGTCCCCCTCGGCGGTGAGGATCTGTGACTGCTTGACGCCCTCCGCGTTCAGGATGGCCGCGCGCCGGTCCCGCTCGGCCCGCATCTGCTTCTCCATCGAGTCCTGCACCGAGGCGGGCGGGTCGATGGCCTTGAGCTCGACCCGGTTCACCCGGATGCCCCAGCGGCCGGTCGCGTCGTCCAGCACCCCGCGCAGCTGCCCGTTGATCTGGTCGCGGCTGGTCAGCGTCTGCTCCAGGTCGAGCGAGCCGATCACGTTGCGCAGCGTGGTGACGGTGAGCTGCTCGATGCCCTGGATGTAGTTGTAGATCTCGTAGACCGCGGCCTTGGGGTCGGTCGGCTGGAAGTAGATCACCGAGTCGATGCTCACCACCAGGTTGTCCGATGTGATCACCGGCTGCGGCGGGAACGAGACCACCTGCTCGCGCATGTCGACCACGGCGCGCGGCCGGTCGACGAACGGGACCAGGAAGTGCAGGCCCGGTTCCAGCGTGCGCGAGTACCGGCCCAGCCGTTCGACCAGCACGGTGGTGGCCTGCGGGACGATCCGGATCGCCTTCGCGATGGTGGTGCCGACCATCAGCACCACCAGGGCGAGGACGACGAGGAGCACGATATCGCCTGGTTCCATGACTACTGCCTTCCTTCGGGGCTCTCGGGACGCTCGGGACGCTCGGACTGCGGGGAGGGCTCGTCGGCCAGCTCGGGGATCTCGGCGAGCTCGGGGATCTGCGGGATCTCCTGGTTCGAGGCCACCACCGCGGTGGCCCCGTCGATGCGCACCACGTGCACCGGGCTGTCCACCTCGAGGGTGAGGCCACCGGGCAGGATCCGCGCGGTCCAGGTCTCACCGGCCAGCTTGACCAGCCCGGTGTGCTCGGTGACCGGCTCGAGCACCAGCGCCGGGGCGCCGACCAGCGCGGCGGTACCGGTGACGGTGTCCTGCCCGCGCGTCATCCACGCCTTCAGCGGCGGGCGGACCACCCCGATCAGCACCCCCGAGGCGAGCGCGAAGGCCAGCACCTGCAGCGGCAGACCGCCCCCGAGGGCGTCGGCCCCGGCCGCGGCCAGGGCGCCACCGGCCAGCATCAGGAAGAAGAAGTCGAGCGTGGTGATCTCGACCAGGCCGAGCACCACGGCCGCACCGATCCAGATCAGCCAGGCCTTGTCGCCCCAGTCGTCCACCCGCACTCCTCCGCTTGGTCCCGGCGGAGGGTGACCCCTCCGCTACTCCTGACGCAGAACCGCCGTCCAGCGTTGCGCCACCTGCTGCACATTCAGAGGAACGTCGAAGGTCTTGGTCAGGTTCTCGTCGTTCAGCGTGGCTCCGATCGGCCCGGCGGTGACCACCTGACCGCCCCGCAGCATCAGCACGTGGGTGAACCCGGGCGGGATCTCTTCGACGTGGTGGGTGACCAGGACCAGCACCGGCGAGCGGCGGTCGCCGGCCAGCTCGGCCAGGTCGCGCACCAGGGTCTCGCGGCTGCCCAGGTCCAGGCCCGCGGCCGGCTCGTCGAGCAGCACCAGTTCCGGGTCGGTCATCAGCGAGCGGGCCAGCTGGACGCGCTTGCGCTCGCCCTCGCTCAGGGTGCCGAAGGTGCGCTCGACGAGGTGCTCCACCCCGAAGGCGGCGAGCAGGTCACCGGCCCGGCCGTGGTCGAGCTTGTCGTACTCCTCGCGCCACCGGCCGGCGATCGCGTAGGCCGCGGTGAGGACGACGTCGCGCACCACCTCCTCGGCCGGGATGCGTTCGGCCAGAGCGGCACTCGCCAGGCCGATCCGCGGACGCAGCTCGAAGACGTCGGTCCCGCCCAGGGTCTCGCCCAGGATCACGGCGCTGCCCCTGGTCGGGTGCATGCGGGCCGCGGCGACCTGGAGCAGCGTGGTCTTGCCGGCGCCGTTGGGGCCCAGCACCACCCACCGCTCCCCCTCGCTGACCTGCCAGCTCACGTCGTCCAGGAGTGCGTTGCCGCCACGCATGATCGTGACGCCGTCCAGATCCAGCACGTCGGCCATGCGAGGACCCTATGACACCGGCGATCACCCGCGCCCCCGGGTGGGCCGGTTGTGCGCAGATCCGCCGCAGATCACAGTTCTCAGGACCGGCCGGTGGGGTGCCGGACAGGCTTTAGGCTGACGTGATGCTGTTGCTGCCCCGGTCCGCCCGTCTCGCCGCCTGGGGCACCGCCGTGCTCGCCGACGGTCTGGATCCCGCCCTGGCGGTGGCCGCGGTGACCCGTGACGACGAACCGCACGAGGTCACCGCCGACTTCGAGGTGTCGGCCACGCTCGGTCTGGCGCCCAAGGGCGGTCTGCTCGGACTGCTCACCAGCCTCCAGCGGCACGGCACCCCCAGTCTCACCGTGGCTCTGCCCGCCCCCTGCGACCTGCTCGGCCTGCCCGGCCCGCCGAGCTTCAACGAGGCCGCGGTGGAGGCCGGCGAGTGCGTGCTGACCGGCGAGGGCCCGGACGGGCCGGGCGGCCCGGCGATCGGGATCGTGGCCGAGATCACCGAGTTCGGCTCGGTCTACGAGCCCGGCGCGATGGTCTCCTGGCAGGCGCACTCGGTCGGCCGGCGCCGGGTCACCGACCTGGGCAGCGTCGGCGAGGCCGACCGTGAGCTGCGCACCGCGCTGGCCGAGGCGATCGAGGAACTGGGCCGGCTCGACGTGGCCCGCTGGCGTGAGGACGCGGCGGTGCGGGTCGCGGCGATCCGCGACGGCGGGCTGGAGCAGGGGATCATCCCGCCCACCACCCCGCAGCGTTGCGTGCAGGTGCTGGCCCGGGCCGCCCGGGTGCGCGCGATCGTGGAACTGGCCAGCGAGGACGACGGGGCCGCGGTCACCCAGCACGAGGCCGAGCGCCGCGCCCAGGCCCTGCGCCGGCTCGACGGGGTCTCGCGCCGGGCGATGGTCGCCGCGGTGAACGGGATGCTCGAGAAAGACGACTGAGGACTTCGGTCCCCGGCGAACGCAGTGGGACTCGATCGGTGGAGCCGGTAGTCCGGTTCGGAGCGGGGACGCCGGCCGGTGCGGCCCGCCACCCGAGCGGGACCGCAGCGGACCGACGTCTTCAGGCTCTACAGCACCGAGCGGTAGACCTCGAGCGTGCTGTCGGCGATCGCCGACCAGGAGAAGTGCTCCTCGGCGCGCTGCCGGCCGGCGCGGCCCCACGCCCGGGCCCGTTCGCGGTCGGTGCACACCTCGGTGAGCGCGGCGGCCAGGTCGGCCACGAACCGGTCCGGATCCAGCGGGGTTCCGGTGCCGTCGCTGACCTGCTCGATCGGCACCAGCAGGCCGGTGACGCCGTCCTGCACCACCTCGGGGATGCCCCCGGTGGCGGTGCCGACCACGGCCGCCTCGCAGGCCATCGCCTCGAGGTTGACGATGCCCAGCGGCTCGTAGACCGACGGGCAGACGAACGCGGTGGCCGCCGACAGCACCGTGCAGAGCTCCTCGCGGGGCAGCATGCGCTGGAGCCAGACCACCCCGTCGCGGGTCTTCTGCAGGTCCTCGACCAGGGCGCTGACCTCGGCCATGATCTCCGGCGTGTCGGGGGCCCCGGCGCACAGCACCAGCTGGATCTCCGGCGGCAGCTGGGCGGCCGCCCGCAGCAGGTAGGGCAGGCCCTTCTGCCGGGTGATCCGGCCCACGAACACGATGCTCGGGCGCTCGGGGTCGATCCCCAGGGCGCGCACCGTGGCCTCGTTCTCGATCCGCTTCCAGCCGGAGAGGTCGATGCCGTTGTGGACGACCCTGACCTTCTCCGGGTCGACCGAGGGGTAGGAGCGCAGGATGTCGTTGCGCATCCCGGCACTGACCGCGATCACCGCCGAGGCGGCCTCGTAGGCCGTCTTCTCGGCCCAGGAGCTCAGCGCGTAGCCCCCGCCCAGCTGCTCGGCCTTCCACGGCCGCAGCGGCTCCAGGCTGTGCGCGGTGAGCACGTGCGGCACCCCGTGCAGCAGTCCGGCCAGGTGCCCGGCGAGGTTGGCGTACCAGGTGTGCGAGTGCACCAGGTCGGCCCCGGCGCAGTCACCGGCGATGGCCAGGTCGACCCCGAAGGTGCGCAGGGCGGCGTTGGCACCGGACAGCGTGGCCGGCTCGGGGTAGGCGGTCACCGACCGCTCGTCGCGCGGTTCGCCGAAGGTGCGGACCTCGACGTCGATCCTGCTGCGGAGAACCTCGACGAGATTCTCCACGTGAACACCCGCCCCTCCGTAGACATCCGGCGGGTATTCACGAGTGAGAACGTCGACGCGCATGGGCACCACCGTAGTGCGGACGAGGACCTACGGCCTATGGTCAGCACATGGCGAATCCGAAGGTTCTGGCGATCGTTCTGGCCGGCGGGGAAGGCAAGCGGTTGATGCCACTCACGGTGGACCGCGCCAAACCCGCCGTACCCTTCGGAGGCGTCTACCGCCTCGTCGATTTCGCGCTGAGCAATCTGGTCAACTCCGGGTACCTGCGGATCGTGGTGCTGACCCAGTACAAGTCGCACAGCCTCGACCGGCACATCGCCCAGGCCTGGCGGATGTCGACCCAGCTGGGCAACTACATCGCGCCGGTGCCGGCCCAGCAGCGGGTGGGCAAGCGGTGGTACCTGGGCAGCGCGGACGCGATCTACCAGAGCCTGAACCTGGTGAACGACGAGAAGCCGGACATCGTGGTGGTGGTCGGGGCCGACCACGTGTACCGGATGGACTTCGCCGCGATGGTCCAGCAGCACATCGACTCGGGGGCGGGCTGCACGGTGGCCGCGATCCGCACGCCGATCGAGGAGGCCAACCAGTTCGGTGTGATCAAGACCTACGACGAGGACCCGCGGCGGATCGAGGCGTTCCTGGAGAAGCCGACCGACCCGGTCGGCCTGCCGGACTCGCCGAACGAGGTGCTGGCCTCGATGGGCAACTACGTGTTCGACGCCAAGGCCCTGATCGAGGCGGTCACCAGCGACTCCGACGACCCGGGCTCGCGGCACGACATGGGCGGCGACATCGTGCCCTACTTCGTCGGCCGGGGTGAGGCCGCGGTGTACGACTACAAGGACAACGACGTGCGCGGCTCGACCGACCGCGACCGCCACTACTGGCGTGACGTGGGCACCATCGACGCCTACTTCGAGGCGCAGATGGACCTGGTGTCGGTGCACCCGGTGTTCAACCTCTACAACTACGACTGGCCGCTGTACACCCACCAGGGCCCCTGGCCCCCGGCCAAGTTCGTGCACGGCTGGCAGGGCCGGATCGGGCACGCGGTGAACTCGATCGTCTCGCCCGGCACGGTGGTCTCCGGCTCGTTCGTGGAGAGCTCGGTGCTCTCGCCCAACGTCAACGTCCGCTCCTGGTCCACGGTCAGCGAGAGCGTGCTGATGGACGGGGTGGACATCGGCCGGCACGCGGTGGTGCGCCGGGCGATCCTGGACAAGAACGTGATCGTGCCCGAGGGCGCCCGGATCGGGATGGACCCGGACGCCGACCGCGAGCGGGGCTTCGTGGTCACCGAGTCGGGGATCACGGTGATCGGCAAGGGGCAGCGAGTCACCGTGTAGCCGTGTCCTGCCTGCCCGGGGCGTCTGGTCACGCCTACAGTTTCGCGGCGTGACCATTCGTATTGCAGTGCAGTTGAAGCCGCAGCACTCGGACTACGCCGACATCCGCCGGGCGCTGGCCCGGGCCGAGGAGGCCGGGGTGGACGTGGTCTTCAACTGGGACCACTTCTTCCCCCTGTACGGCGAGAGCGACGGCAAGCACTTCGAGTGCTGGACCATGCTCGGCGCCTGGGCCGAGGCCACCTCCCGGGTCGAGATCGGCGCGCTCGTCACCTGCAACAGCTACCGCAACCCGGAGCTGCTGGCCGACATGGCCCGCACCGTCGACCACATCTCCGGCGGCCGGCTGATCCTGGGCATCGGGGCGGGCTGGTTCGAGCGCGACTACGACGAGTACGGCTACGACTTCGGCACCCCGGGCCGCCGGCTGGCCGACCTGGAGCAGGCCCTGCCGCGCATCCAGGCCCGCTGGAAGAAGCTCAACCCGGCTCCGGTGCGCGACATCCCGATCCTGATCGGTGGGGGCGGCGAGAAGAAGACGCTGCGCTACACCGCCCGGCACGCCGACATCTGGCACTCCTTCGGTGACGTGGAGACGCTGCGCCGCAAGGGCGCGATCCTCGACGAGTGGTGCGGCACCGAGAACCGCGCCCCCTCCGCGGTGGAGCGTTCGATCGGGGTGGACAAGGCACCCGAGGAGGTCGGCGACGAACTGGTGGCGGCCGGGGCCACGCTGTTCACCCTCGGCCTGGACGGCCCCGACTTCGACCTCGGCCTGACCCGCGAGTGGCTGGCCTTCCGCGACCAGAAGAACGGTTAGGGCACCTCGATCACGGCCTTGCCGCGAGTGTGTCCCTGTTCGAGTTCGGTCAGGGCCCGGGCGGTCTCCGGCAGGGCGTAGGTACGGCTGATCACCGGGCGCAGCCTGCCCTCGGTGATCAGCCGGTTCACCTCGAGCAGGTCGTCCCGGTGCTCACGGGTGGGCAGCAGGGTGATCCGGGGCCCGACGAACCAGTTCAGCACCACGCCGCGCAGCATCGGTCCGATCGGCCCGAAGAAGCCGCCGGGGGTGCCCCCGTCGTTCAGCACCAGGGTGCCGGTGGGGGTAAGTGCTTTGAGGACGATTCTGGGCGCCTTTGCGCCCGCGTTGTACAGGATGGCGTCGTAGCGTTCGGGAGCGGCGGTGAAGTCGCTGGCCCGGTAGTCGAGCACCTGGGCCGCACCGAGCTCGCGGGCCAGGTCGGCGTTGGCGGCGCTGCACTCCGCGGTCACCTCGGCCCCCAGGGCGACCGCGACCTGCACCGCGAAGTGCCCCACCCCACCCGAGGCCCCGGTCACCAGCACCCGCTGCCCGGCCCGCACCCCGGCGATGTCACGGATGCCGCGCAGAGCGGTGGTCGCCGCGACCGGCAGAGCGGCGGCCTCGGCGAAGCTCAGAGCCACGGGTTTGGGCGCGATCTTGGTCACGTCGGCCACCGCGTACTCGGCGAAGGCCCCCGCCACGAACCCGTAGACCTCGTCACCGGTTTCCACCCCGGAGACCCCCGGCCCGACCCGTTCCACCACCCCGGCCGCGTCGAGCCCGGCCACCCGATTCCGGGGCCGCCGCCCGCCCATCCCGGGGCGGGCGATCACCGGAGACCCCCGCAGCAGGTGCCAGTCGGCAGGATTCAGCGCCGCCGCCCGGACCCGCACGAGAACCTGCCCCTCCCCGGGAACCGGCTCACCGACGTCTTCAAGCCGCAAGCTTTCCGGCGGGCCGAACCGTTCCTGCACGATCGCTTTCATGCCTGCTCCTCCTCGATCCGGCTGCGCGTGAGCGCAGGTACCACTCGGCCACCGCAAGATTGATCAGCCACCCGGCCGCCATCGCGAGCGCCCGCAGCAGCCCGCCCGGCTGGTGCCCGAGCGCCACCGCGAACGGGCCGACGGTGAGCACCTGAGTACCTGCCCCCAGGCCGATTGCGTAGCCCCACAACATCCAGCGTTGGTGGCTGCGGAAGTTCCGGCGCCGGGCGGCGCGGTAGCCCAGGTAGAGGGACACCGCCATACCGATGCCGAAGACCAGCCGGAAAGCGTTCAACAGGGCGCTGTCCCACTCCGGCAGGTCGTAGGCCAGGGTCATCCACAGTCCGCTCAGCGCTGCGGCCATCCCGGCCGGCAGCAGCACGACCCGCCCGAGCCGACCGTGGCCCCGGCGATGCCCGGTGACCTGGAAGGCCCCGAGCACACAGAACAACGTCGCCCCGACGATGTGCACCACGATCGGCACCGGGGAGTGGAAGAACCGGGCGTTCTCCTCGGTGATCCGGGCCCCGCCGGTCAGCTCGCCGAGCCGGGTCGCGCCGGCCACCACCGGGATCGCGGTGAGCAGCAGCAGTCCGGTGAGTGTCGTGTTGTTCCTGGCCATGCGGTCAATGGTGGACGCGGGTGGGTCACCGTCTCATCGGAGCCGAGGCCGGACCTATGCCGTACCGCGGACCGAGCCGGCGCTCGTACTTTCGGTCAGGAACGGCGCCCGGCCCGGCCGGTCTCGTAGGCCCAGATCGCGATCTCCACCCGGTTCCGCACCCCGAGCTTGGCCATCAGGCTGGCGATGTGCGTCTTCACCGTGCTCAGGCTGATGTGCAGCTCGGCCGAGATCTCGGCGTTGGTGCGGCCCTGGGCCACGGTGAGCAGGATCTGCTCCTCACGGTCGGTCAGCGGCTCCACCGGCTGCTGCCCGCCGGTGCGCGGCCCGGACGAGGCGAAAGCGGTGAGCAGCCGGGCGGTCACGCTGGGCGCGATCAGGGCGTCGCCGGCCGCCGCGGCGTGCACGGCCTGGGCCAGCAGCGCCGGCCCGGCGTCCTTGAGCAGGAAGCCCCGGGCTCCGGCCCGCAGTGCTGAGTACACGTACTCGTCCAGGTCGAAGGTGGTGATCACGACCACCGCGACCGGGTCCGGCACGTCCGGGCCGGCCAGCCTGCGGGTGGCCTCCAGCCCGTCCATCCCCGGCATCCGTACGTCCATGAGGACGACGTCGGGCTTCAGCGAGCGCGCGGCCTCCAGCGCCTGCAGGCCGTCCGCGGCCGTGCCCACCACCTCGATGCCGGGCTGGACCTGCAGGATCATCTGCAGCCCGGTGCGCACCAGCTCCTGGTCGTCGGCCACCAGCACGCGAATGTCGTTCATACCGACCAGCCTGCCCGGGGTAGCAGCGCCGTCACCACCCAGCCCCGGACGTCTCCTGGCCCGGCTGCGCAGGTTCCTCCCAGAAGGTGCGCACGCTCGGCCATCCCGATCAGCCCGTACCCCGGCGAGAGCGCCGGACGTACGGCCGCGACCGGCTCCCCGTCGTCGGTCACTGACAACCGAAGGTGCTCGGGGTCTCCTTCGACCAGCACCTCGATCCGGGTGGCGCCGCGAGCATGGCGCCGCGCATTCGTCACTGCTTCCTGAGCCAGCCGATACACCGCCGAACCGACCCCGGGAGGCACCTCACCGACGTCCCCAATGATCTTGACCTCGACCGCCGGCCCCTCGCCCGGACCGGCCAGCTGGGCGATGTCGGCGACCCCCGGGCTGGGCAGCAGCTCGGCCTCCTCGTCGCGACGCAGCATCCGCACCATCGTGCGCATCTCGGTGAGCACCTTCGACGCCTCGGCCTCGATCACGCCCAGGGCCTGCACCGCCGGCTGCTGGTCGCCCGTCACCGCCGCCTGGGCCAGCCCGGCCTGAGCCCGGATCACCATGGCCGAGACGTGATGCGCCACCACATCGTGCAGGTCACGAGCCAACTGCTCCCGCTCCAGCAGCTTCACCCGCTCCAGCTCGCGCTCGTAGGTGCCCGCGCGATAGCGCACCGCCAGGGCCACCGCGCCCAAGGTGGTGAGAACTCCCGCCCCGCCCAGCAACTCGACCCACTCGGTGGCCCCGGCCGGGTCGTACACCTGCCACAGGAGCAGCTTGACCGCCACGAAGGCCAGGCCGATCACCGCCTCCCGCCCCGATCCCCAGCGCAACAGCGCATAGATCAGGAGCAGCATCGCCGCGAGCGCGCCCATGTCCGGCTCGCGCCCCCCGGCGGCTATGGGGACGACCGTAAGCACGGTGAACGCGATGGCGACGGTGTGCATGGGGTACGCCCGGCGCCAGTAGAGCAGCGGGGTGAGCGCCAAGGTTGTGACGACCGAGAGGACGCGGTTGGGCAGGTCGGGACGGAGGACGCCTTCCAGCAGGGTGACCAAGGCCGCCGCGAACACCAGCGCGGCGTCGAACCGGTGGGGGGCGCGGGCGCCGGGCGGACGGGGTGCGTTCCAGATGGAGCGCAGGAGGGCGGTCACGGTTTCAAGGTAGGCGACGTCGGGCCAGGGCGGATCGGCCGGAAGTACGCCTGAATCTGGGGACCGCGCAAAGCCCGCCCTCCCCCAACGCCTCCGGCTCCGGGCGGTACCCCCACCGGGAAGACACAGGCAAGATCGGGAAAGGTTGAGGCGCGGAGCCAGAGCCCACCCGACTCCGCAGTTCTCCGCCTCAGATCCGCCGGGCCCGGAACACCGTGTCGTGGATGGTGATCTCGCGGCCTTCCGGATCGGTGGCCGGGCGCGGCCGGGCCTCGGAGGTGAGCACCTCCCAGCCGTCCAGGTCGAGCGCGGCGGCGATCTGCTCCGCCGTCCAGAAACCTTCCGGAACGTTCGGGCGTCCCATGGTGGTCTCCAGATCCAGCGGGCTGTGCAGCACGATCAGCAACTGCCCGCCCGGCGCCACCGCACTGGCCAGACGGCGGAACAGGTCCTGCCCGCTCTGGTGCAGGAAGTGGCTGGTGACCAGGTCGTACTGGCCGCGCGGCGGGGTCCAGGTGCGCAGGTCGGCGTGGATCCACTCGGTGCGGGTGGCGATCTCCTGGCCCAGTTCCGCGGCCCTGGCCGCGTTCTTCTCCAGCACCACCGACGAGAAGTCGGCGCCGGTGACCCGCCAGCCGCGCGAGGCGAGCCAGAACACGTCACCCCCCTCACCGCAGCCCGCATCGAGGGCCGAGCCCGGGGCCAGGTCCGAGATCTCGTCCACCAGCTGCGGATTCACCCGGCCGCTGAACAACGGCTCCGCCGCGCGATACCGCTCTTCCCAGGCCGGGGCCTCGAACCAGATGCGCGGGTCCTGACTCACTGTGTGCCCGCCATGGCTGCCCGGACCTCTTCCTGGATCAGGTCGCCGTTGATCGCCGCCCCGGCCATCAGGCCCTGCCCGGCCGAGACCATCACCTGCGCCATCGGATTCGCCACGTTGCCGGCCGCCCAGACCCCGGGCACCTCGGTCCGGCCGGTCGGGTCCACCTTCAGCGAGGTACCCAGCACGAAGCCCTCCACCTCCATCGGGGCGGTCTCCAGCCCCAGCCCCTTGAGCCCGTCCAGCCGGGCCTCGAACCTGGGCCCGACCGCCACAACCTGCCGCGCGACAACCTCGCCGGAGGTCAGCCGCAGACCGGTGACGCCGCCGGGCACGCTCTCCACCGCGGCCACTTCGCCCTCGACCACCCGTACCCCGACCGCCGCCAGCTGCGCCCGGCCGTCGGCACTGATCTCCGGACCGGTGTGGGCGAACACCACCACGTCGGCGGACAGTTGCCGGAACATCAGCGCCTGGTGCACCGCCATCGGGGTGGTGGCCAGCACGCCGATCGCCTGGTCGCGGTGCTCGTAGCCGTGGCAGTAGGGGCAGTGGATGACGTTCTTGCCCCAGTGCTCGGCCAGACCCTCCACGGCAGGCAGTTCGTCTTTCAGGCCAGTGGCGATCAGCAGCCGGCGGGCCTGCACCTCGCGACCCTCGTCCAGGGTGACCGCGAACCCGGAGTCCCGGCGTGAGACCTCGCTCACCCGGCCCTTGACGGTGGTGCCGCCGTACCGGGCCACCTCCTCGCGACCGACGGCCACCAGCTCCAGCGGGTTCAGGCCTTCCCGGCCCAGGTAGTTGTGGATGCCCTCCGCCGGGGCGTTGCGCTGCTCCCCCGCGTCGATCACCAGCACCGATCGGCGCGAGCGCCCCAGCGCCACCGCCCCGCTCAGCCCGGCCGCACCGCCACCGACCACCACGACGTCGTACTTGTCGTTCATCTCGGACCACCTCTCTGGGAACGTCTGTGCCGCAAAGGTGCGCCTCGAGTTCCAGGGTTGACAAGCTTTGTTGCCGGAACGGCAAATAGAGGGGTGAGCGACACCGGTGACTTCGAGGACGTCCTGCACGCCGTGGGCCCCCGGCTGCGCCTGCTGAGGCAGCAGCGCGGCACCACGCTGGCCGAACTGGCCGAGGAGACCGGCATCTCGGTGAGCACGCTGTCCCGTCTGGAGGCCGGGCAGCGGCGCCCCACCCTGGAACTGCTCCTGCCGCTGGCCCGGGCGCACCAGGTGCCGCTGGACGAACTGGTCGACGCCCCGCCCACCGGCGACCCCCGGGTGCAGCTGCGCAGCTTCGAGCGCAACGGCGCGGCGTACCTGCCGCTGACCCGCCGGCCCGGTGGTCTGCAGGCGTACAAGATCGTCTATCCACCCCACTTCCCCGGTCGCGAGCCCACCCCGGAGGACCAGCGCGTGCACGAGGGCTACGACTGGATCTACGTGCTGCAGGGCCGCCTGCGACTGGTTCTCGGCGAGCACGACTTCGTGCTGGAGCCCGGCGAGGTGGCCGAGTTCGACACCCGCACCCCGCACTGGATGGGCAATCCGGGCGACCGGCCGGCCGAGGTGATCGGTCTGTTCGGGCCCCAGGGCGAGCGGCTGCACGTGCGCGCCCGGCCCCGGGCGGGCACCTGAGCGAGGCCACCCGCACGGGTGGGAAAGGCGGGTCCGATGGGATGAAGCCCGGCTGAAGTCAGGCCGAAGTCAGAGAGGGTGGGATGGTTTCAATCCGGCAACGCTCGACTAGCCTCGATGCCGTGACCACGCAGCAGGACGTCATCCCCGCCCTCCCGGCGCCCGCCCCGGCGGCGCCCCGCACGGTGCTCTTCACCCTGACCGGCCCGGACCGCCCGGGCGTGACCACGGCCGTCTTCCAGGTCCTGACCCGTTCCGGGGTCGAGGTTCTCGACGTCGAGCAGGTCGTGGTGCGCGGGTACCTGACGCTGGCCGTCCTGGTCACCGCGGGCGCCGACGAGGCCGGGATGATCTCGGCGGTACGCCTGGTCGGCGGCGAGCTCGGGCTGGACGTGAGCGGCGAGCCGGGTACCGGCGACAACTCCCCGCGCCGGCGCAACCGGCTGGCCGTCACCCTGCTCGGGGCGCCGCTGCGGCCCTCGGCGGTGGCCGGGGTGGCCGGGCGGATCGCCGAGCACGGCGCCAACATCGACCGGATCCGCCGGATCTCCCGGTTCCCGGTGACCACGCTCGAGCTCGACGTCTCCGGCGGCGACGGTGAGGTGCTGCGCCGCGAGCTGGCCGCCGAGGCGATGGCGCACGGCGCCGACCTGGCGGTGTGCCCGGCCGGGCTGGCCCGCCGGGGCCGCCGACTGGTGGTGATGGACGTGGACTCCACGCTGATCCAGGACGAGGTGATCGAGCTGCTCGCGGCCCACGCCGGGCCGGAGGCGGAGACGAAGGTGGCCGCGGTCACCGAGCGGGCGATGCGCGGCGAGCTGGACTTCGAGCAGAGCCTGCACGAGCGGGTGGCCTGTCTGGCCGGCCTGCCCGAGAGCGTGCTGACCGACGTCTACCGTTCGGTCCGGCTGAGCCCGGGCGCCCTCACCCTGACCCGCACCCTGCGCCGCCTGGGCCTGACCCTGGGCGTGGTCTCGGGCGGGTTCATCGAGGTGGTCGCCCCCCTGGCCCGCGACCTGGGCATCACCCACGTACGGGCGAACCAGCTGGGGATCGAGGACGGGCGGCTCACCGGCCGGGTGGTCGGCGAGGTGGTCGACCGGGCCGCCAAGGCCGCCTCGCTGCGGCACTTCGCCGAGCTGGAGGGCCTGCCGCTCTCGCGCACCGTGGCCATCGGCGACGGCGCCAACGACCTGGACATGCTGGCCACCGCGGGCCTGGGGGTGGCGTTCAACGCCAAGCCGGTGGTGCGTGAGCAGGCCGACACCGCGGTCACCGTGCCCTACCTCGACGCCGTGCTCTACCTGCTGGGCATCCCGCGCGCCGAGATCGAGGACGCGGACGAGGAGCCGGACACCATCCCCGACAGCACCCCGGCAGGCACATCGGCAGGCACATCGGCAGGCACATCGGCAGAGCTCGAGGACACCGGAGGGACCCGACGATGAGCACCACCACCCCGACCCGCAGGCTGATCCTGATCCGGCACGCCAAGGCGGAGCAGCCGACGCCGGGGCAGGCCGACACCGACCGTCCGCTGGCCGCCCGGGGCCTGCTCGACGCCGAGGTGGGTGGGCACGAACTGGCCCGGATCGCGGTGCCCGACGTGGTGTTCTGCTCCCCCGCCCGGCGCACCCGCCAGACCTGGCGCTCGGTGCTCGACGGCCTGACCACCGAGGTGAAGAGCCAGGAGGGCCCGGCCGAGCCGCATCCCGAGGTGCACTACGTGCCGGCGCTCTACGAGGCCGGCACCTTCGACGTGATCGAGACGGTGCGCCAGGCCGCTCCGTCCGCCTCGGTGGTCGTGGTGGTCGGGCACGAACCGGCCATGTCCGAGACCACCGTCGCCCTGGCCGGGGCGGGTTCCGACCCCGACGCGGTGCAGCACGTCAAGAACGGCTACCCCACCGGCGGCATCGCGGTGCTCGCGGTGGAACGCGAGTGGGCCGACCTGGCCCCCGGCGACGGGCGGCTGGAGCAGTTCGTGGTGCCGCGCGCCGAGGGCGGCGGCTCGATCGGCTGAACCACCTACCAGACCCAACGATGGACGCCCGAGTCGCCTCGGGCGTCCATCGTTCGGTTCTGGGGTTCCGGGGTTATGGACGTTTCTAGACGTTGCCGGCCATCGCCTGGAACCCGCCGTCCACGTACACGATCGTGCCCGTGGTGGAGGGGAACCAGTCGGACAGCAGGGCCACGCAGGCCTTCGCCGTGGGCTCCGGGTTGCGCACGTCCCAGCCCAGCGGGGCGCGGGTCTGGAACAGCTCGTCGAACGCCTCGAAGGTCGGGATCGCCTTCGCCGCGGTGGTGCGCAGCGGGCCGGCCGCCACGATGTTGCTGCGGATGCCCTTCGGGCCCAGGTCGCGGGCCACGTAGCGGCTGGTCGACTCCAGGGCGGCCTTGGCCACACCCATCCAGTCGTAGGCCGGCCAGGCGATCCGCGCGTCCAGGGTGAGGCCGACGATCGCGCCGCCCGACTTCATCAGCGGCAGCGCGGCCACTGCCAGCGACTTGTAGCTGTAGGCGGAGATCTGCAGCGCGGTGGCGACGTCCTCCCACTCGGTCTTCAGGAAGTTGCCGCCCATCGCGGTCTGCGGGGCGAAACCGATCGAGTGCAGGACACCGTCGAGGCCGTCGACGTGCTCACCGACGCGCTCGGGCAGCTTCTGGAGGTCCTCGGTGCTGGTCACGTCCAGCTCGATCACCGGCGGGGTCTTCGGCAGCCGCTTGGCGATGGCCTGGGTGAGCTTCATCTGCCGGCCGAAGGAGCTGAGCACCACCTCGGCGCCCTCCTGCTGGGCAACCTTCGCGGCGTGGAAGGCGATGGACGTGTCCATCAGCACACCCGTCACGAGCAGCTTCTTGCCCTCGAGCAGTCCCATTCGTGCAGTCCCTTTCAATTGACGCGAAAGCGCCCGCGGCCGGTCTGGCCGCGGGCGAAAAGCTGGGGGCTCAGTGGCCCATACCGATGCCACCGTCGACCGGGATGACCGCGCCGGTGATGTAGGCGGCCTGCTCGGAGGCGAGGAAGCGCACCGTGGCGGCGATCTCGTCGACGTTGCCGAAACGCCCGGCCGGGATCCGGCTCAGGTACTCGTTGCGCAGCTTCTCCGGCAGTTCGGCGGTCATGTCGGTGTCGATGAAACCGGGCGCCACCACGTTGGTGGTGATGCCCCGGCCGCCGATCTCCCGGGTGATCGCCCGGGCCATCCCGACCAGACCCGACTTGGTGGCCGCGTAGTTGACCTGACCGGGCGAGCCCATCAGCCCGACCACGCTGCCGATCAGGATGATCCGGCCCCGGCGGGCCTTGATCATCGACTTGCTGACCGCCCGCACGCAGCGGAAGGTGCCGCCCAGGTTGGTGTCGACGACGGTGTCCCAGTCGTCGTCGCTCATCCGCATGAGCAGGGTGTCGCGGGTGACGCCGGCGTTGGCCACCAGCACCTCGATCGGGCCCTGGTCGGCCTCGACCTGGGCGACCGCGTTCTTCACCGACTCGGCGTCGGTGATCTCGCAGATCACGCCCTTCAGCCCGGCCGGCGGCTCGCCGCTGCGGTGGGTCACGGTGACGTCGTCGCCGTCCTCGGCCATCGCGCGGGCGATTGCCAGCCCGATCCCCCGGTTACCACCTGTCACCAGCACGCTGCGCGCCACGATCACCCTTCCAGGAGCGGAATCTCTTGTCTGTCCGGTCACACCACGCTCAGCCCGTGTTCGCTGTCCGTGACGCCCGGCCGGTCGGACCGGAATCGGCGACCGAAGGCCCGGGGTGACGTTATCCGACCGTGGAACCGCGACGCACCAGCGCACCGGGGGCAAAGGTCGGATCGGAAAACTGTAGGAACCGTACAAGGACGGCTTCCCGGCGCCCGGTCCGCACCGGAACAGACAGTGTTGCCCGGGCCCGGCGATTCGCCCGGGTGTGCGACCTGGACCACACCGCGGCCGCCAAAGGGGTAGGTTCGCGCCGTGCGAGCTGTGCAGATATCCGAGTTCGGCGGACCCGAGGTACTCAGGGTGACCGACCTCGAGGACCCGGCGCCGGGCGCGGGCGAACTGTTGGTCGAGGTCGACTCGGCGGGGGTGAACTATGCCGACACCCACCAGGCCGAGGACACCTACCTGACCCGTCAGACGCTGCCCTTCGTGCCCGGCGGCGAGGTGGTCGGGCGGGTCCTGACCGACCCCACCGGCACCTTCGCGGAGGGCACCCGGGTGCTGGCCCTGACCGCGGGCGGCGGCTACGCCGAGCGGGCCGTGGCCAAGGCCGCGCTGGCCTACCCGGTGAGCGACGAGCTGGGCGACGCCCAGGCGCTGGCCCTGCTGGTGCCCGGCACCACGGCCTGGCACCTGCTGCGGCGCAGCGCCCAGCTGAACCCGGGCGAGACCGTGGTGGTCCACGCCGCGGCCGGCGGCGTCGGCACGATGGCCGTGCAGCTGGCCCGGGCCTGGGGCGCGGGGCCGATCGTGGCCACCGCCTCCGGCGAGGCCAAGTGCGAGCTGGCCCGTTCGCTCGGGGCCACCACCGCGATCGACATCTCGGCCACCACCACGGCCGAGGAGGTGCGCGAGGCGCTGCTGCAGGCCACCGGCGGCAAGGGCGCCGACGTGGCGCTGGAGATGGCCGGCGGCCACGTGTTCGACGGCACCCTGGCGGCGATGCGCCCGCTGGGGCGGCTGGCGGTCTTCGGCATCGCCTCCAAGACCCCGCCGGAGCCGGTGCAGGTGGGCCGGCTGATGAAGCGCTCGATCACGCTCACCGGTTTCTGGCTCCCGCACGCGGTGGCCCGGCCCGGGATGCTGGCCGGCGCGCTGGAGGAGCTCAGCTCGATGGTGCGGGCCGGGGTGCTGCGCCCGATCGTGGGCGGCAGCTACCCGCTGGCCGAGGCCGGCCGGGCGCACGAGGACCTGCGCAGCCGCCGCAGCACCGGCAAGCTCGTGCTGGACGTCTCCGGCCAGGGCCGTCCCACCCCGGTGAAGGAGAACCCCGCTGACTGAGCAGGCGATCGACCAGGACTTCCTCGACCTTCCCCTCGACACCCTGGCCGACGCCGCGCTGCAGCACGCGCGCACGGCCGGGGCCGGTCTGCTGCAGCACGCCGACCTGCGGGTGCAGCGGATGCGCACGTCGACCACGCAGATGCGCGACGCCCGGCTCTCGTCCAGCTCGGACTCCTCGGCCGCCGGGCTGGCGGTGCGCGTCCTGCTCGACGGGGTCTGGGGTTTCGCCGCCACCGACGAGCTCACCCCGGCCGCCGCGGTGGCCACCGCCGAGCGGGCGCTGGAGGTGGCCCGCATCTCCCGGCCCCTGGTGGCCGAGCGGGTCGAGCTGGCGCCGGAGCCGGTGCACGCCGACGCCCGCTGGGTCTCGTCCTACCGGCAGGACCCGTTCGCCGTGCCGGCCGCCGAGCGCACCCGGCACCTGGCCGGCTGGTCGCACCCGCTGCTGGCGGCCGCGGGCGTGGACCACTGCGACGTGCTGCTGCACATGGCCAAGGAGCAGAAGTACTACGCCGACCTGGCCGGTACCGTCACCCGGCAGCAGCGGGTGCTGGTCGAGCCGGAGATCACGGTCGTGGCGATCGCCGCCGACGGCCCGGAGTCGATGCGCTCGCTGGCCGGCCCGACGGCACGGGGCTGGGAGTACCTCACCGGTGACGGCTGGGACTGGGACGCCGAGATCGCCGGCCTGCCGGAGCATCTGGCCGAGCGGGTGAAGGCGCCGAGCGTGCAGGCCGGCGACTACGACCTGGTGATCGACCCGACCAACCTGTGGCTGACCATCCACGAGTCGGTCGGCCACGCCACCGAGCTGGACCGCTCACTGGGCTACGAGGCCGCCTACGCCGGAACCAGTTTCGCCCGCCTCGACGGGATCGGAGCGTTCCGTTACGGCAGCCCGCTGATGAACGTCACTGCCGACCGCACGGTCGAGCACGGCGGCGCCACCACCGGTTTCGACGACGAGGGCGTGGCCACCCGCTCGTGGGACCTGGTCTCCGAAGGAGTGCTCCAGGGCTTCCAGCTCGACCGGGCGATGGCCGCACGCTGCGGTTTCGAGTCCTCGAACGGCTGCGCCTACGCCGATTCGGCGCTCAACGTGCCGGTGCAGCGGATGGCCAACGTCAGCCTGCGGCCCTCGGCCGACGCCACCACCACCGCCGACCTGATCGCCGGGGTGGAGAACGGCCTCTACGTGGTGGGCGACAAGTCCTGGTCGATCGACATGCAGCGGTACAACTTCCAGTTCACCGCGCAGCGCTTCTACCGGATCCGGGGCGGCAAGCTGGCCGGCCAGGTGAAGGACGCGGCGTACCAGGGCTCCACGCCCAGCTTCTGGGGTTCGCTCAAGGGCCTGGGCGGGGCCGGCTCCTACTACCTGGGCGGCGCCTCGAACTGCGGCAAGGCCCAGCCCGGTCAGTCGGCCTGGGTCAGCCACGGCGCCCCAGCAACACTTTTCGAGCAGGTCAAGGTGCTGAACACGCGCGCTGAGGGGGGCCGATGACCACGTCCGCGGAGCTCGTCGAGATCGCCCTGGCCGAGGTCGGCCCGGGTCTGGGTGCGGCCGTGCTGGTCTCGCAGTCGTCCACGGTGAACCTGCGCTGGGCGCTGAGCGGGCTGACCACCAACGGCCTCACCAGCTCCCGCACCGTCACCGTGATCGTCGGCGCCCCGGTCTCCGGCGGTACCAGCGCCGGGGTCCTGAGCCGGGAAGGGCTCGACGCCGAAGGCGTGCGGGCGCTGGTCCGCGACACCGTCGCCCTCGCCCGTGAGGGCGAACCGGCCGAGGACGCAGCGCCTTTCGTCACCGGTGACCAATTGCCCGGATTCACCGACCCGGCCGCCGAGACCGGCGCCTCCACCCTGGCCGGGGTGGCCGAGGCGCTGGGCGAGGTGTTCGGCCGCTCGCGGGCGGCCGGGCGCGAGTCGTTCGGTTTCGCCCTGCACGAGGTGGTCACCACCTGGCTGGGCACCACCGGCGGCCTGCGCTACCGGCACGAGCAGCCCCGCGGCACCATCGAGCTGACCGGAAAGGCCGCGGCCCGCAGCCGTTCCGCCTACGTGGCCGGGGCCACCCGCGACTTCAGCGACGTGGACGTGCTGGCGCTGGACGACGAGATCGCCACCCGGCTGCGCTGGCAGGAACGCCAGATCGAGGTCGAGCCGGGCCGTTTCACCACCATCCTGCCGCCGACCTCGGTGGCCGACCTGATGATCTACTACCTGTGGTCGGCCGACGCCCGCTCGGCGCACGAGGGCCGCAGCGTGTTCTCGAAGCTGGGCGGCACCGGGGGCGGCACCCGGGTCGGCGAGAAGATCAGCGACACCCCGCTCAGCCTGCTCAGCGACCCGTACCACTTCGGGCTGGGTTGCGCCGACCGGGTTCTGGCCGGCGCCTCCTCCCCCACGGCCTCGGTGTTCGACAACGGCCTGCCCGCGCCCGCGGCCACCTGGCTCGACCAGGGCACGATCAGCGCGCTGCCCACCACCCGGTTCAGCTCGGAACTGACCGGTCTGCCGGTGGTTCCGCCGGCCGACAACCTGGTGCTCACCGGGACCGACGGCACCGGAAGCACCCTGGACCTGCTCGAGGGGGTCGACCACGGGCTGCTGCTGAGCTCGATGTGGTACATCCGCGAGGTAGATCCGCAGACCCTGCTGCTGACCGGGCTCACCCGGGACGGCGTCTACGTGGTCGAGAACGGCGAAGTGGTGGGCGCCACCAAGAACTTCCGCTACAACGAGAGCCCGGTCGACCTGCTGGGCCGGGTCGAGGCGTACGGCGCCACCGAGATCTGCCTGAGCCGCGAGTGGGGCGAGTGGTTCACCCGCACCGCCATGCCGGCCCTGCGGATCGAGGGCTTCAACATGTCCACGGTGGCCGAGGGGTCCTGAAAGGCAACCACTTTGAGGACGTTTGTGGGCACCCATAGTGCTCACAAACGTCCTCAGGTTCGGCAGTTTCTAGAGCCCGTGGGAAAGGCCGCCGTCGACGGTCAGCATCGTGCCGGTGACGAAACTGGCTGCGGGAGAGAGCAGGAACACTGCGGGCCGGGCGAACTCCAGCGGTTCGCCGTAGCGCCCCAGCGGGATCCGCGATTCCTGTTGCCGCCGGGCCTCTTCCGGACGGCCACCGGACGCGTCCAGGGTGCGCACCCGGTCGGTGTCGATCCGGCCGGGCAGGATGCCGTTCACCCGGACGTTGCGCTCGCCCAGCTCGTTCGCCAGCGACTTGGCGGCCATCGCCAGACCGGGCCGCAGCCCGTTCGACAGGGCCAGGCCCGAGATCGGCTCGCGGACCGAGGTGGAGAGCACCATCACCACCGAGCCGCCCTCGCGCGAGGCCAGCTTGCCGATCGTGCGGGCCAGCCGGAGCGGGCCCAGGAAGGTCTCCTCGAACGCCACCCGCCAGGCGCCGTCCTCCAGGTCCATCACGGTGCCCGGAGCCGGCCCGCCCACGCTGATCAGCCCGCCGTCGAGCCGCCCGTAACGCGCCACCGCGGCTGCCACCAGGCAGGTCTCGATCCCGGGATCACTCAGGTCACCCGGCACCGCGATCGCCCGTTCCGAGCCCCCGAGCGCGGCCGCGGTGGCCTTGAGCTCCTCCTCGTTGCGGGAGCAGAGCACCATCCGCGCCCCCTCCGCCGCCAGCAGCTCCGCACAGGCCCGCCCCAGCCCCTTGGACGCCCCGGTGACCACGTACACCCGGTCCGACAGCCCCAGATCCATCGAGTTCATCCCGTTCTTCACGCGCGCGACGGCGCCCCCTGACGCACAGTGACTGATCGAACACTCTAGAGTGATTGGCCGGGCGGATCGTGCTGCACACCTCGTCCGATCGGACGGGCCTGAAAGTACTGTGCTCGCGGCCGGAGCCATGCGGCATCATTTGGGCATCATGATGACCCGTACCCGGCGGATCGCGTTCCAGGGAGACCTGGGCGCCAATTCGCACATCGCCTGCCGTGACGTCTATCCCGACTACGACCCGCTGCCGTTCCGCACCTTCGAGGAGTGCTTCGGGGCGCTCGGCGACGGCACGGCCGACCTGGCGATGATCCCGGTGGAGAACTCGACGGCGGGCCGGGTGGCCGACATCCACTACCTGCTGCCCAAGTCCGACGTGCACATCATCGGCGAGTTCTTCCTGCCCGTGCGGCACCAGTTGCTCGGCCTGCCGGGCGCCCGGCTGGAGGCGGTCAAGACCGCCCGCAGCCACCCGCAGGCCCTCGACCAGTGCCGTAACTCACTGCGTGAGCTGGGGATCACCCCGGAGGTGGCCACCGACACCGCGGGCAGCGCCCGTGAGCTGGCCGAGTCCGGTGACGAGTCGGTCGCCTCGATCGCCACCACGCTGGCCGCCGAGGTCTACGGCCTGGAGATCCTGCGCGAGAACATCGAGGACGAGGACCACAACACCACCCGGTTCATCATCCTGTCCCCCGAGAACCTGCGGGCCGCGCCCGGAGTCGGGCCGATCGTGACGACCTTCGTGTTCGGGGTGCGCAACATCCCGGCGGCGCTGTACAAGGCGCTGGGCGGTTTCGCCACCAACGGGGTGAACATGACCAAGCTGGAAAGCTACATGGTGGGTGGGCAGTTCACCGCCACCCAGTTCCTGGCCGACATCGACGGCCACCCGGACGAGCCGCACGTGGCCCGGGCGTTCGAGGAACTCGGCTTCTTCGCCGAGGTGCGGATGCTCGGTGTGTACCGGGCCAGCCCGTTCCGCGAGCGGCAGCGGCCTCAGCGGTAGGTGGCGCGGGTCAGAGTCGGGGGACCCTCGTCCTCCGGCTCCGCCTCGTCGTCCTCCGCCTCCTCGTCGCGACGGCGCACCTCCCGCACCAGCGCCACGCCGAACAGGATGTAGGCGATGATCGCGAAGCTGTCCCACTGCACCGAGTAGGACAGGTTGATGCCCAGCCCCGTCTCCGGCGCCTCCGCCGCCTCCGGCGTCTGCGGCGCCGGCGGGTCCTCGCTGACCAGCGCACCGTAGGCCTGCACCACCGGATCGGTGAGCCCGGCCTGCTCGGTCAGCGCGGGCACGTTGATCCGCACCGCCTGTCCGGCCGGGGCACCCCGGTCGGACGTGGGCTCGCTGGGGCGCAGCCGGGCCACCACGGTGACCTCCCCCGACGGCGGGGCGGGCACGCTGTCGGGCCGGGAGGCGTCGGTGTTCCCGGCCGGGATCCAGCCCCGGTCGACCAGCAGCACCGAGCCGTCCTCGGCCCGCAGCGGCACCACCACCAGGTAGCCGTTCTGCTGGTCCCCGCCGCTGACCCCGACCTGCCCGGCCTGGCCGGCCTGCTCGTGCGGCCGGTTGCGGATCAGCACGGTCTTCTCCGGCAGGTACTCACCGGTGACCTCGACCGGGCGCCACTGGAGCTCGCCGGGCAGGGCCGCGCCCGGGGCCAGCAGATCGGCCAGCGGCACCGGCGCGGCGTCGTAGTTGGCCTCGATCACGTGATTGCGCTCGGAACGGGCCTCGTGCCGGCTGAACTGCCAGCGCCCCAGGAAGACGAACACGATCGAGATCACCACGATCCCGGCCAGGGCCACGGCCCAGCCGCGCTCGCGCAGCAGACCGGCCGCCGCCCGCGCGGTGCCCCAGAATCCGCGCCGAACGGTCGGGCCGGGCTCCTGCTCCGGTGTGGTCTCGGGACTCATGCCAGCTCCTGGGTGCTCACCGTGTCGCGCAGAAAGCCCCGCAGACTCAGGAACTCCTCCAGCGAGAGGCGGTGCTCGTCGCACGCCGTCCAGATCTTGCGGCGATCGGGCGTGTGCAGCTTGGGGTTGTTCCACCGCAGGGCCCACACCGCGGGGCGCCGGCACCCGCGGGCGCTGCAGATCGGGTCGTGCGGTTCGCTCACCCGGGACAGTCTGCCAAAAGGCGAACGCCGGGCGGCCACGGGGGATGCCGCCCGGCGTTCTGGTGCGCGGCCCGACGGGGGATGCAGGCCGCGCCCAACAAGTATGACACGACTCGGTGTCAGTCTGACCCACGAATCAGCGGGGCCATTCGTGTGACGCTCACTCGGACTGATCGGGCGAGACGGGCGAATCCGGGCGTACCGAACCGGGATTCGTTCCCGGGGCAGCAGCGGAATCCCGCGAATCGGGCGCATCCGGACCAGCCGGGCGCTGGGGCGGATGGATCGTCATGGTGATCTCATCGTCGGCCACCGGCGGCAGCACGTAACGGGTCTGCGGGGTGACCGGCGGCGCACCCGGCCCGCCGCGCTTCTTGTCCACCGCGTTGGCCATCACCACGGCCACGTAGGGCAGGACGACCGCGCCCAGCGCGAAGATCCACCAGGACCAGTGGCCCCAGCGGGCGTGCACCACGATGGCCATGACGACGCAGACCACGCGCAGGCTCATCGAGATCAGGTAGCGACGGATCCGCGCGTCCAGATCGTCCGAGTGCGGAGAGACGGCTCCGGTGATGCTGTGGACCGGTTGCTCGCCTCTGTTCACCAGACCAACCGTACGCCTGACGGCGAACACTTCCAGTCGTGGGTGACGACCGGGCCGACGGCCCGGGAGCGCAGGTGGTACGACGCGCCCCCGGCCGTCGGCACTGCTCGGACTCGGTGAGGAGTCCTGATGATCACAAACTTCGGATCGCTGACGTGCTCTTGGTGCGGTTGGTGCTGTACGGGCTAGTGCTGTTTGGCCTTTCCGCGGGTCGCCCCGCCACGGCCGCGCAGCTGAACCTCGTTCTCCGTGAGGATGCGATGGACGAAACCGTAGGAACGTCCTGTCTCCTCCGCCAGGGCCCGGATACTCGAGCCCGACGTGTACTTCTTCTTCAGTTCGCCCGCCAGCTTCGAACGGTCGGTGCCCGTGATCCGGGCTCCCTTCTTGACACTCTCGGCCACGAATCCTCCTCGAACGTGTGTCGTTCCCGACCATGGTGATCTCGAGTCGGTGATCCGGCCATTCGACGCGCCACGCAAAGTGACGCCTCGGACATTCTTTTCAGGCACACGCAGGGCAGATGAATCGGAATCCGTTGTGCGGCGGGGTGCTGCCGGGCCGGGTGTGACGGCTGCGCGGACTCAGGCGAGGGTGACCAGATCGAGGTAGTCCTTGCTCCACAGGTCCTCCTCGCCGTCGGGCAGCAGAACCACCCGTTCGGGGTTCAGTGCCTCCACCGCGCCCTCGTCGTGGGTGACCAGGATGATCGCGCCCTCGTAGCGGCGCAGGGCGTCCAGGACCTCCTCCCGGCTGGCCGGGTCGAGGTTGTTGGTGGGCTCGTCGAGCAGCAGCACGTTGGCCCCGGAGACCACCAGGGTGGCCAGCGCCAGGCGGGTCTTCTCACCGCCGGAGAGCACCCCGGCCGGCTTCTCCGCGTCGTCGCCGCTGAACAGGAACGAGCCCAGCACGGTGCGCACCTGGGTGTCGGTCAGGTCGGGCGAGGCCGAGCGCATGTTCTCCAGCACGGTGCGGTCGGTGTCGAGCGTCTCGTGCTCCTGGGCGTAGTAGCCCAGCCGCAGGCCGTGACCGGAGATCACCTCGCCGGTGTCCGGCTTCTCGATGCCGCCGAGCATCCGCAGCAGGGTGGTCTTGCCGGCGCCGTTCAGGCCCAGCACCACCACCCGGGAGCCGCGGTCGATGGCCAGCGAGACGTCGGTGAAGATCTCCAGGCTGCCGTAGCTCTTGCTGAGCCCCTCGGCGGTCAGCGGGGTCTTCCCGCACGGCGCCGGCTGCGGGAAGCGCAGCTTGGCCACCTTGTCGGCCTTACGGGTGTCCTCCAGGCCGGACAGCAGCTTCTCGGCCCGCTTGGCCATGTTCTGCGCGGCGGTGGCCTTGGTGGCCTTGGCCCGCATCTTGTCGGCCTGCTGGAGCAGGATCGAGGCCTTCTTCTCGGCGTTCTGGCGCTCGCGGCGGCGGCGCTTCTCGTCGGTCTCGCGCGCCTCGAGGTACTTCTTCCAGCCCACGTTGTACACGTCCAGCGCGGAGCGGTTGGCGTCCAGGTGGTAGACCTGGTTCACCACCACCTCCAGCAGCTCCACGTCGTGGCTGATCACGATCAGCCCGCCGTTCCAGACCTTGAGGAAGTCGCGCAGCCAGGCGATCGAGTCGGCGTCCAGGTGGTTGGTCGGCTCGTCGAGCAGCAGGGTGTCGGAGCCCGAGAACAGGATCCGGGCCAGCTCGACCCGGCGGCGCTGACCGCCCGAGAGGGTGCCCAGCGGCTGCTCGAGCACCCGGTCGGGCAGGCTCAGGCTGGCGCAGATCGTGGCCGCCTCGCTCTCGGCCGCGTAACCGCCGCCGGCCGTGAACTCGGCCTCCAGCCGGGAGTAGCGTTCCATCGCGGCGTCCCGGGTCTCGTCGACCACGCTGGCCATCTCGCCCTCGGTCTCGCGCATCCGGCGGATCACGTCGTCGAGGTTGCGGGCGCTGAGCACCCGGTCGCGGGCCAGGATCGACAGGTCGGCGGTGCGCGGGTCCTGCGGGAGGTAGCCGATCTGGCCGGTCCGGGACACCGTCCCGGCCGCGGGCTGGCCCTCCCCCGCCAGCACCTTGGTCAGGGTGGTCTTGCCGGCCCCGTTGCGGCCGACGAGGCCGACCCGCTGGCCCGGGCCGACCCGGAACGTGGCGTTCTCCACCAGCAGGCGGGAGCCGGCGCGCAGCTCTACGGCGTTGGCGGTGATCATGTGGGACCTACTCCTGCGGGAAGATCTCGGACGGCTGAAACCTGCGCCCGGTGCTTACCTGTCAGTGAGCAGTCGAACCGGACCAAACGTGGCCCCAGCATTCTACGCGGGCGGCCTCGCCGGTACGCCAATGCATATCCGTGCGGAGCAGCTCCGCCCAGTACGCGACAGGGGAAAACGGTGGGTATCGAGTTCGACGACGATCGGGTGGACGTCGGTGGAGTGGACGACCGGCGCGGTGGCGGCGGGATCGGCCTGGGCCGCGGCGGGGCCGCCATCGGTGGCGGCGCCGGGGTGGTCGGCCTGGTGATCTACCTGCTGGTGGCGGTGCTCGGCGGCGGCTCCCCCGAGGGCGGCGGGCTGCCGCAGCTGGGGGCGGGCAGCGCGAACAGCACCGGCCAGCAGGAGTCGCGCGAGGAGCTGTCCGACCGGTGCAACGCCGAGGGGGCGCTGAAGAAGTACACCGACTGCCGGCTGATCAAGGTCTACGACATCGCCGACAACACCTGGGAGGACGAGTTCGGCAAGCGCGGCCTGGAGTACCGGCCCGCCTCGCTGGTGTTCTTCGCCGACGCCGTGAGCACCGGCTGCGGGCAGGCCTCGGCGCAGGTCGGGCCGTTCTACTGCCCGGCCGGTGAGGAGATCTACCTCGACCTGGACTTCCTCGACCAGCTGCAGCGCGAGTACGGGGCGCCCGGGGAGTTCGCGCAGGCCTACATCGTGGCCCACGAGTACGGCCACCACCTGCAGACCGTGCTGGGCACCGAGCAGCAGGTCCGCCAGGCCCAGAAGAGCAACCCGGACGCCGAGAACGAGTACTCGGTGGCGATGGAGCTGCAGGCCGACTGCTACGCCGGGGTCTGGTCCACCCTGGCCGACCAGCAGAGCAGCGGGATCGACCTGACCCGGGAGAACATCGCCGAGGCGCAGAAGGCGGCCGAGGCGGTGGGTGACGACCGGATCCAGAAGAAGGCCACCGGCTCGGTCGACCAGGACTCCTGGACGCACGGCTCGGCGGCCCAGCGCAAGCAGTGGTTCACCACCGGCTACTCCAGCGGTGACATCGACCAGTGCGACACGTTCGGGGCGATGGGGCTCTGAGTCTCCGGCCGGTGGCTGGCCCGCCGGCCGGCGCCGTCGAGCAGGGCCGGGCCGAACACCACCACCCGGTTGCGGCCCAGCTCCTTGGCCCGGTAGAGCGCCACGTCGGCGAACTCCACCAGCTCCTCGGTGCCGAGGCGGCCGTCGTCCAGCGCCAGGCCCAGGCTGGCGCTGATCCGCACGGTGCGCCCGGCCAGGCCGAAGGGTTCCTCCAGGACCCGCCGGATCCGCTCGGCGAGCGCCTCCCCGGCCGCGGTGATCACCACGAACTCGTCGCCGCCGAGCCGGGCCAGCACGTCGGAGCTGCGCAGGACGGCGGTCACCCGGTGGCCGACCTGGCAGAGCAGGTCGTCGCCGGCGCCGTGGCCGAGGGTGTCGTTGACCGCCTTGAACTTGTCCAGGTCGAAGTAGATGATGCCGAGCGTGCGCCCGGCCCGCCGGCTGCGGGCCAGGGTGCTGGCCAGGTGGTCGGAGAACAGCGCGCGGTTGGGCAGGCCGGTCAGCGGGTCGCGGGTGGCCTGGTGCCTGAGCTCGGCGTTGGCCTCGGCCAGGCGCAGGTTCATCTGCTCCACCGCCTCCCGCTCCTGCCGCAGCTCGCCCACCAGCAGGGAGTTCTGCCGGGCCAGGAGCCGGGCCCCGGCCACCTGCTGGTAGCCGTAGCGGGCCAGCGGTGGCGCTCCTCCGGCCCCGAACACGACCAGCGCGACCAGGCCCCAGTTCTGCTGCAGGGCCAGGCCCAGCCCGCCGGTCAGCACGATGGAGGCGTGGAAGAGGCGGTAGGCGCCCGGGGTGGCCGCGCAGAACAGCAGGTTGGCCGCGTTGGCGAGCACCAGCACGGTGATCGGGACGGCGATCAGCTCGGGGGCCGCCTCGACCGGCCGCAGGAACACGCAGCCGCTGCCCCAGGCCGCTCCGGTGACGCACTGCCCGAGGGCGAACCGGCGGGCGATCCGGGCCGGTGAGTGCCCCACCTCCAGGGCCCGGGCCGGGCCGGTGACCAGGGCGGGCACGAAGAACTGGAAGATCAGCAGCCAGGCCAGGCAGAGCAGGCTCCAGACCACCAGGCCGGTGGTCGGGCCCTGGGACAGCAGCATGATCGCGTCGACGGTGCCCAGCAGGCCGAATCCGAGCAGGTTGCTGAACCGCGCCGCGTCGCCCGACTGGATCAGCAGTTCCCGGCGGACGACATCGTCGAGTTCAGGGTCCGGGGCCCGGACCACCTGCAAGATGTCCTGCACCCCTCAGGCCTCGACATCCGCAGGCACCCGATTGAGCCCTACGGCGGGGGCGGTCGGTCGGTCACCGGGTCCTGACGCGGCCGGGGCAGGGGCGGCGGCGGCCGCCCGGCCAGCAACCGGTTCAGGTGCTCCTCGTCGATCCGCCCGATCCGCCCGGTCCCGGCCCGCATCCCCGGCCCGTACACCGCCACCTGGTTCCCGCCGAGCTCCTTGGCCCGGTACAGGGCCACGTCGGCGCGCTCGACCAGGCGCTCGCCGTCCAGGGCGTCGTCGTCCAGGGCCACCCCGAGACTGCTCGAGACCCGCACCGTCCGCTCCCCCAGGTCGAACGGCTCCTCCAGCACGGCCCGGATCCGCTCCGCCACCCCGGCCGGCTCGCTCTGCCCCGAGGTCAGGACGACGAACTCGTCACCGCCCAGCCGGGCCAGCACGTCGGAACCGCGCAGCACCCCGCCCACCCGGTCGCCGACCTGGCGCAGCAGGTCGTCCCCGGCGCCGTGGCCCAGGGTGTCGTTGACGATCTTGAACCGGTCGAGGTCGAAGAAGATCACCCCGAGCGCCCGCCCACCGGCCCGGCTGCGGCCCAGGGCGCTGGCCAGGTGGTCGAAGAACAGCGAGCGGTTGGGCAGGCCGGTCAGCGGGTCCCGGGTGGCCTTGTGCTCCAGTTCGGCGTTGGCCTCGGACAGCCGCAGGTTCACCTGCTCCACCGACTCGCGTTCCTGCCGCAGTTCACCGGCCAGCAGTGCGTTCTGCCGGGCCAGCAGCATGGCCCCGGCCACCTGCTGGTAGCCGTACCGGGCCACCGGCAGGGCGGCGAACGCCGCGAACACGATGTAGCCGGCCAGGCCCCACAGCCGCTGCGAGGCCAGCCCGGCCAGCCCGACGAGCACGATGCTGACGTGGAAGGCCCGGTAGGCGTTGGGGGTGGCGGCGCAGAACAGCAGGTTCGCGGAGTTGATGATGACCATGACCACCACCGGTGCCGCGGCCAGGACCGGGTTGTCCTCCTCGGCCCGCAGGAACAGCGCGGAACTGCCCCACATCGCGCCCGCCCCGGCCTGGAAGAGCACGAACCACACGGCGGGGGCAGCCGTCGAGGCGCCGGGCCGGGCCCGGGCCGGGCGGATCACCAGGGCCGGGACCAGCCAGTGGTACCCGGTGAGCCAGAGGGCGGCCAGGGCGCTCCAGGCCAGCAGCCCGGCGGTCGGTCCCTGCGACCAGAGCATCACCAGATCCGTGGTGGCCAGCAGACCGCCGCTCAGCAGGCTGCACAGGCGCCCGGCGACCGCGGACTGGACCAGCAGCTCCCGGCGCACGACATCGTCGAGTTCCGGGTCCGGGGCCCGGAGCAGCTGCCAGATGTCCTGCACCCGTCAGGACTCGACACCCGGACGCGGCCGATTGAGGGTCTGGTCGAACTCACTGACCCGATTGCGGCCCTGCTGCTTGGCCCGGTACAGGGCCAGATCGGCGCGTTCGACCAGGTCCTCGCCGCTCAGCCCGGTCTCGTCGACCGCCACCCCGAGGCTGCCGGAGATGCTCACCGGGTTGCCGGACAGGCTGAACGGCACCTCCAGCACCTGCCGGATCCGCTCGGCCACAGCGGTCGGTACCTGGGCCCCACCGCCCCCGAAGTCGTGGGTCAGCACGACGAACTCGTCACCGCCGAGCCGGGCCAGCACGTCCGGGCTGCGCAGCACCGCCGTCACCCGGTCGGCCACCTGGCACAGCAGGTCGTCGCCGGCGCCGTGCCCCAGGCCGTCGTTGACCGCCTTGAACCGGTCCAGGTCGAAGTAGATCACCGCGACCGGGGTGGCGTTCCGCCGGCCGTGCCGCATCGAGCGGTCGAGGTGGTCGAAGAAGAGGGTGCGGTTGGGCAGCTGGGTCAGCGGGTCGCGGGTGGCCTGCTGCCGCAGCTCGGTGTTGGCCTCGGACAGCTCCAGGTTGATCCGCTCCACCGCCTCCCGCTCGGCCCGCAGGTCGCTGGCCAGCACCGCGTTCTGGCGGGCGACCAGCTGGGCCCGGGCCACCTGCTGGTACATGTACCGGGCCAGCGAGAAGGCGGCCAGCAGGGTCAGCCCGTTCAGGGCGGCCACCCCGCTCTCGCCGTGGGCGACCAGCCCGAGGGTGGCGGTCAGCAGCGCCCCGAGGTGGAAGGAGAGCCACGGCAGCGGGGTGCCGGAGGCGAAGACCACGTTCGCGGCGACCGCCAGGGTGGTCGCCGCACACGACACCGAGACCACCGCGGGCTCGCCCGGGACCGGCGCGACGATCACCGGCAGCAGCCCCCAGCTCAGGCCGCCCGCGCCCTGCAGCACGACGAAGGCGCCCAGCCGGCTGCGGTAGGGGCGGCCCGGGCCGGCGACCAGCCAGCCGACCCCGAACACGTAGACGACCGCCGTCGCGACCGCCAGGACCGACCAGACCAGGCTCTGACGGGCCGAGGCCCCGCTCGCCCCCAGCACCACGAACACCACGGCGGTCACCGGCAGGCCGAGCAGACCGCTCAGCCGGGAGGCCTGGGCCGACTGGGCCAGGAGCTCCCGGCGGACGACGTCGTCGAGCACCGGGTTCGGTGCCACCACGAGCCGCCAGATGTCCTGCACCCAGGGTGTTTCGTCCGCCCGCCCGGCCTCATTGAGCCGGGCGGGGTACTACCGGCGGATCAGAGGTTGAAGCCCAGCGCCCGCAGCTGCTCGCGGCCGTCGTCGGTGATCTTGTCCGGGCCCCACGGCGGCATCCACACCCAGTTGATCGCCATGCCCTTGACCAGCGGGTCGAGCGCGGTCTGGGCCTGGTCCTCGATCACGTCGGTCAGCGGGCAGGCCGCCGACGTCAGGGTCATGTCGATGGTGGCGTGGTTGTGCTGGTCGATCGTGATGCCGTAGACGAGCCCGAGGTCGACCACGTTGATGCCGAGCTCGGGGTCGACGACGTCGCGCAGCGCCTCCTCGACGTCGGCCACGTCGGCCGGCCGGTCGGCCGGGTTCGTGTCCACTACCTGCTCGCTCATGACGCTTCCTTTGCTGTAGCGGTCGGGCTGTCCTGGCGGGAGGCCTCGATACGCAGCAACGCGTCCTCGAAGGCGGTCCATCCCAGGATCGCGCACTTGACGCGGTTGGCGTGCCGGCTCACCCCGGCGAAGGCCACGGCGTCGCCGAGCACCTCCTCGTCGGGGGTGGCCGTGCCGCGGCTGCGCAGCATGGCCCGGTAGTCGGCGAGGATGCCGCGGGCCTCGTCCACCGGCTTGCCGACGATCAGGTCGTGCATCACCGAGGTGGCGGCCTGGCTGATCGAGCAGCCCTCACCGGTCCAGGCCACCTCGTCGACGCGCTGCCCGCCGAGGGTCAGCTGCACGGTGACCTCGTCACCGCACAGCGGGTTGTACTGGTGGCTGCGCACGGTGCTGGCCGGGTCGAGAACGGCGTCGTCGGCCAGGTCGGTGCGCCCGTGCTTCTCCTTCGAGTGATCCAGGATCACCTGCTGGTAGAGGGCTTCGAGAGAGGACACGTCAGCTCCTGCCGAAGAATCCGCGGACGGTGCCGAGCGCCTGCACGAAGCGCTCCACGTCGGCGTCGGTGGTGTAGAGATAGGCGCTGGCCCGGGTGGAGGCGTTGACCCCGAACCGCCGGTGCACCGGCTGGGCGCAGTGGTGGCCGACCCGCACCGCGACCCCGGCCGCGTCGAGCACCTGGCCGACGTCGTGCGGGTGCACGCCCTCGACCTCGAAGGCCACGGTGGCGGTGCGGTCGGCGGCGTCGGCCGGGCCGATCACCCGTACGCCCTCGACCCCGGCCAGGCCGTCGAGCATGAGCTGGGCCAACTGGTGCTCGCGGGCCGCGATCCGCTCCATGCCCACGTTGCTCAGGTAGTCGACCGCGGCGCGCAGCGCGACCGCCTGCGCCACCGGCGGGGTACCGGCCTCGAAGCGCTGGGGCGGCTCACGGAAGGTGGTGCTCTGCATCGTCACCCGCTCGACCATCGACCCGCCGGTGAACACCGGGGGCAGGGCCTCGAGCAGTTCGGGACGGGCGGCCAGGCCACCGATCCCGGTCGGGCCGAGCATCTTGTGTCCGGAGAACACGGCCGCGTCGACGCCCAGCTCGGTCAGGTTCACCGGAAGGTGCGGCACCGACTGGCAGGCGTCGAGCACGGTGAGGGCGCCGACCGCGCGGGCCCGGGCGGCCAGCTCGGCGACCGGGGTGACCGTACCGAGAACGTTCGAGGCGTGCGCGAAGGCGAGCACCTTCGTCCGGGAACTGATCAGTTCGTCGATGTCCGACAGGTCGAGCCGGCCGTCGTCGGTGAGCGGGATCCAGCGCAGGGTGGCGCCGGAGCGGGCCGCGGCCCGCTGCCAGGGCACCAGGTTGGCGTGGTGCTCCAGCTCGGTGACCAGGATCTCGTCACCCGGCCTCAGCGCGTACCGGCCGGCCTCGGGGTCGGTCAGCGCGAAGGCCAGCAGGTTCAGGCCCTCGGTGGCGTTGCGCAGCCAGACCAGGCCCTCGGTGGGCACGCCGACGAATCCGGCGACCCGCTCCCGAGCGTCCTCGAAGGCGTCGGTGGCCTCGCCGGCCAGGGTGTGGGCGCCCCGATGGACAGCGGCGTAGGAGGTGGTGGCGAAGTCGTACTCGGCCTGCAGCACCTGCTTCGGGCGCTGCGAGGTGGCACCGGAGTCGAGGTAGACCAGCTGCGCGCCGTCCGCCACCGTGCGGTGGAGGATCGGGAAGTCCGCGCGGATCGCCTCTACCTCGGCCGCGGCCAGGGGCTGGGCCTCGGTGTGCGTGAGGGTCACGTCGGATCCTTAGTGTTCAGATCGAAATTGGGGACGTCCGTGCGCGAGGCGCGCACGGACGTCCACCATCGGTTGTTGCTCAGACGGACGCGCTGGTCCAGCGGTCGTACCCGTTCGCCTCGAGCTCGTCGGCCAGCTCGGGACCGCCTTCGGCGGCCACCTTGCCGTCGACGAACACGTGCACGAAGTCCGGCTTGATGTAGCGCAGGATCCGCGTGTAGTGCGTGATCAGCAGGACGCCGACCTCGCTGTTCTCACGCACCCGGTTGACGCCCTCGGAGACCACCTTGAGCGCGTCCACGTCGAGGCCCGAGTCGGTCTCGTCGAGCACCGCGAACTTCGGCTTCAGCAGCTCCATCTGGAGGATCTCGTGGCGCTTCTTCTCACCGCCGGAGAAGCCCAGGTTGACGTCGCGCTCGGCGAACTCCGGGTCCATCTTCAGGTCGTCCATCGCGCTCTTGACGTCCTTGACCCAGTGCCGCAGGCTCGGCGCCTTGCCGTCGATCGCGGTCTTGGCCGTGCGCAGGAAGTTCGACACGGTGACACCGGCCACCTCGACCGGGTACTGCATGGCCAGGAACAGGCCGGCCCGGGCGCGCTCGTCCACGCTCATCTCGAGCAGGTCCTCGCCGTCGAGCGTGACCGTGCCGGAGGTGATCGTGTACTTCGGGTGCCCGGCGATGGAGTACGCCAGGGTGGACTTGCCGGAGCCGTTCGGGCCCATGATCGCGTGCGTCTGCCCGGAGGCGATGGTCAGGTCCACGCCGCGCAGGATCTCCTTGGGGCCCTGCTCGGTCTCGACACTGACGTGCAGGTCGCGGATTTCCAGTGTGGCCATGACGGTTCAGTTCTCCTTGGCAGTTTCAGCGTTCACAATGACGTCGGTGTCGACGTACACGTCGTCCCCCTCGACCGAGACGGCGTACACGTCCACCGGGGTGATGGCGGGCAGTGCGGTGGGCTTGCCGGTGCGCAGGTCGAAGGCCGAGCCGTGGAGCCAGCACTCGATGGTGCAGTCCTCGACCATTCCCTCGGAGAGCGAGACGGCGGCGTGCGTGCACAGGTCGGCGACCGCGTGCACGTCGCCGTTGGCCTGGCGGGCCAGCGCGACGAGCTCGCCACCGACCCGCACCTGCACGGCCTCGCCCGGGGTGAGGTCGTTCAGTGACGCGACGCGCTCGCGGGTCACTTGCTGTCCTCGGTGACCGCGCTGATCGCGGCCTCGGGCTCGCCGCCCAGCTCGGCCTCGATCGCGGTGAGCAGGCGCTCCTGCAGGTCGGGGACGCCGATCTTGTGGATCAGCTCGGCGAAGAAGCCGCGCACCACCAGGCGGCGGGCCTCCTCCTCCGGGATACCGCGGGCCTGCAGGTAGAACAGCTGCTCGTCGTCGAACCGGCCGGTGGTGCTGGCGTGCCCGGCGCCGAGGATCTCGCCGGTCTCGATCTCCAGGTTCGGCACCGAGTCGGCCCGGGTGCCGTCGGTCAGCACCAGGTTCCGGTTCATCTCGTAGGTGTCGGTGCCCTCGGCCGAGGCGCGGATGAGCACGTCACCGATCCAGACCGTGTGCGCGCCCTCGCCCTGCAGCGCGCCCTTGTAGACCACGTTGCTGCGGCACTTGGGGGCGCTGTGGTCGACGAAGAGCCGGTGCTCGTGGTGCTGCCCGGCGTCGGCGATGTAGAGGCCGGCCATCTCGGCGTCGCCGCCCGGGCCGGTGTACTCCACGTTCTCGACGAAGCGGACCAGGTCGCCGCCCAGGGTGACCTGGGTGGAGGCGATCGTCGCGTCCTTGCCCAGGCGCACGTTGACGTGCTGGGCGTGGACCGCGTCCCGGTCCCAGCCCTGCACGCCCACCAGCGTGAGCCTGGCGCCGTCGCCGACGAGCACCGACAGCACGCCGGAGTAGCGGGCGCTGCCGCTGTGCTCGATCACGATCTGCGCGCGGGAGTTGGCGCCGACGTCGAGGACGACGTGGCCCCAGACGATCTTGTCGCTGTCGTCACCGTGCAGCTTGATCACGACCGGCCGGTCGAGCTCGGCGTTCTGCTTCACCCGGACGACGACGGCGCCGTCCTTGGCGTTCTGCAGGGCCAGCGCACCGACCCGGTCGAACACCTTGGGCAGGGTGCGCAGGAACGGGTCGCCGGCGCCGACGGTGGTCAGCTCGACGCCCTCGGGCAGGTCGGTGGTCCAGGTCAGGTGGCCGTCGGAGGGCTGGTCCTCGAGCAGGCCGCGCAGCCGGTCCAGCGGGGTGAACCGCCACTCCTCCTCGCGCCCGGTCGGCGTCGGGAAGTCCGCGACGTCGAAGCTCGAGCGGTGCAGCTCGACCGGTCCGCCTTCGATCGTGTAAGTCTCAGTCATGGCTCTCTACTTGTGGTTTGAGGGTGGGGCAGGCGGGGCAGGGCGGACCTAGCCGACCGCGCCCTCCATCTGCAGCTCGATCAGGCGGTTCAGCTCGAGCGCGTACTCCATCGGCAGCTCCCGGGCGATCGGCTCGACGAAACCGCGCACGATCATCGCCATCGCCTCCTCCTCGGTCATGCCGCGCGACATCAGGTAGAACAGCTGGTCCTCGCTCACCTTCGAGACCGTGGCCTCGTGACCCATCGCGACGTCGTCCTCGCGGACGTCCACGTAGGGGTAGGTGTCGGAACGGCTGATCGTGTCGACCAGCAGCGCGTCGCAGCGCACGGTGCTGGCCGAGTGGTGCGAGCCCTCGAGCACCTGGATCAGGCCGCGGTAGGAGGTCCGGCCACCGCCGCGGGCCACCGACTTCGACACGATGCTCGAGGAGGTGTGGGGGGCGGCGTGCACCATCTTGGCGCCGGCGTCCTGGTGCTGGCCCTCACCGGCGAACGCGATCGACAGCGTCTCGCCCTTGGCGTGCTCGCCGAGCAGGTAGATGGCCGGGTACTTCATGGTGACCTTGGAGCCGATGTTGCCGTCGACCCACTCCATGGTGGCGCCCTCGGCCGCGGTGGCCCGCTTGGTGACCAGGTTGTACACGTTGTTCGACCAGTTCTGGATGGTCGTGTACCGGACCCGGGCGTCCTTCTTGACCACGATCTCGACCACGGCCGAGTGCAGCGAGTCGGAGCTGTAGATCGGCGCCGTGCAGCCCTCGACGTAGTGCACGTACGAGCCCTCGTCGGCGATGATCAGGGTGCGCTCGAACTGGCCCATGTTCTCGGTGTTGATCCGGAAGTAGGCCTGCAGCGGGATCTCGACGTGGACGCCCTTGGGCACGTAGATGAACGAGCCGCCGGACCAGACCGCGGTGTTCAGCGAGGCGAACTTGTTGTCGCCCACCGGGATCACCGTGCCGAAGTACTCCTGGAAGAGCTCCGGGTACTCGCGCAGGCCGGTGTCGGTGTCGACGAAGATGACGCCCTGCTTCTCGAGCTCCTCGTTGATCTGGTGGTAGACCACCTCGGACTCGTACTGGGCGGCGACGCCGGCGACCAGGCGCTGCTTCTCGGCCTCCGGGATCCCCAGCTTGTCGTAGGTGTTCTTGATGTCCTCGGGCAGGTCGTCCCAGGAGGTGGCCTGCTTCTCGGTGGAGCGCACGAAGTACTTGATGTTGTCGAAGTCGATGCCCGACAGGTCGGAGCCCCAGCTCGGCATGGGCTTCTTGCCGAACAGCTTCAGGCCCTTGAGACGCTGGTTCAGCATCCACTCCGGCTCGTTCTTCTTGGCCGAGATGTCGCGCACCACGGCCTCGGAAAGGCCACGCTGCGCGGCAGCTCCGGCGACGTCGGAGTCGGCCCAGCCGAACTCGTAGTTACCGAGGCCCTCGAGTTCAGGATGCGAAACGGTGCTCATCGGCTGCGTTCTCCTCGCAAGATGTGACGTCCGGCTCGACGCGTGCTGGCGGCCGGCTGGTCGCGGTGCTGGTGTTCGGGTTCTGGCTGAGCTTGGAGGTGACCGCGCTCAGAGGGATGTGGGTGGTGCAGACGTGCTCGCCGTGCGCCAGCGTGGCCAGACGCTGCACGTGGACCCCCAGAAGACTGGAGAACGCGTGCGTCTCGGCCTCGCACAGCTGCGGGAACTGCGCCGCGACCTGCTGCACCGGGCAGTGCCCCTGGCAGAGCTGCTTGCCGGTGACCTGGGTCTCGCCCCGCCGGCCCCGCTCCTCCACGGAGCGGACGCTGGCGGCGTACCCGTCGGTGCTGAGGGCCTGGGCCAGGGCCCCGGCCCGGTGGAGCGGATCGGCCCCGGCGGCCTCGACGGCCGGCCGGTACCGCTGGGCCAGCCGCTCGGCCCGCACGGTGGCGAACTCGCGCACCGCCTCGGGCCCGGCCGTCTCGGCCAGGAACTCCAGCAGGTGGACGGCCAGGTCGTCGTAGGCGGTCGACATGGCCGAGTGGCCGGTGTCGGTGAGCACGAACAGGCGGGCCGGACGGCCCCGGCGCCGCGGAGCTCCCTCCGGCGGGTCCCAGGTGCAGACCAGGCCCTGTTCGGTCAGGGTGTCGAGATGACGGCGCACCGCCGCGGGCGTCAGCCCCAGCGTGCCCGCCAGATCACTTGCGGTGACCGGACCGTGATGGAGGATCTCGCGGGAGACCCGGTCACGGGTCCCCCGGTCCTCCGTCCGATCGTCCAGATCAGTCTCCGCCATTTCCACCACATCAGTGTGACGTTATTCGGCGCCCGGCTCAAGCCGATCCGCCGGGGCAGGCGCTCACCAGTTCTGTCTGGTGCGTCACGGAAGGTAAACCTAACTACCACCGTCCCGGAACCCGTGCCGCACAAGGAAACCACGAATTGCCGGGCCCGCCGTGCGGGGCCGGAGCCACCGCGTCCGGCGCTCTTCCCTATGGTGGAGGTGTGCCAGGTTCTCCAGCGTCATCCTCGGGCAGCACCGGGGCCAACGGTGCCGCCGTCGAGGTGAGCGCCCTGGTGAAGCGTTACGGGACGAAGGTCGCCGTCGACGGCGCCTCGTTCACCGCCGCCGCCGGAGCGGTCACCGCCGTCCTCGGGCTCAACGGCGCCGGCAAGACCAGCACCATCGAGTGCTGCGAGGGGCTGCGCCGGCCCGACGGGGGCAGCGTGCGCGTGCTGGGCCGCGACCCGGTCACCGACGGTGCCTGGCTGCGCCCCCGGGTCGGCGTGATGCTGCAGGACGGCGGCATGCCCCAGGCCGCCCGGGCCGGCGACGTCCTCGAACTGGCCGCCGCGATGTACGCCCGGCCGCACCCGGTGAAGGACCTGGTCGAGACCCTCGACCTGGGTTCCCGGCTGCGTACCCCGGTGCGCCGCCTGTCCGGCGGCGAGCGTCAGCGCCTGGCCCTGGCGGTGGCCCTGGTCGGCCGCCCCGACGTGGCCTTCCTCGACGAGCCCACCGCCGGTCTCGACCCGCAGGCCCGGATCGCGGTCTGGGAGCTGATCGGCCGGTTACGCCGTTCGGGGGTGGCCGTGGTCCTGACCACGCACCTGCTCGACGAGGCGGAGCGGCTGGCCGACCACGTGGTGCTGATGGCCGAGGGCCGGGTGGTCGCCGCGGGCACGCCGGGCGAACTCACCGGCGGAACCGAACGCACCCTGAGTTTCGGGGCGCCGGCCGGTCTGGACCTGACCGAACTGGCCCCCCTGCTGTCCGCCGGGATCGCTGCCACCGAGGTGCGGCCCGGTCACTACGTGGTCGCGAACCGCACCCCTGAGGCCCATCTGCTCCCCGGCGACGTGGCCGCCACCACCGCGTGGTGCGCCCGGCTGGGGATCATGCCCGAGGGTCTGGTGCTCGGCCGGAGGAGTCTGGAAGACGTGTTCCTGGAGATCGCCGCCCGCCGCTCCGGCGCCGCACAGGTCGTAGGGGTGGTCGGGGCGTGAGTGCTCTGGAGATGACGGTGCCCGGTTCCCAGACGGCGCTCAGCGGCGACGGTGACGAGCGCGCGGCCCCGCCGCTGCGCCGGGTGCTGGCCCAGGCCCGGTTCGACGCCCTGGCCATGCTCCGCAACGGTGAGCAGCTCCTGCTCACCGTGATCCTGCCGTTGTTCGTGCTGGCCGGCCTGGCCCGCAGCGGAGTGGTCGACCTGGGCGAGGGCCGCCGCATCGACCTGGCCACCCCGGGTGTGCTGGCGCTGGCCCTGATCTCGACCTCGTTCACCGGCCAGGCGATCAGCACCGGCTTCGACCGCCGGGCCGGCCTGCTGCGTCTGCTGGGCACCACTCCCCTGGGCCGCTCCGGGCTGATCGCCGGCCGCCTCGGCGCGGTGGCCGCGGTCTCGGCGATCCAGGTGGTCCTGCTCGGTGCGGTCGGCCTGGCCCTGGGCTGGCACCCGGCCGCCTCCGGCCTGCTGCCCGCCCTGCTGGTCGGGGTGCTGGGCTCGGCCGCGTTCGTCAGCCTGGGCCTGCTGCTGGCCGGGACCCTGCGCGCCGAGGCCGTCCTGGCCGCGGCCAACCTGATCTGGGTGCTGCTGCTGGCCGGCGGCGGCGTGGTGCTGGCCGCCGACCAGCTCGGGCCGCTGGGCGACGTGGTGCGCTGGCTGCCCTCCGGTGCGCTCGGCGACGGCCTGCGCGTGGCCCTGACCGACGGAACCTGGCCCTGGGCCGACCTTCTGATCCTCTCCGCCTGGACCGCCGCGGGCACTGCGGCCACGATCCGCTGGTTCCGCTGGGACAGCTGACGTGCCCGTCCTGAGCCTGATCGCCTGCGCCGCCGGGGGTCTGGCCGGACTCCGCCCCGGCCTGGTCGAACCCCTGGCCGAGGCGGGCTGGCAGGTCGCGATCACGCTGACCCCCACGGCCGGCACCTGGCTCTCGGAAGACGGCGAGGCCGAAGCACTGGCCGAGCTCACCGGTCTGCCGGTGCGCTGGACCTCCCGTCGCCCCGGCCAACCCCGCCCCCACCCCGAACCGGATGTCTGCGCGGTGGTTCCGGCAACCGCGAACGCCGTGGCCAAGCTGGCCCTGGGCATCAGCGACAACCAGGCCATGACCGCGGCCAACGAGATGATCGGCCGCCCCGACGTGCCGGTGGTGCTGTTCCCTTGCATCAACCTCGCCCACACCCGCCACCCCGCCTGGCCCGGTCACATCGCCGCCCTACGCGCGGCCGACGTGCACCTGCTGACCGGCGAACACTGGTGGCCCCTTACTTCCCCCCGCCAGGAACCCGGCCTCCCCTGGGCCCGCATCCTCACCGAGATCCAGACCGCCCTACCCCGCCCCTGACCTACCCCTGCGTTCCGAAACGCAGCGATAAGCAAGTCACGGGCCACCTCTCATCGAGACCCAGCGGCAAGGCCGGAACGATCTACGGCCTACACCTCAACAAAGTGTCGCTATAAGGCTCCTTATTCATACCTAGGCGCCTGAACAATCGATCAAAAGCCTGTTATCACGTAGAGGCAGGCGTTCACGAGTGCCAGGTTCGTACCCACTCGTGGCGCCAGGTGCACCCCGCCGGTACGCACCGCCTCACGGGCCACCGGCGTTCGCCCCGGGTCGACGCAGACCAGTGCGGCAGCACGGTCGGGACGCTCCCGCCTCGACCCACACCCAGACCAACCGCGAATTAGCTCCCGACCACCCCGGCGGGCACCCACCAGCCCCGAGCCCCGAGCCCCGAGCCCCGAGCCCCGACGCCACCCCTAACAGCCCAAGGCTGGCGCACCAGAAGCACCACCCAACCCTCCGCGGCCTCGCAGATCACTCTAGACGCGACCTCCTATTCAGGATACGTTCCCTTCATAGATGGATCCAATCTGCGTCGATTGCTATCCAGGCTGTCCCCTGCCGACCTGCCCGTCTCGTAGGAGCTCTCATGCCGCGACCCGCCAGCGCCGCACCCCAGCCGTCCTCCGGATCCACCCCCGAAGACGTCTCGCGAAGGACCATGCTCCGTGGAGCCGGCCTTCTCGGGATGGGCCTGACCTTCGGCCTCAGCGGCCTGCTCTCGGCCTGCGGCGTGGCCGCGGGCGACGACACCGCCGAGGCCGGCGAGAACCGGACCGGGGGCACACTCACGCTCGCCGTCGACGGCACCAGCGCGGTGAACGACCCGGCGTTCTACACCACCCTCGGCGACTGGATGGCGGTCGACTGCATCTGCCGCGGCCTCACCTTCATCGACTTCGAGAGCAACGAGCCGCAGCCGGACCTGGCCGAGTCCTGGGAGGTCTCGGACGACCAGCTCACCTACACCTTCAAGCTCCGCAGCGGGGTGAAGTTCCACGACGGAACCGATTTCACCTCCGCCGACGTGCTCGCCAGCCTCGGCCGGCAGTTCGACGAGAACGACAAGACCCTCCCCGAGGGCTCCTCCCGCCCGCTGCGCAGCCTCGGCGACAACGTCAAGTCGCTGACCGCCCCCGACGACCTCACCGTCCAGATCGTGCTCGGCGTGCCGGACCGGATGATGCTCTCCGACCTGTCCGACATCGGCGGCCGGATCATCTCCAAAGCCGCTCTGGACAAGGCCGGTTCGGACATCGGCAAGGCGCTGGTCGGCACCGGCCCGTTCAAGTTCGTCTCGGCCACCCCCGGCCAGTCGGTCGTGCTCGAGGCGTTCGACGGCTTCCGGCTCGGCCGCCCGCCGATCGACCGCCTCGTCCTGCAGCAGGTCACCGATCCCTCCACGATCGTGAACTCGCTCATCTCGGGCGACATCTCGGCCACCCAGTTCACCCCGTACTCCTCGCTGCAGTCGCTGGAGAAGAACGACGCGGTCACCGTGCAGGACACCACCATGGGCTTCGACGCGATCATGCTGATCGACGCCCGCCGGATCACCGAGCTGGAGGTCCGCCAGGCGATCAACCTGGCGGTCAACCGGGAGGCCATCGTCTCCCAGGCGTTCTTCGGAAAGGCCCAGCTGCCGGAGGGTTACACCATCCCGCCCTCGCAGGACGGCTACGACCCGAGCCTGGCCGACCTCAGCGCCTACGACCCGGCGAAGGCCAAGCAGCTGATCGAGCAGGCCGGCGCCACCGGGCGCACCGTGCACCTGATGGCGGCCAGCGACAGCTGGCACCCCAAGGCCCAGCAGATCGTCGAGCAGAACCTCACCGACATCGGGCTGAAGGTCGAGGTCACCTCGGTCGACCCGGCCACCTACTTCGGGCGGGTCACCGATCCCGAGGACGACGCCCACGACCTGATGATCTGGGAGCGCAACTCCTACGTCCCCGACCCGGACAACATGGTCGGCTCGATGGCCAGCCCGTCCGGCGTCTACGGCGACTACGCCACCGGCATGGTCACCCTGAAGGGCGCCGAGAAGTTCGCCGACGAACTGTTCGCGGCCAAGAACCTCGAGGTCGGCGACGAGCGCACGGCCACCTACAGCGACATCCAGCGCCGCTGGGCCGAGCAGTACATGACGCTGGTGATGCTCGCCTACTCCACCAACCCGGTGGTCAGCGGCGCGAACGTCCAGGGCATCAGCCCCAACGCGCTGGGCAACCACCGGTGCTTCATGGAGAAGGCGAGTGTCTGACCTGCTGAGGAACCGCCGGATCGCCACGAACTGGCTGTCGATGCTGTCGTGGCTGATCCTGGCGTTCTTCGTCCTCGTCGCGCTGTTCGGCCCGTTGCTGGTCAGCGCCGACCCGGTGCGCCAGAGCAGCGACCCGTTGCTGCCGATCGGCAGCGGCGGGCACCTGCTGGGCACCGACGACCTGGGCCGTGACGTGCTGGCCCGGCTGGTGCACGGCTCCCGGCCGCTGCTCACCGTGGCCGTGCTGGCCACCGCCCTGGCCACGCTGATCGGCCTGCTGGTGGGGGTGGCCGCCGGGTACTTCGGCGGTCTGGTCGACCAGGCCGTGATGCGCACGGTCGACCTGGCCCTGGCCTTCCCGTCGATCCTGCTGATCATCCTGCTGGTGGCCGGCGCCGGGGCCGGCCCGACCACGCTGGTGATCGGCATCGGGGTCTCGCTGGCGCCGGGGCTGGCCCGGCTGGCCCGGGCGCTGAGCGCGCGGGAGGCGGCCCGCGACTACGTGCTGGCGTCGAAGCTGGGCGGCAGCCGGGGCCCACGGATCATGCTGCAGGAGATCCTGCCGAACATCGCCGGGCCGATGATGGCGCAGGTGGTCATGACCCTCTCGATCGCCGCCGGGTTCGCGGCCGGTCTTTCCTACCTCGGGCTGGGCATCCCGCCGAGCACCCCCGACTGGGGAAACATGGTGCAGGCCGGGCAGGAGTTCGTGCTCACCACCCCGTCGCTGACCGTGCTGCCCGCCACCGCCACCCTGATCTTCGTGGTCGCCTGCAACTTCGCCGGTGACGACCTGCGCGACGCGCTCGACCCCCGGGGGCTCACGTGACCATCGCTCCAGTCTCCCGGGTTTCGGCCAAGCAGCCCGGTAAACGCCTGCAGCGGGCCACCACCGGCTTGCCTCGGATGATCGCGCTGCGCCTGCTCACGGTACCTCTGGTGCTGTGGGCGCTGGCCACCCTGGTCTTCGTGGCCCTGCGGCTGCTGCCCGGATCGCCCGCCAAATCCCTGGCTGCGGGCGGCGCCTCGGACCAGACCGCGGCGCAGATCACCGCCAACGCCGAGGAGATCACCCGCAACCTGGGTCTGGACAAGTCGCTGCCCGAGCAGTACCTGATCTATCTGAAAGACCTGCTGAGCGGCGACTTCGGCGAGTCCTACTTCGGTGGCAACGACGTGCTCGGCCTGATCGGCAACGCGCTGCCGGCCACGATCGAGCTGACCGTGGCGGCCATGCTGATCGCGGTCGCGATCGGCGGCGTCACCGGGTTGTGGGCGGCGCTGCGCAAGGACACCTGGGTGGACACCGCCACCCGGGCCGCCGCCACCGTCACCTTCAGCCTGCCCTGGTTCGCCCTGGGCGTGCTCGGCATCGTGGTGTTCGGCGTGTGGCTGGGCTGGCTGCCGGTGATCGGCCGGGTGCCCAACCGCCTGGAGTACGACCCGTTCACCAACTTCGTCCTGCTCGACGCGATCCTGCAGGACCGGCCCGAGCTGATCTGGCCGTGGATGCAGCACCTGATCCTGCCCGCCTCCACCCTGGCCCTGTCCACCGCGGGTTTCATCACCCGGATCGTGCGGGCCAGCGTGCTGGAGGTGCTCGGCGACGACTTCGTGCGCACCGCGCAGATGAAGGGCCTGGACGAGCAGCAGGTGGTGCGCCGGCACGTGCTGCGCAACTCCGCACTGCCGATCATCACCGTGCTCGGCCTCCAGTTCGGCACTCTGCTGGGCGGTTCCACGGTCACCGAGACCGTCTTCTCCTACCCCGGCGTGGGCGTGCTGCTGGTCGACGCGGTGCTGCAGCGCGACTACCCGGTCGTGCAGGGCGCCGCCCTCGCGATCGCCCTCCTGTTCACTTTGGTCAATGCGGCCGTGGACGTCCTGTACCTGGTGCTGGACCCGCGGCTGGGAGAGAGCTGAGATGGAAATCGTTCTCGTGCACGGCGCCGGCGGTACCCCCACCACCTGGACCCTGGTGCTTCCAATGGTGGACGAACGTGGGCACGCGGTCACGGCGGTCACCAATCCGTTGACCTCCCTTGAGGACGACATCGCCACCACCACGGCGTGGATCGACGAAAACACCACCGAAGACGTCCTGCTGGTCGGCCACTCCTACGGCGGGGCGGTGATCACCGGAGCCGGCCACCACCCGAGGGTCAAAGGTCTGGTCTACGTGGCGGCCTGGGCGCCGGACGAGGGCGAGTCGATCCAGGACATCCTGGTGAACTATCCCGAAGCACCGGTGAGCAAGCACATGGGCCGCGGGCCGAACGGCGAGTGGTTCTCCCAACGCACGCCGGAGTACTACGCGGAGATCGCCTGGGACCTGCCGGAAGAGCGCCGTACGGTCTGGGACGGCGAGTCCCGCAAGAGCTCCAACCTGATCTTCGAGCAGAAGTCCGCCTCCCCCGCCTGGCGGGCGAAGCCGGCCTGGTACCTGGTCGCCGCCCAGGACAAGACCCTTCGGGTGGACACCCAGCGCGACATGGCGGCACGGATCGGCGGCCCCACCTACGACGTGGACGGCAGCCACTTCGTGCCGCAGGTCAGCCCGGGCCGGGTCGCCGACCTGATCGACGAGGCCGCGGAAGCGCTCTCGTGAGCACCGTTCTCAGCATCCGCGACCTCAGGGTCGAGTTCGACGTACCGGCCGGCCGGCTGCCCGCGGTGAACGGGGTGAGCCTCGACCTGCAGGCCGGCGAACTGCTGGCGCTGGTCGGCGAGTCCGGCTCGGGCAAGTCCGCCCTGACCATGGGCCTGACCGGGCTCAACCGCGGCCCCCGCAGCCACATCTCGGGCACCGCCGACTACCAGGGCACCGACCTTGTCGCGGCGAACACCCGGCAGCTGCAGAAGATTCGCGGGGCCGGTATCGCCGTGGTGTTCCAGGACGCGCTGGCGGCCCTGAACCCGGTGCAGCGGGTGGGCCGGCAGGTGGCCGAGATGATCCGGCAGCACCAGGACATCAGCAAGGCCGACGCCACCCGCAAGGCCGAGGACCTGCTCCGGGACGTGGGTATCGCCAACCCGGCCCAGAGCGCCCGGGCCTACCCGCACCAGCTCTCCGGGGGCATGCGCCAGCGCGTGATGATCGCCATCGCGCTGGCCAACGACCCGGGGGTGCTGATCGCCGACGAGCCCACCACCGCCCTCGACGTGACCATCCAGGCCCAGGTGCTGGCCCTGCTGAAGCGGATGCAGTCCGAGCACGGCAGCGCGATCGTGCTGATCACCCACGACCTGGGCGTGGTGGCCGAGGTGGCCGACCGGATCGCGGTGATGTACGCGGGGCGGATCGTCGAGATCGGCACCCGCGACGAGGTGCTGGGCAACCCGCAGCACCCGTACACGATCGGTCTGCTCAACTCCATGCCGCGGATCGAGGGCCCCCGGCCGAAGCGGCTCAGGGCCATCCCCGGCAGCCCGCTCACCGGTGTGAACCGGCCCGAGGGCTGCGCTTTCGCCCCGCGTTGCCCGCAGGCCGAAGACGGCTGCACCCAGCGGCCGGAACTGGAGCAGCGGCACGGCGAACCGGGTCACCTGGACGCCTGCCTGCGCAACGACGAGGCCCGGAAGGCCGGTGCGGCATGAGCACCCCGCTGCTGAAGCTGACCGGCCTGCGGGTCGAGTACACCCGCCCGGGCGGCCGCCGGGTGCGGGCCGTGCGCGACGTCGACCTGGAGATCGCCGAGGGTGAGACCCTCGGCCTGGTCGGCGAGTCCGGCTGCGGAAAGTCCAGTCTCGGCCGGGCCGTGCTGCGGGCGATCGAGCCCCAGGCCGGGCGGATCGACTTCCTCGGGCTGGACATCACCCACCTGCGCGGGGCCGCGCTGCGCCGGGTCTGGGCCGACCTGCAGATGATCTTCCAGGACCCGTTCGGCTCGCTCAACCCGCGCCGGAAGATCGTCGACATCATCGCCGAGCCGGTGATGCGGGCTCGCGGCGCCACCCGCGCCGAGGCCGAGGACCGCGCCGGCGAACTGCTCGACCTGGTCGGCCTGGGCCGCGAGGCCGGGCACCGCCGCCCGCGGGAGTTCTCCGGCGGTCAGCGACAGCGCATCGCCATCGCCCGGGCCCTGGCCCCCTCGCCCCGGTTCGTGGTGGCCGACGAGCCGGTCTCCGCCCTCGACGTCTCGATCCAGGCCCAGGTGGTCAACCTGCTCGCCGACCTGACCGAGGAGAGCCGGCTGACCTGCCTGTTCATCTCGCACGACCTGGGCGTGGTGCGGCAGCTGGCCGACCGGGTGGCGGTGATGTACCTGGGGCAGATCATCGAGGTCGCCGAGCGCGACGCGTTCTTCGCCGGCCCGGCGCACCCCTACAGCAGTGCCCTGCTGGCCTCGGTGCCCCGGGTCACGGCCAAGGCCGAATCCCGGCCGGCCCAGTTGCCGGGCGACCCGCCGGACCCGGCCGACCCGCCCAGCGGGTGCCTGTTCTCCACCCGCTGCCCCAAGGTCACCGACCTGTGCCGCACCGAGCAACCGGTGCTGCGGGAACTCGAGCCGGGACGAAGCGTCCGTTGTCATTTTCCGCTAGCCACAGCAGGTCTGGAAACCAGCAAGGAGCACGCCCACAGTGATCATTGATGCCTACAACACCACCCAGGACGTCCGGGGCCGCTCCGACTACCTGACCGGCGCCCGGCCGGGCGAGAAGCCCCCGGCCCACGTGCCCTTCGACCCGCAGCGGATCCTGACCCGGATGGACGCCGCCGGGGTGGACATGGCGATGGTGTGCTCGCTGGCCCAGCGCATCGAGAACGACTTCCTGATCGGCATGGTCGCCGAGTTCCCCGACCGGTTCATCGGTTTCGGCCAGGTGATGCCCCAGGCCGACAACGCCCTGGAGGAGATCGAGCGGTTCGCCGCGGCCGGCCTGAAGGGCCTGAAGCTGCACCCGAGCATGCACGGCTACCACGTGGCCGACCACGGCCTGCTCGACCCGGTCTTCGAGAAGTGCGCCGAGCTGGGCCTCCCGGTGCTGATCAACGCGCTCGACGACGCGTTCTGCGCCCCGCTGGCGATCGAGGAGATCGCCAAGGACCACCCGGGCGTGCCCACGATCATCGCGCACATGGGCGCGGTCTGGAACGTGCCCGAGGCGATCATCGTGGCCGAGCGCCAGCCGCACGTGTACCTGGAGACCTCGGCCACCCTGATGAGCGACGTGAAGCGGGCCTACGCCCGGCTCGGCGCCGAGAAGATCCTGCTGGGCAGCGAGTGGCCGGGTTCGGACTTCGACCTGGAGCGGATGAAGATCGCCAAGGCGATCCCCGACGAGGCCGACCGGGCCCTGGTCGAGGGCGGCAACTTCGCGAAGATCCTCGGTCTGTGATCACCCGCCTGGTGGCCCCTTCGGCCATGTCCGCGGCCGACGTCGAACTGCTCGAACGGGCCCAGGACGTCCTGGGCCGGGTCTGGGTGGACGGTCGCCACGAAGTCGCCACGGCTTTGCGGACGAGCGACGGCGCCATCCACACCGGCGTACACGTGGAGGGTTCCTGCCGACGTAGTTCGATCTGCGCTGAGGGGGTGGCCATGGGGACGGCCGTGGGCGCGGGCGTGCTGTCTATCGAGGCCGTGGTGTCGGTCCAGATCAAACCCGCCGACCGGTTCCGAGTCATCGCCCCCTGCGGGGTGTGCCGGGAACTGATCAGCGACTACTGCCCCGACGCGCGGGTCTGGGTGACCGCGGGCGAAGAGATCAAGGCTTACGCCGCGCTCGATCTCCTGCCGGAGAAGAGCAGACGCAAATGGTGAATGGAGGACGTTCGTGAGCGACTTGGGTGGCTCGGGTGGCACTGGCAGCCCGGTGCGTTGGGAACAACAGACCTGGCCGGAAGCCGGCGAGGTGGTGAAACGCACCGACGCCGTGATCATCCCGGTGGGGGCGATCGAGCAACACGGCCCGCACCTGCCCCTGGCCGTGGACACGCTGATCTGCCAGGCCGTGGCCGAGGGGGTCTCGGCCCTCACCGGCGTCCCGGTGCTCCCGCCGGTCACCTACGGGGTCTCCGGTTCGCACGGCGACTTCCCCGGCACGGTGGCGCTGCGCCCCGAGACGCTGATCGCGGTGATGGAAGACCTGATCGACTCGCTGTACGCCTCGGGCGTACGACAGTTCGTTCTGCTGAACGGGCACATCTGGAACAACGGTTCGCTCGACGTGACCGCTGAGAAGCTGCGGGTGCGGCACAAGGACGCCCGGGTGCGGGCGCTGGGCTACGTGACCATGTACCCCGGCCCCGAAGTGAACGGCCGGGTGCAGTTCGGCCGGGGCCTGATGCACGCCAACTTCTTCGAGACCTCGGTGATGCTGCACCTGCACCCCGAACTGGTGCACATGGAGAGGGCCACTTCCCACGTGGACGTGGACTCGTTCTGGGACTACCGGATGGACCAGGTCAGCGACACCGGCGTGTGGGGCCGCGAGGTGGCCGAGGCCGACCCCGACCATGGCAAGACCGAGTTCGAACGGTGCGTACGCACCACCGCCGAGGCGGTGGCCAAGGCCGTGGCCGAGTCCTGGCCCGACCCCACGCACCGCCCCAGCGTCTAGGAAGGAACCCGCATGAAGATCTACGACATCACCCTGCCCATCCACCCGAAGATGCTGCACTGGGGCCGCAAGCCCGAGGTCGAGGTGGTCGAGTCGGTGGCGAACGGCGACGCCAGCAACGTGACTCGCTGGCGCATCGGCGCTCACACCGGCACCCACGTGGACGCGCCCGCGCACTTCGTCGACGGTGCCACCCCGATCGACAAGGTCTCGCTCTACTCCCTGGTGGGCCCGTGCATCGTGGCGGACCTGACGCACGTGGAAGGCGAGGTGCTGCCCGAGCACTTGGAGGCCGCCGGGGTGGCCGGGCACAAGCGCGTCCTGCTGAAGACCACCAACTCGGCCGGCCCGCTCAAGCAGACCGAGCGCGCCGAGACCTGGGTGGGCGTGGGCCCGGAGGCGGCCAAGTGGCTGGTGGCCAACGAGGTCGAGCTGATCGGCACCGACTACATGACCCTGGAGCACCACACCCGCACCGACACCTGGGACTCCCACCACGTGCTGCTCAACGCGAACGTGCTGATCCTGGAGAACGCCGACCTGGACGAGGTGGCCCCCGGGGAGTACGAGTTGGTGTGTCTGCCGGCCAAGCTGGTCGACGCCGACGGCTCGTTCACCCGGGCCATCCTGATCGAGCGCTGAGGTAAGGAAACCGAGATGACTGGTGTAGCGATCGCGGCCCCCCACTCCGACGCGGTCACCGCCGCCGAGGCCGTGGTGAGCAAGGGGGGTGGGGCGGTAGACGCGGCGATCGCCGCCGCTGCCGCCCTGACCGTGGCCTACCCGCACCAGTGCTCGATCGGCGGTGACCTGATCGCGCTCTTCCGCTCCCCCGACGGCGAGGTCCGCGCCGTGCTCTCGGCCGGGGCGGCAGCCGCCGGATTCGACGTGACGGCGGTTGCCGGGCTGGACCGGATGCCGCCCGGTGGGCCACTGGCCATCACCGTTCCGGGCGTGGTGGCGGGCTGGGCCCGACTGGCCGAACTGGGCGCCCGCCTGCCGCTGGGCGATCTGCTCCAGCCCGCGATCGGGCTTGCCCGCGACGGCGTGGCCGTGAGCCCCGGCCTGGCTCGGGGTACACACGACCGCCTCGCCGTGGTCCGCCAGGATCCCGGCCTGTCGGCGCTGGTACTCGACGAGGCGGGCGAACCGCTCCCCGTCGGCGCGACGCTGCGGCAGCCGGTTCTGGCCGCCACGCTCACCGAAGTCGCCGGAGACTGGAAGTCGTTCTACACCGGACCTCTGTCGCAACGCGTAGCCGCGGCCCTGGAGAAGTTCGGCAGCCCCCTGCGGGCATCCGATCTGGCGGCGCACGAACCCGAGGTCTGCGAACCACTTTCAACAACTAAGGACGGGGTGGTCTGGTCAGTCGCTCCCCCACCCAGTCAGGGGGCGGCTCTGCTGGCAGTGCTCGCGGCTGCCCCCGCAGAACGACTGGCCGCCGCACGCGAGGCAGAACTACGTAGGGACGCTCTCCTCGGCGATCCGGCCATGGGCCCGATCGATGTGGCTGGGTTGCTCGGAGCAGCCTCCCGGTCGGTCGAGGCTCTTCCCACCGGCCCGAAACCGGCCGGGGACACGGTCGCCGTGACCGCCGTGGCCGAGGACGGCAGCGCGGTCACGCTGATCCAGAGCGTGTTCCAGACCTTCGGCTCCGGCCTGCTCGACCCGGGCACCGGCATCGTGTTCCACAACCGCGGCTCGGCCTTCAGCATCGACCCGGACCACCCCGGCCGGGTCCGGCCCGGCGCCCGCCCACCGCACACGCTGTGCCCGGTGATCGCGGTGTCGGACGAGAGCGTGCTCGCGCTGGGCTGTCAGGGCGGCCGGGCCCAGGCGTGGATCCTGTCGCAGGTGGCCGAGGACGCGATGGTGGCGCCGAACCTGCGGGCCGTACTCGACCGCCCGAGGTGGGTTATCGGCTCCCGGGACATCGACATGCCCCGCCCCACCCTGCTCCTGGAGCCTGGGGTGCCCACAGCAGAAGCCCTGGAGGCAGCCGCCGACAGCCTGGGGCTCGACGTGGTGACCTCAGAGACCAAGCGCGACGACGCCGGCCACGTCCAGGCCTGCAGACTGGATCGGCGCCCCCGACCGGACACCCTGCTGGACGCGGCGCCGGACGGGGCGCTGAATGCGGCGCTGGATGGGGCGCTGGATGCGGTGCCACGCCCCGGCGGCCAGACGGGACCGGATAGCCACGCCGAACCGGGTAGCCAAACCCAACCCGGTAGGGAGGCTGAGCCGGCCCAACCGAGTCAGTCGAAGGCAGGAAAACTCTTGGCCGCAGCCGACCCCCGCGCAGACGGGCTGGGTGCTGTCTTCACCGCGAACTGAGGCCCGCCTCGCCGGGAACACCGATAACTGCCACGGCTCCACTCACCACCAAACCACCGCCCCGCCATCGCAGACCCGATCGCGCCGCCGTCCAGATCACCTCCGGCCCGAACCCAAGAACCACCGCGCCACCAGAGCCGCCCGCACCACCCACAACGGCCCGCACCACCCCAGCCACCTGCACCGCACAGCCACCCGCACTACCGCACCACCACACGGCCACCCGCACCACCCCACAGCAGCCCGCACCACCACAGCCGCCCTCACCGCTCAGAGCAGCCCGCACCGCCCGCAGTCACCCGCACCACTCCCCGCACCACCCACAGCGGCCCGCACCCGACTGCCCACCCGACACCGACACCGCCGTTCCCGCACATCAACACGGCCCACCCACCACCAAACACATCAAACGGCAGTACCGAGCCGTGATCCGGACCGCCCCTCGGCCATGAGTGGACCCCCATGCCTGACACCCTCATCACCGGCACGATTCACACCCTCGCCCCGCTCGCCAGTGGCATCCCTCCCGTGGTCGAGGCCGTCGGGGTGCGCGACGGCCGGATCGTGAACTGGGGCTCCCCGGGCTGGGTTCGGGCCGATCTGGGTGGCCGGGTGAGCGAGGTCGACCTTCCGGGAACAACGGTACCCGGCTTCACCGACAGTCATGTGCATGTGCTCTGGGCCGGGCGGCGGGCCGATCGGTGCGATCTGACCGGCGTCCGCAGTGGTGCTGAAATCGGCCAGCGCCTCAGTGAATACGGTCAGCAGCATGCGGGCTGGATCGAGGCGGATGCCGAGTTCGAAGCCATCGACCTGAGCGAGCGGCGCCTGCCTGACCGCCACGACCTCGACCGGGCCTGCCCCGGGCGTCACGTGGTGCTCGACCGCAAGGGGCACGACGCGATCGTCAGTACTGCGGTGCTACAGGCAGCCGGGATCGACGCAACCACGGCTGACCCACCTGGCGGGCGGATCGAGCGGGACGCCGACGGCTCGCCGACCGGGCTGCTGATCGAGCATCCGGCCGTCGATCTGGCCCGGAAGGTTCAGCCCGAGCCGGATCTGGCCACCCGGCAGCGCTGGATCGAATTAGGGCAGGCCGAGCTCCTCAGTCTGGGCATCACCACGGCGATGGATCCGGCGGTCAGCCTGGCCGAACTCCCGGCCTGGGTGGCCGCGGCCCGCAACAACCGGCTTCGGCAGCGGGCGGTGGTGATGCCGCGGGGTGACGACGCGATCGGCCCTGACAAGATTGCCGATGCGATCAAGAACCTGGACGCGTTCGACCAAGAGTGGCTGCGGATCGGTCCGACCAAGCTGTTCTTGGACGGCGGGGGTTCGCTGGGTACGGCCTGGCGTTCCACCCCGTGGCCCGGAACCGACGGCTATCACGGCAATCAGAGCATCATGCTGGAAACGCTGCGGGCGCACTGCGCGGCGGAGGTGAACGGGCGCGGGGTGGGGGTGCACGCCGTGGGCGACGCCGCGATCGACGCGGTGCTGGACACCCTCGAGGTACTGAACTGGACTGGCGATCAACCTTACCGCGGCACCGGTTTTCACATCATCCACGGCTATCTCTCCCCGGGCCGGGCCGCGATGGAGCGGGCCGCCCGTCTCGGCGTGGCGGTCTCGGCCCATCCGGCGCTGCAGTGGAGCTTCGGCACCGCGCTGATCGACCGGCTCGGAGAGGCCGAAGCCGCCGTGGCCAACCCGCTGCGCGCCTGGCTGGACGCCAACGTGCTGGTCGGCGGCGGCAGCGACGGGCCGGGCCCGCCGATGTCCCCGCTGTTCGGCATGTGGCAGGCCCGCACTCGCCGGGTTCGTGACCGGGCCGAGGCTCTCGGCCCCGAGCAGGCCGTCGACGCCGCCGAGGCCCTGGCCCTGTTCACCTCGGGTGCCGCCGCGGTCACCGGCTCGGCCACCCACCTGTTCCGCGGCGGCCCAGCCGATCTCGTGACCCTCGACGTGAACCCGCTCTTCTGTGAACCCGACGCACTGCTCGAGGCGAGCGTCCAGGCCACGGTGGTGGCGGGCGTCCTCAATTAGACAATCAGAGGAAACGCCCGCCGGAAGCCGACAAGAACGCTTCGTCGGTCTGCCTCAACACCCGTAAAACGTTGCGTCCGCACAGGTCTGCCAGGTCTGATGCGGTCCAGCCCCGACGCGCCAGCTCTTCCAGGAGCTTCGGATAGCCTGACACGTCTTCCATCCCAGCCGGGAACGTGGGCGCGCCGTCATAGTCGCCGCCCAGACCCACGTGCGCCAATCCGGCGACGGAGCGGACATGTTCGACGTGGTCAGCGGCCTGTTCGATGGTGGGCAGGGGTTCTGGGCTGCTCCGGTCGGTGTACCACCAGTCTGCCGCCTCCTGCGAGAGGAACGACGAGACGAACGAGACCATCTGCACGCCGCCGTTCTCGGGGAGACGGGCGATGACGTCGTCGGGGACGTTGCGCACGCTGGAAGAGAGCGCAGTGCAGGAGGAGTGCGAGAAGATGACCGGCGCGGTGGACACGTCCAAGGCCTGATGCATGGTCGCGTGCGAGACGTGCGACAGGTCGACCAGCATGCCCAGCCGGTTCATCTCGCGTACGTACTGCACCCCGCGCTCGCTGAGCCCGCCGTGCACCGGGGTGTCGGTGGCCGAGTCGGCCCAGGTGGTGTTGGCGAAGTGGGTGAGGGTGAGGTAGCGCACCCCGAGCCGGGCGAACATCCTCAGCACGCCGGGAGAGTCGTTGAGCGAGTGCCCGCCCTCGGCGCCGAGGAGCGAGGCGATCCGCCCCTCGCCCTGGGCCTGCTCGACCTCGGCGGCGGTGCGGGCCAGGGCGAAGTGCTGCGGGTGCTCACCCACCAGCCGGTACACGAAGTCGATCTGCTCGAGCGTGGCCTGCACCGCGGCCGCCCCCTCCAGGTCGGAGGGCACGTAGACCGACCAGAACTGCCCCTGCACCCCGCCGGCCCGCAGCCGCGGGACGTCGGTCTGCAGACCCGCGACCGAGCTGTCCAGACCGTCCGTGCCGTAGCCACGTTCCTCGCGACTGGCCCAGGGCAGGTCGTTGTGCCCGTCGATCACACCACACAGCGCAAGGGCTTCCGCCACCACCTGATTCATTGCCTCAGGCTAGCCAGCCAGCTCTCGGACTCGCGCGGCAGGTCCGGGGACATTTCTCAACCCCGCTTGGCCAGACCGCTGCGCTCGCGGTCGAACACCAACCGCACCAGGCGCTCGGAGTCGATCGGTGAGATGTCGGTGAACTCGGCCCGGAACCCCTGTGGCGTCTGCTCCACCACCAGGAGCAGGGCCGGCACCAGATCGCCGTTGGGCAGGGTGATCTCGCCGTACAGGGTGAGCCCTTCGGCCAGCGGCCGGCCCTGCTCCAGGTCGACGCAGACTCCGCCGGCCGAGACCGAGGTGGTGGTGCCGACCAGGTCGGCCTGGGCGCCGTCGCCCGGCCCCAGCGCGGCCAGGTAGCCGGGGCTGCGCCGACGGCCGCGGGGAGTGGTCGGCGGCCTCTGCATCAGGGTGCCGCGGAACTCCAACTGCACGGGCCCACGGACGTTCTCGCGTCGTTGGTCGGTCAGCGCGGCCGCCCGGATCGCCCGGGTGGGCCTGGCGCGCGGTGCGCGCAACGTCAGATCGGCCTCGGTGACGACGAGTTCGGCCTCCACGCGAAGCGGCCCGTCTTCCGCCGGGATCTCCACCACCACCCGCAGACCGGCGTCCACCAGGCTTTTCAGGTGTTCCAGATCGGCCAGCACCGGCACGGCCCAGCCCGCTCGGCCCACGTCGACGCCGCGCAGTACCCGCAACGTCACGCCGACCTCGCCCGAGCGCACCACCAGCCTGCTGCCCGCGGCGACCGACGCCATCTGCAACTCCCACCCTCGACCCAGCCAGCACCTGCCCGGTCCAGTGTGCGCCGGTCACCGCCCGTGCCGATCCGGCCCGCCGGGCAATCACCCGTTAGCAGCAACCGGTGACCAGGAGGCTCAGGCCTTGGCCGGGTCGAGCACCTTGTCGATCAGGTACACGGTGGCGTTGGCGGTCTTGATCCCGCCGCAGACCACGTTCGCGTCGTTGACCTTGAGCTCGTTGCCCGAGCCGGACACCTTCACCTTGCCGCCCTGAACGGTCACCTGTTCGCCGACCACCTTGCCGGGCGCCAGTTCCCCGGCCACCACGTGGTAGGTGAGGGTGGCCACCAGCGCCTGGTCGTCCTTCTTCAGCCGGCTCAGGCGCTTGGCCGGGACTGCGGCGAAGGCGGTGTCGACCGGGGCGAAGACCGTGTACTCGTTGCCGTTCAGGGTGTCGACCAGGTCGACCTTCTTGTTCAGCTTGCCCGACACCGCGGCGGTGAGCTGCTTCAGCATCGGGTTGTTGGAGGCCGCGGTGGCCACCGGGTCGTTGGCCATCGCCTCGACCGAGCCCTTGCCGGTGGGCACCTGGGTGGCGTAGGCGGAACAGCCCGGGCCGACCAGGTTGGCCATCTCCACCGACTGGTTGGCGGCGGCGGTGGTGCGGGAGGCACTCGGCGTGGTCTCGCTGCCCTCGTCACTGTCGCTGCTGCACGCCGCCAGGGCGAGGGTGGCCGCGACAGCGGCCCCGGCGGCGAGCGTACGGCGGATCGACGGGTTCATCTCAGGCAAAGCCTTCCCTAGTAAACGCCCGGCGGGGAGCGGGTTTCCGATGAACCAGGATCCCCGCCCCGGCGCCGGGCGCCGGCGAGCAACACACCCGGTGCGCTGCTCGTCCGATCACCCGAGGAAGGCCGTCAGGTCGCCGCCAGGCGGACCACCGCCGGTGTGGTGGGCTGCTTCGAGCCGCCCTCGGGCTCGACCGAGACCGCGAGCTGGGCGTCGGTGGGGATGTCGCTCATGAAGGCCGACCCGTCGCCGTTCTCCAGCTTCAGCATCCCGCCGGACGTCACCTGGCCGTCGGACCCGATCACCCACATCTGGTAGCCGTGCCCGTGCGGCGCGTCCGGTACCCCGGTGGCGGCCAGCACCGCGTCGCCCTCGGCCATCACCATGGTGGCGGTGCCACCACCGGTGACGGTGTGGTCGACCTCCACCCGCTCGGGCGAGGTCAGCACCCGGGCCATGCCGTCGGCCAGGTTGCGCGCGTCTTCGGCGGCCTGGTGCTGCTGCCAGGCGACTCCCCCGAGGGTGGCCCCGGCGGCGATCAGCAGGGCGGCTGCGGCGCCGGTGAGCGCCTGCCGCCACGACGGGCGCCGCACCACGCGGGAAGACCGGGCCGGCAGCTGACGGGTCCGCGACACCTCGGCCATCACCCGCTGGTGCAGGCCGTGCGGGGCGGGCTGGGAGACCCGGTCGGCCAGGGAGGCCGCTGCCTCGGAGAAGTCGCGTACCTCGGCCGCGCAGGCCGGGCACTCGCGCAGATGGTGCTCGAACCGCCGCTGCTCGACCTCGTCGAGCGCGTCCAGCGCATAGGCCGCAGAAAGATCGTGCAGGTCAGGCATCCGAACCCACCCCCAGGCAGTCGCGCAGGCGGATCAATCCGTCCCGCATCCTGGTCTTCACCGTGCCGAGCGGCAGTTCCATCACGTCGGCCACGTCGGAGTAGCTGCGCCCGCCGTAGTAGGCCAGCGTGACCGTCTCGCGCTGACGCGGGGTCAGCCCGTCCAGGCAGTGCCGCACCCGCTCGGCCTCCAGGCGGCGTTCCACCTTCTCCACCACTTCGTCGTACTCACGCTCGTTGCTGCGCGCGGCCACCGCCTGGTCGCGGTTACGGGAGGCCTGCGAGCTGCGCACCCGGTCGACCGCGCGGCGGTGGGTCAGCGTGGCCACCCAGGCCCGCGCGCTCCCCCGGGCCGCGTCGAAGCGGGCGGCGCTGCGCCAGATCTCCAGCAGCACCTCCTGGGCCACTTCCTCGGCCTGGTGCGGATCCCGCAGCACCGACCGGGCCAGGCCGAAGACCACGTCCGCGACCCGGGCGTAGACCTGCTCGAAGGCCGCCTCGTCGCCCCGGCCGACCCGGCCCAGGAGCACCTCGGTCGTCTCCGCGGCGTCCGGCCCGCGGGCCGGGACCGGTACGGGCTCTCGCCGTCCCACCATCTGCGCACTGCCCTTCCACGGCCGTTCTCCTGCGAGGTCGGCGCAAGTTCGGCGCCGACCGGGGCGGCGGATTGGTGCAGGTTACCGGTGGATCAGCGGGCGGGACGAAGCTCACAGCCAGTCGTTGCGCTTGAACAGCGCCCACAGCCCGACGCTGATCGAGACGATCAGCGTCAGCGCGTAGGCGTAACCGTACTTCCAGCCCAGCTCCGGCATGTGCTCGAAGTTCATCCCGTAGACCCCGGCGATCGCGGTCGGCACCAGCCCGATCGCCGCCCAGGCGGAGATCTTGCGCATGTCGTTGTTCTGCCGCATGGCCACCTCGTTCTGGGTCACCGAGAGCCGGGCCACGTTGGCCTGCAGCACGTCCGAGAGCAGGCTGTCCTGCCGCTCGATCTCGTCGGTCACCCGCATGATGTGGTCGTGCACGTCGCGGAAGTACTTGCGCGCGCTCTTGTCCGACCCCGGCACCCCGCCGGTCATCAGCTTGAACATCGGCTCCCCGAGCGGCAGCACCGCCCGGCGGAACTCCAGCACCTCGCGTTTGAGCTTGTAGATCCGCTCGGTGTGGTCGCCCTCCCGTAGGCCGAACACCTGCTGCTCGATCTGCCCGATGTCGTCGTCGATCGAGGCGGCGACCACCTCGTACTCGTCCACGATCAGGTCGGCCACCCGGTGCAGCACGGCGATCGGGCCGCGCTCGCTGGCCTCCAGCCGGCCGGCGTCCAGTTCGCGCCGCACCCGGCTGAGCACGTCGGTCTGCCCGTGCCGCACCGAGACCAGGAAGTGCTCGCCGACGAACAGCGCGATCTCCTCGACCTCGACGATCTCCTCGCTGTCCACGTAGCGCACCGGCCGCAGCACCATGAACGAGACCTTCTCGTCCTCGTACACCTCCAGCTTGGGCCGCTGGAGGGCGTTGATCGCGTCCTCCACCGCCAGCGGGGGCAGCCGGAACTCGCCGGCGACGTGCTGCACGTCCTCGGCCGAGGGGTTCTGCAGTCCGATCCAGACGAACCCGTTGGTGCGCCGGGCCGCCTGCGCGGCCTGCTGCATCGGCAACCGGGTGCTGCTGCGCAGTCCGGTCTCGTAGACCGCGCAGTCGCCGATCACGTCCTCCACGTTGCGGTGCCGGGTCCGGCGGGGGATGCCGTTCTCGTGGCCGTTGTCGTCCACGACGCCGTTCAGGCCCTGCGGATCCCGGTCGTCCACGACGAAACTCCCCCACAGCGGTGCCGACAGCTCCCGCACCCGGCGCAGCCGGTGCAGTGCCTTACCCGACCACCGGGCCGGTGGTGTCGTGCCCTCGAACCAGCGCGTCGGCGTCTTCAATGCGGTGTTCTCCCAGCGAACGATCTACGGCAGCGCCCAAGTGTGCACCGGTTCGTTCGCATGCATGCCCTCGCAGTACTGCTCCACCATCCGGCGCAGGGCCTCGGCCCGTTCCATGCCTGAGCGCCCGGACGTGCCGTGCTCGAGCCGCTCCACCGCCGCCACCTGCCAGGACGCGCCGTTGCGGCCGGACTTGACCCGCCCCTCGACGATGCCCAGGTACCGATCCACATCCTCGGCGGGCACCCCGGCGGACTGGAGCCCCTCGGCCGCCATCGGCAGCAACCGGCGCAGCACCAGCTCGTCCACCCCGGTCTGGCCCAGCTGCGGCGAGTACACCGTGGCGTCCAGACCGTCTTTCGCGCACGCCAGGAAGTTCTCCTCGGCCGCCGCGAAGGACATCTTGGACCAGGCGGGCCGCCCGTCGTCCATCAGCGAGCGCAGTGCCCCGTGGAAGAACGCCGCGTTGGCCACCGTGTCGACCACCGTGGGCCCGGCCGGCAGTACCCGGTTCTCCACCCGTACGTGCGGCTCACCGTCGACCACCGCGTAGATCGGCCGGTTCCAGCGGTAGACCGTGCCGTTGTGCAGCCGCAGCTCCTGGAGCGTGGGCGCGCGGCCCGCGTCCAGCTCGGCCACCGGGTCCTCCTCGCTCAGTTCCGGCAGCAGCGAGGGGAAGTACCAGCCGTTCTCGGCGAACAGGTCGAAGATCGAGGAGATCCACTTCTCGCCGAACCAGACCCGCGGGCGCACCCCCTGGTTCTGCAGTTCCTGCGGGCGGGTGTCGGTGGCCTGCTTGAACAGCTCGATCCGGGTCTCGGCCCAGAGCCGGCGGCCGAAGAAGAACGGGGAGTTGGCGCCGACCGCCAGTTGCGGGCCGGCCAGGATCTGCGCGGCGTTCCAGGCCCGGGCGAAGTCTTCGGGCTGCACCTGCACGTGCAACTGCACGCTGGTGCAGGCCGACTCGGGCGCCAGCGAGTTCGCGAAGGTGGACAGGCGCTCCACCCCGTGGATGTCCAGGTGCAGGTTCTCGCCCCGGGCGGCCAGGATCGAGTCGTTCAGCGCCTTGTAGCGCGGCGAGGGAGTCATCCACTCCGGGTCGCTCAGGTGCTCGGGCATCGTGGTGGGCAGGATGCCGACCATGACGATGTGCGCACCGTTGCGGTTGGCGGCCTGCTCGGCGTTGTTCAGCACCTCACGCAGCCGGGTCTCGGTGCCGGCCAGGTCGCTCAGCGGCGAGGGCTCGACGTTGAGTTCGATGTTGTAGGCGCCCAGCTCGGTCTGGAAGTTCGGGTCGCCGATGCCCTCCAGCACGGCGGCGTTGCTCAGGGTCGGCCGGAAGTCCGGGCCGACCAGGTTGAGCTCCATCTCCAGCCCGGTCATCGGGCGGTCGTCGTCGAACGGCCAGGTGGCCAGCAGGCGCTCGAAGACGTCCAGGCAGAGGTCGACTTTCTCGCGGTAGCGCTGCCGCTCCTCGGCCGAGTAGCGGATCGCCGAGATCTCGTCACCCATACCTCGACCAAACCACACCTTCGCGGCCCTGGCGAGGGGAGATGATCTACGAAGGCGCCGGGCGGAACATCACTTTAGGACGATTGGGAACTCGGCTCCCGCTTCCGATGGGTGAGACCGGGCCTGTCCGGACACTCCGCTTTTGCCCGGATCGCGGCGCGCCGATAAGGGTTTTGTCGGTGGGGGTGCCTACCGTGTCCTCTCGTGCGCATCCTTCACAGCTCCGACTGGCACCTGGGCCGGTCGTTCCACCGGGTGGATCTGCTGTCCGCACAGGCCGCGCACCTCGACCACCTGGCCGAGGTGGTGCGCGCCGAGAAGGTCGACGTGGTCCTGGTGGCGGGCGACATCTACGACCGGGCGCTGCCCGCGGTCGACGCGGTCACCCTGCTCGACGAGGGCTTGCACCGACTGGTGTCAGCCGGGTCCCAGGTGATCCTGTCCAGCGGCAATCACGACTCGGCCCGCCGGCTCGGCTTCAACTCCCGCCTGCTGGGTGCGGCCGGGCTGCACATCCGCACCGATCCGGCCCAGGTGGGCACGCCGGTGCTGCTGTCCGACGAGCACGGCGAGGTGGCCTTCCACCCGCTGCCCTACCTCGAGCCCGCGCTGGCCGCCGGGGTGCTGGGCGCCGAGCGCAGTCACGCCGGCGTGCTCGGGGCGGCCCTGCAGCGGGTGCGCGCCGACCTGGCCGAGCGGCCAGGCCTGCGCTCGGTGGTCTCGGCCCACGCCTTCGTCATGGGCGGGGCCGCCTCGGACAGCGAAAGAGAGCTGGCCGTGGGTGGTCTCGGGCAGGTGCCTCTGGCCCTGTTCGAGGGCGTCGACTACGTGGCCCTCGGGCACCTGCACGGCCGGCAGAAACTGGCCGGGCAGGCCCGCTACAGCGGCTCCCCGCTGGCCTTCTCGTTCTCCGAGGCCGATCACCACAAGGGCAGCTGGCTGGTCGATCTCGACGCGAACGGGCTGGCCGGGGTCGAGGCGGTGCCCGCCCCGGTGCCCCGGCGGCTGGGCCGGTTGCGCGGCGAGCTCGCCGAACTGCTCACCGAGGCCCGCTTCGCCGCCCACGAGCAGGAGTGGGTGCAGATCACCCTCACCGATCCGCGGCGCCCGGCCGAGCCGATGGAGCAGCTGCGCCGGCGTTTCCCGCACCTGCTCGAACTGCGGCTCGACCCGCAGCGGGCCGGCCGCGCCAGCGCGGCCGGTTACACCGAGAAGATCGCCGGACTGCCGGATCTGGACGTCTGCTGCAGTTTCCTGGAGCACGTGCGCGGCCGTACCGCCTCCCCCGCCGAGACGGTGCTGCTGCAGCAGGCCCTGGAGGCGGCGCTGATCGAGAGCATGGAAGGGGCGCCCGGTTCGGCCTACCGCGACCTGGCCGCGATGGCCGCCGAGTCTCCGGTGAGCGATGCCGAACTGCAGCAGCTGCTGAGCCCCAAGGCGCCGGGCCGGCGCGGGCGGAGCGCCTGATGCGCCTGCACCGTCTCGAGATCACCGCCTTCGGCCCGTTCGCCGAGCACCAGCAGATCGACTTCGACGAGCTCAGCGGCGCCGGCCTGTTCCTGCTGCACGGCCCCACCGGCGCGGGCAAGACCAGCGTGCTCGACGCGCTCTGCTTCGCCCTCTACGGGCGGGTCCCGGGCAGCCGGGGGGCCTCCGGCCGCTACCGCAGCGACCACGCCGATCCGGCGGTGCGGGCCGAGGTGGTGTGCGAGTTCACCGTGGCCGGGCGGCGTCTGGAGGTCACCCGCTCACCGGAGTGGCAGCGTCCGAAGAAGCGCGGCACCGGTTTCACCCGCGAGCAGGCGCACGTGGTGGTGCGTGAGTGGGTGGCCGACGGCTGGGTCGGCCGGACGAACCGTATGGACGAGGCGGGAGACCTGATCGGGCAGCTGATCGGGCTCGGGCCGGAACAGTTCACCAAGCTGATCCTGCTGCCCCAGGGCGAGTTCGCGGCGTTCCTGCGGGCTTCGGCCGAGGAGCGGCGGCCGCTGTTGCAGAAGCTCTTCGGCACCGACCGTTTCGCCGCGGTGGAGAGCTGGCTGGGCGAACGCCGCCGGGAGGGGGCCGGTTCGGTGGCGGCCGCCCGCGCCGGGACGGCCCGGCTGTTCGCCCGGGCCCAGGAGGCCCGCCCCGACCAGCCCGGCCAATCCGACCAGTCCGACCAGCCCGACCAGGGCCCCGGCAGCGGTCACGAGGATCTGGATCTCGACGACACCGAGGCGGTCACGGCCCTCGTCCGTGAGTGGGCCACCCAGGCCCACGCCCAGTTGCGCGCCGCCCACACCGCCGCGGTGAAGGCCGAGGCCGCACACGAGAAGGCCCGCGCCGAGCACGAATCCGTGGCCGAGACCGTACGGCTGCGCGACCGGCGCCGCGAACTGGTGGCCGAACATGGTCTACTGATCTCGCAGTCACCGGAGCAGGCGGTCCGTAAGGCCCGCCTCCAGGCCGCCGGGCACGCCCCGGTCCTGCTCCCGTTGCTGGCCGAGCTCGACGCGGCGTCGGTGGAGGTCGAGACCGCCGAATTCCGCGTCGAGTCGGCCCGGCGGCGCCTCGCCGACCACGGGCTGGAAGGTCAGGTCGACGACGGCGGTGGCCGAACCAGCCCGGGCCACCCACACCAGGCCGAACCGGCCGACCAGGCCGAACCGGCCCGGCTACGGCAGGAACTGACCCGGCTGCGGCAGGAACTGGCCGCCCTCACCGCCCTTCTCCCCGCCGACCTGGAACTGCGCCGGCTCGACCGGCAGGCCCTGGCCACGCAGGAGCAGCTGCAGCAGACCGAGGCCGCCCGGGTGCAGGCCGAGAAGGCCGCCGCCCGGCTGAACGAGCAGGCCGAGAAGCTGCTGGCGGCCCGGGGCGAGAGCGAGATGCTGGCCTCCGCCGCCGAAGACCGCCACCGCGACCTGGAGCGGGCCAAGCGGGTGGCCGAGGCGGTACTACGGGCCCAGCGCCTCACCGAAGAACAGACCAGTCTGGAAGACACCCTGCGTGCCGTCACCGACGTGCACCAGGCCGCCGTCGCCGCCCAGCAGGAACTGCAGGCCCGGCGTCTGGCCGGGATGGCCGCCGAACTGGCGGCCGGGCTGGGGCGCGACGAGGAGTGCCCGGTGTGCGGCAGCCTCGACCACCCGCGCCGGGCCAAGCACCGCGCGCGTCCGGTCACCGAGGAGGAGCAGGAGCGCGCGGCCCATCAGGAGGCCCAGACCTCGGCCCGCCGTGAGCAGGCCCGTCAGGCCGTCGAGGCCGGGCGGCGGCAACTGGCCGCCCTCACCGCCCTCACCGGCGGGGCCGACGCCGAGGCAGCGATGGCCGAGCTGGCCGGCGCGCAGTCCCGGCTGTCCGAGGCCAACCGGGCCGCAGCCTCGGCCCAGAAGCTCAACGCCGAGGTGGCCGGTCTGGCCGCCCGCCTGGAAGCGGCCCGGGCCCGGCTGGAGGCCGCCACCGATGCGGCCTCGGCCGGGCGGGAAGCCTTGGCCGCCCTGGAGAGCCGGCGATCGGACCTGCGCGGACGGCTCGACCAGGCCCGCGGCGACAGCGCCGACGTGCAGTCCCGTCATGCCCGGGTTACGGCCGCGGTCGAGGCGCTCACCGAGCACGAAGAGGCCCACCGCGCGCTCCAGATCGCGCGAGACCGGCTGGCCCGGGCCCGCGGTGCAGCCGACAACGCCGCCACCGCAGCCGGTTTCACCGACCGTGAGGCAGCCGCTGCGGCCGCCCTACCGGAGGCCGACCGAGCCGAGCTGGCCCAGGTCATCGCCGACCACGACGCCCAGCGGGCCCGGGTCGAGGCGCTGCTCGAAGAACTCGGCCGCGAGGAACAGGCCTCCGCCGCCGCCCGCCGGGCCAAGGAGAAGCAGGCCGCCCGCAAGCCCCGCCGCAAGAAGCCCCGCAAGGCCGATCCGGGCCAGCCCATGCTCGACCTCTGGGCCGAGCTCGTACCGATCGCCCCCGAACCCGGCCCAGCCACCCAAGAGCCCACCACAGCAGCCAAAACCGACGGGACCGACGGGCCCACCGACGTCGTCAGTTCCAGCACTCCCGAAGAGGCCGAGCCTGACCTCGACTCCCTGGCCGAGGCCCTGAACGAGATCCTCCAGAACGCCCGCACCGCCCACCAGAGCGCGCAGCAGCGCCACACCCTGCTCACCCGGGCCGCCCAGGCCCTCACCAACCTGACCATCGAGCTGGAGCAGCACGCCAAGCAGACCGCCGACCTGCGGGCCTCCTTCGCCACCCTCGACGCGGTCTCCCGCTGCATCGAGGGCACCGGCGGCGACAACCAGCTGCGCATGCGCCTGAGCTCGTACGTGCTGGCCGCCCGGCTGGAACAGGTGGCCCAGGCCGCCACCCTGCGACTGGCCGCGATGTCCGGCGGCCGGTACTCCCTGGTGCACACCGACGGCCCCTCCCGCGGCGGCGCCCGGTCCGGCCTGGGGCTGGCCGTGATCGACGGCTGGACCGGCGTGCAGCGCGACCCGAGCACCCTCTCCGGCGGCGAGACCTTCTGCACCTCCCTGGCCCTGGCCCTCGGCCTGGCCGACGTGGTGCAGGCCGAGGCGGGCGGCGCCACCATCGAGACCCTGCTGGTCGACGAGGGTTTCGGCAGTCTCGACCAGGACACCCTGGACGAGGTGATGGACGTGCTCGACGGCCTGCGCAGCGGCGGCCGGGCGGTCGGCCTGGTCAGCCACGTGGCCGACCTGCGCGACCGGATCCCGGCCCAGCTCGAGGTGGTCAAAGGCCGCGACGGCTCCCACCTCAGGGTGGGAGCCGCCGCACTCATCGCTTAGGAGCGAGAACCTCAGTCCTCGAACGCCTCCGGCGCCGGGCAGGAGCAGACCAGGTTCCGGTCGCCCCAGGCACCGTCGATCCGGCGCACCGGCGGCCAGTACTTGAACCGCGGCGTCACCCCGGCCGGGTAAACGGCCTCTTCCCGGGTGTACGGGTGCTCCCACTCACCGGTCAGGCTCTGCGCCGTGTGCGGGGCGTTGGCCAGCGGGTTGTCCCCGGCCGGCCACTCCCCCGCGGCGACCTTGTCGATCTCGGCCCGGATCGCGATCATCGCGTCGCAGAACCGGTCCAGCTCGGCCAGGTCTTCGCTCTCGGTCGGCTCCACCATCAGCGTCCCGGCCACCGGGAACGACATCGTCGGGGCGTGGAAGCCGTAGTCGATCAGGCGCTTGGCCACGTCGTCCACCGTCACCCCGGTGGCCTTGGTCAGCGGCCGCAGGTCGAGGATGCACTCGTGCGCCACCAGGGCGTCCCGGCCGGAGTAGAGCACCGGGTAGTGCTGACGCAGCCGGGCCGCCACGTAGTTGGCGGTGAGGATCGCGGTGCGGGTGGCCCGGGTCAGGCCCTCCAGCCCCATCATCCGCACGTAGGCCCAGGAGATCGGCAGGATGCCGGCCGACCCGTACGGCGCGGCCGAGATCGGGCCGATGCCGGTGGCCGGACCGGCCAGCTCGTCCAGCGGGTGGTTGGGCAGGAACGGCGCCAGGTGCGAGCGCACCGCCACCGGGCCCACGCCCGGGCCGCCGCCGCCGTGCGGGATGCAGAACGTCTTGTGCAGGTTCAGGTGCGAGACGTCGGCGCCGAACTGGCCCGGACGCGAGAGCCCCACCAGCGCGTTGAGGTTCGCGCCGTCGACGTAGACCTGACCGCCGGCCTCGTGCACCTCGGCGCAGATCTGGCCGATGCCCTCCTCGAACACGCCGTGCGTGGAGGGGTAGGTCACCATGATCGCAGCCAGCGCGTCCCGGTGCTGCCCGATCTTGGCCGACAGGTCGGCCAGGTCCACGTTGCCGTTCTCGTCGCAGGCCACCACCACGACCTTCATCCCGGCCATCACCGCGCTGGCGGCGTTGGTGCCGTGCGCGGACGACGGGATCAGGCAGACGTTGCGGCCCTCGGCACCGTTGGAGCGGTGGTAGGCCCGGATCGCCAGCAGGCCGGCCAGCTCACCCTGCGAGCCGGCGTTCGGCTGCAGCGAGACCGCGGCGTAGCCGGTCAGCTCGGCCAGCCAGTTCTCCAGGTCCTTCACCAGGGCGCGGATGCCCTCGGTGTCGGCGCTCGGCGCGAACGGGTGCAGCCCACCGAACTCCGGCCAGGTGATCGCCTCCATCTCGGTGGTGGCGTTCAGCTTCATCGTGCACGAGCCCAGCGGGATCATGCCCCGGTCGAGCGCGTAGTCCTCGTCGGCCAGGCGGCGCAGGAAGCGCAGCATCGAGGTCTCGCTGTGGTGCGTGGTGAACACCGGGTTGGTCAGGTATTCAGACGTACGGACGAGGGTGGCGGGCAACGCCGGCTCGCTCACCTCGGTCGCGGGGGAACCTCCGAAAGCCTGCGTCACCAGCGCCAGGTGGGCCGGCGTGGTGGTCTCGTCGCAGGAGACCCCGACGTGGTCGGCGTCGACCCGGCGCAGCAGCACGCCGAGCTCGTGCGCCCGGTCCACCACCTCGGCGGCCCGGCCCGGCACCTCGGCCAGGACGGTGTCGAAGAAGTTCTCGTGCACCACGGTGACGCCCTGCGCCCGCAGACCGGCGGCCAGCGTGGCGGCCGAGGAGGCGGTGCGCTCGGCGATCCGGCGCAGCCCCTGCGGGCCGTGGTACACCGCGTACATGGCGGCCATCACGGCCAGCAGCACCTGCGCGGTGCAGATGTTGCTGGTCGCCTTCTCCCGCCGGATGTGCTGCTCGCGGGTCTGCAGGGCCAGCCGGTAGGCCGGGTTGCCGTCCGCGTCCTTCGAGACCCCGACCAGGCGGCCCGGCAGCGAGCGCTCCAGGCCCTTGCGCACGCTCATGTAGCCGGCGTGCGGTCCGCCGAATCCGAGCGGCACCCCGAAGCGCTGGGTGTTGCCGACTGCCACGTCCGCGCCGTCCTCACCGGGCGCGCGCAGCAGCGTCAGCGCCAGCAGGTCGGCGGCCACGGTCACCAGCGCCTTGCGCTCGTGGGCGGCCTCGATCAACGGACGGAGGTCGGTCACCTTCCCGGAGGCCCCCGGGTACTGCGTGATCACGCCGAAGACACCGTCCTCGACCGCGTCGAGAGCCTCGGCCGGGGCGTCGGTGAGGTCGGCCACGACCACCCGCAGGCCGAGCGGTTCGGCACGGGTCTGGATCACCGCGAGGGTCTGCGGAAGGACGTCGGTGTCGACCAGCAGGGCGGCCCCGGCGGGCAGCTTGGAGGCCCGGCGCATCAGCGTCATCGCCTCGGCGGCGGCGGTGGCCTCGTCCAGCAGGGAGGCGCTGGCGGTGTCGAGCCCGGTCAGGTCCGAGACCATGGTCTGGAAGGCCAGCAGGGCCTCCAGCCGGCCCTGTGAGATCTCCGGCTGGTACGGGGTGTAGGCCGTGTACCAGGCCGGGTTCTCCAGCACGTTGCGCAGGATCACACCGGGCGTGTGGGTGCCGTAGTAGCCCAGCCCGATCATCGGCACGCCCACGGTGTTGCGGGCGGCCAGGGCGCGCAGCTCGGCCAGCGCCTCGGCCTCGCTCACCGGCTCGGGCAGGGCGGGCACGCCGCCGTCGCGGATCACCGGGGGGATCACGGCGTGCTCGAGGGCGTCCAGCGAGTCCAGGCCGACCGTGCGCAGCATGGTGGCCACCTGCGGGGCGTCGGCGCCGATGTGCCGGTCGGCGAAGGCGTCGGCGCGGTGCCCGGTGCCCTGGGGGGCGTCCTGCGGCGGCTCGGTCAGGTCCGGCTGGTTCCCGGCATCGATGAAGGTCGTCATCGGAGGCTCCCACGCTTCAGGCGTAGCGGCCGCTGAGTAGGGCCGCACGGATACCTCCCCATCCGTCGGGCCACGTCGCCCTTCGGAGATGCCTCGCCCTGGCGGTCCTTGGCGCCTGAGAGGTTCCGGGGAGAGTTGCCCCTTCGGCGCCCCTTCACGGGGTCTCTCCCGCCGGGGTCTTCAGCTGTCGGCCTCCGTCACTGACGGACCACCCACGGCCCTGACGTTACCAGCGCGGCATGTCACATTCATCTTCGCCCGGTTCCGCACACCCCACAGAGGGCCCGGTCGGCGTACGGCGGGCGAACGGAGGGTTGCGAGGGGACCCGGCGAGGCGATGCAATTGGGTCTTCCCGAGCCCTGACCCGGACGGCCGTCACCCTGAGTGGGACGGCAATCACGTCCGTTCCGTCGCGGCCCGGATCGTCGGCCGGAACTTGATAACGAGGTAGCGTCGAATACCGTGATCGTCGTCAGCGTGTGCAGTTTGAAGGGTGGCGTCGGGAAGACGTCGGTGGTCCTGGGCCTGGCCTCGGCCGCGCTGGCCCGTGGCGTCCCCACGCTCGTGGTCGACATCGACCCGCAGGCCGACGCGACGCTCGGGCTCGACATCACCGCCGAGATCACCACCAACGTGGCCACCGTGATGGGCGCCTCCCGCCGCAACGCGCAGAAGGTGAACGTCGTGCCCAGCGGCTGGGCGGCCGGCGGCGGCACGCTCGACGTGCTGCCCGGCTCGCACGACATGGCCGCGCTCGACCGGCCCACCGGCAGCGAGCGCACCCTGGCCCGGCTGTCCCACGCGATCAGCCAGCTCGAGGGCTACCAGCTCGTCCTGATCGACTGCCCGCCCTCGCTGGGCACGATCACCCGCTCCGGCCTGGCCGCCAGCCAGCGCGCCCTGGTGGTCTCCGAGCCGGCCCTGTTCTCGGTCACCGCGGCCGACCGGGCCCTGCACGCGATCGAGGACGTGCGCCGCAACATCGCCCCCACGCTGCAGCCGCTGGGCGTGGTGGTCAACCGCTACCGCGAGCGCTCCCCCGAGCACCGCTACCGCCTGCAGGAGCTGTCCGACATGTTCGGCCCGCTGGTGCTCGGCCCCTCGATCCGCGAGCGCAGCGCCCTGCAGCAGGCCCAGGGCGCCAGCCAGCCGATCCACCGCTGGCCCGGGGCCCCCGCGCAGGAGCTGGCCGGAGCGTTCGACGCCCACCTGGCCCGGGTGCTGCGGGCCAACACCCGCGGCCGCCGCCCGGCCGCCAGCGCCAGCTGATCCCCTGAAGCCAGACAGCAGAAAGCCCCCGGGTACCGGATCCCGGGGGCTTTCTGCTGGACCGTAAGGCTTTTCAGCTGATCGCGCGGGTCTTCCGGCGCGCCGCCAGCTCGTCTCCGGCGACCATCGCGGTGTCGTCCCCCGCGCGCTCGGCGGGCAGCTCGGCCAGCGTGCCCTCGACCTCGCGCCAGACCCGGCCGACGGCGATGCCGAACACGCCCTGACCGCCCTGGACGAGATCTATCACCTCGTCCGCCGAGGTGCACTCGTAGACGCTGGCGCCGTCGCTCATCAGCGTGATCTGGGCCAGGTCCTCGACGCCGTGGTCGCGCAGGTGGTTCACCGCGATCCGGATCTGCTGCAGCGAGACCCCGGTGTCGAGAAGCCGCTTGACCACCTTCAGCACCAGCACGTCGCGGAAGCTGTACAGCCGCTGGGTGCCCGAGCCGGTGGCGTTGCGGACGGTGGGCTGGACCAGGCCGGTGCGGGCCCAGTAGTCGAGCTGACGGTAGGTGATGCCCGCCGCCCGGCAGGCGATCGGGCCTCGGTAACCGGCCTCCTCGTCGAGCTCGGGCAGGTCGTCGGTGAAGAGCATTCCCTGCGCCTGCGCGACGACGTGACCGGGCACAGCATCTCGCTCGCTACGCTCGCTCACGGCGGCTCCATTCAACGTTCCGAGTCCGGCACGCTGGTCCGAGGGACGGATCTCAGCGGGAGAACTACACCGGGGTCGTTTCATTTGAACCGTAGGCCGCCCACCCGGCCCCGTCAACGAAGCGGGTCCCGAGGGGGGCGGCGTGTCGGCAGATCACCCCTCTTTCGGACCAATCGGAACCGTTCCGGCGCCGGTGGCGAGGGGGTTTCAGGAGTCCTGCGGGCCCTTGCCGGTCTCGCCGAAGTCCTCCGGGGAGATGTTGTCGAGGAACTCCCGGAACTTCTCCACCTCGTCCTCGTCCTCGTCCGGCACCGAGACCCCACCGGCCTCCAGCACCTCCTCGGCACCGACGATCGGGCAGCCGACCCGCAGCGCCAGGGCGATCGCGTCGGACGAGCGCGAGCTGACCGACAGCCCGCCGTCGAAGACCAGCTCGGCGTGGAAGACGTTCTCCTTCAGGGCGACGATGCGCACCTGGGCCAGCCGCCGGCCGAGCGCCTCGATCACGTCCTTCATCAGGTCGTGGGTGAGCGGGCGCGGCGGCACCAGCCCCTGCTGGGCGTTCGCGATCGCGTTCGCCTCGGGCGCCCCGACCCAGATCGGCAGGTAGCGATCCCCGTCGCGCTCCTTGAGCAGCACGATCGGGTTGTTCGAGGGAACCTCGACCCTGACACCAACCACATCAAGCTCCCGCACACCGCAAACGTACCCCGCGGCCCGGCGCCTAGGCGACCAGAGTGGGCCCACAGTCAGGCCGCGGTCAGGACTGTCCGCGCTCCAGGGCCGCTTTCAGCAGTGCGGAGTGCAGTTGCACGCACAGCGCGGTGAGCTCGGGGGCGCTCTGCCCGCCCGCCTGGCCCCGGCCCCGGGTGACCTGTTCGATCAGCCCGGCCTCGCGGTCGGCGGCGGTGCGGAAGGCCCGCAGGTGGCGCGGTTCCAGGCCGAAGGCGCCCAGTTCGGCCGCGGCGCGGGCGACGGCCGCCGCATCGGCGTCGAAGTCCCCGCCCGGCCGGGCCACCACCAGACCGTGCGACTCCAGCTCGGCCAGCAGCGCCTCGTCGACCGCGGCGGCGGCCAGCACCTCGCCCCGGGTGAACCGGCGCCGGGTCCCGGTCTCGACCGGCGGCTCGGGGGCCACCTCGACCAGCCGGGGCGCGGCCGGCGCGCCCTGGTCGAGCGCGTCGAGGTGCTCGCGGATCACCCGCAGCGGCAGGTAGTGGTCACGCTGTACCCCGAGCACGTACCGCAGCCGCTCCACGTGCTCGGGGGTGAACTTCCGGTAGCCCGCGGCGGTGCGCAACGGCTCGACCAGACCCTGGTCCTCCAGGTACCTGATCTTCGAGATGGAGATGTCCGGGAAGTCCTGCCGCAGCAGTTCCAGGACCGCCCCGATGCTCATCGCCCGGGAGCCACTCGCATCACCCAAGTCACCCGAGTGACCTGACTCGCCGGTCGCGCCGTTCGCGCGCCGGCCCGCAGCCGCGCCGACCATCCCGGCTGCCGTCAGGCGGTCCGGCGGCTGGGGTGGAACACCAGCCGGTACTTGCCGATCTGGACCTCGTCCCCGTCCTTCAGCAGCGCCTCGTCGATCCGGTCGCCGGCCAGGTAGGTGCCGTTCAGGCTGCCGGCGTCGCGGACGAAGAACTGCCCGTCCCGCCGGACGAACTCGGCGTGCTTGCGCGAGACGGTGACGTCGTCGAGAAAGATGTCGCTGTCGGGCTTGCGCCCGGCGGTCGTGCGCTCGGCGTTCAGCAGGAACCGGGCCCCGGCGTTCGGGCCGCGCTGCACCACCAGCAGGGCCGACTGCCCGGGCAGCGCGTCGACCGCGGCCTGCTCGGCACCGGAGAGCCCGCTGGGCCGCTCCTCGTCGATCCCCGGTATGGCACCGAAGGAGATCGTCGTCTCGACCAGGGGCGCGTCGAAGTCACGCCTGGCACCCTCCGGCCCCTGACCGCTCAGGAACCTCGGTTCCGACATCTCGGTCTCCTGTCTCGTGAAGTCTGGCTAGCGTAACTCTCACCCCGTGCTCGAGGCATGTACCGGTCGCCTCCTGTTCACCCGGGTGAGGTGACCGGAGGCGGGCTCGGGCGCGGCGGCCCGGTCTCAGTCGAGCTGCGTCCGGTACTCGGCGGCGCTCAGCAGGCCGTCGAAGGCCTCCGGGCCGGCCACCGTGACCTCGAACATCCAGCCCTCGCCGTAAGGGTCGCTGTTGACCAGCTCCGGCGTGGTGTCGAGGGCCTCGTTCCGCCTCGACACGGTACCGCTGACCGGTGCGTAGACGTCGCTCACGCTCTTGGTCGACTCGACCTCGCCGCAGGTCGAGCCCGCCTGCACCGGGGTGTCGCCGTCCGGCAGCGTGACGTACACGATGTCGCCGAGCGCGTCCTGGGCGAACGCGGTGATGCCGACCCGGGCGACGTCGCCGTCGATCCGCACCCACTCGTGGTCGCCGGTGTACTTCAGGTCTTCCGGGTACTCGAAGTCGCTCACTGCGCCCTCGTCTTCCTCTCAGTCCTGGGGCTCGTCGGTGCGGGGTACGGCGTAGGCCGGGCCGGCCGCCTCCCGCACCGCGGACACCTCGAGATCTTGCTTGCGCTGAACCGTACCGCTCGCACCCACCTGGTGCAGCGTCTCCAGCACGCCACCGGGGATGTTGAGGGCGGATTCCATGGTCGCCGGGTCGCCGATGGCCAGCAGCCGGTAGGGCGGTGACTGGGTGACGCCGTCGGCGACCACCGCACCGCCGGTGGGCGGATCGGTGAACGAGGTGCCGGCCACCACCCGCACCTGGCCGAACTGGATCGCCTCGGCCCCCGCGTCCCGCAGTTCCTGGACCGCGTCGAGCACGGTCGCGGCGTCGACCAGGGCCTGCGGGTCGTCGATCCGGATGCTCACCCCCGGCCCCTGGGCGGGCTCGGTGCCGGCCAGGATGCCGAGCACGTCGAGCCGTTCGCGCGTGGCCTTCTCGGCCGCGGCGGCCCGGTCGGTGCCGGACTGCAGCTCGTTCCGGGTGGTCTCCAGGGCGCGGGCCTCGGCGTCCAGCCGCTCGCTCTGCCGGCTCACGTCGTCCAGCACCCGCACCAGCTCGCTCTGGCTCAGCGAGGAGAGGTCGTCGGACTGGGTCTGGCGGGCCTGCACGATCAGCCCGAACCCGAGCGCCCCGAGCAGCACAGCAGCGAGCACCTGGAACCGGGTGACGCGGAACCGCGAAACCGGCTTGTCCGGAACAGAGGACGACGGGCGCGCCTCGGGTACGTCACCGACAACGGACGAGGTGGTCGCCTCAGGATCGTCGGCTCCCCCGGGCGCGGTGGTCACCTCTACGTCGTCGGAAGTCTCGGACGGCGTGGAACTGTCGGCCTCGGGCACCTGAGGAGCAGCGGTTTCGCCCACCGGAGGGGAACTTTCGGGGCGGCTCGCCGCCTCGGCGCCCACACCCGTCCTTTGTTCGGCTTTTTGTTCGTTCAGATCGACCGCCGTCATCGGCATGGTGTCGTCCGGATCCCGCTCGGCACCCGCCTGAACCGCCTTACCCGAACTCGGGCTCCCCTGACCGCCACCCACCAGCGGCGGTCCGGGACGACGTCCCCCTGCGGGCCGGATCACCCGCGTACGCACCGGGCTCACCGGACGCGACACCGGCATCGGCGCCGTCTCGGCACCGGCCTCGTCGTCCGTAACAGCATCCGGCTGAACATCCGGCTCGTCCACGGGCTCCTGCTCGGGCTTCTCCTCGGCCATCGCTCAGGCCTTGAAGATGTGCCGACGGATCGCCGCGGCGTTGGAGAAGATCCGGATACCGAGCACCACGACCACCCCGGTGGACAGCTGCGCCCCCACTCCCAGGTGGTCCCCCAGGAACACGATCAGCGCCGCCACCACCACGTTCGACAGGAACGACACGATGAACACCCGGTCGTCGAAGATGCCGTCGAGCAGCGCGCGCAGACCACCGAACACCGCGTCCAGCGCCGCCACCACGGCGATCGGCAGGTAGGGCTGCAGCCAGAGCGGGACGGTCGGCTGCAGGACCAGCCCGGCCACCACCCCGATCAGCAGTCCGATCGCCGCGATCACGTACGTCCTCCAGAGTCAGCAGTCTTTCCCACAGCGTCTTGCTTCGCTTCTTCTTCCACCGGCCGGGCCGCGCGCAGGGCGAACTGCCCGGCGCCCGGCAGGACGAGCTCGTCGGCCGCCGCGATGTCCGCGCGGATGCCGTTGTTGTCCCGCAGCGACTGCACGTAGGGCCCGGCCTGCCCCTCGGCGAACCGGCTCTGCAGCGCGCCCGGATCGCCGATCACCGAGATCACGTAGGGCGGCACCAGCGGGCGGAAGTCGACCAGGATCGCCTCCCCCGCCGAGCGGATCGCCGAGACCGCGGTCAGCCGCTCGCCGTTGATCGAGATCGCCTCGGCGCCGGCCGCCCAGAGCCCGTTCACCACCACCTGCACGTCGGCGTCGAGCACCACGCCCTCGTCGAAACCCACGTCTTCGCGCGGATCTCCACCGACCTGGTCACGTCCCGGCGCGTCGTCCAGCGTGACCTGCACACCCTTGCCGCTCACGGCGATCTCGCCGGTGAGCGCCCCCAGCTCCTGCACCTGACGGCTGAGCGCAGCCCCCCGCGAGCCGAGCAGCGTCTCCTGCGCCGCCGCATTGGCGGCGGCCAGTTCGGCGTTGCGGCGCTGCTGCCCGTTCACGTCTTCGGTGCGGCGCTGGATCTCTTCGCGCAGTTCCTGGCTGACCGCGTCGGACTCGCGCTGCGGCACCCGGATCGAGCCCACCGCCACGGCGAAACCGGCCCCGGCCAGGATCGCCAGGACCAGGGTGATCGCGGTGCGCCGGCGGGTGCTCGGCCGCGGATGGGCGGCCGCGGCCGCGTAGCCGGGGTCGAGCGGACGTTCCATCACCTCGCGCAGCAGAGTCATCGAGGCGTCGAGCGGGCGGGATCGCTCGCTCATCCGGCGGCCTCGCTCTGCGGGCGCCGGGTGAGCTGGTCGCGCCGGGCCATCACGGCGGCGGCCTGACGCAGGTAGATCAGGGCCGACCACCAGTACAGCGCGGTGCCCCACCAGGCGAAGGCCCAGCCGACCGTCATGGCGACGTCGCCCGCCCGGCCGTCGATGTCACCGAGCAGCAGCAGCGGGAAGGCGTAGAGCAGGTTCGCGGTGGCGGCCTTGCCGAGGAAGCTGACCTCCAGCGGCCGGCGCTCCTCGTGCGTCATCAGCAGCAGGGAGCCGACCAGCACCGCGTCGCGGGCGATCAGCAGCAGCACCAGCCACCAGGGGATCACGTCGCGGTAGGCCAGGCCCAGCAGCGTGGTCAGGATGAAGAGGCGGTCGGCGATCGGGTCGAGGATCTGGCCCAGCCGCGTGGTCTGCCCCCAGCGCCGGGCCAGGTTCCCGTCGAGGTAGTCGGTGAATCCGCTCACCATCAGCACGACCACCGCCCAGCCCACGTGGTCGACCACGATCAGCACGGCGAAGACCGGCACCAGCAGCAGCCGGCCGAAACTGAGCAGGTTGGGAATGTTGAGCACCCGTGTGCCACCCACCGGGTTCTCTCCCACCGGCACGTTCCTCCTTCGCATTTTCCCCCCGGGCGTAAGCCAGGAGACAGCCTACGGCCCACCGCGCCCGCTCCCGCCCGACGCCCCGGTGATCCGGCGTCCCGGCGTTGCCCGGAGGGCGGTCAGGTATAAATCTCACTCCGGCAGACCGGGCGATTTGGTGGCATTAACTCCTTATGCTGTGTTGGAGGTTGCACGCGGTGTAACCGGCGGGCTCAGTGTGCAGGGGTGAGGGAGGCGGCGTGGGCTTGACCCCGGGCGGTGCCGTGTCGAGCCGGGTCGCCGCCGCCGTCTACGTCCTGGACGCGCTGGCCGTGGCCGGGTCCTTCTTCGTCCTGCTCTGGAGCACCAGCCCGGGCAGCCGCGACTCGGCGGCCGGCGTGCTGGTCATCGCCCTCACCGCCCTGCTGCTGATCGGCCTGGTGGTGGTGCTGGCCCGGCTCGGCGCGCAGGCCCGTCCGGTCCTGCTCCCCCGCGCCGTCACACCCCCGGGCGCGGTGCCCCCGGCCCTGCTCTGGCTGCCCCTGATCGCCTCGGCCCTGGTGGTCTCCTGGCACCTGCTGGCCGGGGTCGAGCTGGGCCCGGCCCAGACCGCGGTCTCGCTGGGGCTGCTCCTGCTGGTCATCCTGCGCCAGTCGTTCACCGGGCTGGACAACGTGCGGCTGCTGCGCGAACTGCAGGAGAGCCAGGACCGGCTGCGCACCCAGGCCTACCACGACTCGCTCACCGGCCTGGCCAACCGGGCCCTGTTCGACCAGCGGCTGCGCCGGGCGATCCGCGGCGGGCGTCCGCTCGGCCTGATCTTCTGCGACCTGGACGACTTCAAGGCGGTGAACGACCGGTTCGGCCACAACGCCGGCGACGACGTGCTGCGCGCGGTGGCCGGCCGGCTGAAGGCCTGCGTGCGGCCCACCGACACGGTGGCCCGGCTCGGCGGCGACGAGTTCGCGATCCTGATGGAGGATGCGGCCTCCTCGCCCGACGTGATCGGGCAGGAGATCCTCGGCGCCGTCGGCAGGCCGTTCCAGCTGATGCACCGCGGGCGTCAGACGCGGGTGCGGGTGGGGGCCAGCGTGGGCGTGGCGGTGCTCGACCGGGTCGATCCCGACGCCTCGCCGGAGAGCCTGCTGGCCGGGGTCGACCAGGCGATGTACGCGGCCAAGCGGCGCGGCAAGAACCAGATCGTCACCTTCAGCCACGGCAGCCCCGAGGAGAAGGACCGCTACCTGCCTCTGGTCGACCCGGCCGCCGCCCCGGTCACCGATCCCCCCACCGGCCCGGTGCCCCGGCCCACCCCCACCCCGGTGGCGGAACCGGCCGGCCTGAGCACCCCGGCGGCCCAGTACCGCGGCTCGGGCCAGGCCCGGCCCGAGCCGGTGCGCCGGCCGGCCACCGAAGAGGAGAAGAAGGCCGAGGAGAAGGCCCGGCTGGCCGCGGCCGCCCAGCGCTCGGTGGAACGCACCCTGGCCGAGTTCCAGGCCCTCGAGCAGGAGTCGGAACGCAAGGCCGCCGAGCGGGCCGCCGCCGAGCGCCGCGCCCGTGAGGCGCTGGAGATCGAGGCCGAGGTCCGGGCCGGCACGCGGGCCGAGGCCGAGGTCATCCCGTTCAGCCGCGCGGCCGACCTCCGCGCGCAGAAGAAGGCTCAGGAACAGGCCGGCGAGAACACCACCGAACCGGGCCCCGGCCGTCAGCAGTCCGCCGCTCTGGTCCTCGACGCGCTCCCCCAGGACGAGAAACGGCAGCAGGCCGAGCAACTCACCACCCTGTCGTTCGATCACATCGACGTGCTCTACCGCCCGGTGCGCGGCCTGCGCTCCGGGCACCTCGCCGCGCTCGCCATGGACGTGCGCTGGCAGCACCCGGTGCACGGGGTGATGCCGCCCGACGCCCTGCTCGCCGCGGCCGAGCAGGCGGGCCTGCGCCGGGCCCTGGAAGAGCGGTTGCTCGACTCGGTCTGTTCCGACATCGCCCGGCTACGTAGGGCCCCCGGCCAGAACGCACTCACCGCCCAGGTCCCGCTGGCCACCCTGCACCTGGCCGACGAGCGGCTGGCCGCCGTGGTCGAGCGCATCCTGCGGCGGCACGAACTGCCCGGTGAGGCCCTGCTGCTGCAGATCACCGAGGACGGCCCGGCCCCCGACCTGACCGCCGCCGACCGGGTGCTGCAGCAGGTGCGGGCGCTCGGCGTGCGGGTCGGCCTGGAGTCGTTCGGCGCCGGCCCGGGAGACCTCGGCTTCCTGACCCGGCTCCCGATCGACACCCTCACCCTCGACGAGTCGCTCACCACCGCCGAGCCGGGCAGCCGGCCGGAGGCCGTGCTGGCCGGCGCGGTGGCGATGACCCCGGGCCTCGACCTCACCCTGATCGCGGCCGGGGTCGAGCACCAGGAGCAGGCCGACCGGCTCACCGCCCTGGGCGTCCACCTCGCCCAGGGCTCGCTCTACGGTGAGCCGGTCCCGCTGCCCGAACTCGATCTGCCGCGTCTGTCAGCTCACTGATCGATGTTGCTGCGCGGCCCGGTGAACCAGTGCTTGACCGAGGCGTGCCACCCCACGAACAGCGCCCCCATCAGCAGGGCCAGCACGATCGGCGCGTAGTTCACCGCCGTCCAGGTGAAGTCGTCGTTCAGCGGCCACCCGGCCGGTGAGAACGGCAGCACGAAATACACTGAGGTGATGGCGATCTCGACCACCGCGAGCACACACAGCCAGCGGTACCGGGAGCCGAGCGTCCACGGCCCGGGCTGCCAGGCGTCCCCGGCCCGCCACCGCAGGTAGATCGGGATGGCGAAGGCCAGGTACAGCCCGATGACGCCGATCGAGACCACTGCATAGAACGCGGTCGGCGCTCCGGAAGGGCTTTCGTACAGGGCGGGCAGTGTCAGCACCAGAGCTGCTGCCGCAGCGGCGAACACAGCATTGCGGGGTACACCCTTGGCGTCCACCGAGGCCCACAGCCCGGAACCAGGCACCGCCCGGTCGCGGCTGAACGCGAACAGCATCCGCGAGGTGGACGTCATACAGGCGGTGGAGCAGTAGATCTGGCCGCTCATGCTGATGAAGACGACGAGCTTGAACAATGCCGGCGACAGCGCGCTCGACAGCACCGCCAGCACGCTGCCCCCGCCGTAGGGGTTCACCTCGGGATCGAAGGAGTTGATGAAGTCGGTCTCGGTCGCCGCGAAAAGGAAGGCCAGCAGCAGGATCCAGCCCCCGATCGCGGAGTACAGGATCGACTGCCAGATCCCCTTGGCCGCCGCGTTCGCCGCCCCCTGGGTCTCCTCCGAGAGGTGCGCGGAGGCGTCGTACCCGGTGATCGTGTACTGGGTCAGCAGAAAACCCAGAGGCAGCACGTAGAACCAGAAGGTGCCGTCGCCGTCGCCACCGATGCCGGAGTTGTTGATCCGCTCGGTGAACACGAACGACAGGCTCTGGTGCGAGTCCGGCCCGAAGACCAGCACGCCGACCACGATCAGCGCACCGAACACGTGCCACCAGACCGAGACGTTGTTGATCACCGCCAGCAGGTGCGAGCTGAAGATGTTCACCGCGGTGATCAGCCCGAGCAGCAGCACGAACCAGAAGAACTGCTGGTACAGGTAGTTCCCGCCGAGGAAGCCGGTGGCGTAGCCGTCGGAGAACAGGTCGATGAAGGTGTTCAGGTAGATCGCGGCCCCGTAGGCCACCGAGGCCAGGATCGCCACCAGCCCGACCAGGTTGAGCCAGCCGGTGTAGTACCCGGCCTTCGCCCCGCCGAGCCGGGCCGCCCACCAGTAGATCCCGCCCGAGGTCGGGTAGGCGGAGACCAGCTCGGCCAGGCACAGCCCGATGATCAGGATGAACGCCGAGATCACCGGCCAGCCCAGCGAGATCGCGATCGGGCCGCCGTTGTTCCAGGCCTGCCCGAAGGTGGTGAAGCAGCCGGCCAGGATCGAGATGATGGAGAACGAGATGGCGAAGTTCGAGAAGGCCGACCAGGAGCGGTGCAGCTCCTGCTTGTAGCCGAGCCCGGCGAGGACCGATTCGTCGTCGCTGATCGTGCCGTCGGACATGGTTCCCCTTCAAGGTCGAAGAGCACAGGGCGCAAACCATCACTCTGAAGCGTTTCCGGCACCGGCACGGTGGATCACATCCGGATGAAGCGCCGAACGGTGTAAATGGGTGGACCTCCCGGCAACCCGCGCGACATGCTCATCACCGCACTTGCTCCCGGAACCGAGTGGGGTGAGGACGAACAGGAGGTGGACGGTGACGGTCGAACGTCTGGGGAAGAAGCTGTACAACTGGGCGAGCATCCTCGAGGAGAAGACGCGCGAGCAAGCCGCCCGCACCGCCGAGATGCCCTTCGTCTTCCCGCATCTGGCCCTGATGCCGGACGCCCACCTGGGCCGGGGGGCGACCGTCGGCTCGGTCATCCCGACCGACCGGGCGATCATCCCGGCCGCGGTCGGGGTGGACATCGGGTGCGGCATGATCGCGGTGCGCACCCAGTGGACCGAGGCCGAGGTGCGGGCCAAGGGCGACCTGAGCGCGCTGCGGGTGGCGATCGAGCAGGCCGTCCCGCTGTCGGCCGGCGGCTACAACAGCGACGAGCGGACGACCGAGAGCGTGGTCGCCGCCCGGCTCGACGTGCTCGAGGCCAAGGCCGACAAGGCGGGCTTCGACCCGGCCTCCTACACCGGCAAGTGGAAGCGGCAGCTCGGCAGCCTGGGCTCGGGCAACCACTTCATCGAGGTGACGGCCGACGAGACCGGCACGGTCTGGCTGTTCCTGCACTCCGGCTCGCGGGGCGTGGGCAACCTGATCGCCCAGAAGCACATCAAGGTGGCCCGGGCCCTGATCGACAAGTGGCACATCAACCTGCCCGACCTCGACCTGGCCTACCTCGTGCAGGACACCGACGAGTTCTGGGCCTACATCAACCAGATGCGCTGGGCCCAGGACTTCGCCCTGGCCAACCGGGAGGAGATGATGCACCGCCTGATGCTGTGCGTCGCCGACTTCATGGGTGAGCCGGTGCAGGACCTCGAATCCATCAACTGCCACCACAACTTCACCCAGCAGGAGAACCACTTCGGCAAGAACCTGTGGGTGAGCCGGAAGGGCGCGATCCAGGCCGACGCGGGCCGGCCGGGCCTGATCCCGGGCTCGATGGGCACCGCCAGCTACGTGGTCGTGGGCAAGGGCAACAAGCTCTCGCTCAACTCCTCACCGCACGGCGCGGGCCGGGAGTACTCCCGCACCGCGGCACGCAAGAAGTTCACGGTGGAGGATCTGCGGGCGGCGATGAAGGGCATCGAGTACCGCGACACGGACGCCTTCGTCGACGAGATCCCGGGCGCCTACAAGGACATCGACCGCGTCATGGCCGACGCCGAGGACCTGGTCGAGGTGAAGCACACGCTGCACCAGCTCCTGAACGTCAAGGGCGACTGACAACTGCAGACAACAAAATGGTGGACGTTTGTGCGCACCGAGCGCACAAACGTCCACCATTTGTTGTTGTCTCAGCGCCGCCAGAAGTCGAAACGGTCGCGCCCGGGCCGGAATCCGGCACTCTCCACCACGTCGACGGCCAGCTCGAACTGCGCTCCCACCCGGTAGGGCACGTGCGCGTCGCTGCCGAACGAGACCGCCTCGCCGCCCTCCTCGTACCACCAGCGCATCAGCTCGGCCGACCACAGCGGGCTGCGGGTGTTGATCTCGAGGGCGCGGCCGGAGGTGGCGAGCACGCGGAAGACCGTGCGGTACTCCTCCTCGAACAGCTTCTCGTCGTAGGCGTTCGCGCTCTGCGGCCAGTAGCGGCGGGGGAAGTCGCAGTGCGCCAGCACCTGGAACACGTCCGAGCCCTTGATCAGGTCGAGCAGGCCCTCGAAGTAGCGGCGCATCAGGTCTTCGGTGGGCATCGCGTTCAGCCCGAAGACCCGCTCCGGGGAGAGCATGCGGCCCTCGTGCACGACCGAGTGCAGCGAGCCCAGGACCCGCTCGAACGCCCCCGAGCGCAGCACCGCGGCCACGCTGCCGGGGAACAGGTGCGGCTCGCCGGTCTCGATGCCGGAGAGGATGCGCAGGTCGGGGTACTTGTCGCGGCAGCGCTCGAGCTCGGCCTGGTAGGCCTCGACGTCGAGCGGCTGCACCCGGTCGCGGAAGGCGATGGTGGTCTCACCGGGCGGCAGGTCCTCGTGACCCCAGGCGGTGAAGTCGAGGTGCTCGGTGAACGCGATCGCGGGCAGGCCGATCTCGACGGCCCGGGCGCAGGTCAGATCCATCGAGCCGTTGCTGCGGGTGTCCCAGCTGAACTGGGAGTGCACGTGGTTGTCGGGGGGAAGCATCGCCACGATTCTCTCATCGGCGGAGAATGAACGGGTGAACACCCTCGTAACCCCGGCGTTCGAGAAGCTTGTCGATCTGCTCGCCGAAGGCCGGGTGCTGGTCCTCAGCGGCGCCGGAATCTCCACCGACTCGGGCATTCCGGACTACCGCGGGCCCTCCGGGGCGCTGCGCCGGCACACTCCTATGACGTATCAGACATTCATGAAAGATCCGCAGGCCCGGCACCGCTACTGGGCCCGCAGCTATCTGGGCTGGCGTCAGGTCGCCCTGGCCAGGCCGAACGCCGCCCACGAGGCAGTGGCCCGACTGCAGGAACAGGGCGTGCTCCAGGGCGTGATCACGCAGAACGTGGACGGGCTGCACCAGGCGGCCGGGGCGAGCGGGGTGATCGAACTGCACGGCGGGCTCGACCGCGTCGTCTGCCTGGAGTGCGGGGCCGTCATCTCCCGGGCAGCCCTGGACCAGACCCTCACCGCAGCCAACCCGGACTTCACCGCCCGGGCCCAGCAGATCAACCCGGACGGCGACGTCGACCTGGCCGAGGACGAGCTGGACGGTTTCGTGATGGTCGCGTGCGAGGTGTGCGGAGGCGGGCCGCTGAAGCCGGACGTGGTGTTCTTCGGCGAGACGGTGCCCCGGCCGCGAGTGGCGGAGTGCTTCGCACTGCTGGACGGGGCGAAGGCTCTGCTCGTCCTGGGTTCGTCACTGAAAGTGATGTCCGGCTTCAGGTTCGTGCTTCAGGCGCGCAAGAACGGGACCCCGGTGGCGATCGTGAACCAGGGTGAAACCCGTGGCGATACGTACTGCGACGTCCGGATTGATGCCCCTCTGGGCCGGCTCGTGCCCGCCCTGCATCACGCAGTGACCGCAAAGTGCATGATCAACTAGCCCGAACGGGCACTTTGTGCTCCCTCGAGCGGGTAGGTTGACCTCGGCCGACTGGTGGACAGCCGGTGCACAGACTCCCCACCCGTAGCCGCAGATCGACGGTCTCGCAGCATGTGATTGCATCCGTCGCCGCCGCTGAAGAGAGCGAGAGCCGCAGTTGCCGAGCCCCGTCGCTGACATGAGAAGTTCACGCATCGTGACCAGAACCGTTCGTGCCCTGAGCATCGGCGGTCTCCTGGTCCTCCCGGTCGCGGCCGGTTTCCTGGCTCCGGCCGGGGCCGCCGAGAAGACGCCGGTCACCCGTGACCCGGGCGTCATCGGCACGGTCACCCCGAACGGGGTGTTCAGCCCGGTCGAGGGCGCCGAGGCCGACGCGAGCGGCGACTACCGGGCGGCGGCCGCCCGGGTCTCGGTCTCCGGCCCGTCGACCCTGACGAAGGACGCCAGCTACAAGGTGAGCGTCAGCGGCGACAGCCGGGTCTGCGGGATCATCGAGCAGAGCGTCCCGCGGCAGGACATGAAGAAGCCGTTCACGCTCCCGGTCACGCTGAAGGACCTGAAGGCGGGCAAGACCAAGATCACGGTCTACGCGGTCGGCTGCTCCAGCAGCAACCGCTACCCGGTCTACGGCATCGGTTACAAGACGATCAACCAGCCGGTGCACGTGAACAAGGGCAACCGCTGGATCGCCCCGGTCTCGGAGAAGAAGGCCGACCGTACGCTCTCGCTGTCGCTCTCCTCCTCGAAGTCCGGGATCAGCGCCAAGCTGTACAAGGGCTCCAAGCTGGTCAAGAACCTGGGCTCGAAGAAGGCCAAGAAGGCCACCTTCACCTGGAAGCCGGGCAAGGCCGCCCCGGGCAACTACACGGTCTCGATCAAGTCCGGCGGCAAGACGGTCAGGTTCGCCACCGGTGTCACCACCGGCTGGGCGCCGATGAACTGGCCGTTCGCCCGCTGCAAGACCATCACCTGGTCGTACAGCGCGAAGAACGAGCCGGACCGGGCCGAGGGCATGATCGACGACATCTCGGCCGGCTTCAAGCAGATCAACAAGGCCACCGGGATCAAGTTCAAGAAGGTCAAGAAGAAGGGCACGATCACCCTCAGCTGGGCCGGCACCAAGCACTTCCCTAAGGGTGAGACCGACGCGGACGGCCTGGGCGGCTCCTCCTCGGTCGACGGCGTGGTCGCCAACAAGGGCACGGTCTGGTTCAACACCGCCTCCCGCTGGGTCGGCCAGCCCGGCTACGGCCGCTACAACGGGGTGCCCGGGCGGGGCGCGCTGGTCGTGCACGAGGTCGTCCACTCCCTCGGCCTGGGTCACGTCACCGCCAAGAGCGCGCTGATGTACCCGATCTCCAGCGTCGGTTCGCCGACCGGCCTGACCAAGGCCGAGATCGCCGGGCTGAACACCCTGTACAACGCGAAATCCTGCTGATCAGGGGCTGAACCGCCGCAAAATCTCAGGCGCAGCGTAGGGCATGTCTCCGGGAGGTAAACCGCCCGGGGACATGCCCTATCTTTGTCTTCCGTGTCCAAGGTATTGACAGCTCTCCCCGTCGGTGACCGAGTCGGCATCGCCTTCTCCGGTGGTCTCGACACCTCCGTCGCCGTGGCGTGGATGCGCCACCACGGCGCCGTGCCCTGCGCCTACAGCGCCGACCTCGGTCAGTACGACGAGGACGACATGGAGTCGCTGCCCGGACGCGCCAAGCAGTACGGCGCCGAGATCGGCCGGCTGATCGACTGCCGGGAGGCCCTGGTCGAGGCCGGCCTGGTCGCCCTGTCGTGCGGCGCCTTCCACATCCGCTCCGGCGGCAAGGCCTACTTCAACACCACCCCGCTGGGCCGCGTGGTCACCGGCACCCTGCTGGTCCAGGCCATGCAGGAGGACGGCGTCTCGATCTGGGGCGACGGCTCGACCTACAAGGGCAACGACATCGAGCGGTTCTACCGCTACGGCCTGCTGGCCAACCCGGCGCTGCGGATCTACAAGCCCTGGCTGGACGCGGCGTTCGTGAACGAGCTGGGCGGCCGCGCCGAGATGTCGCAGTGGCTCACCGAGCACGACCTGCCCTACCGGGCCAGCAAGGAGAAGGCGTACTCGACCGACGCCAACATCTGGGGCGCCACCCACGAGGCCAAGACCCTCGAGCACCTCGACGAGTCGCTCGAGATCGTCGAGCCGATCATGGGCGTCAAGCACTGGGACCCGTCGGTCGCGATCGAGACCGAGGACGTCACGGTCCAGTTCGAGAACGGCCGCCCGGTCGCGATCAACGGTGAGAAGTTCGGCTCCGCGGTCGATCTGGTGATGAAGGCGAACCAGATCGGTGGCCGTCACGGGCTCGGGATGTCCGACCAGATCGAGAACCGGATCATCGAGGCCAAGAGCCGCGGGATCTACGAGGCGCCGGGCATGGCCCTGCTCTTCATCACCTACGAGCGCCTGGTCAACGCGATCCACAACGAGGACACGGTCGACTCGTACCACACCATGGGCCGTCGCCTCGGCCGGCTGCTGTACGAAGGCCGCTGGCTGGACCCGCAGTCGCTGATGCTGCAGAGCAGCCTGACCCAGTGGGTGGCCCGCGCGGTCACCGGCGAGGTCACGGTGCGGCTGCGCCGCGGCGACGACTGGACGATCGTCAACACGGTCGGCCCGAACCTGAGCTACCACCCCGACCGGCTCTCGATGGAGCGCACCGAGGACGCGGCCTTCGGCCCGGTCGACCGGATCGGCCAGCTCACCATGCGCAACCTCGACATCGCCGACTCCCGGCAGAAGCTCGAGCTGTTCGCCGGTCTGGGCCAGCTCGAGGGCCAGGCCCGGATCGTGGGCGAACTGGAGCCGGGCGGCGCCGACCGGATCAGCCGCAACAGCGAGGTCGAGGCCGGCGAGGACGTGCTGCTCGACCAGGCGGCGATGGAAGCCGGCACCGACTGATCCGAACCGAGGACGCCGGTGGTCACGTTCGGTGCCCACCGGCGTCCTTGGTTGTCGGCAGTTGCTTTTCGGCTATTCGCGCTCGGCCACGTTGCCCAGGATGATCCGGGCCAGCTCGGCCGAGGCCTGCTCCTGCTCCTCGCTGGAGGGCAGCTTGTCGTCGTAGTCGTTGTTGTCGAGGGTGAGCTCGTACTGCACACCGTCGCTGATGAAAACCATTCTGTGGTCGGGCCGGTCGAGCGCGGCGATCTCCCCCACGTCCTCGATCTCGACCGCCTCGGTGGAGGTGATGTCGTCCTCGACCGACTGGCGGTAGTAGTCCCCCAGATCGGCGTCCAGTTCCCTGCGGTCCAGCCGGAGATCCAGGTTGTAGCCCAGGTCGGTCTGCATCGAGAGGTACTGGCAGCTGTCGCCGTCGTAGATCCGGTCGTCGTAGGCGGCGCTCCCGCCGAGCACCGAGTCGACCTCGGCCGGCGTGAGCAACTGGCACATGCCGCTGTCCTGCGGGGAGATCGGGTCGTAGCCGGACGACGAACCGTCCTGGTTCTGCATGACCGCCCAGCCCACGCTCACCACGCCCAGCACCGCGGCCAAGGGGACCCAGCTCTTGCGGCGGCGTCTCTTCCCCACGCCGGACTCGCTGCTCCGGTAAGGGAGTGGCGCCTCTTCCTGATGGCCGGACTTCTCGCCGTTACCGGGGGTTCCCCAGATCGGGTTCTCGGACGACACTCGGGCAACCTTCCGTGGTCTGTGGCCTGCACTGCGAACCCCAAACTAAAGGACGTCGGTGGGCACCTGGGTGCCCACCGACGTCCTTTGATGGAAATAGGGTCAGAACGCGGTTTCAGCGCTTCTGTTTCGGCCGCTCCGGCTCGGTGAGATCGGCCGAGCGGGCGGCCGGGAGGGTGATGGCCGACGGTTTACGGCCGGAGGGGGCGAGGGGCTGGGCCCGCAGGAACGCCGCCGTGGCCACCACTCCGACCAGTTCGAAGCGGGTTCCGCCGGTCAGGTGCGAGTCGGTGGCCTCCTGCACGCCGGGCCAGTTCCGGTCGCCGTAGTCGTCCAGGACCACGACTGCACCCGGCGCGGCGACCTTTTCGGCGAAGCGCAGGTCGTTGGCCACCCCGCGGGCCGAGTGGTCGCCGTCGATCACGATCACGCCGTACTTGCGGTCGCTCACCTGGGCCTGGATCTTCGGGTCCTCGGAGAAGCCCTTGACCAGGCGCATGCGGTTGGGGCTGACGCCGGCCAGGGAGAGGTTCTCGCGCACCACCGTCTCGGTGACCGGGTTGCCCCCGGGCTCCACGTCGGCCAGCGGATCGATGATGGTCAGCTGGTACTGCAGGCCGATCCGGCTGACCTGCCGGGCCATGCCGCCCGAGAAGAGCCCGAAATGGGTTCCGATCTCCAGGATCTCGCCGTTCGGCGGGTTCAGCAGCGGGGTGGTGGCGAGCTTGCCCAGGATGTTCGGGGCTGCACCGGCCAGCCGGTCCACGCCGCGCAGCTCGAGCTCGAAGAGGGTGCGGTAGGCCTGCACCACGCGTCCGTAGGCGTCCGGCGCCTTCGACGCCTTGGCCACCTGCGCAGCCAGGTCGCGCAGCTTCTCCTCACTGATCAGCCGGGTGCTGCGGCGGCCCTGGGCGCCGAGCAGGAGGTCGACTGCGTAGCCGGGGGTGCGCACCTGGCTACGCATCCGCTCCAGCTCGGTGCGCAGCTGCAGCACCTCGGTGCGCAGGTCCAGCACCTCGGTGCTCTCGCTCAGCACCTGCCGGGCCCGGTTGCGCACCAGCCGCTCGATCCGCCGGTCGAGCACGGTCAGGACGGGCCGGATCGCCCGGGCCGTGGTGTGGTGTGCCCATCGCTGCGCCATGACCTTATGCAATCAGATGATCACGCTCTGGTCTCGGCGGCGCGAGCGGGCATCCTCCGAAGACCCGATCCGGACTTGTTCGAGGCTTGTTCCAGATTGGTTCAGGCTGGTTCAGGCCACCGGCGGCCGGCTCGACCACGGGAAGTTGATCCACAGGTCGGTCTCCCGCCAGAAGTAGTCGGGCTGCACGATGGTGCGCGGCTTGGTGTAGAGCACGGCCGAGCGCACCTCGTCGGGGTGGTGGTTGCGCAACAGCTCGAGCACCAGGTCGAGGGTGCGGCCGGAGTCGGCCACGTCGTCGACCACGAGCAGGCGCTTGCCCACGATGGCGGCGGTGTCGAGCAGCGGCTCGAGCAGCACCGGGTCGGGCAGGGTCTCCTCCACGTCGCTGTAGAACTCGACGTTGAGCGTGCCGGCCGCCTTGACCCCCAGGGCGTACGAGATCGACCCGGCCGGGAGCAGTCCGCCACGGGCCACGGCGATCACCATGTCGGGCCGGAACCCGCTGTCCGCGATGCTCTGGGCCACCTCCCGGCTCGCCTCGCCGAACAGGTCCCAGGTGAGGATCTCGCGATCAGGGCTACTCATCCGGACAATGTAGTGCTCCCCCGACCGTTCACCGCAGCCAGGCCGTCAGCCTCTCGCCCACCGCCGGGTCGGTGAAGTATGTGGTGTGGTCCACTCCCGCGTGCGACTGCAGCAGCAGCGGATCGGGCACCGGGAAACCGGGTACGCCGTCGAGCCGGTACACCCCGTGGGTGGGCACCACCAGATCGTTGCCGTCTCGTCCGAACACCAGATCGGTCAGGCCGTTGCGGCTGACCCGGGCGAGTGGGGAATTGGCCGGCGGGTCGTAGTCGGAGGTGATCGCGTAGAGCACCTCCGGCGCACCGGCGTCCGGGGGAAGCGGCCGGTTGAGACGTTCGCGCAGGTAGGCACCCGCCGGATCCATCGCCGCGAGCCCGTCCAGCCCTCGAACAGCCCCCAGGGCCAGGTGCTTGAGCACGGTGAGCACGGCGTCGAGGGTGTCGGTCACCGGGTTGTCCGGCACGAACTGCAGCAGGTTGGTCATCCGGTCGATCAGGGCGCCCCAGTGCTTGGAGTCGGCCAGGACGGTGCCGGCGTTGGGGGTACCCACCATGACCAGGCGCCGCACACTGGGCCCCTGAACGTGCTGGGCGAGTTCCCGCCCGACCAGACCGCCCCGGCTGTGCGCGATCACGTCGAGCTGCAGCTTGCGGTCGGCCGGGATGCGGGCCACCAGTTCGTGCGCATTCGCGGCCGGATCGGCCGACAGGGTGGGGTGGTCGAAGGCGAACACCCGGCCCTGGTACAGCTCGTAGAGCTCCTCGAACCGGTGCGGGGGCAGATCGCGGAAGGCCAGGTCGGAGCGGCTGAAGGTGCCGTGCAGGAAGAGCAGGGCCGGGCCCTGGGCGAACCGGGCCCAGTCTTCGGCGTCCAGGCCGCGCCCCTCGGTGTGGGTGTAGTCGTCGGGGCCGAAGGTGCGCAGCAGGTACGGCCGGTGCTCGGCCTCCCAGCGCGTGGCCAGCCGTTCGGCCACCACCGCGGTGCCCCGTTCGAGCAGCGGAAAGGCCAGTACCTTGAGCAGTTTCCGGCCCACCGCCCAGATCAGGCCGCGGTGCACCGGGCCGCCCCCGGCCTCGGCCGGCTGCACCGCCCGGGGGATCGTGTAGGTGAGCGAGGTGGTGGCCCGCACCGTACGGCCCGGCTCGCCCTGCGGTTCCCGGGGCAGGTGCCACGACTGGGTGCCGTCTTCGGCGGTGTAGAGCAGCACCTGGGCGAAGTAGCGCCCCGGGTCGGGCACCGAGACAGTGATCTCCGGCCCTCCCCCACCGCGCAGCCCGGCCACCGAGGCCACCTCGGCGGGCCGGCTGATCTCGATGGTGAGCTGCTCCATGAACCCGGCCGAGGCGATCGCCGCCACGAACGCGTCGGCCGCCCCCTCACGCATCCGCAGCCCGGGAGCACCGGCCGGCAGAACCTCCACCTCGCCGGTCAGGCCCGGCGTGCTCAGGGTGACCCCCTCGACGGTGACCGGAGTGCCGTCAGGACTGAGCGCCTGTGCCATCGCTGCCCTTTCTGGTGCTGGTGGTGACGACTCCGGCCAGCTGCAGCCGGGGATGCCCGAACAACTGGAAAGAGACAAGCGTGGCGTCGACCCCCGGCGCCTCAAGCCGCACTGCCCGCTCGGTGTACCGGGCCCGGATCCGGCGCAGCAACTCGGCCACCGGCAGCCGCTGACCCGCGGCGAGCTCCTGGCCCACGGTCAGTTGCGGGGCCGCCGGCAGCCCCTGGGCGGCGAGCTCTGACCCGTCCATTGTTTGCCCTGGCTCTTCTTCCGGATCGCCGAACACCACCGAAAGGCAACGCCGGTAGAACTCCTCGGCCATCCCGGCCGCGGTGTGGTCGGCGATGTTCCACAACGGCGCCACCACCGCTCCCGCCCCGGCCTCGAGAAACGCCGCCGCCATGCCCCCGTAGTCGCCCAGCACCCGCCCGTCGCCCGCGCCGATCTGGCAGGCATTGAGGTAGACGAACGGCGTGGAGGTGAGCCGACGACCGCGGATATGGTTCTCGTGCAACAGGTCCGGCGACCCCGGCAGGCCCGACTCCGGGGGCAGCAGCAACCCGCCGTGCACACCCAGCGGGTCGAACCGGCCGTGCAGGGCGAAGTGCATGAGGTCGACCGAGGGCCGGCCGCCGACCAGGTCGAGCACGTCGGTGAACAGCGGGCGCACCGCCACCACCTCCGGCTGCAGCGCGGCGATCAGCCGGGCCGCCTCGAGCTCGGCGTGCGGGAGCGGGCCCGCGCCGAGAACCGCCTCGTAGCGGGCGGTCACGACCGCCGAGGAACGAATTTGGAGCACCGATGGTGGACGAGGGGACGGCGGCGGTTCGTCGGTCAGCAGCCAGCGGCTGATCGCGACCTGGGCTCCCAGGAAAACGGACTCACCACCCGGCGCCTCCCCGCCTTCGCCACCGAGCCAGCCCTCCGGCCGCGCCGCCAGCTCCCACGGCACGTACGGCTCGTCGCTCAGCACCAGCACGGTGGCCGGGCGTTCGGCCGTTCCGGTGGCCACCGTGGCCCGCAGCGCCGCGCGGACCGGCGCCGGGATCGACCGGTAGATGCGATGCCCCAGCCCGAGCAGCCAGACGTACAGATCGAGCTGGTTCGCGGTGACCGCCACCTTGGCCCGGGCCTGCGCGCCCAGCTCGTGCGGGGTGGTGCCCACGCCGGACTCGCCCACGATCGTCTCGCTGCGCGGTTCCCACTGGTCGGTGACGTGCTGGTGACGGCTGAAGGCGGTGAAAACGAGCCGTGTGCCGGACACTTCGTCGCTGCGCCGGATCACGATGAGCAGGTCGGGGCGGTCGGAGTCGAGCAGCGGCCCCAGGTGCAGGGCGCCCCAGCGGTCAACTTCAGAGTCTTTAAGGACGGGGTGGTCCAGTTCGGGTACGACGGCCAGGTTGTCGGGGGCCCACGGTGGTTGCACAGGACGTCGGTGCCCGGTTTCCGGTCGTGTCTGCGGTCTGGAGTACCGGGGCTGGAACGGCGCGGGCCCGGACTCGTCCGAGACTGTCGACGGACGGGCTGCCTCTTCCCGGACAACGCTGAGCGCTGGCCCGTCGGGGGCGATCACCACCGCACGGGAGGCGAAGCCGATCAGGGTGCCCTCGCGCACGAAGCTCACGTCGATCCGGCGCTCCGCGGCGAGACCCGGGCGGGCCAGGCCGACGAAGGTGACCTCGACGGACGGCCACGGATCCTGCGGAGTGCGATGCAGCGTGTGCACCCCCAACTGCCCCGGGAGCAGGATGAACGCCTCGGGGTCGAACTGGAACGCTACCTGCAGCTCGACCGCCTCCGGCCGCTGGGGCAGGCGCACCCGCGCCGGGCCGACCAGCACCGGATCCCGATCCGGGCGCAACCCCGCCACCACGGTGAAGGGGACGCCCGGGGCAGCCCGCTCGGGAGCGTCGAGCCTTGGATGCACGACCGGGGCCGGCTCCGGCTCCGGCTCCGGCTCCGGCTCCGGTTCCCGTTCCGGTTGTTGCGGCACCGAGCGCTCGACCGGCCTCTGATCAAGGATGACCTCGTCCGGCGGCCCCGCCTCGGGTGGCGTGTCGACCTCCGGGAGCATGCCGAGCTGCTCAAGATCCGACAGGCTCAGCTCGTCGGACAGCTCACGCCGCGCCAGTCCGTCCCTGACCGGGGGTGGCTCCACGTCGATGCGCTCGTACCCCGGCGCCCCCGATCGGCCAGGTCGGCCCGGCTGCTCCTCGAAGTCGATCGCCACCCCGGGATGCACCACCCGGCCCCCCGCCCGACGCACCCGGAACAGCTGCACCGGCGGCGGGAACCCGTCCCGCCGCAGGCTGGTCAGCAGCACCCGCATCACCGTCGAGTCGTCCGGATCCGTTGCGTCGCGGGCCAACTCAAAGAGCACCGTGTATTTCCGCAGCACCGGCATGCGGGCGATCAGCTCGATGAACTCGCGCCGCCGGGCAGTACCCGGCGGAACCTGGGCCACCCGCAACGCCGGACGCCCGAACTCCGCCCACAGGTTCGGCGGCAGCTCCCCGATCAGGCGGAGCAGCAGAAGCAGCCGGGTCTCACTGTTCGCCCTGGCGGCAGTGTGGAGCAGTTCCTCGGCCTCGGCCCGGCTCAGCATCAACGCTCTCCCCCCACCCGCTCCGGCTCAGCTGATCACAACCGCCCGAAACCACGCAAACGGGTTCGCCCGGTGGTCTGGGGCAGGTGGGCCACGCCGGGGACCGGGCACGCGTGGGGGGTGGGGTTGGCCCTCGGGGTCCGCCGGAGCGGGTTGGTGAGGGCGGGTTGGTGG
>NZ_JAJSOH010000028.1 GCF_021277265.1 Kineosporia rhizophila
CCTGCTCGCCCCCGACCTGGTGGCGCGGCAGGAGATCCCGGCCGGGCACAAGGCGGTCCTGCGGGATCTGCCGGCCGGGGCCGAGGTGCGCAAGTACGGTCAGGTCATCGGTGTGACCACCCGCGAGGTGCAGGCGGGCGAGCACCTGCACACCAGCAACCTGGCCTTCGTCGACGGGGGCGCCGCGTCGGAATCCGCCGTCGGGCACGGTTCCACGCTGGAGCTGCCGGCCGGCCTGCGCCGCACCTTCCTGGGCTACCACCGCGGCGACGGCCGGGTCGGCACCCGCAACAGCATCGCGGTGCTGACCACGGTGAACTGCTCGGCGGGGGTGGCCAAGGCGATCGCCCGCCGCACCGACGAGCTCGTGCGCACGGAGACCGACGGCTCGGTCGACGGGGTGGTCGCCCTCACCCACGGCACCGGCTGCGGCATGGCCAACAGCGGCCCGGGCTGGGACATCCTGCGCCGCACCCTCACCGGCTACGCGCGCCACCCCAACATCGCCGGCCTGGTGGTGGTCGGCCTGGGCTGCGAGATCAACGAGATGTCCGGCGTACTGTCCGATCTCGATCTCTCGCCCGAGGTCCCGGTGGTCTCCTACACGATTCAGGACGCCGGTGGCACCAAGGCGGCCGTGGCCAGGGGAGCGGGCGTGGTGCGGGAGATGGCGCAGTCCCTGGCCGGGCTCCGACGCGAACCGGCCGGGGTCGAGCACCTCGTCCTGGGCCTGCAGTGCGGGGGCTCGGACGGCTGGTCCGGCCTGACCGCGAACCCGGCCCTCGGGGTGGCCAGCGATCTGCTGGTCGCGGCGGGCGGCACCAGCATCCTCGGCGAGACCCCCGAGATCTACGGCGCCGAGGTGCTGCTCATGCGCCGCGCGGTCAGTGAGCAGGTCTCGGCGGACCTGCGCGAGCGGATCGAGTGGTGGCGCGAGTACACGGCCTCGCTGGGCACCACCCTCGACGGCAATCCCTCCCCGGGCAACAAGGCCGGCGGCATCACCACCATCCTGGAGAAGTCGCTCGGGGCGGTGGCCAAGGCCGGCCACAGCCCGCTGTCGGCGGTGGTCGGCTACGGCGAGCAGGTGCCCCGGCCCGGGCTGGTGTTCATGGACACGCCCGGCTACGACCCGGTGTCGGTCACCGGCATGGTGGCCGGCGGGGCGAACGTGCTCTGCTTCACCACCGGCCGCGGATCGGTGCTGGGCAGCCGCCCGGCGCCCACCCTCAAGCTCGGTACCAACGCCGAACTGGCCCGCACCATGGCCGACGACATCGACATCGACTGCTCCGGCATCGTCGAACAGGGCCTGGACGTGGCCGACGTGGGGCGGCAGATCTACGACCGGGTGCTCGACGTGGCCTCCGGCGAGCCCACCCTCAGCGAAGAACTCGGCGCCGGGCAGGAAGAGATCGTGCCCTGGCAGATCGGAGCCGTGCTGTGAAACGACTTTCCCCTGAGGCGCTCGACCGCGGGGAGCACGAGTTCGGGCCGCAGGCTCCGGTCGGCATCGTGCACCTCGGCATCGGCGCGTTCCACCGTGCCCACCAGGCCGTGTACACCCAGCTCGCGGCCGCGCCGGGGGAGTGGGGCATCTGCGGGGTCACCCAGCGCTCGGCCACGGTCGCCGAGCAGTTGCGGCCGCAGCAGGGCCTGTACTCGGTGCTCGAACGCGGCCCGCAGGGCGTCCGCCTCGATGTGATCGACGTGGTGCGTGACGTGGTCGACGGCAGCAGCGAGCCCGAGCGCCTCACCGAGCGCCTGGCCCAGGAACAGGTGCAGGTGGTCACGCTGACCATCACCGAGAAGGGCTACCGCCCCGGCCCGGGCGGCGCCCTCGACCGGCTGATCACCGGCCTGGCCGCCCGCCGGGCTGCCGGGGGCGCGCCGCTGACCGTGCTGTCCTGCGACAACCTCAACGGCAACGGCGAGGTGCTGCGCGAGCTGGTCCTCGAGCACAGCCCGGCCCCGCTGGCCGCCTGGGTGGCCGACCACGTCCGTTTCCCCTGTTCCATGGTCGACCGCATCGTGCCGGCCACCACCGCCGCCGACCGCGCCGAGGCCGCCGAGCGTCTCGGCCTGCTCGACGAGGCGCTCGTGGTGGCCGAACCGTTCCGGCAGTGGGTGATCCAGGACGACTTCGCCGCCGCCCGCCCGGCCTGGGAGAAGGCCGGCGCCGAACTGGTGGCCGATGTGGCCCCCTACGAGCGGCGCAAGCTGCGGGTGCTCAACGGCGCCCACTCCCTGCTGGCCTACCTCGGCGCCCTGGCCGGTCACACCACGATCGCCCAGGCCGCCTCCGACGACGCCCTCGCCGCGGCGGCGTGGCGCCTGATCGAGGAAGACGTCGCCCCCACCCTGGCCCCCGACGGCCTGGAGGTTCTGGAGTACGGGCGCACGGTGCTGCAGCGCTTCGGCAATCCGGCCCTGCCGCACCGCACCGTGCAGGTGGCCATGGACGGCAGCCTCAAGCTCGGCCCCCGCCTGCTGGGCACCATCCGCGACGCCCGCGCGGCCGGCCGCCTGCCCCAGGCCGCGATCCTCGGCGTCGCGGCCTGGATGGCCTACGTAGAGGCGACCACCCACTCCACCGGCCTTCCCCTCGACGACCCGCACGCCGACGTCCTCAGTTCTGCTGTTACCGCTGCCCCCGACAGTGCCGCGGGGCTGGTGGAGGCACTGCTGGGGGTGGACGAGGTCTTCGCCCCAGACTTACGGGACGACGGGGAACTGCGGGCCGCGTTGGTCGAGCAGGTTCAGGTGGCGCGAAGCTGGCGCCGCAAGGGGTAGGTCAGGCTCCCGGCGTGCGGGGGTTCGCGTCCGCGTGCCAGGGAGCCGATATCGTGATCAGTTCATGGACATGGACCGGCGGTTGCAGGCAGGACGCCCTTTGCGCATTGCGCTGCTGTCGTACCGCAGCAAGCCGCACAGTGGCGGGCAGGGCATCTACGTCCGGCATCTGTCCCGTGAGCTGGTCACGCTCGGCCATCAGGTCGAGGTGTTCTCCGGACCGCCGCTGCCGGAGCTCGATCCGGGGGTGCGGCTGACCCACCTGCGCAACCTCGACCTGTACCGCGAGCCCGATCCGTTCCGTACCCCGCGGCTGCGTGAGTTCCGCTCGCCGGTCGACGTGCTGGAGTGGGGGCTGATGTGTACGGCGGCGTTCCCGGAGCCCCTGACCTTCTCGCTGCGGGCGTGGCACCATCTGCGCTCGCGGTTGGGCGAGTTCGATGTGGTGCACGACAACCAGTCGCTGGGCTACGGGTTGCTGGGGTTGCGGGCAGAACTGGCGCGGCGGGGGATTCCGCTGGTGGCCACGATTCACCATCCCATCACCGTCGATCGTGACCTGGAGCTGGCGGCGGCGCGGGAGGCGGGCGACCGGGCGAAGCAGTTGTCGCTGCGGCGGTGGTACGCGTTCTGCCGGATGCAGGGGCGGGTCGCGCGGCGGCTTCCCTGGCTCACCACCGTCTCCCAGGCCTCGCGCGACGAGATCGTGCGGGCTTTCGGGGTGCGCGCTGAGAAGTTGCGGGTGATCGGGGTCGGAGTGAACGAGGAGACGTTCGCCCCGACCGCCGGCCCGGAGCCGGTGGCCGGGCGGGTGGTGGCGGTGGCCAGCGCCGACGTTCCCCTGAAGGGGCTGAACGACCTGATCGAGGCGGTTGCCAAGGTGGCCGTGGAGCGGCCGGTGGAGCTGGTCGTGGTGGGGGCGGCGCGGCCCGGTGGGGCGGCTGATCAGGCCATCACCCGGCTGGGGCTGAGCGGTGTGGTGCGTTTCGTGAAAGGGCTTACGGACGAGGCGCTGGCGGCTTTGTTCCGCAGCGCCCAGGTCGCGGTGGTTCCCTCGCGCTACGAGGGGTTCTCGCTGCCGGCGGTGGAGGCGATGGCCTGCGGTGTGCCCCTGGTGGTCACCACTGCGGGCGCGCTGCCGGAGGTGGTGGGGCCGGACGGGCTGGCCGCCCTGCACGTGCCCTCCGGGGACGTGGACGCCCTGGGCCGCTCGATCGGGCGGCTTCTGGACGATGCCGCCCTGGCCCGCCGGCTGGGCGAGGCCGGAAGGTCGCGGGTGGTCGAGCAGTTCACCTGGCGGCTGACGGCCAGCCGTACGGCGCAGTGGTATTCGGACGCGATCGCGGCCGTGGGTTCCTGATGTGTTCGACGAGCGGAATGGTAGGGCGGGGTAGGTGCTGACGCTGGACTACGACCGGCTGGACGTGCAGGCCGGGATGGATGTGCTGGACCTGGGGTGCGGTGAGGGCAGGCACACGTTCGAGGCGTACCGGCGCGGCGCGCACGTGGTCTCGCTCGACCTGTCGCACAAGGACCTGGCCACCACCCGCACCTGGACCGGCGCGATGGACCTGGCCGGGGAGACGCCGGCCGGTACCCGCACCGCCCCGGTCGTCGGTGACCTGCGCACCCTTCCGTTCCCCGACGCGTCCTTCGACCGGGTCATCGCTTCGGAGGTGATGGAGCACATCGAGGACGACGCAAGTGCGGTGGCCGAGCTGGCGCGGGTGCTGAAACCGGGTGGCCGGGCGGCGATCACCGTTCCGCGGTGGCTGCCGGAGCGGATCTGCTGGGCGTTGTCGGACGAGTACCACGCCAACGAGGGTGGGCACGTACGCATCTACAAGGCCTCGGAACTGGCGTCGCTGTGCCAGGACGCGGGCCTGCAGCACACCGGCACCGCCCACGCCCACGCCCTGCACAGCGTGTACTGGTGGCTGAAGTGCGCGGTCGGCGTGAACCGGGACGCGGCCGTGGTGCGCGCCTACCACCGGCTGCTGGTCTGGGACATCGTGAAGAAGCCGCGCACCACCCGGGTGCTGGAGGCGGCGCTGAACCCGCTGATCGGCAAGAGCGTCGTCCTCTATCTGCACAAGCCGGCGTGAGCCACACTCTTCCGGTACTGCCTCAGGCTGCGGACCTGCTGGAGACGGCGCACAGCATCGCCGCGGTGCAGCTTCCGGGCGGAGCGGTGCCGTGGGAGGCCGGCGGGCAGGTCGACGCCTGGGACCACGTCGAGTGCCTGATGGCGCTGGACGTGGCGGGCCTGAACGACCAGGCGCTGGCCGGTTACGAGTGGTTGCGGCGCGAGCAGCGTGCCGACGGCAGCTGGGCCGCCCGCTACGCAGCGGACGGATCGGTCACCGACGCGACGGCCGAGAGCAACCACGCCGCCTACGTCGCGGTCGGGGTGCTGCACCACTGGCTCAGCGGGGGTGGCGACGAGTTCCTGGCGCGGATGTGGCCCATGGTCCGCCGGGCCCTGGGATTCGTTCTGGGGCTGGCCAATCCGAACGGCACGATCGGCTGGGCCCGCTCACCCCAGGGTTCTGCCGATCCCACGGCCCTGCTCACCGGCTGCTCGAGCATCCACCACGCTCTTCGGTGTGGGGCCCGGATCGCGCACCAGATGGGACGTCTGGACGTTGCGGGCGAGTGGGAGCGCGCGGCGACGCGTCTGGCTCTGATGATCAGTGGACACGGCAGCCCGGTGACCCTGCTCGAAAAGTCGCGCCAAACGTCCGTTTTTGCTGATCGTAACCGCTTCTCGATGGACTGGTACTACCCCGTGCTCGGGGGCGCACTGCGTGGCCAGGCCGCACTCGAACGACTCTCGGCCGACTGGGAACGGTTCGTGGTGCCGGGCTGGGGAATCCGGTGTGTGGACGACCGGCCCTGGGTCACCGGGGCCGAGACCTGCGAACTGGCCCTTGCCCTGGCCGGCGCGGGCGACCTGGGGCGGGCTGCCGAACTGGTCGCCGCCATGCAGCATCTGCGCGAGAGCGACGGCTCCTACTGGACAGGGCTGGTGCTCGAGGACGGCAAGCGCTGGCCGGTGGAACGCAGCACCTGGACCGGCGCGGCGGTGGTGCTGGCCGTCGACCTGATCGGCGGTGGGCGGGCCACCGCCGATGTGTTCGGCCACCGGTCGGCCGAGGACGACGACCTGGACGGCGTCGCGTCCTGACCGGCCTCCTGAGGGCTGATTCAGGGTTTGCGGCGCAGCAGCCGCAGCGAGTGCGTCCCTTCCAGTTCCTCGTAGGCGCCGGTGGCGAGGGCGGCCTGGTACATCCGGTACGGGGCCTGGCCGCCGTCGTCCGGATCAGGGAAGACGTCGTGGATGGCCAGGGTGCCGTTCGGGGCCAGGTGCGGGGCCCAGGCGGCCAGGTCACGCTGCGCCGACTCGTCGGTGTGGCTGCCGTCGATGAACAGGAACGCCAGCGGGGTGCTCCAGATCGCGGCCAGGGTCTCGCCGCGGGCGACCACGGCCACCACCACGTCCTCTGCGTCGGCCTCGGCGATGGTGCGGCGGAACGCCGGGAGGGTGTCGATGCGGCCGAGCCCGTCGAGCAGGCCCGGGTCGTGGTACTCCCAGCCGGGCTGGTGCTCCTCGGAGCCCCGGTGGTGGTCGACGGTGACCACCTGGGTTCCGCGCTGCCGGGCGGCCGCGGCCAGGTACAGCGCCGACTTGCCCATCCAGCTGCCCACCTCCAGCAGCGGCCCCTCGGCGCTCGCGGCCAGGGCGGCCCGGTACAGGGCCTGGCCCTCGTGCGGCGGCATGAAGCCCGGGGCGGCCTGGGCGGCGGCGAGCAGGGCGGTGGGCGAGGCCATGGCGTGAGGATAGGGGAGCCCCTGGTGCAGGGGTTTGTCCGGTGACCGGGGCACTGCGCATAGGCTGCGGACCATGGCTGGGAACCTGACCCGAGACGAAGCAGCACAGCGTAGCCGACTGCTCACCGTCCACTCGTACGACGTCGAGCTCGACCTCACCACCGGGCCCGAGACGTTCCGCTCCACCACCCTCGTGCGGTTCACCTCCTCCCAGCCCGGCGCCACCACCTTCGCCGAGATCGCCGAGGCCACCTGCCGCGAGGCCGACCTGAACGGCACCCCGGTCACCGCCGACCCGCACGGCCGGATCACCCTGGCCGGCCTGGAGGCCGAGAACACGCTGCGGGTGGTCGCCGACTTCGCCTACTCCGGCACCGGCCAGGGCCTGCACCGCTTCGTCGACCCGGTGGACGATCGGGTCTACCTGCACAGCCAGTTCGCCACCGCCGACGCCCAGCGGGTGTTCGCCTGCTTCGACCAGCCCGACCTCAAGGCCCGCTACACCTTCACGGTCACCGCCCCGGCCGACTGGGAGGTGGTCTCCAACTCGCCCGAGACCGCGGTCGAGCCGGTGGCACAGGGCCGGCGGTGGCGCTTCGCCGAGACCGAGCGCCTGTCCACCTACCTGGCCGCGATCGTCGCCGGGCCGTACCACGTGGTCTCCGGCGAGTACCGGGGTGAGGTGGACGGCGCCGAGGTGGTGATCCCGCTGCGCACGCTGTGCCGGCAGTCACTGGCCCCGCACTTCGACGCCGAGGCCGTCCTCGACGTCACCCGGCAGGGCTTCGGCTACTTCCAGAGCGCGTTCGGGATGGCCTACCCCTTCGGCAAGTACGACCAGGCCTTCGTGCCCGAGTTCAACCTCGGCGCGATGGAGAACCCCGGCTGCGTCACCTTCACCGAGACGTACGTGTTCCGCTCGCGGGTCACCGACGCCGAGTACGAGAACCGGGCCGCGACGATCCTGCACGAGATGTCGCACATGTGGTTTGGCGACCTGGTCACCATGCAGTGGTGGGACGACCTGTGGCTGAACGAGTCGTTCGCCACCTACGCCGCGGCCAGCGCCATGGTCGGGGCCACCCGCTGGAGCGACGCCTGGGTCACCTTCGCCGACAACGCCAAGGCCCGCGCCTACCGGCAGGACCAGCTCAGCACCACCCACCCGATCGCGGCCGACATCGTCGACATCCGCTCGATGGAGGTGAACTTCGACGCGATCACCTACCACAAGGGCGCGTCGGTGCTGAAACAGTTGGTGGCGACGATCGGCCAGGAGACCTTCTGGGCGGCCCTGCGCCGCTACTTCGCCCGGCACGCCTGGGGTACCGCCACCCTGGCCGACCTGCTCGCCGCGCTGACCGAGGAGACCGGCCGGGAAATGAACGGCTGGGCCGCCGAATGGCTGCAGACCACCGGCCCGAACACCCTGCACGCCGAGTTCACGCTGGACGAGTCCGGCACCTACAGCAGCTTCGCCGTGCTGCAGACCGCCCCGCCGGAGCACCCCACGCTGCGCTCGCACCGGATCGCGATCGGCCTGTACGACGAGAAGGCCGGTGCCGTGGTGCGCCGGCACCGGGTCGAGCTGGAGGTCTCCGGCGCCCGCACCGAGGTGCTGGAGCTGATCGGGCAGGCCCGCGCCGACCTGGTGCTGGTCAACGACGACGACCTCACCTACGCCAAGGTCCGCCTCGACGAGGCCTCACTGGCCCTGGTCACGGCCCCGGACGGGCAGGGCGTGGGGCGCATCGGCGACCCGCTGGCCCAGGCCGTGTGCTGGACGATCGTCTGGGACATGGTGCGCGACGCGCAGTTCCCGCCCGGGCGCTACGTCGACCTGGTGCTCGAGAACGTGGGCACGGTGCCGAACGCGGTGGTGCGCCGCACGCTGCTGAACCAGGCCGTCACCGCGGCCAAGCGGTACCTGGAGCCCTCGGCCCGCGCGCAGAAGCTTCCCGAGCTGGCCGCCGTGACGCTCGAACTGGCCCGGTCCGTCGGTGCCGGATCTCCCGAACAGCTCGCCTACGTGCGCGCTTTCGCCGCCTCGGCCTCGGCGCCCGAGCAGCTCGACCTGGTCGAGGCGCTGCTCGAGGGTACCGACAGCGAGACCGTGCCGGGTCTGGTCGTGGACACCGACCTGCGCTGGAGCCTGCTGCTGCGCCTGGCCACCACCGGCCGGGCCACCCAGGAGCGCATCGACGCCGAACTGCAGCGCGACCTCACCGACAAGGGGCGCTCGCAGGCCGCGGCCTGTTCCGCGGCGCGTCCGGCCGCAGAGGCGAAGTCGGCCGCCTGGAAGGCGATCACCTCGGGCACGCAGCCGCTCGGCACTCTGCAGTCGGCGCTGGTTGGGCTGCGGGCGGCCGAACACGGCGAGCTGGTGCGTCCTTTCACCCAGGCGTACTTCGACGTGCTGGTCAACGTGGCCGCGGTCTGGCCGAGCGAGCGCACGCAGGCGTTCGCCGAGGACGCCTATCCGGCAGCGGCCGAGACGGCGGCCGAGGCCCTCGCGCTGACGGAGCAGTATCTGGCCGAGGCGCAGCCGCCGTCGTGGCTGCGCCGGCTGGTGCTGGAGGGGCGCGACGAGCTGGTGCGGGTGCAGAAGATTCAGGGCCGCTGAGCGGGAGCCCCTAGCCGGGGGCGTGTGCGGGCAGCTACGGTTCGGTTGCTACGCGCAACGCCGTCGGTGGGTCAGTGTCGACCATGGGGGATCGCATGTCCGTACGCTCCTCGTCCCTGAGTGCTCTGGCCGTCCTGGCCGCGATCGGTCTGCCGCTCGGGGGCATGGCCGCTCTGGAGCGCGACCGCCCGGCGCCCCCTGAACAACAGGTGGTGCAGGCGGCCGGGACGGGACGTTCGGACGTGATGGCCAACCTGTTCGAGTGGAACTGGACGTCCGTGGCGAAGGAGTGCACGAACGTCCTCGGGCCCTCTGGTTACGCCGGCGTCCAGGTCTCCCAGCCCGCCGACTCGCTCAAGCGCACCAAGCTCGGCGACGGTAGCGACACCGTGCTCCATCCCTGGTGGGAGATCTATCAGCCGGTCTCGTACGAGCTGGCCGGGCGGATGGGCACCGAGGCCGAGTTCCGGGCCATGGTGAAGACCTGCCGGCAGGCCGGGGTGAAGGTCTACGTGGACGCCGTGGTGAACCACATGACGGGGCAGGGATCGGTCTCGTACGGCGGCCGCTCGTACTCGCACTTCGAGTATCCGGGACTGTACGACGCGGCCGACTTCCACCAGAAGGGCACCGACTGCCCGTCCGCCACCGGTGGTATCGACGACTTCAACAACCTGCAGCAGGTGCTGAAGTGTGAGCTGGTCGGTCTCGCCGACCTGCGTACCGACCGGCCCGAGGTGCAGAAGGAGCTGGCCGGCTACCTGAACAAGCTGCTCGGCTGGGGAGTCTCGGGGTTCCGGGTGGACGCGGCCAAGCACATCGGCCAGGCCGACCTGATCGCCCTGCAGAAGAAGCTGCGCGACACCGTGGACGGCACCCGCCCCTACGTGGCCTTGGAGGTGTTCGGTGGGGGACCGGGCATCCTCTCGCCGCACGCCTTCACCGAGGCGGGCTCGGCGGTGCTCGGGCTGGACGCCGACATCCAGCTGAAGAACGCGTTCAAGAGCTACCCGGAGAACGCCACCGGCAGTCTGGCCACGTTGCAGGGGTTCGGTGAGGGCTCCGGGCTGACGCCGAGCAGGAAGACGCTGAGCTTCGTGCAGAACCACGACACCGAGCGCAACGGCGACTCGCTGAACTACAAGGACGGCGCGACCAACGTGCTGGCCAACCAGTTCCTGCTCGGCTACGGCTACGGAACCCCGCAGGTGTACAGCAGTTTCGCGTGGGAGACCACGGATGCCTCGCCGCCCGCGGACAAGGATGGGTACATCACCGACACCGACTGCACCTCGAAGGCGTGGGTGTGCGTGCACTCGGACCCGGCGGTGACCGGGATGGTCTCGTTCCACAACCACGTGGGCCGTTCCCCGGTGCGTAACTGGTGGGACGACGGCGGCAACCTGATCGCCTTCAGTCGCGGCAAGGCCGGTTGGATGGCTCTGAACAACGACAAGCAGCCGCGTACGGCCACTTTCGACACCGGGCTGCCCGGGGGCACCTACTGCGACGTCACCACCGGCACGGTGAAGAAGGGCAAGTGCTCGGGCTCGACGGTCCAGGTGGGCTCGGACGGGCGGGCCAAGGTCACCGTGAAGGGCAAGAGTGCGGTGGCGTTCACCAAGGCCGACCGCCTGTAGGGCTCGGGCGCTGGCAGGGACTTCGGCGCTGGTAGGACTCCGGCGCTGGTAGGGACTCGGGCCTTTATGTCCCGGCTGCCCCGGCATCATCTGCACGGCTCTCCCGACACGCCGAGCTAATTACCTCTCTGTAATTCGCGCTCTACCTAGAGTCACCCACGCCACGTCGGGGGATGTGGGGGACTCTGGGGGAGTGCGGGCATGCGCGCGTGGCATCGGTTGCTCGGTGATAACAGGCTGGCAGCCTGGGTAAGTGGACGGGTTCGGGGCGAACCAAGCACGGACGTCGGTGGCCACGGTCCGCTCGATCGACCGGGTCGCTCAGGTGGCCCGGTTGGGTCGCCCGATCCTGGTCGCTTGGGTGGCTCGGTCGGGTTGCTCGGTTCTGGTCGCTCGGGTGGCTTGGTCGGGTTGCCCGGTTCTGGTCGCGCGGAGGGTTCGTCCGGGTGGCCCGCTCCTGATCGGGCGGACGGCCGGGATGGGGTGCCTGGTTCTGGTCGCGCGGGTGGCCGGGTTGGGTTGCCCGGCCTCGGTCGCGCGGGTGGCCGGGTCGGGTTGCTCGGTTCTGGTCGCGCGGTTCGCTCGCCCGGGTTTCCTGGTCCTGGTCGAGCGGACGGCCGGGGCAGGTTGCCCGGGTCTGCTCCGGCGGCGGGGTCGGGTGGGCTCGGTCGGCTGGGCGGGATGCGTCGGGCGACGGCCCGGGGTCTGGCTGCGGCGCTGGTCGCCGGGGCCGTGGTTCCGGTTGCCGCGCAGCCGGGTTCGGCGTTCACCGGCACCGTCATCTCCAATGCCAACGTGCTCAACGGCAGTGTCGCCCTGCTCGGGGCGGCCAACGTCAACATCGCCAGTGTGATCGCCTCGCAGTACCCGGGCACCACCAGCAACTCGGCCGTGAACACCTCCGGTCTGGGCCTGGACTCGGTGCTCTCGGCCGGTGTGCTGCAGAGCGCGGCCACCGCCGATCCGCTCTACGACCGGGCCAACTCCAGTGCCGAACTGGCCAACCTGAACGTGGCCAGCGGCCTGGTGCGGCTCGGCCCGACCCAGTCGCAGTGCGCGGCCACCGGCAGCGGTGTCACCGGCTCCGCCACCGTGACCGGCCTGCAGCTGGGGGGCGGGCTGAATCTGGGGGCGGCGATCCCGGCCGGGCCGATCCCGGTCAACTACACGATCCCGCTGACCGTCACTGTGCTCGGTGCGCCGGTCTCGGCCGGGTCGATCATCCTGAACTACCAGAGCACCTCCAGCCAGGGCGCCGGGCAGTACGCCCGGAAGGTGGTCGCCGTGAGGGTGTCCATCAACGTGGCCGGCCTGGCCGCGGTGAACCTGGACGTTGGCACCAGCGAGTGCGGCACCACCGTGCCGCCCACGCCCGCGGTCACGGGGATCTCGCCGATCCGGGGCAGCGAGGCGGGAGGCACCAGCGTCACGGTCACCGGCACCGGCTTCCTCGGCACTACGGACGTGCGGTTCGGCTCGACCAGCGCCACCAGCTACACCATCAACTCGCTGACCAGCATCACCGCGGTCGCCCCGCCGGGCACGAGCACGGTGGACGTACGCGTGGTGAACCCGACCGCCAGCTCCGCCAACACTGCCGCGGACGACTACACCTACGTCCCCAAACCGGTCATCACCGCGATGAATCCGACGCGCGGCCCGACCGCGGGCGGCACGAGCGTGACCATCACCGGCACCAATCTCACCGGCGCGACCGGCGTCAGCTTCGGCGGTACCGCCGCCACCAGTTTCAGCGTGGACAGCGCCACGCAGATCACTGCGGTGGCCCCGGCCGGCTCGGCCGGTCCGGTGGACGTGCGGGTGAATACGTCCGGCGGCCAGTCCGACGTGGTCACGGCCGATGAGTACACCTACGTCGCGGTTCCGACGGTCTCCGGGCTCTCCCCGTCCGTGGGTGATCTCGCCGGTGGAACGAGCGTCACCATCTCCGGTACCGGGCTGGCCAACGCGACGGCCGTGAAGTTCGGCAACGCAAGCGCCGCCATCACCGCGAACACCGGCACCAGCATCACGGTCACCGCCCCGGCAGGCTCGGCCGGCACCGTGGACGTCGCGGTCACCACCGCCGGGGGGACGTCGGCCAACACGAGCGCCGACAACTTCACGTACGTCACCCAGCCCACCGTGACGAATGTGGCGCCTTCCAGCGGCCCGAGTGCCGGGGGTACGTCGGTTACCATCACCGGCACCGGGTTCGCGGGTCTGACCGGGGCCGCGGCCGTGAAGTTCGGCAACGCCAATGCGACCAGCTACACGGTGAACTCGCCGACCAGCATCACCGCCATCGCCCCGGCGGGCACTGCCGGCACGATCGACATCACCGTCACGAACCCGTCCGGCACCTCCAGCGCCTCGGCCGCCGACCAGTTCACCTACATCGCTCTGCCCACGGTGACCAACGTCAGCCCGTCTGCCGGGCCGACGGCCGGCGGTACGCCGGTCACCATTACCGGTACGGGCTTCACCGGTGCGAGCGCGGTGAGCTTCGGCGCGGGGAACAACGCCTCGGCGTTCACCGTGGTCAGCCCCACCCAGATCACCACCACGGCTCCGGCGCACTCGGCCGGAACGGTCGACGTCCGGGTGCTCACGCCCGGTGGCACGTCGGCCGACACCAGCGCCGACAACTACACGTATGCGGCCGCGCCCACGGTGAGCGGTATTTCGCCGTCAGCCGGTCCGGTGGCCGGGGGTACCAGCGTCACCATCACCGGTACCAACTTCACCGGGGCCAGCACGGTGCGTTTCGGCGGCGTGGACGCCACCAGTTACACGGTGAACAACTCCACCAGCATCACTGCCGTCACTCCTGCCGGCGCAGCCGGCCCGGCAGCCATCGCTGTGACCACCGCCGGTGGCACGGTCACCACCAGCGGAGCCAATCGCTTCACCTACGTGGCGGCTCCGGTGGTGACGTCGGTGACGCCTGATCAGGGGCCGGCCCTGGGGCTGCCGGTGACCTCGGTGGTGATCCGGGGCAGCGGATTCAGCAACGCCAGCGCGGTCAGCTTCGGGGGCACGAACCCGCTGGCCTTCACCGTTGACAACGACACCCAGATCACCGTGCCGGTCCTGCCGGGCCATCCGACCGGGCCGGTGTACGTGCGGGTCAGCACGCCCAACGGCGGGATCAGCGCCCAGGACCCGGGATCGGTGTTCACCTATCGCGGTGCCCCCACCCTGACCACGCTCAGTCCCACCAGTGGTCCGGTCTCCGGCGGCACGAGCGTGACGATCACCGGTACCGGGTTCACTGGTACCACCGGCGCGGCGGCGGTGAAGTTCGGTGCCACGAACGCCACCAGTTACACCGTGGACTCGGACACGCAGATCACTGCGGTGGCTCCGGCCGCGCCCTTGGGGCTGGCCGGACCGGTGAATGTCACGGTGACCACGCCCATCGCCGCCACCCTCAACCTGGCGGCCACGTTCACCTACGTGGCTGCGCCGACCGTGTCCGGGCTGCTCCCGGCCTCCGGGCCGGAGGCCGGCGGGACGAACGTGGTGATCACCGGTACCGGTTTCACCGGGGCCACCAGCGTCACCTTCGACGGTGTCCCGGCCGACGGGCCGATCACCGTCTCCAGTGACCTGAGCATCACCGCCAAGGCGCCGGCTGGCACCGGAACGGCCCAGGTCGTGGTGACCGCGCCCGGCGGAACCTCTTCCACCGCAGGGGCGGGCAACGACTTCACCTACGTCGCCGCGCCGGCCGTCACGTCGTTGTCGCCCAGCAGCGGCCCGGCGATCGGGGGTACCACGGTCACCATCACCGGCACCGACTTCACCGGCACCAGCAGCGTCACCTTCGACGGAACACCGGTCGTGTTCACCCAGTTCACGCCCACGACCATCACCGTCCCGCTGGCTCCCGCCCACGCGGCCGGGGACGTGGACGTCGTCGTCACCACCCTCAACGGTGGACCGGGCGCGCCCGCGACCTACACCTACCTGGGCGCGCCGACCCTGGGATCCGTCGCTCCCGCCCGCGGGCCGCTGGTCGGCGGTAACCAGGTCGTTCTGACCGGCACCGGGTTCAACCAGGCCACCGACGTCGACTTCGGCCTTCTCGCGGCGACGTTCACCATCAACTCGGACACCCAGATCACCGCCACGGCCCCGGCCGGCGTCGGCACGGTGAACGTGACGGTCTCCTCGGGCCTGGGCAACACCTCGAACTCGCGCTCGTACACCTATGCGGGCGTGCCCACGGTGCTGACGCTGTCCAAGAACACCGGGCCGATCGGCGGGGGCACGCCGGTGACGCTGACGGGCACCGGATTCACGGGGGCCACCGAGGTGAGGTTCGGCACGACTTCCGTGGTGCCGACCGTGAGCAGCGACAACAGCCTCGACGTGCTCGCCCCGCCGCACGGGGCAGGCACGGTTCAGGTGACCGTGGTGGCGCCCGGGGGTACGTCGGTGCCTCTGGCCCTGCTGAACGACTTCACCTACATCGCCCAGCCCGTGGTCAGCACGGTGAGCCCGGACGCCGGCCCGACCACGGGGCTGACCGCGGTCACGATCAACGGCAGTGGCTTCGACACGGTGAGCGGCGCTGCGGCGGTCAGGTTCGGCGGGGTCAACGCGGTCAGCTACCTCAAGGTCAGCGACTCCGTGATCACGGCGGTCACTCCGGCGCACGGTGCCGGCACCGTGGACGTCACGGTCACCACCGCCGACGGCGGGTCTTCTGCCCCGGGTACTTTCACCTACCTGGGGGCGCCGGCCGTGAGCGGGATCAACCCGAGCACGGGCCCGCTGGCCGGTGGGAACACGGTGACCATCACGGGTGCCGGGTTCACGCCCGCCAGCACGGTGAACTTCGGCCTGGCCGCGGCCACCAGCGTGGTGGTGAACAGTTCGAGCAGCATCACCGCCACCGCCCCGCAGTCCCTGGTGCCGGGCACGGTGAACGTGCGGGTGAGCACGGCGGGCGGCATCTCGTCGAGCACAGCGGCCGACGACTACACCTACGTGGGGACGCCGGTGGTCTCCGGGCTGTCACCGACAGTCGGCGGGGAGGCCGGTGGTGAGACGGTGAGCATCACAGGCACCGGGTTCACCGGCGTCACCGGTGTCGACTTCGGGGGAACGGCAGCCCAGTTCACCCGTCAGAGCGACACCCTGATCACCGCGAGCGCCCCGGCACACACGGCGGGCACGTTCAACGTGCGGGTGAGCACGCTGCTGGGCGGCACATCGGCGAACGCCCCCGCCAACGAGTACACCTACGTGCCCACCCCAGTGGTCGGCAACCTCACACCCACGTCCGGGCCGGTGGCCGGTGGGACGCTCGTGACCATCAACGGTTCCGGGTTCACCAACGCGACCGGTGTGCGCTTCGGCAACGTCCTGGCCGCGAACCCGAACGTGGTCAACGACAACCAGATGACGGCCGTGGCCCCCGGGGGTAGCGCGGGAACGGTCAGGGTCACGATCGTCGGGCCCTACGCTTCCTCGGCGAGCACCCCGGCGGGCGAGTTCACCTACCTGGACAGCCCGGTCGTCACCGGTGTCTCCCCAGACTCCGGCTCCGCCGCAGGGGGCACGGTGGTGACCATCAGCGGGACGGGCTTCACCCCCGGCTCGACGGTCAGCTTCGGCGCGACCCCGGGCACCAATGTGCAGTTCGTGAACTCCACGACGCTGCGGGCGAGCGCCCCCGCCGGGCCCGCGGGCCTGGTGGACGTCGCGGTCACCACCACGGGTGGCACGTCGTCGACGGCGGGCAGCCGGGACGACTTCCGCTACGTGGGGCAGCCGACGGTCTCGGGGGTGGCCCCGGCGGCCGGACCGCTCGACGGCGGCAACCAGGTCGTCATCACCGGTACCCAGTTCTTCGACGTGACCACCGTGACCTTCGGCGGTACCCCGGCCACCAACGTCACTCGTGACAGCGCCACCCAGCTCACCGTCACCGCCCCCGCGCACGCGGCCGGGCCGGTCGCCGTCGTGGTCACCACCTCAGCCGGCGGCGCCTCGGCGGCCGGGCAGTACACCTACCAGCCCGCGCCCACCGTCACCGGGCTCAGCCCGGCGTCCGGACCCGTGGCCGGCGGAACCCCCGTCGTGATCACCGGAACCGGCTTCACCACCGTCAGCGGCCCGGGCCGGGTCAAATTCGGCACCGAGAACGCCACGTACACGGTGGACTCGGACACCCAGATCACCGCCACCAGCCCGGCGATGAGCATGGCCGGAACCTTCCACGTCACCGTCACCGGCCAGTTCGGTACCTCCCCGGAGACCACGGCCGACCAGTTCACCTATGCCGGCCTGCCGACCCTGGGCGGCATCACGCCCAACCGGGGAGCGCTCGGCGGGGGCACACCGGTGACCGTCACGGGTACCGGATTCACCAGCGCCTCCCGGGTTTTCGTGGACGGCGTGGAGGTCACCCCGGTCACCTTCGTGGACGCGACCGAGCTGCGGTTCCTGACTCCCGCCCACGCGGCCGGGATCGGTCAGGTGAGCGTGCAGACCACCTACGGCACCTCGGGTTCGGTGAACTTCACCTACGTCGACATCCCGCAGATCACCTCGGTGACCCCGGCCGAAGGACCGGAGACCGGAGGGACGGCCGTGGTGGTGCGTGGTTCCGGGTTCGCCTCGGCCAGTTCGGTGCGCTTCGGTGGCGACACCGCCTCGTTCAGCATCGTCGGAGACACCGAGATCCGTACCACCTCCCCGGGCGGCACCGGCACCGTGAACCTGCGGATCACCGGCGACGGCGGGCTCTCGCAGATCAGCCCGGCCACGGCCTTCGAGTACCTCCCGGCCCCGACCGTCACCTCGATCGCACCGGCCTCGGGCCCGCTCGCCGGCCGGGCGGTGGTCATCACCGGAACCGGGTTCACCGGCAGCACCGCGGTGCGCTTCGGTGCCACCGCGGCGACCACGTTCAGCGTGGACAGCCCCACCCAGATCACTGCGACCGCCCCGCCCTCGGGTACTGCCGCCACCGTGGAGGTCGTGGTCAGCACGCCCAACGGTGACTCCGGCACGGCCGGGAACGGCAACGACTTCAGCTACGTGGCCGCGCCGGTGGTCGGCGACGTCACCCCGGACGCGGGCCCGCTCACCGGTGGCACGGTGGTCACGATCACCGGCAGCGGTTTCACCGGGGCGACCCTCGTGCGTTTCGGGTCGCTGCCGGCCACCCTGGTCACGGTCAGCACGGACGGCCTGATCACGGCCACCGCGCCGGCGCAGTCGGCGGGCGTCGTGGATGTGACGGTCACGGCTCCGGGCGGTACGTCGGCGACGAGTCCGGCGGATCAGTTCCGCTACCAGGGCCCGGCGGTGATCACTTCGATCACCCCGGACTCGGGCTCGGTCCAGGGCGGCAGCGCGGTCACCATCCGGGGCTCCGGCTTCAGCGGGACCACCCAGGTGTTCTTCGGTGGGGTGGGCGCGCAGTCGTTCACCGTCGTGGACGACACCACGATCACCGCGGTCACCCCGGCCGGTCTGGTGGGTGACCGCAGCGTGCGGCTGCAGACCCCGGCGGGTCTGTCCCCGGCGGCGACCTACACGTACGTGGCCGCTCCGAACGTCACCGGCCTCGACCCGTCCGTAGGCCCGATCGCCGGTGGCACCCGGGTGACCATCACGGGCACCGGATTCACCGGGGCCACCGCCGTGTCCTTCGGCGGCACGAGCGTGACCCCGACGGTCAGCAGCAACACCTCCCTGACGGTCACCACCCCGGCGCACGCGGCCGGCACGGTGGACATCACGGTCACCGGCCCCAACGGAACCAGCGCCCCGGACGCCAGCAGCCGCTTCCGGTACGTCGAACCCGGTGCTGCACCGCTGCTCTCACGGGTCGATCCGAACCGTGGACCGGCGGCCGGGGGCAACACGGTGACGTTGAGCGGGATCGGGTTCACCGGCGCCACCGCAGTGACGGTCGGGGGTACGGCCGCGCAGTTCACGGTGCTCAGCGACACCCAGATCACGGTGACGGTGCCGCCGGACGGTACCGGCACCCTCACCGTCCAGGTGACCACCCCGAACGGCACCAGCAGCGAGAACGTCGGCTACACCTACGTTCCGCTGTCGGAACTGCCGCGGGTGGACTCGCTGAGCCCGAACGTGGGCCCGGTCGCCGGTGGCACGGTGCTGACCATCAACGGGGCCCGGTTCGACGAGCAGACCATGGTGACGTTCGACGGCGTACCGGGAACCGGCGTGACGCTGGGCCCGGACGTCGGTGGGACGGGTCTGCGGCCGGTGGCACCGGCCGCGTTCCGCGCCGCCTACTCGAACTCGCTCAGCGTGGTGGCCCCGCCGCACCCGGCCGGCCCGGTGACCATCGAGGTCTCCAACGCGGCCGGTACGACCAGCTTCGTGCAGTCGTTCACCTTCATCCCGGTACCCTCCGCGACCACGTTCGCGATCGAGGTGCCGGCCGGGACCACCTCGGTCATCGCGCCGCGGGGCCCGGAGTACACCGGCCTGAAGGTGCAGGCCTGCGGCACCCCCACCGGCGGCGGCTCGACGCAGGTCGGCGCCGGCGACCTGGCCTGCGCGTACACCGCCCCGACGGAACCGGGGACGGACTCGTTCACGATGGACGTGGTCGACGTGATCGGGCAGCAGGCCACCCAGACCGTCCAGATCACGGTCGTGGAGGAGGGCGACGGCACCGGCGGAGGCGGCGGCAACAACGGGGGCGGCGACGGTAGCGGTACCGGCGGCGGGGGAGGCAACGACAACGGTGAGGGCTCGGGCACCGGGGGCGGCGGAGGCAACGACGGCTCAGGTCCCGGCGACGGTTCCGGTGACGGCTCCGGCACGGGTTCCGGCAGTGGCTCGGGCGCGGACTCGGGCGACGGGCTGGCCTTCACCGGCACGCCGTACTTCCTGGTGCCGGCCATCGCCTTCGGTTTCGTGCTGATCCTGCTGGGCAGTGGCCTGATCAGCCTCGACCGGCTGCGCAGCCGCCCGGGCAGGCGCAGGTAACGACCCGGCCGGGGGCATCTCCGTCTCAGGAGGGATGTCCCCGGCCGCCGCCCTGCCTACGGTGGAAGCGTGCTGAACCGGGTGTTGCTGGGGGTGGTGCGCCTGGCCGACGCGGCGTTCCCGTTGGTCCTGGCCCTCTTCCTGATGTCGTTGGTGGAATGGAGCACCACCGACAATTCGTCCGCGGTCCGCTGGGGTACGGCGCTGGCCGCCATGGTCGCGGGCCTGTCGCTGTACAAGCGGCGCACCTACCCGGTCCAGGTGATGGTGGCGAACCTGGTCGCGGGGGTCCCGCTGCAGCTTCATGCCCCCGAAGGCCTGTTCCCCTGGGGGGCGCTGGTGGCTCTGTGGGCCCTGAGCGCGCGCCGCCCGGTGGTCTACTCGCTGCCCGCGCTCGCCGGGGTGGTCGGGTTGACCTTGCTGGTGATGCCGCAGTCGGTCTTCCTGCGTGAGGACGTGGAGTTCGCCGTGATCGTGGCGGTGGCGGTCTGGGCCGTCTCGTGGGGCATGCGCAGTCACCGCCTGATGATCGAGCAGGCCGTGGCCCGTCAGGCCGTGGAGGACCAGTCCCGCCTGGCCCGGGACATCCACGACGTGATCGCCCACAGCGTCTCGGTGATCGTGGTGCAGGCCGCGGCCGCGGACGACGTGTTCGACCGCCGGCCCGAGCGGGCCCGTGAGGCGTTGCGCTCGATCGAGGCCACGGGCCGCGACGCCCTGACCGAGCTGAGACGCCTGCTGGCGGCCGGGCCGGGTCCGAGCTCGCCGGTGAACTCTGCGGTGAACTCGGCGGCTGCCGAGCCGTCCCAGGGGCCGGGGCGTCCGTGGGTGTTCCGTAGGTTCCAGGAGCAGGGCGCGGAGGCCGTGAAGCCGCTGGCCCCCCAGCCCACGCTGGCCCGCCTGCGTCCTGACATCATTTCCCCTCTCGAAGCGGCCGGTCTGGAGATCGACCTCGCTGTGGACGGGGACGTGGACGGGCTGTCCCTGGGAGTTCAGCTGACCGCGTTCCGGATCGTTCAGGAGGCCCTGACGAACGTTCTGCGTCACGGCGGGGGAGCTGGGGCGCAGGTGCGGTTGGACGTGGGGGACAAGGAGCTGTCCATCGTGGTGGAGAACGTGTGCCGCCGCCTGGATGGGGTGCGCCCGCCTGGGATTGCGGGCGCGGGACGGGGTCTGCAGGGGATGCGGGAGCGGGCGGCGCTGGTGGGTGGAGTACTGGAGGCAGGGGCTGTGGGGGACGAGGGATTCCGGGTGGTGGCGCGTCTGCCCGCTCACAGCGCGGTGCGTCTGTGAGCGCGCTGCGGGTGCTCGTGGCCGACGACCAGGAACTCGTGCGCAGCGGTTTCGGCATGGTCCTGGACGCCCGCGACGATCTGGAGGTGGTCGGTGAGGCGGCGGACGGGGCCGAGGCGGTACGCCTGACGGCCGAGCTGGTGCCCGACGTGGTGCTGATGGACGTACGGATGCCGGTGATGGACGGGCTGGAGGCCACCCGTCGCATCGTTGCCTCCGGCGTGGGCTCGCGGGTGCTGGTGCTGACCACGTACGACGTGGACGACGCGGTGCACGCCGCGCTGCGCGCCGGGGCCAGTGGTTTCCTGCTGAAGGATGTGCGCCCGGCCGACCTGGCCGAGGCGATCCGGGTGGTGGTGCGCGGGGATGCGCTGCTGGCGCCCTCGGTCACCCGCCGGCTGATCACCGAGTTCAACGCCCTCTCGCCCGGCGGCCCGCCGCCCGACCTGCAGGCCCTGACCGAGCGCGAGGTCGAGGTCCTGCGGCTGGTGGCCCTTCCGCTGTCGAACGCCGAGATCGCGGCCCGGCTGTGGATCAGCGAGGCCACGGTCAAGACCCACGTCTCGGCGGTGCTGCGCAAGCTGGGCCTGCGCGACCGGGTGCATGCCGTGGTCGCCGCCTACGATGCCGGGCTGGTTCATCCCCGGCGCTGAACGGCTCCGTCCCAGGACGGATGTGCGGGCACCGGCCGCGCTCCTAGCGTCGAGATCATGGACGTTCAAAGGTTCCGTCTCGCACCGGTCATCACCCTCGCTGTGCTGGCCCCGTTCTGCGCGGAGTATCTGCTGGGCGGGATCTCGCTGAGAGATCTGGTCAATCTTCCTTTTCTGATGCCGCTGTACGGAGCGGCGGCGGTGCTCATCCACGAGATCGTGCGCCGCACCGGCCGCGGCTACCCCACGATCGTGGGGCTGGGGGCGGCCTTCGGGACGTTCCAGGCGGGCCTGGTCGACGCCTCCATGTTCGATTCCGGCTACGGCGGCTTCGACCTGGCCGGACCGGTGGTGCCGTGGATCGACTGGAACATCTACTGGGGCATGGCCTTCGTGGTCAACCACGCCGTGTTCAGCATCGCCGTGCCGATCGCGCTGACCGAGGCCCTGTACGACCACGGGGAAGAGCACGGGGGAGAGCACGGGCCGTGGCTGGGGCGCACCGGCTACTGGTCCACGGTGGCCTGGCTGGGGGGAGGGTTCGCGCTGATCGGGACGGACGCCCGGGAGGTCGAGGACTACTGGCTGACGCTGCCGCAGCAGGGCTTCACCTTGCTGCTCGCGGCCGCCTTCGTGGTCGCTGCGTTCTGGGGGGACGAGGAACTCTCCCCATTGTTTGATAACAGGCCGTCGCAAGAACGAGAGTCCAAGAAGCGGAAGTCGCGCACGGACCCACCAAGAATCGAACAGTCCAGCGGGAGCCACAGGTCCAGCGGGGGCCACAGGACCAGCAAGGACCACAAGACCGGCCACAAGACCACGAAGGTCGAGGGAGCCGGCGGGTACCGCGAAGCCAGGTCGTTCCTGAAGAACCGCCGAATCGGCCGGGTCCACCGAGCCGGACACCCGCCCAAGGCGCCCTCTGTGAGCGTTACCTGGCTCGCCTCGTCCATTGTTCTGCTCCTCTTCAACCTCCTGCCCCCGAGCTGGCCCGGCGTCGCGATCGGGATCGCCCTGGCCATAACCACCCTCACCACCGGCCTGCGCTGGAGCCGGCGCACGGGCTGGAGCGAGCGCCATCGTCTGGCGCTGGTGGCCGGGGCCATCACGGTTGCCGCGCCGTTCGCGTTCGTCGTGGGCGACTTCGTGGGGGCGACGGACGGGGTGTCGATGACCGGGTACGCGGTGTTCGGGGTGCTGGGCGCGCTGCTGGTGGGGGTTGCGTTCCGGGCTCAGACACGCCGGGCGGGGTAGCCGTCGAGGGGTGCCCGGTCACGGAGGGTGGTCGGCCGATGGGGCGAATTCGATGCGCGGGCCTGCAGCCCAGAGGTGTTTGGACGATGGACCGAACATGGTGAACCCTGCGGCGCGGAGCCGAGGGCTAGCTGCGCTCGCTGTGCTGACGGCCGTAAGCGTGCCGGCTGCCACTCTGCCTCCGTACAGCGAGCGCGTCTCGTACTACACGTACCTGGTCGCGTTCGGCCTGTGCATGCTCCTGACCGTGGTGGCGGTGCGGCGGATCCCGGCCGTGCAGCGGGGGCCGTGGAACCTGCTGCTGCTGAGCTCCGCGTTCTGGGCCACGGGCGAGGTGTACACCGTGGTGGCCTTCGAGCAGGGGTGGGAGACCTATCCCTCGTTGGCGGACCTGGTCTATTTCTTCGGGTACTTCCCGATGGCCATGGCCGTGCTGCGCCTGGACCGTAAGGACATTCCGGGCCGGCGGTCGGGCTCGCTGCTGGACGCCGCGATCGTCTCGCTGAGTGTGGCCACGCTGGCCGTGACGTTCCTGGTCCAGCCGGTGGTCTCGGACAGTTCGCAGCCTCTGCTGGTGCGGGCGGTCTCCAGCGTGTACCCGTTGATCGACGTGATGCTGGTGTATCTGATCGCCCGTCTGCTGGGGGGCGACCGTACGCGCACGCGCTCGGTGCTGTGGCTGGCGACGGCGATGATCAGCACGCTGACCGCCGACGTGATGATGAACGTCCAGTCGCTGAGCAGCCTGCTGGGCTACACGGCGGTGCAGAACCTGCTGTGGCTGGCGTTCTACCTGTTCACCGGGTTCGCTGCCATGGCCATCGGCCGGCCCTCGCGGCAGGCTGAGCGGCAGGCGGAAGTACGGGCCGAGGAGTCCGGCGTCGATCTGGGGGCGCTGCGCTTGGCCGTGCTCACGTTCGCGGCGATGCTGCCCTCGCTGGTGATCATCACCTACGGTTCGTGGGACTCCCCGGACCTGAGCTCGGTGGTCCAGCTGGGGGTGGGCTCGGCGTTCCTGATCTCTCTGGTGGCGGTGCGGATCTGGGGGCTGATCCGGCAGTTGCGGCGTCAGGCCTGGCGGCTGGACGTGCTGGCGGCCACGGATCCGCTGACCAAGGTGGCGAACCGGCGGACCTGGGACGCGCAGATGAGCTCGACGATGCTGCGGGCGCAGAGCGGCGGGGAGCCGGGCGTGCTCCTGGTGGCGTTGCTGGACCTGGACCACTTCAAGGAGTTCAACGACTCGCACGGTCACCAGGCGGGTGATGATCTGCTGCGCCGTACCGCGCTGGAGTGGCAGGACGTGCTGGGGCCGGAAGGGCTGCTGGCCCGGTGGGGCGGCGAGGAGTTCGCCGTGCTGTTGCGCGCCGAGGACGAGATCGCCGGGTTGGCGCGGCTGGATGCCCTGCGCCGGGTCGTGCCGGAGGGTCGCACGGTGTCGTTGGGTGTGTCCCGGTGGGACGGGCGTACCCCGCCGGGCGAGCTGATGCTGAAGGTGGACCAGGCGCTGTACGAGGCGAAGGCGCGGGGGCGCAACCGGATGGTGGTGGCCGATGACAGCGGTGGGCCGGGGCCGGCCGAGCGGCCCCGGCCGGTCCAGGTGGCCTGAGATTCAGGCGTTGCGGGCGTTCTGGGCGAAGTCGAGCACGCCGTCGGGGTCGTACTTCTTGACCACCTTCCTCAGCCGGGTCAGGTTCTTGCCCCAGTAGGCGCTGCCCCAGTCGTTCTGGCCGGCGTTCAGGTAGTTCACGTACGAGCCGGGGCCGGTGAGCGGGGTCAGGGCCTTCTGCACGGCGAGCACGGCCGGGTCGCCGGTGGCGCTGGAGGTGTAGATCTGCACCGAGGCCAGGGCCTTGCGGTGCACGAAGGCGGTGTCGGTGGGGGACAGGTCGGCCACCTCGCCGCCCAGGGAGTCCAGCAGCAGGACCAGCCCGCGCCGGGCGGCCATGAGGTCGGTGACCTGCTGGGCCTGGGCGGTGCTGAGCGTGCCCTTGAGCACGCGCGAGGCGGCGCGGAACTTCTCCCGGCCGGTGTTCTGGCCCGCGAAGTGCTGCATGGCCCCGAGGTAGGTGTAGCTCCTGACGGTCCTGGCCGTGGGGTCGGTGCCGACGGCGGCGATCAGGGTGCTCAGGTGCGGGGGCAGTTTGGACGGGGTGCCCACGAAGGTACCCACGATCCGGTTGCGTGCGGACGGGTCGGTGGCGGTGCCGCTGTTGATGTGGCAGACCGAGGAGATCGCCTTGGGGGCGGTCTCGATCCACTGGCTCCAGGCGCTGAGCGCGGCCGGGGTGGCCGGGTTGGGGAAGGTCAGTGAGAACACGGTGACGGTGGGCGCGGCGACGGTGGCGAAGGTCAGGTCGGTGACCACCCCGCCCTGGCCGCCGCCCCCGCCGCGCAGGGCCCAGAACAGGTCGGCGTTGCGCTTGGCGTCGGCCCGCAGCAGTTCCCCGCCGGCGGTGACGACGTGCGCGGAGGTGAGGTGGTCGCAGGTCAGGCCGTAGGGGCGGGACAGCACGCCGATGCCGCCGCCGAGGGTGAGCCCGGCGATGCCCACGCTGGGGCAGGATCCCCCGGGCAGTGCGCGGCCCCGCGCGGCCAGCGCGGCGTAGACCTCGGACAGGCGGGCGCCCGCTCCGATCTGGACGGTGCCGTCGTCCTTGATCGTGATCTTGTTGGCCCGGCTCACGTCGATCACCAGGCCGCCGTCGGGCGTGGAGTACCCGGCGTAGCTGTGGCCGCCGGAGCGTGGGGCGATCGGGATGCCGTGCCCGGCCGCGCGGGTCAGGCAGCGTTTGATGTCGGTGCGGCCGTTGACCATGGCGATGGCTGCCGGGGTGCGGGGGCCCAGGGCGCTGTTGTACGGCAGCGCGGCCTGCGCGTAGGCCGGGTCGCCGGGTAGGTACAGCGAACCGTCGAGGGCCTTGCGCAGGCCGGGCCAGTCGACGTCGCCCGCGCCCTGCAGGCCGCCGGCGAGTGCTGCGCTCGAGCCACCGGCGATGGTGAGGGCGGCCGCGCCCCCGAGGGAGAACAGGTTGCGTCTGCTCAGGCCCTTGCCGCTGCGGGGTGCTGTGGTCATCAGGCCCTCCTCCGTCCGTGCTCGTGCGGTGCTTTCCCGCCGGTGATCATTTTGGATGCAGGCGGGACCGGAAAAGTTCGCCCCTTCTGCTCCGGGGTGCGGTCCCGGTTCCCGGTGCTGATCTTCACCCGGACCGGTACAGCTCCGGCCGCCGGGCGAACACCGGTCCGGTTGCGGCCGATGGGGTACCGGTGATCGGGCTGCCCTCGCGTGGACGTGTGCGCACGCCAGGACTCCCACTCGCGCTCGGTCCCTCGTGGACGGCCCTCGTCGTCGCCGGTGGCCTGGCGGTGCTGGCGGCTCCGGTGTGCACCCTGCTGGTGCCGGCCGTCATGCCGGGCAGTCTGCTGGCCCAGCTGGGATACCTGATCTCGGTCGGATTCTCGGCGGTGTTCCTGTGCGTGGCCGCGTTCCGTGTGCCGCGCGAGCACCGGCGGCCCTGGACGATCCTGATGTGGATGATGGTGCTGTCCCTGGTCGCTGAGACGTGGACCGCAGTGCTGGAGATCAGAGGCGACGAGCAGTGGCCCACCGGCGCCGACGTTTTGTTCATCGCCGGTTACGTGATGATGGGGTGCGCGGTCATGGCCCTGGTCCGCCAGCGCAACGACCGCCCGGCCTTCGGCAGCCTGCTGGACGCCGGGATCGTGACCACCGGTGTGGGTGTGCTGGCGCTGGTGTTCGTGATCGGGCCGGCAGCGGCCGACTCCACCCAGTCGGTGGCGGCCCGGGTGGTGGGAAGCGCGTACCCGCTGATCGACGTACTGATCACGTTCCTGGTGGCACGGATCCTGATCGGTTCACGACGTGACTCTGCGCTCTGGTGGGTGGCGGCCGGGCTCGTGGCCTCGCTGGTGGCCGACACCCTGCAGAACGTGATGGTCCTGACCTCCTCGAGCGCGCAGTCCCCTTCCTACATGAACCTGTTGTGGGCCTTCTACTACGCCACTCTCGGCCTGGCGGCGGTGTTCGCCCGCTCGGGGTCCGGGGCGCCGGCCGAGCCGCAGCCGCAGACCGGCCTGACCATGCTGCGGCTGGTGGTGCTGGCGGTCGGGGCCGCCACCCCGGCGATCGTGCAGGTGGTGCTGGCCGCGCTGGGCCGCCCGGAGAACGGTGCGCAGCTGGGCGCGGGCTCGCTGCTGCTGCTGGTGATGGTGCTGGCCCGGATCTGGGACCTGCTGCACCAGGTGCGTGAGCAGTCCGACCAGATGGCCGAGATGGCCCGCACCGACCCGCTCACCGGGGTGGCCAACCGGCGTTCCTGGGACTTCGAGCTGGAGCGCGCGCGGGTGGCCTCGGCCCGGATGGGCGCCGTGCTGCTGGTGGCGTTGCTGGACCTGGACCACTTCAAGAAGTACAACGACGAGCACGGTCACCAGGCCGGGGACGACCTGCTGCGCCAGGCCGCCCAGGCGTGGAGCCGGCGGGTGGAACCGGGTGGGCTGATCGCGCGGTGGGGCGGCGAGGAGTTCGCGGTCGCCCTGCACAGCGCCGACCGGGCCCGGGGGCTGCAGATGGTGCACGCTCTGCGGGAGCTGGTGCCGTACGGGCAGACCTGCTCGATCGGCGTCGCGGAATGGGACGGCACCGAGGACATGGTGACGTTGCTGAAGCGGGCCGACGACGCCCTGTACCAGGCCAAACGCTCCGGCCGGGACCGGGTCGTGCCGGCGGCCGCCGATGCCGGACGTCACACCCGGGCCAGCGCATGAGGCCGGCCATGCTCGCGGCCGGGCTCGGGGTTCTGGTCCTGGCTCTGTTCCCGGGGGACTCCCCGGCGATGTCGGTCGCCTACACCGTCTCGGTCGCCCTCAGCTCGCTGTTCCTGCTGTTGGCGGTGCGGCAGGTGCCGGCCCCGCGGCGGCGCCCCTGGAACTGGCTGCTGGTCAGTGTGGGCCTGTGCGTCGCGGGCGAGGTGCTGGTCCTGGTGATGACCCTGCGCGGGACGAACCGGTGGCCGTCCCCGGCGGACATCCTGTTCGTGCTCTCGTACCTCGCCCTGGCCTGGGGTGTGATCGGTCTGCACCGTCAGGACAACAGCCGCCGGGCCTCAGCCGCGCGGCTCGACGCGGGCATCGTGGCGACCGGCGTCGGAGTGCTCTGCCTGGTGCACTTCGTCCTGCCCGTAGTCGCCGACTCCGCCCAGCCGGTCGCCACCCGCCTGGCCGGCGCCGTGTACCCGCTGATCGACGTGCTGCTGCTGTTCATCGTCGTACGCACCCTCCTGGGCGCACGCAGGCTGGGACCGGCCCTGGCCTGGGTGGTCGCCTCACTGACCGCCACCCTGAGCGCCGACGCCGGCCAGATCGCCGAGCAGGGTGCGGGCGGGCGCGACGGGTCGGGCTGGATGGACGTCGTCTGGGCCGCTTCGTACCTCTTCCTCGGGCTCGCCGCAGCCAGCGCCCAACGCCCGGAGAAGGCCGGCGCCGCCACCGAGGGGCAGACGGCCGAGCTGTCCCTGCCCCGCCTGGCCATCCTGGCGCTCGCCGCCGGTCTGCCCTCGGGGGTGCTGACCGTGCGGGCGCTGAACGGCCGTTACGACGACTCGGTGCTGCTCGGGCTGGGGTCGATCGTCCTGCTCGCCATGGTCGTGGGCCGCGTCCGCGACCTGCTGCGCCAGCTGCGCCGGCAGTCCGAGCAACTGGCCCGCATGGCCCGCACCGATCCCCTCACCGAGATCGCCAACCGCCGCTCGTGGGACTTCGACCTGGACCGGGCGATGGAACACAGCCGCCAGAGCGGGCGGCTGCTGGTGGCGCTGCTGGACCTGGACCACTTCAAGGAGTTCAACGACGCCCGCGGTCACCAGGCCGGTGACGACCTGCTGAAGGAGGCGGCCCGGGCCTGGAGCCTGCAGCTGGGGCCGCACAGCCGGATCGCCCGGTGGGGCGGGGAGGAGTTCGCCGTCCTGATCACCTGCGCGGACCTCGACGCCGGCCAGGCCACCCTGGAGCGACTGCGTGAGCTGGTGCCCTTCGGCCAGACCGCCTCGGTCGGAGCTGCCGTCTGGGACGGCCGCGAGGACGCCACCTCGCTGCTGCACCGCGCCGACGACGCCCTGTACGAGGCCAAACGGGCTGGTCGTGACCGTCTGGTGCTCGCCGGTACTCACTCGTCGGCCGGGGCGGAGTAGGCCGAACCGGTGGAGCGTCACCGTCTGTCGCGGCTAGGGCGGCGGCGCGCCGACCGTGCAGACCATGGACCGGGAGGCTGAGCGACCCACGCACCTACTGGGCGTGCTCGCCGTCGCGGCCGTGCCGGTCGCCGCGGTCCCCGCGCCGGGCACCCTCACCTCCGCAGTCCTGTACCTGGCGTCGGTGTCGTTGTCGCTGCTGTTCATCTCGCGGCTCGTCGGCCAGGTCCCGGCCCACCGCCGGCGCGGCTGGCGCCTGGTGCAGCTGTCGCTGGGGGTCTCGCTGCTGGGGGAGGTGCTGTTCAAGACCTGGCAGCACCACGACCACACGGTCTACCTCACCCCGGGTGACCCCTTCTACCTCCTGTCCTACCTGCCCCTGGCCGCGGGCCTGCTGGAACTGAACCGACGGCGTGGCGGGCACTTCCGGCTCGGCGACCGCCTGGACGCGCTGATCGTGACCGCCAGTGCCGCCTGCCTGGCGCTGGTGTTCCTGGTCCTGCCGGTCATGCGCGACGACCACCTCAGCCTGGCCGGGCAGGCGGTGTCCTCGGCCTACCCCCTGATGGACGTGCTGATGGTCTTCGCCGCGGTGCGGATGCTCATCGACGGCGGGCGGCGCACCCCCACCCTGTGGCTGCTGGTCACCGGTCTGAGCTGCCTGCTGGCCGGGGACGTGGCCCAGCAGCTGGCCGGGGCCGACACCGACTCGGTGCTGTTCCCCCGCTGGGTCAACAGCCTGTGGCTCATGTCGTACCTCGGCCTGGCCCTGGCGATCGCCCCGGCTGCGCGCCCCGGCTACCTGCCACCGCAGCCCTCGCCGGGGCAGTCACCGATGACGGTGACCCGGCTGGCGTGCATGACCCTGGCCGCGGCCCTTCCCCCCACGCTGCTGATCGCCGAAGCCGGCCGGGCCGAGGTAGGGGAGCAGGTCCTGCTCAGCATCGGCACGGTGGTGCTGGTCGCCCTGCTCATGCTGCGCTTCTGGGACCTGCACCGTCAGCTCGAGCAGCACCGGCGCGCCATGGGTGAACTGGCGGCCACCGACGGGCTGACCGGCCTGGCCAACCGGCGGGCCTGGGACCTGCAGGTACGGGCCGGCCTCGAGCACGCCCGCCGGACCGGCACGACCGTGCTGCTGGCGGTGCTGGATGTGGACCACTTCAAGCGGTACAACGACGCCCACGGGCACGCGGCCGGCGACGCGCTGCTGCAGCAGGCGGCCGCCGCCTGGCAGGAACGCATCGGCTCGGCCGGGCTGCTGGCCCGCTGGGGCGGCGAGGAATTCGTGGCCCTGCTGCACTGCCCCGACACTGACACCGACACCGACGCCGACGCCGGTCACGGCCTGCAGGTGCTGGACGGGCTGCGCGCCCTGGTGCCGCACGGGCAGACCTGCTCGATCGGCGTGGCCCGCTGGGACGGCGAGGAGGACGACGCAGCCTGCCTGCGGCGCGCCGACCGGGCCCTGTACGAGGCCAAGCACCAGGGCCGCGACCGGCTCGTGGCAGCAGAGCAGGTCCAGGTCCGTTCGTGAGCCCGAGCCTGAGCACGGCGTCGTGACGGCCAGGGCGATACGTGGCTCGTGAGAGGGTTGGGCGGTGATTGCAACTATTGACGCCGGCCTGGACGACCGTAGCGGCCGGAGAGTCACGCTGCGGGCAGTGAGCGACGAGAACTGGCGTGCCGTGGCCGATGTCGTGCCCCGCGACGACCAGCGCGACTGGGTGGCCGAGTCAGCCGCCCGATACCTGCTGCTGAGCCTGCGCGAAGGTCTCTGGCACTCGCTGGCCGTGTACGCCGGTGACGACGTGGTCGGCCACATCATGCACGCCTTCGACGAGGAGGACGGCTGCAACTGGATCGGCGGGATGCTCGTCGACGCCGCCGAGCAGGGCCACGGAGTGGGCCGGGCCGCGCTGGGGACCCTGGTCAGCTACCTGCAGGACCAGCCCGACGCCCCGGCGATCCGGCTGTCGGTGCACGACGACAACGCGCCGGCGCGCAAGCTCTATACCTCGGCCGGTTTCGCCGAGCTGTCGAAGGACGAGGACGGTGACTGGACCTGCGAACTGCGCACCGGACCAGCGGGCGGCGAACCTGGGGGAGAGCAGGCCTGAGCGCGAACGGGCACCGTCCGCCACCCGGCGAACCGGCCCAATCGGACTAGGCTTCGCAGCGTCCGTGGATCCGAGCGTCTGGGGATGCTGATGCGCGCGGTGCGCTACGCCAGGTACGGCGGGCCCGAGGTGCTGTCCGTCGAGCCGGTGCCCATCCCCCTGCCCGGCCCCACCCAGGTGCGCATCCGGGTGGCCGCCACCAGCGTCAACGCGGCCGACGTGAACGTCCGCAGCGGCTCGGTGAAACTGCTCAGCGGCCGGAAGTTCCCCAAGGGCACGGGAATCGACGCGGTCGGCGAGATCGAGGCGGCGGGCGCCGACGTCAGCTCCCTGAGCGTCGGGCAGCGGGTCTGGGCGGTGACCTGCGACGGCCGGGCCTTCGGCGCTGCCCTGGGCTCGGCCGCCGAGTCGGCCGTCTTCGAGGCCTCCCACGTCACGCCCGCCCCCGCCGGGGTGGACGATCTCGGGGCGGCGGCCACGGTCATGCCCGCCACCATGGCCGTGCGCACGCTGGGCGGCGCCACCCGCCTCCTGGCCGGTGAACGGGTGCTGGTGCGCGGAGCCACCGGTGCCGTCGGCGCGGCCGTGGTACAGCTGGCCAACGCGCTCGGCGGGCACGTGGTCGCCCTGGCCAGCGCGGCCAACGCTGACCTGGCCCAGTCGCTGGGCGCAGCCGAGGTGTTCGACTACGCGACGACCAGGCCCGGTGACATCCGCCCGGTGGACGTGGTGGTCGACACCGCGGGACCAGGTCTGCTGGCCTGGCGGCGGCGCCTGACCCCCGGCGGGCGCATGGTCTCGGTCGTCGCCTCGCCCCGCGCCCTGGCCGGAGCAGCCGCCGGCTCGGTGATCGGCCTGATCAGCGGCCCCCGCGTGCGGACCCTCGTGGCCCAGCCGCCGCAGGAGGCCATCGCCGAGGCCGCCCGGCACGTGCAGGAGAAGTCGATCCGCCCGGTCATCGACTCGGTGTACCCGTTCGAGCAGGCCCCGGCCGCGCACCGCGCGTTCGAGGGCGGGGGACTGCGCGGCCGCGTCCTGCTCACCCCCTGAGGTCCGCCGGGGGAGGGGGGCGCCGGCAGGTTGCAGCACGCGCTCCAACGGCACCTGCTCGCTGGCCAATGCGGTGGACTCCCTCGTCAGAGGCACACGACCCCCCAGCGGCAGTTGCTCCTCCCGGCGGTTGCTCGCTGCCGCCGGAGATGGCCAGGGAATTGAAGGGAAATGTTCCGCAACTAGTGATAACAGGCCGTTGCAGATGAAAAGAATCAGACAGATAGCCCGGCAAGGAAAGAAGGACGAATCCGTTGACCTTGGGGTTCAGGTCGAGACGCAACAATTGAGTCGCGCCGATGAGCCCGCCTCCACCAAACTCCTCTGGATCCAGCCGGGCACGGAAAGGGTTGAGTATGAGCAGATTCCTGGTCACAGGCTCCACCGGGCACCTGGGGGAGGGACTGGTTCGTACGCTTCTGGCTGCAGGTCACGAGGTTGTCGGCCTGGATGTCGCCGCGGGAGAACACACGCAGATCCAGGGCTCGATCGTCGACGCCGCCCTCGTAGCCTCGGCCGTGGAGGGTGTGGACCACGTGCTGCACACCGCGACCCTGCACAAGCCCCACGTCGGGTCGCACACCCGGCAGGACTTCGTGGACGTGAACGTGACCGGCACGCTGAACGTCCTCGAGGCCGCCGCGCGAGCCGGTGTGCGCAGTGTCGTCTTCACCAGCAGCACGAGCACTTTCGGCCGGGCGATGACTCCGGCGGCGGGAGAGCCGGCGGCCTGGATCGACGAGGACGTGGTCCCCCGGGTGAAGAACATCTACGGGGCCACGAAGGTCGCGGCGGAAGACCTGTGCGAGCTGGCTGCGCGTGATCTGGGGCTGCCGGTGGTGGTGCTGAAGACGTCGCGGTTCTTCCCTGAGGCCGACGACCGCGACGACGTGCGTTCCTCGTTCGCCGACCTGAACCTCAAGGTCAACGAGTTCCTCTACCGCCGGGTGGATCTGGCCGACGTGGTCGACGCCCACATCCTGGCGGCACAGAAGGCGCCGGAGCTGGGTTTCGCTCGGTACGTGATCAGCGCCCCTACCCCGTTCACCCGTGACCAAGCCGCGCAGCTCGCGCTCGAGGCGCCCACGATCGTCCGTAAGCTCTTCCCCGACATCATGGCCAGGTACGACGAGGCCGGCTGGAGCATGTTCCCGGCGCTGGACCGGGTGTATGACAGTGCCCGCGCGCAGGCCGAGCTGGGCTGGCGTCCTTCGGCGACCTTCGACCGGGTGGCCCGGCAGGCGCTGGACACCGGCGAGTGGCGCAGCGAGCTCGCGCTGAAAGTCGGCTGGAAGGGCTATCATTCCGAGCCGACCGGCGTGTACACCTCCTGAAGCCGAGCTGTGTGACCGACTGGGCCACCCCCGTCCTCAGTTTGATAACAGGCTTTGCTGCGGATTTCTGAACTGACACCCGAGAACCTGGCCCGGGCGGACCAGGTTCTCGGGTCGGATCAGGAGGTGACGACCTTGGCGTCGCTGATGTACTGCGCGAGCTTGGTCATGTAGTCGGTCTGGGAGACGTAGTCCAGGCCGGGGCTGGTGAAGGGCTCGATCTGGCCGGCCTCGAACGCGGGGGTCTGGGCGATGGTCGGCTGCTTGAGGATCTCTTCCTCGGTGTAGCCGTCCTTCTGCAGCAGGATCAGGTCGCCGCCGATCTTGCCGGCGTTCTCCCAGGAGTAGATGCCCCAGTAGTAGCCCTCGGGTTCGGGCTCGAAGAACTTCACGCCGAGTTCCTTGTACAGCTGGGTGATCGGCTCGTCGTCGGGCTTCATCACGTAGGCGCCGTCGGCGTCGCCGTACATCGCGGTGACGGTGACGTCGGAGGCCTTGGCGACCGCGGTGAGCTTGGCCGCGGCGGCGTCGTAGGCGCTCTTGGTCTCGGCGAGCTTGTCCTCGGGGGCGCCGAGGGCGGTGGCCAGGCCGGTGATGGAGGCCATCACGTCGGAGCCCTTGCCGCCCATCTTGATCGCGACGATGGGAGCGATCTTCTCGATGGTCTCCTGCTGGGCCTTGTCGTTGAACCCGTACAGCGGCTGGGACTCGTCGATCGTGCCCTTGGCGTCGGTCGGGTACACGGTGGTGACGATGAGTTCGGGGGCGGCCTCGATCAGCTTCTCCTCGTCGATCTCGCCGTAGGTGGCGCCGAGGGTGGTGATCCCGGAGATGTCCTTGCCCTCGAAGCGGGGGTCCTTGTCCACGGTGGCCCAGCCGAAGGTGGCGACCGGCTTGACGCCGTAGTTCATCAGCGAGGAGAGCGGGTCGATCAGGCCGGCGACGCGGGTGGGGCGCTGGTCGAGCTCGACGGTGTGGCCGAGGTCGTCGGTGAAGCTCCAGGGGCCCTCGGCGGCGGCGACGCCGGCCTCGTCGTTGCTGCTGTCGGTGTCACTGCCGCAGCCGGCGAGCGCGAGGGTGGCGACGACGGCGAGGAGGCCGGCGGCGAGGCGGTTGATTTTCATGCGGGACCTTCTGTGTTGTTGGTGAGGGGTTTGTGGACGTCGGTGAGGACGTCGGGGGCCACGGCGGTTTCGGGGGTGTCGGCTTCGGGGACGACCAGGGGTGTGCCGGTGGCCGGGTCGGGGACGACGCGGGCGTGCAGGTCGAAGGCGGTGAGCAGGTTCGCGGGGGTCAGGACGTCGGTGGGGGTGCCGTCGGCGACGATGCTTCCGCGGTGCAGGACGACCATGCGGTCGCTGTAGCGGGCTGCGAGGGAGAGGTCGTGCAGGACCATCACGACGGTGGTGTTGGTGTCGGTGTTGATCCGGCGGACCAGGCGCAGGACTGACAGCTGGTGGGTGAGGTCGAGGTAGGTGGTGGGTTCGTCGAGCAGGAGGGTGCCGGCCTGCTGGGCGATGACCAGGGCGATCCAGACGCGTTGGCGTTGTCCGCCGGAGAGGGCGGCGACGTCGCGGTCGGCGACGTCGCTCAGGCCGGTCTCGGCGAGTGCCTGTTCGACGATCTGGGCGTCGTCGGGTGACCAGGGGCGGGCCCAGGTCTGGTGGGGGTTGCGGCCGCGCATGACGAGGTCGCGCACGCTGATTCCGGCGGGGGCGGTGGGGCTCTGGGGCAGGATGGCGAGGCGGCGGGCGACGTCTTTGGTGGAGAGGGAGCTGATCGGGGTGCCCTCGAGGAAGACCTGTCCGGCGGTGGGTTTGAGGATGCGGCCGAGGGTTTTGAGCAGGGTGGATTTTCCGCTGCCGTTGGCGCCGACGAAGGTGGTGATCTGGCCGGGTTCGATGGTGAGGTTGAGGCCGTCGATGACCGGTCGGGTGTCGCGGGTGTCGTAGGTGACCTTGAGGTCCTTGGCCTGCAGGACGGGTGTGCTCACCGGGCGACCTCTTTGCGTTGGTGGATCAGGAGCCAGATCAGGTAGGGGGCGCCGATCACGGTGGTGAGGAGGCCGACGGGGATCTGGTAGGGGAACAGGGTGCGGGCGGCCAGGTCGGCGCCGGTGACCAGGGCGGCGCCGAGCAGTCCGGCCAGGATGATCGGGGGGCGGGTGGCGGCGCTGAGGCGTAGGGCGATCTGGGGGACGACGAAGGCGACGAAGCCGATCGGGCCGGCGGCGGCGACGGCGGCTCCGGTGAGGACGACGGCCAGGGCGATGACGAGCAGGCGGTGGCGTTGGACGGCGAGGCCTACGCCGGTGGCGGTCTCGTCGCCGAGCTGGGCGATGGCCAGGGAGGAGGAGCAGGCCACGGCCAGGGGGGTGGCGATCGCGGTGACGGTGAGCAGGGGCCAGATGCTGGTCCAGGTGGAGCCGGTGAGGCTGCCGACCAGCCAGGCGGCGGCGCGGGCGGCGTCGGTGATCTGGCTGCGCACCAGCAGGTAGCTGGTCAGGGCGGTGAGGACGGAGCCGACGCCGATGCCGACGAGGATCAGGCGGTAGCTGTCGATGCCGTCGCGCCAGCCGAGTCCGTAGACCAGGGCGGAGGCGGTGAGGGCGCCGATGGTGGCGGCGAGGGGGATGCCGCTGCCCAGGAGTGCGTCGGAGACGGTGTAGGAGCCGCCGCCGATGAGGATGGCGGCGACGGCGCCGGTGGAGGCGCCGGCGGTGACGCCGATGACGTCGGGGGTGGCCAGGGGGTTGTTGGTGAAGGCCTGGGTGAGGGCGCCGGCGGTGCCGAGGGCGAGGCCGACGAGGGCGCCGGTGACGACGCGGGGCAGGCGCAGGTCGAAGACGATGAGGTTCTGCTGGTGGGTGCCGTTGCCCAGGAGGGTGCTGACGACCTCGGCGGGGGCCAGGCGGAACGATCCGGCGCCGATGGCCAGGACGATCAGGGCCAGCAGGAGGACGAGGGCGGCCAGGCAGGCGGTCAGGGCGCGGGGGCGCCAGGGCACGCCGAGGGGGCCGGCCGTGACGCCTTGGCGGGTGGGGGTTGTCGTTGGGGTTCTGGGGGTGTTCACAGGGCTACCAGTGATCGGCGTCGGGCGACGTGGACGAAGAAGGGGCCGCCGATGACGGCCAGGACGATGCCGACGCCGACTTCGCCGACGCCGCCGATGAGGCGGCCGACGACGTCGGCGCTCAGGACGAGGGCGATGCCGAGCAGGGCGCTGGCGGGTACGACGTAGCGGTGTCCGCTGCCGACGAGGGCGCGGGCGAGGTGGGGGACGACCAGGCCGACGAAGCCGAGGGGGCCGGCGGCGGCGGTCGCGGCGGCGGTGAGCAGGGTGATCGCGGCCAGGCCGGTGAGGCGGGCGGTGCGGATGTTCTGGCCGAGGCCCTGGGCCATCTCGGTGCCGAGGCTGAGGTTGTCGAGGGCGCGGGTGTTGAGCAGGGCCAGGACCAGGCCGGCGGCGGCGAAGGGCAGGACGGCGTAGGCGGTGGCCAGTTCGCGTCCGGACAGGGAGCCGACGACCCACAGCCGGTAGGCGCCGAGGGCGTCGCGGTCGGACAGGACCATGAAGGAGGTGAGGGCCTCGAGCAGGGCGGAGACGGCGGTGCCGGCCAGGGCCAGGGGCAGGGGGCTGGCGGTTCCGCTGCCGGCGGCGGTGATGGTGAACACGGCGATGCTGGCCAGGAGGGCGCCGGCCAGGGCGAAGAGGACGTCGAAGCTGGTGCTGGTGACGCCGAGCAGGTAGACGCCGACGACCACGGCCAGGCCGGCGCCGGCGGAGACGCCGAAGATGCCGGGGTCGGCGAGGGGGTTGCGGGTGTGGCCCTGCATCAGGGCTCCGGCCACGCCCAGGCAGACGCCGACGATCACGCCGACCACGGTGCGGGGGATGCGCACGCCGTAGACGATGGCGTGCAGTTCGCTGGTGCCGCCGTGCAGGAGGGTGTCGATCACCTGGCCGGGGCTCAGGCGGCTGCTGCCGAACATGAGGCTGGCGCCGACGGCGAGCAGAGCGAGCGCGGTCATGACGGCCAGGGCGGTCAGGGCGGTCAGGGCGCTCAGGCGTCGGGTGGTCCGGGTGGTCGGGGTTCCGGTCGGTGGGGGCGCCGGTGACCGGAGGGGTGGGGCGGCAGTCACGAGGGGGCAGCTTAGGCTAGCCTCACCTTAGGTTGTCGAGGGGGCCTGCTGATCTTGCACGGATCGGCGTAATGGGGGGTCGTGGCGGTCTGGACCTTGCCCCTGGGGGAAGGTCCATGCTGGATCCGTGTCCGAGGCGGCTGAGCATCTGTTCCTGGTCGGGGAGTTCTCCCGGCTGACGCACCTGACGGCGAAGACGCTGCGTCACTACCACGACGTGGATCTGCTGGTGCCGGCGGTGGTGGATCCGGGCAGCGGGTACCGGTACTACACGAGTGCGCAGATCCCCCGGGCTCAGCTGATCCGGCGTCTGCGGGACGTGCGGATGCCGGTGCCGCAGATCCGTGAGGCGCTCGCCGCGCCGGAGGGGGCCGGGCGGGATGCGGTGATCGGCCGTCATCTGGAGCAGTTGCAGCGTGAGCTGCTACAGACGGCGGTCGCGGTGGGGTCGCTGCGTTCGATGTTGTCTCCGCTGCCGTGGACGCCGCCGGTCACCTACCGGCCCGGGGTGGGTGAGAGTGCCCTGACGGTGGTCGGGGACGTGGTGCCGGAGCGGATCGAGGTGTGGTTCGCGGACGTGTTCACGCGTCTGTTCGCTGCGGCCCGGCAGGTGCAGGCCTGGCCCTCGGGGGCGGGTGGGGCCCTGTACTCGGGGGACTGGTTCAGCGGGCAGAGCCTGACGGTGACCGCTCTGCTACCCGTCGGGGCCGGCAGTGATCCAGACGGTGATCCGGGCGGCGAGCGGGGGGTGCGGCTGCTGGATCTTGGGGCGCAGCCGTATGCGGTGGCCGTTCATGAGGGCTCGTTCGCGGATCTGGACCGTACGTATGCGGCGCTGGGTGAGCACGTGCACGCCGCCGGGATCGCGGCCGAAGGCCCGATCCGGGAGAACTACCTGATCAGTCCGGCCGACACCAGTGACCCGGCGGCTCTGCGCACCGAGGTCTGCTGGCCGGTCACCCACTTCCCTACTGACGAAGGAGATCTGTGATGTCTGTCGAGGTCGCGCAGGTCGTGATCGACTGTTCCGACGCCGAGAAGCTGGCCGGGTTCTGGTCGCAGTTGCTGCAGCGCCCGGTCGAGCCCGGCGCCAACGCCTTCTATGCGCTGATCCCGGGCAGCCCGGCGCTCATGCTGCTGGCGGTGCCGGAGGCCAAGCAGGTCAAGAACCGGGTGCATATTGATCTGCGCCTCGCTGAAGGTTCTGGGGATTCGGGCTGGGAGGGTGAGCTGGGGCGGATCCTGGCGCTGGGGGCCACCCAGGTGTCGGAGCACCGCGAGCACGGGGTGCACTGGGTCTGCCTGAGGGATCCGGAAGGCAACGAGTTCGATCTGGCCATCGGCCACTAGCGCTGGGTGCAGTAGTTTCACGCCGTGCCCCGAATGCTGTCGTCGCCCGAGGATCGTCGCGCCAAGCTGCTGCAGAGCGGCACCGGTCTGGCCCTGATCGCCGGCTGGGTGGTGCTGCTGCTGTCCCTGCTGATCTGGGGTGGGTCCGGCGCTTACCTGCCCAGGCCTGCGGGCATCGACTTTCTGGCCGAGGACTCGGACCACTCGGCGCTCGGTGGATGGGTGAACGCGGTGGCGGTCATGGTGGCGGCGGTGCTGTGTGCGGGGCTGCCCAGCGAGCGTCACGAGCCGCGGGTGCTGTGGGGTGCGTTCGGGCAGGTGTTCGGTGGGGTCATCGGGGCGGTCGTGACGTACTACGCGTTGCTGCTGTCGGCGGTGGACGAGGGCACGCGCCTGTGGGTGGCCTACGCGCCCACGGCGGTGCTCGGGGTTTCGATGGTGGTGCTGGGCCTGCTGTACCAGTGGGTGCCGTGGCGGGTGCGGGCGTTCGGGCCGGCGCTGGCCTGGGGTGTGCTGACGCTGCTGGTCACGCTGTTCTGGTAGGGCGGCGGGCCTCGATCAGGGTGCGGGTGGAGTGGGCGACGAAAGGCTCTCCCCCGCGCATGGTCTCGTCCAGGGCCCGCAGGTGGGGTTCGTAGCGGGCGACGGTGAAGCCGGGCACCCACCACACGCAGCGGCGCAGGATCCACACCACGGCCCCCACGTCGTGGAACTCCATCCGGCAGCGAGCGGTGCGCAGGTCGACGACCTGCAGGCCGGCGTTCGTGGCGTCGTCGCTCTCGCGCCGGGGGTCGCGGACGTGGGTCTCGCGCGGGAGCGGGCCGAGGAAGTGCTCGATCAGCTCGAACGCGGAGGCCGGGCCGACGTGCTGGGCGAAGTAGGTGCCGCCGGGGCGCAGGACGCGGGCGATCTGCGCCCAGGCCGGGCGTACCGGGTGGCGGCTGGTGACCAGGTCGAACGTGGCGTCGGCGAACGGCAGGTTCTCGGTCGAGTAGTGCACGACGTTCACCCCGCGCGGTGTGAGCGTCTGCGCGGCGCGGGCCAGGTTCGGTGCCCACGCCTCGGTGACGGTCATGTGCGCGGGCAGTTCGGGTGCCCCGGCGATGATTTCCCCGCCGCCGGTGTCCAGGTCCAGTGCGCTGTGCGCGTGCGCCAGACGCTGGGCCAGTTGCCCGGCGTACCCCCAGGGTGTGCGTTCCTCGGTGGCCCTGCCCTGCAGCCAGGAGAAGTCCCAGCCGGTGACGTCGGCCTGCTCGGCCTCGGCGACAAGGTCTGTGTAGGGGCGCATCTCACTGTCCCAGCAGGGCGAGGGCGGCGTGGGTGTTGTGCTCGGCGATGCTGCGGGCGAAGGCGCGGTCGGGGAAGTCGCCCTCGAGCAGCCGCAGCGGACCTGCGACCAGGGACAGGCGCATGGCCAGGCGGTACAGGTCCATCCGGGGCCCGTCGAGTGGGGTGCGCGGTGCGAGCAGGCGGTAGCGCTCGCCGAACCTGATCTCCAGGAACACGTGCTCCCACTCCACGTCGAAGAACATCAGCCCTTCGATGTCGATCAGCACCGCCCCTGAGCCATTGGCGGGCTCGGCGGTGAGCAGGACGTGGTCGGGGCCGAGTTCGCCGTGGATCAGCGCGTACTCCTGGCGGGGGCTGATCCTGGCATGCAGGTCGTGCAGCCTGCGGGCGAGCTGCTCGGCGACGGCGGCGATCCGGGGTTCGCGGCCGGCGGCTTCGGCCACGTCACCCAGTGCGCGTTCGAGGACGAGGTGTTCGCAGGTGGGGCCGTACGGCTCGATGCCGAGCCGCAACTGCTCGAGCGTGCCGTAGGTGGGGGCGCGGTGGGCGTGCACGACCTGCAGCGTCTCGGCCAGGCGCCGGGTGATGGCGTCCCCCTGGGCCGGGTCGCTGTCGTACAGGGCCTCCAGCGTTCCCCCGGCCTGGTCGGCGACGACGGCGACATCGGCCGGGAACACCTGGTGGCTGTCGTCGGCCAGGTAGACGTGGAGCGTGGGCACCCCGAGCGCCTGGAGGGTGTGAACGGCGTCCAGGAACCGCGGCATCCCGTCCGCGGGGGTGAACGGGTCCCGGGGATCCTGGGTACTGACCGACGGGCCGGGATCGCTCGAGGGGCCCACGGGCGTCCAAAAGTTCTCCTCGTCGGCCCAGCTGTACACGACGGCTGACGCTGGAACCCCCGTCAGGCCCACCCGGTAGACGCCCTTCTTGGTGCCCCCACGCAACCGCTGTACCCCGGTGATCCGCTGCTCAGGCCCGAACGCGGCGCGGATGACGTCGGTGAGGTCGTCGGCAGTGAGGGTTCGGCGCGGGGTACTGGGCACCCAGGGACGCTAGTGCAGCCCCTCGTGCGGGGAACAGCGAGTTTCGCGGGGGCCCAGTCAGGGCTCTAGCTCAGGCTGGGGCGTTCGGCGGGGCGGTTTCCGGCTACCCGAGGACGCCGGCGGGCGGGTTTGGGCGCCCTGGTCACCGGTGCCGGGCGGACAGTCGGGCTCGTGGTGTTCAACTGCTCGTTCAACTGCTGCGCGAGGCGGCGGGCCTCGGCCACGGCCGCGTCGTGGGCCTGCTGCAGGGTGGCGAGCTGGTGGGTCTGCTGCTCGTGGCGGGACTGCCAGTCGGCGGCCGTCTGCTGGTGGCGTTGCTCGGCCTGGTCCAGGCGTGCGCCCAGGTCGGCGGCGCGCTCGGTGGACTGCCGCAGCTCAGCGCTGGTGGTGGCCAGGTGCAGGTCGAGCTGGGTGATCCGCGAGTGCTGGTCCTGGGTGGTCTGCAGGACCTCGGCGTGCTCGCGGCGCAGGGTCTCCAGGGCGGTGCGGGCGGCCTGCAGTTCGGCCTCGACCTGGCCGCGGGCCCGTTCGTGCTCGGCGATCTGCTTCCACGTCTCGTCGCGGGTGGCCTGGAGTTCGGCCTGTGCCTGGCGGGCGCGTTCGAGGGCCTGGTCCTTCTCCTCGCGGTCGCGGCGGGCGGCGGCGAGCGCCTCGCGTCGGGCCTGTTCGGCCTGTTGTTCGGCCTCGGCGGCGCGGGTGGCCTCGGCGTGGGCCTGCTCGGCCTCGGTCTCGGCGGCCTGGACCCGGGCCAGCGCGCCGTTCTCGGCCTGCTCGAACCGGGCCATCAGGCTGGTGAGCTGCTCGCTGAGCTGCCGGGCGGCGGGCAGGACACCCGCGGTGGCCTCGCGGGCCAGGGCCAGGGGGTCGGCCACCGCGGCCAGGTCACTGGCCCGGCGCTGGCGGGAGGCCGCGTCGGCGTGGGCCTTGGAGCAGTAGCGGGCCCGTCGCCCGCCCTTGGGCCGGCCGAGTTCGTCGCGGGGGCGTGGCGGCAGGGGCTCTTCGCAGCCGTCCAGGCCGCAGGTGGGCCGGACGTCGGGCTCGGGGGCGGATTCAGGGCTTTTCGTGCTCACCCCGGAAGTCTGGCGCATCCTGTGCCCCGTCCTCAGCACTGGCCCGTGTCTGGGCCTCAGCGTGGGCGTGGGCTCGGTAGCGGGTGATCCATTCCTGGTTCACGTGGTCGCCCTGGCGCTGGTGGCGGGCGACGGGTGGCTGCGCCGGTGCCTCGAGGCCCAGCGCCTGCAGGACCCGTGTGGTGGTGCCGGTGAGGTCGGCGGTCAGTTCCTCGTACGTCACCCGGTGCGGGCTGACGCCGTTGGCGCTGAACCAGTCCTCCCAGCCCTGCTGGTGTTCCTGGATCAGGTGCAGGTGGTGCTCGATGGCGTTGGCGTCGAACGTGGGCCGGGCACCGGTGGGCTGATTGCTGATCTGCCCGCTGATCTCTCCGTCGCCTCCGGCGTACCACTGCTGGGTCTGCTCGGCGCGTACCCATGACACCGCCTGGGCCAGCACGTCGCGGCGGCTGAGGTGCACGAACCCGACCCGCCCGAACGCCCGGCGCAGCACTGCGAGGTCTCCTGCGGTCGTGGCAGCGCCTTCGGCGTCGGGGTAGGCGTCGGCGAGTCTGGCGGTGAGTTCGCCGATGGTCCCCCACATCAGTTTGGCGCCGAAGACCCCGTTCGCGGTGCGGCCGGCGGCGAGCGCGGCGGTGACGAAATCGGCGTACGGGTAGCCGGTGCGGGGAAGTTGCCAGCGCTCGGCCCACAGTGCTTCGTCGGGTGCACGGAAGTACGCCTGTGGTCGCCCGGCGCAGCCGCTGGATGCCAGAAGGCCGAGGAGGAGGGAGCTGCCGGTGCGGGGTGTGGCGCAGACGAAGTACGCATCGACACACATGGCAGCCACACTGACCCGCTGGCAGTGAGTGTGTCCACTGTCTGACGGTCAACCCGGTCAACTGGTGCAGGCCGGGACCTGGCGGGATGACAGGTGACACGTGCGGGCGTCAGCATGGGCGCCGTGGTCATCCCCTCCAGCCCCGACCTGGATCCGGCCCGGCCCGCGGAGTCTGCTGATGCCGCGGCCCTGGCCCGGCAGGCACGCCGTCTGAGCGCCTGGGCGCGGGTGGTGCTCGTGCCGGTCGCCGTGATCGGTGCCGTGCTGTCGTACCAGAGCCTGTACAAGGCGGCCGAGCCGACGTTCGGTCCCTATCTGGCGGCGGGTTTCCCGTTGCTGGTCGACCTGCTGATCCTCGGCGCCTCGCTGCAGTACGTGGCGGGGGCCAAGGTGGGGCGGCCGATGACGGGGTGGCGTCTGACCGCGCACTGCGGGGTGGCCGGGACGCTGTTCCTGAACGCGCTGGCCTCGCGGAACCTGGGTGAGGTGCCCTGGCACGTGACCGCGCCCGCGGTGTGGGCGGTGCTGGTGGAGCTGACCGGCAAGCAGGTCCTGGGCCAGTGGAAGGCAGCCAACTTCGGGCCCAGCGCCTCGATCGCGCCCTCGTTGTGGCTGTCCGCGCCGATCGAGTCGGTCCGCACCCGCCTGCTCATGGCCCGCACCGGGGTGGCCGACGCCCACCAGGCCCGGATCGGTGTGGGTATGGCGGCGGCCGCCCGGGAGGCACTGAACCTGTCACTGCCACGCCGGGTCAATGCCCGCCGCGACGCCAGGCGGGTACGGCGGGTGGTGAACCGACAGTTGCGCGCGGGCAGCCTGGCCCCCTCCACGGTGATGGACGCGGTGGGCTGGACCGGCGCCGACCAGCACCCCGAGCGCAGCCCCGAGTCGATCCTGCGCGCAGTGGTCCAGTCCGTCCTGCGCCCCGAACCCGACATCCCCCACCCGGCCAAGGGTGCCCAGGGTGAACAGGAGGCGCAGGCCGCGCCGGCGCACCGCGTCCTGGTACTGCCGGACAGCGACAACCCGTTCGATACCGCGGTGCCCGCCACCCCCGTCCTCAATTCTGCTGTGACTGCACCTGCCACGCCTGCCGCACCTGTGCCACCTGTGCCACCTGTGCCACCTGTGCCACCTGTCATGTCTGACACAGCCGCCCGACCGGTGGCTGTGACTACGCCGGCTGAGCCTGCCACTCAGATGCCCTTCGAGCCGACACCAGCTGTCCAGCCGACCCAGCCGACCCAGCCCACGCAGACGTCCCAGCCGATCGAGACGGCTGAGACGACTGAGACGACTCAGCCGGTGCCGACGTTCACTGCGGCGCGTGACCGGGAACGCATTGGTCTGTGGGCTGCGGCGCAGGCCCGTACGAGCGTCCCCGAACCTGAGCCCTCCGTGGGCTCGGGTCCCGGCACGTCGGAGTGGGCCGAGGACTCGGGTGACTCGGGCGACTACCCGCCGGAGTACGGGACGGACGAGCGGTACCCGGGGACGGCGGTCAGTGGGCGCCCGACGGTCAAGCAGAAGGAGGAGCGCCTGGCCGTGGCGGCGGGGATCGTGCATGCGCGTCCGGAGATCACCGGCACCGAGCTGCGGGCCGAGCTGGAGCGGCAGGGGTGGCTGGTCAGTGACCGCACCGCCGCCCGGATCCTGATCGAGGCCCGCAAGACCTCTCCGCTGCGCGCCGTCCAGGCCTAGACGCACCTGGTTTACGTCTGGTTCCAGGCTGGTGGGGGGTTCAGCTGAGGCCGAGGTGGGCGTGCAGGCGTGCGTAGGCGTGGGGCGGGTTGTTGGAGAGGTTGACCCACGGCTGGAACCCGCATCGCTTCCACGTCGGCGGTCAGGTCGAGCGCGTCGCTGGTGAGGGTGTGCTGGTCGGGCTGGTCACGGACCGGCCGCAGGTGCTGCAGCACCAGCTCCACGCGGGCGGGCGCGGTCAGGGTGGGGGCGGTGTCGCAGAGCCGGTCGAGGTTCTCGTCGGCCCAGCACCGGTTCTCGACCATTCGCGCCCGGGCCCCCGGCTGCCGAAGAGGGCCATGGGTCAGCGGACCCCGAGGCGCACGCACAGCTCGGCGTAGGCGCCCTGCGGGTCGTCGGCCACGAATGACCAGGGCATGCTGTGGTAGCGGTGGCGGGTCTGTTCCAGGTGCCAGCGGCCCCGGTCCTGGAAGCGGCTGCTGGTGCCGAGGAACCAGCCGAACAGGTTGTGTGCGCGCAGGGCGTGCGCGTGGGTGGGGGCCGGGCGGCTGCCGTCCCCGGCCCACTTCCACGAGGCGGCCATCACGGCTTCCTCGTCGTCCATGCGCGCTGCTTCCGGGGAGGGCCCGCCGGGGGTGTTGCGGCCCATCATGACCGAGCACAGGTACTCGGCGTGGGCCAGCGGCAGCATCGCGACCAGCGGGTCGCCGGGCGGGGCCTGCTCGGCGACGCTGCGCCCGAAGTCGAACATGAGCTCGTCGCTGCCGTACCACTTGGCGCACAACGCCGTCAGCATCGCCCGGTGCGCGGCGTACAGGGTGGGGTGGGCGGCCCGGGCCACCTCGAACCGGTTCCACCACTCGTCGGAGCGCACGCCCAGGCCCAGCGCGGTGAACAGGCGGAACGTGGCGGCGTCGGGATGGTGGGGGACCATCCGCAGGGCCGCCACCAGGATCTCGTCGGCCTCGGTGAGGATCTCTCGGAAGTCCGGCCAGGCCGACTTGCGCACACTGGAGGCCGGTCCGCTGCCGCGGATCTCCCAGGCCACGTCGACCAGCGTCGTCCCCAGCAGGGCCAGCAGGTCGACCCGGTCGTCGGGATGGGTGTGCGGGTGCGCGCAGCGCTCGCGCAGCACGTCGACCGCGCCCATCAGTTCCTCGCCCATCAGCTCGGAGAGCTGGACGTGTTCCTCGGGGCGGTTACGCAGGGGGCGCAGCATGCCCAGCACGGTCTCCACCCGCTGGATGTTCACGATGTCAGAGCGGGCCGGAATGCCTGAATCTTCACGTTCCAGAACGGGCCAGAACCGGCCAGAACCGGCCAGGACCGGGTGGCGGTGCCTCAGCTGTTGCGGGCCTCCCAGGTCAGGCGGAACCGGGTGCTCAGGCCCTGGGCGGCCGCGCCGGCGGTCAGCTGGTAACCGATGCGGTAGACGCGCACCTGCCCGCTGCCGGTGGGGGCGAAACTGCCGATGCCGCTGCCCCAGTCGCTCGCGGTGCCGGCCAGGGTGTTCAGGCGGGCGCTGTACCCGGCGGCCGCGGGCGTGAATCCGCTGCAGGAGGCGAAAGAGCCGCCGCTGCTGTCGGTGCCCTCGGTCACGGTGAGGGTGAGGTAGCGCTCCAGGCCGGTGCCACTGACGTCACCGGGCGCCACGTACATCCTGACCTGCGCCGGGACGGTGCCGGTGTACGTCAGCGCGATGCACCGGCTGCCGGAGTCGCCCGGGCGCAGCCCGCTCACCGTGAACAGGGCCGTGCCGGAGTCGTCGTCGCCGAGCGCGACCGTCGCGGCCTTGAACGTGTTGGGCCCGCTGCCGGACTGCCCGGTGAACGCCGAGAAGGACACCGGGACCAGGGCCAGACCCAGCAGGAGAACGGCGGCCACGGCGACAGTGGCGGCGATGGCTGTCCGGGTGGGTGGTCGCCGCACTAGGTGTTCGTCCAGTAGTGGCGGGCCACCTGCTGGGCGCTCAGCACGCGGGGGTAGATCGCGACCTCGTCCAGGTCGCCGTAGAAGAACTCGCTGGTCGGTGGGGTGACCCATTTCTTGCCGCCGCCCCAGCGCCAGTAGCCCGAGTAGTTCTGGGGTGCGCCGGGGCTGGGGTTGGTCGCGGCGACCACCCCGTCCACGTACATGGTCATGCCGGTGCCCGGGCTGAGGGTCAGGACGCCGTGGTGCCACCGGCCGTCGTTGTAGGTGGCGGTGGTGGTGGCCGAGACGATCGCGCCGCCGGAGTAGATGCCGAAGGTGATGGTGCCGTCGTCCATCATCTTCCAGATCCGGTCGTAGATGATGGAGTCGCCGGTCATGCTGTTGCCGAAGCTGACCAGGTCCCCGCCGGTGGTGCTGCTGGTGCGGAACCACAGTTCCAGGCTGAACGTGGCCGGGTTGTTCACCGGGGTGGGCCAGTAGCCGATGCCCGAGCCCTCGAACCGCATCGCCGTGCTGGCGGCCTGGTCGCCGATCAGGGCGCCGGGCCGGCCGCCGGTCACGCCCTTGGGCCGCACGTAGGAGTACCAGCCGCGCTTGCTGCTGGCCCCGGTGTGCTCGAGCAGACGCGTCTGGAACTGGATGCCCCGGTAGGAGGTGCCCGGGGCATCGTTCAGGTGGTAGATCGCCCAGGGCCCGTCGGCGGTGAGGGTGGCGGTGTACGAGGCCAGCGAGGCCGCGCTCGCACCGGCCGTGTAGTGGGCGCTCATCCGGGCCGCGGACAGCTGTTTCGTGTACAGCACGGCCTCATCGAGGGTGCCCACGAAGTAGGACACGTCCCCGCCCAGGCGCAGGTAGCCGGTGAAGGCGGCAGCGGTGGTGGTCGCAGCGTCGGAGGCCACCTCCACACCGTCGGCGTACAGGCGCATCCCGGCGGCGCCCAGGCTGGCGCCGAGCAGATGCCAGGCGCCGTTGTTCAGCCCGCTGACGCTGGAGGTGATCGTGCTGTTGCCCACCGTCAGGGTCAGTGCACCGCTCGCGGTCATGGTGACGTACCGGTCGACGGTGGTGCTGTAGCCGGAGCCGGCGTCGCCGAAGCTGACGACCCGGGCCTCCGCGGTGGAGGTGGTGCGGAACCAGATCTCGTAGGTGAACGCGGCGGGCACGCTCATGCTGGGTGAGGCCGCGGTGGAGGAGTCCCCGGAGAACTGCACGGCGGTGTCGGCGCCCGCACCACTGCCCCCGGCCGGCCCGCCGGGCACCTGGAAGCTGGGCGTGACACTGAAATAGCCGCCCGTTGCGTTGTTGCCACTGCTGTCCAGGGCCTGGTCCGAGCCGTCGGGCTCCTCGCCCCGGTAGTACACCGACGGGCTGTCGGCCTTCACCACGTCGGGGTAGGACGGGAACGACGCTGCTGCGGTGAAGTCGTTGCCGCCGTTGTCGGACGTCGAGGTGAAGGCCGACAGCAGGTACCGCACCGGCGGCACCGGCGCCGTGGTCAGCACCATGGCCAGCACTACCGATGCGATCAGGGCGCAGCCCAGCACAGCGAGCACCCGCGTCGCTACTCTGGCCCCTCTGGTCTTTCTGGTCTTTCTGCCTGTCGGCCGCATCTTCCGCATCACTCCCGGCCCCGGACGCCCCAGACGCCCCGGACCATCACACCCGGCACCCGCAGTTCGACCCTCCCGTCAAGCCGCACCTGTCGCTGGCTCCTCGGCCGCTGGGGCGCGACCTTGAGCCTTCTGGTGGCTCCGGGCCGGTTCGGTGCTGGTTCGGTGCTGGTTCGGTGCTGGTTCGGTGCTGGTTGGGGGCCGGTTGGGGGCCGGTTGGGGGCCGGTTCGGTGTTGGCGGAGGTGAGCGTGCCGGTCAGTCGACTCAGTCGACTCCGAGGTCGGCGTGCAGTTGCGCGTAGGCCTGGGCCGGTTCGTCGGACAGCCAGCACCAGGGCGGGCCGCTGATCCGGTGCCGGGTCTGCTGCAGGTGCCAGCGGCCGCGCTCGCGGTACTGGCGGCTGTTGCCGAGGAACCACGCGAACAGGTTGTGGGCGTCCAGGGCATACGGGTGGGGCGGCGCCGGCCGGGTTCCGTCCCCGGCCCACTTCCAGGAGGCGGCCATCACGGCGTCCTCGTCGTGCAGCCGGGCCGCCTCCGGGGAGGGCCCGTCGGGCCGGCTGCGGCCCATCTGCACGGCGCAGATGTATTCGGAGTGGGCCAGGGGCAGCATCGCGACCACCGGGTCGCCGGGCGGGGCCTGCTCGGCGATCTGGCGCCCGAACCCGAACATCGCCTCGTCGCTGCCGTACCACTTGGGGCTCAGCACGGTCAGCATCGTCTCGTGCGCCGTGTACAGGGTGGGCTGGGCGGTGCGGGCGGTCTCGAACCGGGACCACCATTCGTCGGAGGAGACTCCCAGGCCGAGGGCGGCGCTGAGGCGGAACGTGGCCGCCCCCGGGTGCTGGGGGTAGATCCGCTGGGCCTGGGCCAGGATGTCGTCGGCCTCCTCGAGGATCGCCCGGAAGCGGGGCCAGGCCGACTCGGGCACGGTGGAGGCGGGCCCGGTGCCCCGCACGTCCTGGGCCCGGGAGATCAGGGTGTTGCCGAGCAGGGTCAGCACGTCCGCCCGGTCGTCGGCGGGGGTGCCGGGGTGCTGCAGGAGCGCCTGCATCGGTTCGACGGCCAGGCTCATGTTGATCACGCTCGAGGCCTGGACGTGCTGGTCGGGCCGGTTACGCAGCGGATGCAGGTAGGGCAGCAGCAGGTTGAGCCGGGCCTGCCCGTCCTGCCCCTTCACCGCGGCGCACAACTGGTCCAGGGACGGGTCCTGCCAGCACATGTGGTGAACGACCTGGGACATGACCCGATCGGTGCCCCGGGACGCCGACCAGGATGCCGGGGCACCGGACGATGTCCGCCGGCCGAGACCGAAACGCGCCATGGCCTCAGATCACCCGGCCCGTGTGTCCGGTGGGGTTCTTGATCAGCGTCATAAGTCCTGAGGCTATGGCCCACCCGTGTTCACCGGCGCCGGAACCCGGCATTCCGCACTCGCCTGCTCGTTTCCGGACCTGGGCGACCTTGTCCGATAACGCGTAAGCGCGTCGTTTTACTAAATCGCGTTGCGCGTTACGCGATGAAGTGAAGTAGCTGGGTAGGTATTGAGAAGGAAACTTCTAGCTAGTTGATCTGCGGGGACGGCTGCAGAGGAGAGGTGCGCGTGATCCGGGCGGGAAGAAGGGGTTACGCGAATGCTCCAGGCGGGCTTCGACGCCACAAGCCGGTTCGTTCGTCCGCCGAATGCTGAGAAATGGACCGGGGGCCGCTGTCGTGGGCGCAGCCGTGCGTGGCGGTGACCGCGCAAAACGGATAGTGCCCACCGTTGCCGTCCTGCTTTGATCAGGAGCATGCCGGATCTGTTCACGCCCCGCCTGCAGTTACATCCGATCGACGTGGCCGAGGGAGAGCGCATCCACACCCGGACGGCGGGCCCCAACGACACCTGGGCCGACGACTTTCCCTTCGACGGCGACGTCGCTGCGGCCGGGGCCTTTCTCCGCACGACCACGGCCCTGGGGCAGCAGCAGCCGTTCGGCTACTACCGGATCACCCGCCGGTCGGACGGAAAGGCCGTCGGAGGGATCGGTTTCAAGGGGCAACCACAGCACGGCAGCGTCGAGATCGGCTACGGCCTGGCCGGCTCGGCCCGCGGCCACGGATACGCAGCCGAAGCCGTCACGGTCCTGCTGACCATCGCCGCAGGCCACGGGCTCAGCAGAGTGCTGGCCGACACGGACAGGGCCAACGTCGCCTCCCAGCGGACCCTGACCCGCGCCGGGTTCCACCGTGTCCGGGCCGAGGGCGAGGTCCTCTTCTACGAAGTGCAGCTCGCTACCGGACGTTGATCCCGATACTGAGGGCACTGAACCATGAGCTGAGCGTCAAAAGTTCTGCGTCGGCGGACAGCTCGGCCGCCCGGACCTTCGATGTGTATCGCCGGGAGAATGGCTCTGACAGAAGATTGGATCCAGCACGGAACGTCAGGGCCGGGCACGGTGGCGACAAGCTTCCTGCCCCCACCGAACCAACTGTTCGGCCCCGCCCGAGCCGCCGTCCTCAATTCGGTGTTGTTCGGGGCTGGCCTGGTGCGCCGAACCAGCGGGTGAGGTGTTCGTTCAGGTCCTGCTGGTCGTCGCCGGTCCAGGCGATGTAGCCGTCGGGGCGCAGGAGCAGGGCCGGTGTTTGCGCGGCCTCGGTGACGGCCGGGTCGGCGAGGCGGTCGACGCGGGCGGGCCAGCCGTCTGTGTTCAGCCGGCCGGTGCCGTCGACGAGAAGGCCTCTGCCGGCGTGCATCAGGCTGTACAGCGGGCCGTTGCTGCTGGTCTCGATGTCGGGTTGTCGTCGTCCCAGCAGGTCGGGGCCGGGGCCGAAGTCGTAGCGGAGGTCGGTGGCGGTGATCTTCGCGGTCAGCCGGCGGTTCACCTCGTCGATGTCCATGAGTTCGGTGAGCAGGCGGCGCACGGCCTGGGCGCCCGGTTCGGGTGAGAAGAGGTGCTGCTGGGCGCGGGTGTTGTCGAGGACGTCCGCGGCGACCGGGCGGCGTTCTGCCTGGTAGGTGTCGAGCAGCCCGGGCGGTGCCCAGCCGTGCACGTGGGCGGCGAGTTTCCAGCCCAGGTTGAAGGCGTCCTGCAGGCCGAGGTTCAGGCCCTGCCCGCCGATGGGGGGATGGATGTGCGCGGCGTCGCCGGCCAGCAGCACCCGCCCCACCCGGTACTGCTCGGCCAGTCTCGTGGCGTCCCCGAAGCGTGAGAGCCAGCGGGGGGAGTGAATGCCGAAGTCGGTGCCGGCGACGGCGTGCAGCTGGCTGCGGAAGTCCTCGATCGTGGGCGGCTGTGCGGGGTCGGTGATGCCTGCGGCGGGAAGGACGATGCTGTAGATCCCCTCCCCGAAAGGCCTGACCCAGAACGGTCTGACGCTGTGGGCGATCGCCTGCACCCGGGCGGCGATCTCCTGCGCGGGCGCCGCAGCGTGCATCTCACCCATCAGCGTCTGGGCGCGGGTGGGCTCTCCGGGGAAGCCCACGCCCAGCAGTTTGCGGACGGTGCTGCGGGCGCCGTCACAGCCGACGAGGTACCGCGAGCGCAGGTGCTGCCCGTCGCTCAGCTCGACCCTGACCTCCTGCTCGTCCTGCTGTACCCCGGTGATCTCGCAGCCCCGGCGCACCTGGGCGCCCAGGCGCAGGGCGTGTTCCTCCAGCAGGCGCACGATCACCGGTTGCGGGATGCCCAGCAGGTAGCCGTAGGTCGAGTCCGGGCCGGGGGCAGCGGGTTTGCTGATGGCGGCGAAGAGTCCTGCGGCGGGGCGCTTGCGGCCGTGTGCGAGCAGGCCTTCCAGGAGGCCGCGCGTGGCCAGCAGTTCGAGGCTGCGCACGTGCACGCCGACGATGCGGGTGAAGGGGGCGGGTTCGGTGTCGCGTTCCAGGACCAGCACGTTCACCTCGTGCAGGCGTAGTTCGGCGGCGAGCACTGCTCCGCTCGGCCCGCAGCCGGCGATGATCACGTCGTACGTCTCGTTGTTCATCAGGGGGTCGGCCCTTCGTGAGTGGCCTGGTGGCCGGGGGTCGTAGTGTTTGCGGGTTGATCTGTCGGTGAGTGGGTTGTGTCTGCGGGGAGCGCTTCATGGTGATCGCGATCGACAAGGTGGCCTGGATCCACGTCGTGGACGGGCTGATCCTCAGCACCCTCTCGGCCGGTAAGAGCGTCTACTACCTGCCGGGCGGTAAACGTGAGCCCGGGGAGAGCGACGTGCAGACGCTGGTGCGGGAGGTCCGGGAGGAGCTGAGCGTGGACATCGTGGTGGCGAGCGCGGTGCACCTGAAGACGTTCCAGGCGCAGGCCCATGGGCGCCCGGACGGCGAGATCGTGCAGATGACCTGCTACACCGCCGGCTACGAGGGCGATCTGAAACCGGACAACGAGATCGCCGAACTGGTCTGGTTCGGTTACGCCGACCGGCACCGGGTGTCCCCGGTGGACCAGCTGATCTTCGACCACCTGCACGAGCGCGGCGTCCTGCACTGACCCGCTGCACTGGCTCGGCTGACAGTCGGCGCCGGCCCGGCAGGACGCAGCAACGTCACGCCCGGGCCGGCGCGGCCCCTAGCTTGCGGTGGCGAGCGGTTCGAGGTGGCGGCCGAAGAAGGCTGTGGCGCTGTCGATCTCGTGGCGGGGGACGGCTGCGTGGCCGCCGGGGTTGGCGTGCAGGGTCTTGTCGGTGGAGGCGAACGCCTCGAACAGGGCCAGGGACTGCTCGCGGGAGATGAACTCGTCGTCCCACTGCGCCAGGAACTGCACCGGCACGGTGATCCGGGCGGCCTGCTCGGCGCCGGCCAGGGCGCTGCCGCAGCCCAGGACCGCTGCGCGCACGCGGGGTTCGGCGGCCACGAACGGCACTCCCAGGCCGCAGCCCAGCGACAGACCCCAGTAGCCGACCGGCCCGGCGCCCACGTGCGGCAGTTCCTGCAGGGCGTCGAGGACGGCGGTCCACTCGGGCACGGTCTGCTGGGCGACCACGGCCTGGAACTGCGCGATGACCTGCGCCCGGGGCTCGCCCTGCTCGACGCGCTGCTGGTTGCGGGCGGCCATCGGGCCGAACTGCGGATGGTCCGGGCGATCGCCGTGCCCCGGCACGTCGACGCACGCGGCGGCGGCCCCGAGCTCACGGACGAACCGGTGGGCGCGCGCCAGCACACCGGGGGCTCTCTTGTGCTGCCCGCCCCCGTGTCCGAGCAGAATCAATGGACGAGGGGACGTTGCGTCCGCGGGGGAGAACAGGACACCGGGGACCTCGCCCACGGTGAAGGACTGCTCGAGGACGCCGTCGGTGACCGACTCGTCAGTGAGGGACGATGCGGTGGAATGCATGGTGAAGCCTTTCGGGATGCCCTGGTGCGGGCCCTCCCTAGGGCTGGTAGGGGTGGGAGGCCCGGTCCGTCATAGCGTTGATCGGTCTCACCTCCCCTGTGCCGGGCACTCACGCGGGTGCCTCGTACGTTGCTGCCGGTGAAGTTACCACGCCACGCCCGCAGGTGGCGCGGGGTTTTCCGGAGCTCGCCGAATGTGGGCGTATCCACCCAGGTCGGGCAGCGTCGGGCAGTATGCCTGCGGATCTTGCTCACATCGGGTGCATAAGTGTGGCTGCCCGATCGGGCAATAACTAGCCTCGCGAGCGTGTCACCTCTTGCACCTCACCGATCCCCTTCCCCTTCTGCCTCCGCCTGGCGTCCCGCGGTCCGTGCGCTCGCGGCCGCGGCGCTCGCCGGCGTCCTGCTGGCCGTGACCGCTGTCTCCGCCGGTGCTGCCGGCCCGGTCTCCGGTGTCAGCGGGGGTGATCTGGCGGCTGCCAAGGCCAAAGCCGATGCCAAGAAGGCGAAGATCACGTATCCGCGGGCCGGGAGGAAGGCGTTCAAGGTGGCGACGGGCCGCAGTGCGGTGGCGGGGTCGCGGGGGCCGCTGCTGAGGTACCGGGTGTCGGTGGAGAAGGACATCAAGGGCGTCACCGCCAACCAGTTCGCCGCGCGGGTGGTGCAGACGCTCTCGGACGAGCGCAGCTGGGTCGGCACCGGGCAGGTGCGGCTGCAGCGGGTGCCGAACTCGGCCGAGTACGACTTCACGATCTACCTGGCCACACCACAGACCCGCGACTCGCTGTGCGGTGACGCCACCCGCGCGAACCCCGACCGGTACACGTCCTGCCGTAACGGTGACCGGGTGGTGCTGAACGTGGCGCGCTGGGCCAAGGGTGTGCCGAAGTACGGGGCGTCGCTGGAGACCTATCGCACGTACATGATCAACCACGAGACCGGGCACCGGCTGGGCCACCACCACCAGAAGTGCACCGGCAGCGGCCGTAAGGCGCCGGTGATGCAGCAGCAGACGCTGGGCCTGCACGGCTGCAAGGCCAACGCCTGGCCCCGGGTCAACGGCAGCCTGTACGAGGGCCCGGCCGGCGCCTACAACGACCCCATCCCCAGCGCCTGACCCGGCTTTCCTGCTCAATCGTGGCCCCTAGCGGGCACTTCCGGGAGATTTTAGGGTTTCGAGCCACTGCCAGAGGACGTCGGTGACCGCCTTCGGGCGGTCCTCGGGCAGGAAGTGCCCCGCGGGTTCGCCGACGTCGGTGACGGTGAGGTTGGGCAGGTGCCGGGTGCACCAGTCGGTGACCTCGGGGGTGACGATCGGTGTTCCCGGGGCGGTGATCAGCAGCTTGGGCACCGGGGAACGGGTGGCGTTGACGGCGGCTGCCTCGAGGGCTGCGTGGGTGGGTGCCGGTACGCCGGCGACGGGGATCTGCCGGGCCCAGTCCAGCAGGGCCCGCCGCGAGTGCGGGTCGGGGTAGTGACGGCGGTACTCGTGCAGTTCGTCCTCGGTCAGCGCCCGCTGCAGGGCCGCGGGCAGCAGGGTGTCGAGGAAGAAGTTGTCGTGCAGCACCATCTGCTCACCCACCTGTGGGGTGCGCAGACGCTGGAACAGCTCCCGCCCGCCGGGGTCGAACGCCTCCCAGCCGGGCAGGGGCCGGATGTGGCCCTCCATGACCGCGATCGCCGTGACCTGCCCCAGATCGCGCCGCCGACGGCGCCGCAGCAGGTCCAGCCCAAGGGCCACACCCCAGTCGTGCCCGACCACCACCAGCCCGTCCAGCCCACCCTTCTCGTCCTTCTCGTCCTTCTCGTCCTGGGCCGAGCCCTCCGGCCGCTCGAGGGTGAGCAGGAGTTCCTCGAGGTGGGCGACGTGGTCGGCGAAGGAGTAGCTCAGGTAGGGCCGGGCCGAGCGGCCCATGCCGATCAGGTCGGGCGCCAGGCACCGCCAGCCCGGCCTGCGCCCGGCGATCACGTGCCGCCACAGGTGGGAACTGGTGGGGTTGCCGTGCAGGAACAGGACGGGCCGGCCTGCCCCGGTGTCCCGCAGGTACATGGGTGTCCCGCAGGTACATGGTCGTGCCCAGGACGCCCACCATGCTCACGTCCTCCATCATGCGCGCGGCCGGTCCGTTCCGCCCGTTCCGCCCAGCAGTTCGCGGTACAGCCGGGCCGTCCGCCGCGCCACCTCGTCCCAGGTGAAGTGCTGCAGCACGCGCTCACGGTCGGCCCGGCCCATCGTCGCGGCCCGGTCCTGCTCGTGCACGAGGCGCTGGTCGAGGCCTGGACGGGCAGCTACCTCCCGCGGGTCTGGGCGGAGGTTTCGGAACATGGCAACGAAGTGCGTCGCCGGCGATCGGCAGATGGTGGACCGCGGCCCATCGTCCGGCGGCGAGGGGCGTTCACCAGCATGTCTCACGGATTGCGCTCAGCTGCCTCCGAGGCGTCCATATCTTCTGCCGCGTGAGTGTCGTCGTCCGGCCAGCTCAACGCTCGTATGTCCTGGGAAGCTCTCGGGCAGAGGACTGAGGCGAATGATGGTCCGTGTCTGTGGGTGGCGCGCAGGGTCGTGACTCCGTTCATTTCTTCACCGCGCTCGCCCGTCTGTCCGTCCGGCCCGTCCTGTGGAGAACTGAGCAGTCTGCTGGTGGTGGGCGTGCTCAGGCGGACGGCGGGTCCGGGGTGCGCGACTGGTGCGCGGCCAGGGCCAGGGCGAGCGGGCAGGGCTCCGCTCAGGACAGGTGCCCCACGTCGTTGAAGCTGATCAGGGTGGCCGGGCGGCCGGTCTCCCACTGAAGGACAGTGAGCCCGCAGTTGGCCTGGTTCAGGCCGAGCCAGCACCAGTGCGGGGCCTGCATCACGTGCCGCACGAACCAGCCGATGACGAAGTTGTGGGTGACTACCAGGTCCACCCGCTCAGCCTGATCGGTCTGACCCGCCCGACTCGCCTGACTCGCCTGACTTTCCTGGCCCGCCTGTTCCGGGCCGCTGCAGGCACTGAGAGCGCTGAGGTGCTCAACCGCCTGCTGCAGTCGCACGGCTCCGGGGTCACGCTCCTGCAGCGGTACGGCCTCGAAGAAGTCCTGGTAGCGCTGCGGGTAGTCGTGCCCGGGTCGGCCCGGCTGTGGGTCGGCGGGGAACGGGGTGCGGTCCTTGACCAGGTCGCAGGCGTGCATCGGGACTCCGGGCAGGTGCTGGGCCAGGATCGTGGCCGTCTGCTCGGCCCTTGGCAGGCTGCTGTGATGGATGGTGTCGAACCGGGTGCCTGCCAGGCGTCGCGCGAGCTGCTGGGCCTGGACACGCCCCCGATCGGAAAGACCCAGGTCGTTCTCGCCCGGGTCGGCCTCACCGGGGACGGCGCTCGCGGTGGTGAGGGTGGCGGGCCCGGGCGCCTGCTGCTCGCCGTGGCGGACCAGGTACAGCGTGGTGCGTGCCATCGGGCCCCCTGTGGTTGTGACGATTCGTGCGGCTTGGTGCACGTTGTCTACCAGCCCCCTCCGACAGTCTCGAATCCGCCGCTATCGGGCAGAATGCGGTGCATGCTTCCTGATGCCGTGCCGGACCGTGAGCCCGAAACCTGGCCCGGGAGCTCGGAAGTGGTGGTGCCCGGCAGCGGGTCGAGTGGGTCGAGTGAGTCCGGGCTGGACCCGGCCTACGAGTACGTGGCCCGGCTGGCGGTCATTGATGCGCAGGCGGCCGAGGACGCGCTGGCGCCTTCCACTCGGGAGGCGTACCGGCGGGCGTGGGAGGTGTTCGAGGGGTGGGCGGCGAACAACTCGCTGATGGCGCTTCCGGCGACGGCCTCCACGGTGCGGGCGTTCGTGGCGCACCTGCGTGACCGGCCGGTCCCGGCCAGCCTGCCCACGATCAATCAGCACCTGTCGGCGATCTGGGCCCGGCACGCGGACCTGGGGCTGCCCTCGGCCCGGCAGGACGGGCAGTTACGGCTGCGGCTGCAGGGGTACGCCCGGCAGGACCAGGAGCGCCTGGTCCGGCAGATGTCGGCGCTGATGGTCCGCGACGTGCAGCGGATCGTCTCGGTGATGGACGAGGACCTGCAGCAGGCCCGCCGCGAACTGGACGACGAGCGCGCGGTACGCAAGACCCAGCTGCTGTGCGCCCGCGACAAGGGGGTGATCCTGGTCGGCCTGGCCACCGCGATGCGCCGCTCGGAGCTGGCCCGCCTGGAGGTCGCCGACCTGCGCGAGGACGTCGAGGGACTGGTCATCACGCCCCGCTGGACCAAACGCGACCAGGCCGGCACCGAGCGCAACCCACGGGCCGTCCCACGCGGCGCCGCCCGTGCCACCTGCCCGGTCAGCGCCGTGCAGCACTGGCTGTCCCTGGCCGGTATCGACGCCGGCCCGCTGTTCCGCCCGGTGACGCGGTGGGGCACGGTCGGCCCCCGCGGGTTCACGCCGCAGGTGATCCGGACCATCGTGCAGCAGCGCGCGGAGGCGGCCGGCCTGCCGGGCACGTGGGGGGCACACTCGCTGCGGGCGGGTTTCGCCACGCAGTCGGCCAAGAACGGGGTGGCCCGGCACGTGATCATGGCCGACGGAGACTGGCGCTCGGCCGCGGTGGACCGGTACATGCGCCGCGGCGCGCTCTGGGACGGAGCAGCCGCCAAGAGCCTGGGCCTGTAACCAGCCCGGTCAGCCCAGGTCATGCCAGGTCAGACAGGTCGGCCAACTCAGGCGGGTCAGGCGAGCCGGGTCCGGTCAGCCCGGTCAGCCCGGTCAGGCGAGCCGGGCCAGGCCAGATCCGGTCAGGCCAGATGTGGGTCGGGGTGGGCCAGGGTCTTCCGGGTCCCCTGGTGGGCGTCAGCGTCCGGTGAGGCGACGGCGCACCGCGGCCACGTCGTCCAGGAACCACAGCTGCTGCCCGCGGTTGCTCTCGGCCACGAAGTCCCGCAGCGCGGTCCCGGTTGCGGTGTGCGCGCTGATGTCCCCGACCACGGCCAGGCGCACCCGGTAGTTGGCGAACTTCTGGGTGATCGCGCCGGCCAGGCCGGTGCGCAGGCGCAGGAAGTCCGGTCCGAGCCGCGACAGCGGGAGGATCACCAGGCCGACGCCCTGCCAGGCGGCCGTGCCGACCAGGTCCAGGGCATCGGCCTCACCGGCGACCACGGGCCCGTGCGGATCGCAGACCAGCACCTGCACGTCGCCGATGGTCTCCACGACGTCGGCGCCTGGAGCGGAGGGCCGGCCCGCAACGGGCTCACCTGAGGTCATGAGGGGGAGTCTAGGAAGCCCGGAGCCCTCGGCCCGAGTGGTTTTCCCACACCTGGGGGACGGCTGGGCCGGCGAGGCTGCGACGCTCGCCGGCCCGACCCGTCCTCAATTGGAGCTCTTCACCGCAGGCGGGTTCTCAGGCAGAGGCCAGGTGCTTACCGGCCGCGCTGGCGGCGGCGTGCGCCTCGGCCTTCAGCTGCGCGCCCAGCTCGCTGAACTGGTCCAGGGCGGGGTTGACGCCGACCAGGGTGAACTCGCGCTCGACGACGCTGAGCTGGGCGCCCCACACCTCGGCGAGGACACGACGCAGGAACGGGGTGGAGTGGTCCCAGCCGTGCTTGGGGGTGCCGGGCGAGTAGTTGCCGCCCCGGGTGGTCAGCAGCACCACCGGCTTGCCCTCGAGGATCCGCTCGCTGGGGTCGCCGCCGGCCTGGACCAGGTCGATCCAGTTCTTCACGTGGTGCGAGACGCCCCAGTTGTACAGGGGGAACGCCAGCACGACGTGGTCGGCGGACTGCAGTTCGGCGCGCAGGTCCCGGGCCAGGGCCACGGCCGCCTTCTGCTCGTCGGTGCGCTGGTCCTCGGGGGTGTACCCGGCGCCGATCGCGGTGGCCCAGGCGTCGGCGGGCAGCGGCTCGGAGCCGAGGTGGCGGGTGACGACCTGCTCGGCCGGGCGCTCGGCCTGCCAGGCGGACAGGACCAGGTCGGCCAGTTCACTGCTGGCGGAGTTGGGGCCGAGGATGCTCGCGTCGATACGCAGCAGGGTCATGGTGGGGCTCCCAGAAGGACGGGGATGCCCGGGCAGGGACGCTCTCGGCCCACGCCCGGAATCAACCGGATCAGCGAGTTGAATGTTCAACTTCATGATGATGCTGCCAGGCGCGAGTTGAATGTTCAATCCACTATCCTGGTGGTGTGAGTGATGACACCCCCTGGCTGTCACCGGCCCAGCTCTACAACTGGGTCCACCTCTCGGCCACGCTCACCGCCCTGCCGGCCGCGATCGAACAGCAGCTCAAGCAGGACACCGGCCTGAACTTCTACGAGTACTCGGTGCTCGCGGCCCTGTCCGAGGCACCCGGCCGTGCCATGCAGATGTCCACCCTGGCCAGCAGCGCCCTGGGCTCGGCGTCGCGGCTCTCGCACGCCGTCACCCGGCTCGAGCGCCTCGGCTGGGTCCAGCGGCGCAACTGCCGCACCGGGCCCCGCTCGATCGAGGCCGTCCTCACCGACGCCGGAGTCGCCAAGATCACCGAGGCCGCACCGGGGCACGTGCGCACGGTCCGCCACCTGGTCGTCGACGCGCTCAGCGACGAGGAGTTCGACCAGCTCCAGCACGCCCTGCGCAAGATCCTGCAGGCCACCTCACCCGCCACCCTGGAGCAGCTCGACCAGCTCTTCGCCGGCGAGGAGGACCCCAGCGCCCACGAGGCCTGCCGGGCCCTGGCCGGCCTGAACACCCCCCAGACCAACACCCCCACCCAGCCCGACAGCGACGGGGACGACCACAGCGAGTGCCTCGAAGCCAGCTGAGCCGCACCACGACCCGCGCACGTGCCGGACCCATGTGCTGGACCCATGTGCCGGATCAGGAGGCAATAAGGGCAACCGGGAGCGCCGACCCCGGTTCGGGCGGTACAAGTTGTGAAGGCTGTGGGGCTGATCCGTGTCAGGGACGGATCGGCCCCACAGCCGCGCTCGCCGCCAGACCGCCGTCCCCACCGTTTCCCCCGTTTCCACTGCGCGACTCGGCATCCAGGTAGGTGGGCGCGCGGTTCTTCAGCACGAACACGTAGACCACCAGTGACACCGCGATGCACGCCATGACGTAGAACGCGAACTGCGGCACCCAGTCGTTCTTCTTGGCCGCCTCGTACAGCACCGGCGCCGTACCCCCGAACGCCGAGTTCGCCAGCGCGTACCCGAACCCCACACCCAGCGCCCGCACATGCGCAGGGAACAGCTCCGCCTTCACCACCGCATTGATCGACGTGTACCCGGTGAGAATCACGTACCCCACCACCAGCATCACCCACGACAGCAGGGGAGAGGACACCTCACCCAGCACCCGCACCACCAGCCACGTCCACGCCAGGCCCCCGACACCGAAGAAGACCAGCAGCGGCTTGCGGCCCACATGATCACTGATCAGCCCACCCACCGGCTGCAACAGCATCAGCACCGCCAACGACGTGAAGTTGATCCACGTCGCCGTCATCCCCTGCCCCTCGTACGCCGCCTTCACCGTCGAGGGCCCGTTCACGCTGTACGTGTAGAACGCCACCGTCCCGCCCAGCGTGACCAGGAAACACACCAGCAACTGCCGCGGGTACGCCGTGAGCAACTCCACCAGCGACCCCGAACGCCGCCGCGAAGCATCCACCGGCGACAACGACTCGTCCATCTGCCGGCGCAGGTACAACACCACCAGCGCCCCCGCCGCACCGATCCCGAACGCGATCCGCCACCCGAACGACGCGATCTGCTCCTCCGAGAGCACCACCTGCAGAACCAGCAACACCGACTGCGCCAGCAGATGCCCACCCACCAGCGTCAGATACTGAAAACTCGAGAAGAACCCCCGCCGCTCGCGGGTAGCCGCCTCGGACATGTACGTGGCCGACGTGCCGTACTCGCCGCCGGTCGCGAAACCCTGCAGCAGCCGGCACAGCACCAGCACCACGACCGCCGCGGCCCCGATCTGCTCCCGCCCCGGGGTGACGGCGATGACCAGCGAGGCCGCCGCCATCAGACTCACACTGAACACCAGCGCCGGGCGACGCCCGTGCCGGTCGGCGTACCGGCCGAAGAACAACGAGCCGATCGGCCGCATCAGGAACGTCACCGCGAAGATCGCCATCGTGTAGATACCGGCGTTCGGCTCGTCACCGGCGAAGAACTTGTCCTCGAAGTACGACGCGAACACCGTGTAGACGTACACGTCGTACCACTCGACAAGATTGCCCAGCGACCCCCGGATCGTGTTCAGCACCGCCCGCCGGTGCGTGACCCCCGAGGTGGGGGACGGCTGCCCCAGATCCCGAGGATCCCCAGCGTCTGCGAACGTACCCGTCATACGTCACTCACCCCGTTCCGGCGCCGATGCCGACCCGACAACGCTACGTAGACCACAGGTCACCGGAAAACCCTCAGGCCCGAACCTTTACAGAGACTTTGCGCTGCAGGAGCCCACCGGTCCCACACCCCCGACACCGTTGAGCAACCACGAACGGCCGACCCGGGGGAGAGACCCGAGAACAATGAGACCGCACGACCTCCCCGACATCGGAGTGCACCTGGACCCGGCAACCCGCCTCCTGCACGGACCGGCCGGCGCCACCACGCTCACCACCAAGCAGTCCGCGCTCCTGAGCGCCCTCCTGGACGCGCACGCGGACACCGTGCCCCGCCAGAACCTGCTCGAGGCGGTCTGGGACGTCACCTGGGTAGGCGCCCACCGGGCACTCGACGTCCACATCGCCGCCCTGCGCGCCCGGCTCGCCGCGACCGGCGGCCCCCACGGCCCCCGCATAGAGACCGTCCGCGGCCTCGGGTACCGCCTCGTCCCACCCGGCCCCTGAATTATGAACCGGCAGGTGAGACAGACCGGTCAACGTCCAGATGATGACCGGTTGATCACCACTTCATCACCACCTGCAACTATGACCCCGTGGAGACAGCGCGCGACGCTTACCTGCGGATGCTCGGCGACGAGCTGACCCCCCGCCTCAAAGAACTGGGCTTCATCGCTCCCACCCTCGACCCGCGCACCCCCAGCCCACGCCCCGCGTTCCAGATCATCGGCCAGGACCCCGGCCCCACCACCACCGACCCCGCCGACCTCACGGACTTCCGCCTACCGGTACCCGGCCACCACGTCCTGCTGGGCCTGCACGAGTACTGGGCCAACAACAGCGCCAGCTTCCAGTTCACCGTCAACATCCTGGCCACCTCCCACACCGCCTGGGCGACCTTCCGCGCCGGCAGCACCAACTTCAACGGCAACCCCTGGCCCAGCGAACCCACCACCAGCACCCACTACGGCCCCGGCGGCCCACCGATCGCACGACTCGGCCAGCTGATGGGCCTCGCCGACAAGTGGTGGTACATCTCCCCACGCCGGCCCACCGAACCCGTCGCCGAAGAAATCGCCACCGCCGTCCAGCACCACGCCCTACCCGCCATCAACGAACTCACCCACCCCTGACAGCACCGCCCTCAGCGCGTCACCCCAGTAAGAACGCGTCCTCCACCGCCGTCGCCACACTCGCCAACCGCGACAACGTCCCCGCCCCCCGGTCATACGCCTTCGTGTTGTTCAGACTCGCGTGCCCCAGCCCGTCCTGCAGCCGATCGATCTGCGCCCCCGCCTGATCCAGATAGATCGTCGCGTGCGACGCCCGCAACACATGCGGCGTCACATCCAGCCCCACCCGAGCCCGCCGCGACACCCGCACCGTCAGGTTGTACAGATCCCAGTACGACAACCGCCCACCCACCGCATTCACCAGCAACGGCCCCGCCGCGCGCTCGCCGATGTACTCCGACACCAGGTGCCCGGTACCGGGGGAGAGCGGCAGCTCCTGACGCTTGCCACCCTTGTGCGTGACCGTCAGCGTCACGTGCCCGAAGTGCTGACGCACGTCTTCCACATCCAGGCTCACCAGCTCGGTCGCCCGAAGCCCCCGGCCCAGCAGGATCCGCATCGCCACGTACGCAAGTTCCCCCAGCCCCTCGGCCGCCGCCAGGAACTTCGCCGCCTGACCCGTGTCCAGCGCCGCCGTCGCCGAGAAATCCCCACCCCGAGGACGTTTGATGTGAGCCGCGGGGGAGGAGGCCAGAATGTCTTCCCCCACCAGATACGCATACAACGACGAGACCGCAGCCAGCTTCAACCGCACCGTGTTCGCCGACGCCGGCCGCCCATGGAAACCACCCGTCGCCGTGACATGCCCACGCCAGTCGTCCACATCACCCCGCCGCGCCTCCAGCGGATGCAGCGAACGCCCCGCGCAGAACTGACGCCACTGCAGCTCAGCCGTCGCATACGTCCTCACCGTGTTCTGAGCCCGCTGCGCGATCAGCCACGCCCGCACGAAATGAGGCCACGCATCCCCGTTCCCGACCTCGAACTCATCAGGCAGGAACGACCCGGCCTCCGCATCGACCGGCTCCAGCTGGGACTCGAACACCTGTCCATAATGTCAGAGACGCCTCACGCCAACGAGACACACGGCGTGGGGGAGCAGGGGCAACCTCCACCCCTGCTCCCAACATCACGGCTTCACGACGTCACAGCCTCACGGCTTCACGGTGAACGCGAAGTCGGCCCGGACCAGGCCACCCAGCCGGATCCCCGACACCAGCTTCCCGTCCACCACCAGGCGCTTCACCTCACCCCGGGAAAGCCCACACCCTTCCGCGATCAGGCTGACCGGGCGCACCGGCACCGGCGCACCGAACCGCACCGACACCTCCAGCGCATCCACCCCGGGCACCTCCAACTGCTCCAGGCCGACCGAGCCGGACGTGTCCAGCCGCCAGCACCCACGCCAGTCCAGGGCCACGCCATTACGCCCCAGCACTCGCGGATCCTGCAGCAGGTCGGACACCAGGGCGGGGGAGTTCCCGTGCAGCGCCGCGAGCATCTGCGGGCGCACAGCGCGAACACCGACCCGCTCGAGCACCGTCAGCTTCACCGTGTCACCGCACCGCGTGCACAGCAGAAGCAACCACGCGTCGAGAACTTTGTGATGGGCGTTGACCCGGAACTTCCCGGACGCCCGGAACCGGTTGGCGCCGCAGACATGACAACGACGGACGATCGTGGGCAGGTCAGTGGGCACCACAGCCCACGTGTTGAGCCAGGTATTGAGCACAGCAGTACACCGATCTCAGTGAGAAATCCGCAGCACGAAGGAGCACGCCACCCGCAGGGCAACGCGCGACAACTCAGCGCAGGAAGAAACTCACAGGGTGTACAACGGCACGTCCCAACCCCGACGACACGGACTCGAGGGCACCGTACGGTCAGGCGGCAGCATGCAGCGAACCATTTTCCGCAACAGGACCCCAGCACCAGATAATCACAGTTATCTAGGCGAAAGCCGTTGCCTCACAACGCTTTTCGGCACTCCCCGACTGACGCAGAGTAACCGGAACGACCGCCGGACCGGCCGGGGGAGCAGGGCCCCGGTCCAGGCATCCAACCCCGGCATTGATCTCAGGCATTCACCCACTGACCAGCGACATCGGCACATCCCGCTCCGGCCCGAAAACCCGCGCGAAGCGTGCGCCCACCATGCCCAGGTCGAACGGACGATCCAGCTCCAGCACCGACAGTGAACCCGACTCCGGATGCTCGAGCGTCTCGGTCCGGAACCGCCAGGACGACTCCACATCCACCTGCACGACCCCGTCCACAAGAATGACCCACACCAGCCCCGCCGGCACCACTCCCCAGCACCCACAGCAAACGCCGATAATGAACATTATGACATCTAGCCTGCTGAGAAGGTCCCCCACAGATAACCGCCAGGCACCTCAGCCCAGCGCAGCCAACGCGTCATCGATCATCCGCAACCCCTGACGCTCGAACTCCTCATCACCCACCTGCCTGGCCCACACCGCAGTAGAAATCGCCTCCCGCACCCGATCCCGCTGCCACGCCCCAACATCCCCAGGCCGCTCGCCGTACCCCTCGAAGAACGCCGCCTCCAGATCCGGCCGACCACGCCACTGCTGCGCCACCAACCGCGCAAAATCCGTCACCGCCGGCCGCACCGCCGCCCGACCGAAATCAATCACGCTGACCACCCCCTCGTGCACCAGCCAGTTGCGCGGCTGCCAGTCACCATGAGTCGGCACACAAACAATGGACGGCGTTGGCCAGCACGCGACAACCTCCCCCAGACGCTCGACAACAGTTGGGTCGATCCCGTGCGGCTGCCCCAGCCACCACAACGCCTTCACCTTCGCGCTCGCCTCGAAATCCACGTCCACCGTGCTGAACTGCCCGTGGAAACCGGCCAGCAACTCCCCTGCCTGCCGATACGTGTCCGGCACGAACTCACCCTCCGATCCGAGGACAAGAACACCCGGCAGGTACCGGGTCACCAGCACCTTCACAGCAGCGTCGGCCCACACCAGACGCGGCGCCCGGCCCTGCCGCACCCACACCTCGAGCCACTCGGCGTGCGCCCGGATCTCCCGCGCCAGGTGACGATCCCGCTCGTCACCGGCCTTCACCACGAACCGCTCGCCGGCCTGCAGCACCTCCAGCACCGTGGTGCCGACCAGGCCCCAGCTGTGGTCGCGCACCACCTCGGCACCGGGCAGCCACTCCCCCAGAACCTCCTGCTGCCGCTCGCTGAGCTGCTCGAACCCCGTTGTCACAGAACGAGGATAGGCGCCCGGCCAAGACTGTCGGTGGTGCCTGGCAGTCTTCACCCATGGACCAGGCAGCCCTGCACGCGGCCATCACCACCCTTGTCGCAGCCCTGAACCCGTTCGACGAACTCGGCCGCGCCCACCGGGCCACCACGCTCGAGTGGCTGGCCGGCACGCACGACATCTTCCGCCGCGCCAAACCGGCCACCCCGTCGCCGCACCTGGTCTGCTACTTCATGCTCGTCGACCGCGCAGCCGAAAGCGTCCTGCTCTGCGACCACCGCGCGGCCCGACTCTGGCTGCCCACCGGCGGCCACGTCGAACCAGGTGAGCACCCCTACGCAACGGTCCGCCGGGAGGTCGTCGAAGAGCTCGGCATCACCGCCGTCCCCGACCCGATACTCGGCGAGAAACCCTTCCTGCTCACCGTCACCGAGACCAACGACGTGCCCGAGAACCGTCACACCGACATCAGCCTCTGGTTCGCCCTGGCCGGCACCAAGAACCAGGCACTCAAGCCCGACGAGGCCGAGTTCGCCGGGGTGCGCTGGTGGCGGCGCGAGGAGATCCAGGCGGCTGATCCCCGGCGGTTCGATCCGCATCTGGGCCGGGCCCTCAACGCCTTGTAGTGCCGAGAGGCAGGCGCCCCAGCCCCAGCCTTTCGGTCCGGCAGTTCCTCAGCCGGCAGTTCCCTCAGCCGGCAGTTCCCTCAGCCGGGAAGGTCCGTCGTTCCGGGCGGGTTGAGTTCTTGTCCGGAAATCGGTATGGCTGCTCAAAGCCTGTTATCAAAACATGCTGCTACTCATGGTTTTTCGCTCGGAACCGCGTCCAGAACGGCGCGGTAGACAATGAACCTGGAGGTTACCCGAAAAGCGGCCGGATCCTCGTTCGCATCCTCGAAGACGCTGACCAGGGCCTCGCAGGCCTGGTCCCAGCGCGGCCCGGCGCCCACCACCTCCCGCAGCCACGCCCACCGCGGATGGTTGGCCAGTTCCGCCTCGGCGGCCGCGCGCGGGGACTCCCCCACGAAAGCCAGACTGCACATGCGGCGGGAGACCGAGAAGCCCAACGGGTTCAGCAGGCAGGCCACCGCTTCCAGATCGTGCCACGCGAAGCTCGCGGAAAGGCTCTTGTCGCAGGTCAACAGACTCTGGACAAGTACACCCTGAGCAGCCATCGCCCCTTCCGGCAGCCAGGCCGAGAACACCAGACGCCCACCGGGCCTCAGCACCCGGGCGATTTCCTGCACTGCAGCCGACGGATCGGGCGCGAAGATCAGCCCGAACGACGAGATCACCGCGTCCGCCGACCCGGCAGCCAGTGGAAGGTTCGCCGCGTCCCCCTGGTGGAACCGGCCGACGAGACCACGAACGTCCATTTGTTCGCATGCCACCTCGAGCAATCGTGGTGATGGATCGACACCGGTGACCCGCGCTCCCCTACCCGCGACCAGCACCGTCGCGTTACCCGAGCCGCACCCCACATCCACGACGACTTCTCCTGCTACCGGGGCCAACTCGTCCACAATCTGCTCGACCGCCGGCAATAGTTGCCGTGCCTGGCGCTCGTACCGTCCGGCTCCCCAGTCCATGCCTGCGGAGCCTGCCCGTTCTTGCCGGTCCTTGATACATGTTCTGCAGAGGGCAGATTTGAGGCGGTCAGCCTGTTATCATCCGACCCATGCAGGCTAGAACGGCGATCCATTCGTACCTCGGCGTTCTCGAGCGCTCCGGGGCCTCGCGTTCCACCCGCCGGCAACGGGAGTGGGCCCTCAACCAGGCTCTGACCGCGGCCGCCCTGCAGCGTATCCACGGCGACGTACCCACCGAACAGCAGGTCCGCGAGGCCCTCCCCGAGCAGGTCTCCACCACCGCGCAACGGATCGACGTCACCGAGATCATCTCCGAGGAGTTCGCGGCCTGGTTCCTCCCCTGGGCCGCCACCGGCATCCTGGCTGCCAAGGAAGGCGCCGCCAAGAGCCAGGCCGCCTCGCGGGCGAGAGCAGCCGCCCTGCGCGCACTCGCCCTGGCCAACGGCAGCGCACCGATCACGCACACCGAACCCGCCGTCCAACTGCGCACCCCTACCCCGATGAACGCCCGCGCTCTGCGTCATGTGGCCTTCGACCTGGTAGCCATCGATCCTCCGTCCAAAGCGGCGGTTCGGATGGCCGCGATGCTCGGGGTCATGATCACCACGCCGCTGCGGCCAGTCGACCTGTGCCAGATGACCGTGGACGACGTCCGGTCCACCGCTGACGGCACGGTGACCATCCCGGCACTCCCCCTGGCCCCGGACCAGCCCGTCCCCGCGGGTTACACCGGCCGCGAAACGATGGACCAGGCCCTGGGCCGCCTGCTGGAGAAATGGCTCGAGGTACGGCAGGTACTGGTGTCCCGCCTGGAAGGCAGTCCCCCGAACAGCCTGTGGGTGTCGGTGCGAGCTTCCCCGACCGACGAGGGAGTCATTCGGCCGGCCGGACTGCCCCTGCACCCGCGAGGCCTGGAACGCAGCTACGTAGGCCAGGCGAAGAACTTCAACGCCGAACTCGCCGCCGGGTCACGCACCTCGCTCCCCCTCGGGCGCGACGGCGTTCCCGTGAGCCACCTGCCCCTGTCGTTCGACCACCTGCGACGCTCGCTGCAGACGCTCGAGGAGTCCGACCAGCTGGGCTGACCTCCGCCTCCGGGTTGGTCTTGTGGCGAATGTGAAAGCTCATGCAATAGCCTGTTATCACCAATAGCCTCAAGTTGCTTGCCGAACCCCATCACGAGCGGCAGGATCGGGCGTTGTGAACAGCCGTTACGACGCCGCGTTCCTGGATGCTCTTACCCCGGTGGGCGCTCTGTTGCAGCTGCCGGTGCTGGGTGAACGGTGGGATCTGCCGAGTGCTCTGCCGAAGATGTCGGTGGGGGCTCTGGCCTGTCACCTGGGCCGGCAGGTGTCGTTGGCGCAGCAGTTGCTCCTCCCCTCCCCCAGCGACCTCTCCAGCGGCTTGCCCATTGAGCGGCCCACTGAGCTGCCGCTGCTGGAGGACGGGGCGGATGAGCACTATGCGCGGGCGGCGTGGGTGACGTCGACGTCGCCGGATGATCCGGAGAACGACCGGTCCACGGACGAGCAGTTGGCGCAGGAGGGTGTGCAGGCGTTGGTCGAGCGTTTCGCGGCGGGCGCGGCAGAGGTCTCCGCGTTGCTGAGCGGTGGCTCTGCGGGTGAGCGGGTGGCGCTGCCCTGGCAGGGGTGGGCGCTGTCGCGGGATGCGTTCCTGCTGACCCGGATGCTGGAGCTGGTGGTGCATGCCGACGACCTGGCAGTCAGTCTGGACGTGCCGGCCCCGGGTTTCCCCGAGCGGGTGTTCATGCCGGTGGTCGAGCTGATTGCCAGGTTGTCGGTGCGGCGGCACGGTCAGCTGGCCGTGGTCGGTGCGCTGACCCGGCGTGAGCGGCAGCGGCCGATCTCGGCCTTCTGAGAGGTCTTGCGAGGGTCAGATGCTGGGCGGGGGTACGTTCCCGCCGGTGTTGCGCCGTTCGACGACCTCGGTGTGCGAGGTGTTGGTGCGCTGCTTGTTCATGACCAGGGACAGCACGATGGCCAGGACGCCGCCGGCCATGAGCACGTAGCCGATGACGGTCAGGTCGAGGCCGTCGAAGCGGTCGCTGACCCCGAAGGCCAGGATTCCGCCGATCACGAGTAGTGCGATGCCACCGCCGACGTACATGAGTCTCTCCCTTGTTCCGGGCGAACTTCCGCTGGCGAACATTGCGGGCGAATCGGACTAGTGGCGAGTGTTCATCCGGGCAGTGGGGCCTGCAACTCGGTGCGTCCGTCAGTGGGCCGGTCCGGGGAGCCAGGAGGGGTCGCTGCCCAGGATAGTGGTGAGGGCGGCGAGTGCTGGCCGGGTGGTGTCGGCGGGGCGCCAGGAGGCGGCGAGTTCGCGGGTGGCGTGGGGGTCGTCGATGGGGATCTCGGTGAGGTCGGGGGTGTTGCCTTCGGGCGGGAGGATGGCGAGGCCGAGGCCGGCGGCGACGAGTCCGCGGACGGTCTGGACGTCTTCTCCTTCGAAGGCGTAGGTGATGCGGACGCCGGCTTGGCTGAGGAGGCTGTCGGTGATGTCGCGCAGGCCGTAGGCGGGGGCGAGGCCGAGGGTGGGCTGGTTGTGGAGTTCGTTCAGACGCAGGCTTTTTCGGGTCGCGTAGGGGTGGGTGCGGGGTACGGCGAGGATGAGGTGCTCGGTGTAGAGGCTGGCGGTGGCGGTGTTCGGCTGGGGGTCCATGGGTGGGGCGACGAGGACGAGGTCGGCGGCGCCGGCGGTGAATTCGGTGATGCAGTAGGCGCGGCCTCCCTGGCGGAGGTTGACGCGGGTGCCGGGGCGTTCGGTGACGAGGGCCTTGACCAGGGCGGGGATGACGGCGCGGCCGAGTGAGTTCTGGAAGACGACGGAGACGGTGTTGTTGCGGCGGGCGGTGTCGGCGCGGATGTGGGTGATGGTCTCGGTGACGTGCTCGAGGGTGCGGCGGGCGGTGGTGGCGAGTTCGTGGCCGGCCGGGGTGAGGCGGACGCCGCGGCCGTCGCGTTCGAGCAGGCTGGTGTCGAGGTGGTGTTCGAGGCGGGCGATGCCGCGGCTGACGGTGGACTGGGGTAGGCCGAGTTCGTCGGCTGCGGCGGAGATGCCTCCGGTGTCGGCTATGGCTCTGAGCAGGGGCAGGGTGGCCAGGACGGTTCTGAGCGTGGCGGGCTCTTCCATGCGTTGATGCTATGCGTGTGCTTCATTCATGCATTGGTGCGTGTGGTTGAGGCCCGCCTACCGTCGGCGGCATGAGTGTTGTGGCGCGCGGGACGTGGGCGGGGCATCAGCCGGGATCGCGGGAGTACCGGCGGCTGGTGTGGGCCCTGCTGTGTGCGGGGATCGCGTGTTTCGCGGCTCTGTACGCCCCTCAGGGGGTGTTGCCGCTGGTGGCGCGGTCGATGCGGGTCTCGGAGGCGCAGTCGGCGTTGCTGGTGTCGGCGGCAACGATGGGCCTGGCTCTGGGGGTGTTGCCGTGGTCGTGGGTGGCGGACCGGATCGGGCGGCTGACGGCCATGCGGATCGCGATGGTCGCCTCTGCGGTGCTGGGGCTGGCCTGGACGGTGTGCCCCGGCTTCGAGGCCATGGTGGTGCTGCGAGTGCTGCAGGGGCTGGCGCTGGGCGGTATCCCCGGGCTGGCGGTGACGTACCTGCATGAGGAGGTCAGTTCGTCGCAGGCGATGGTGGCGGCCGCTACGTATGTCTCGGGTACCACGCTGGGCGGGATCAGTGGGCGGATGATCGCGGGGCCGGTGGCCGAGGTGTGGGGGTGGCGCTGGGGTGTGGCGGTGGCCTGGCTGGTGGCGGCGCTGGGTTCGGTGACGTTCGTGGTGCTGGCGCCGCCGGCGCGGGGGTTCGTGCGGGACCGGGGTGTGCGGGCCGGGGACGTGCTGCGCAACGTGGGGGTGAATCTGCGCGATGTGGGGATGCTGGTGCTGTACGCCCAGGCGTTCCTGCTGATGGGCGGGTTCGTCGCGGTGTACAACTACCTCGGGTTCCGCCTGGAGGCGGAGCCTTTCGGGCTGAGCGCGGCGGTGACGTCGCTGCTGTTCCTGGCCTACCTGTCGGGCACGCTGTCCTCGCGGCAGGCGGGGCGACTGGCCGGTCGGCTCGGGCGGCGGGCGGTGTTGATGCTGGCCTCGGGCACGATGCTCGCGGGGATCGGCCTGACGCTGGTGGACAACCTGATCGCGATCGCGGCCGGGCTCCTGGTGGTGACCGGAGGCTTCTTCGGTGCCCACGCCATCGCCTCGGGCTGGGTGGGTGCCCGGGCCGAGATCGGCCGGGCCCAGGCGGCTTCGCTGTACACCCTCTTCTACTACCTGGGCTCGAGCGTGCTGGGGTGGGTCGGCGGGGTGTTCTTCGGCGGCTGGCAGTGGCCCGGGGTGGTGGCGTTGTTCGCCGGTCTGGTTCTGGCCGCGAGCGCCCTGGTGGTCATCGGCGCCCGGGCTCTGCGGTCAGATCGAGCAGATCCAGCAGAGGGGTCAGAGGGGTTTGATCCAGCGTGACCAGTCTTCCTGCACCCGGTATCCCCGGGCCCACCAGGCGCTCTGGGCGGTGACGTTCTCGTCGAGGACCATGGCGTCGCTGCGGGTGGCGCCCAGGGCGCGGAAGCGGTTCTCGGCGTGTTCGAGCAGGGCGGTGGCGATGCCCTGGCGGCGGTGGCCGGGGGCCACGGAGAGGCGGTAGAGGTGGTAGCGCCAGCCGTCGAAGCCGGCGATGACGCTGCCGACGACGGTGTCGTCGTCGAGGGCCAGGACGAGGGCCTCGGGGTCGCGGGCCAGGAGGTTCTCCGGGGCAGTGGCGGAGTCCGCGGGCCGGTTGTCGTTCTCGGCGGCGACCTGCCAGAAGGCGAGGACGGCGTCCAGGTCGCCCGGCCGGGCGGTGCGCAGGGTGATCACGGCGTGAGCCTAGGTGCGGGAGGTCACGGTTCGGTCATGAGCTCTTCATCTGCCGGACAGGGTGAGCGGTAGGCACCTAGAGTGGTCCCGACGAGCAGCGGGCCGCCCCCGCCTTGCGCTCGTCACCCCACCTGCGTCTGGGTACCGGGTACGAGGTCTGGACGGCCGCCGGTGCTGATGCGCCCGGCTGGGCCGTCTCTCCTCCACCGCAGGTTGCCGGTTCGTCGGTGGACCCGGTTACCTGCGTGCAGACCTGTACTCGTCACCTGTGCTGCCCGGCCGTGGGCCGGTCCTGGTGGTGCGCCGGATTCGTCGATGCGATCCGGATCCGCTTCAGACGCCGTGCATCTCGCCGGCGGCGATGCCGTCGAGGAAGGCCGCCCACTCGTCGTTGCCGAAGCTGAGCACGGGGCCCAGGCCCTTGGCCTTGCTGTCGCGCACGGCGACGTCGCCGCCGCTGCGGAAGGCGACCTCCACGCAGTTGCCGTTGACGGCGCTGAACGACGACTTGCGCCATTCCAGGTTCTCGTCGGAACTGTGCAGGCTGACTTCGGTTGCGGACATGACCGCTCTCCAATCACTCGGTTCAACAGTGGTTCTGGTGGCCGCCCGGACCGTTCTGTCTACGGATGGGCAGGCCCGGCGGTGCGGTTCAGGGGCTGGTCGGGTGGTACTCAGACGCTGGTCAGACGCTGGTCAGGCGGGACAGTTCGGTCAGCACGAGCGGCTGGTCGACGACCTCCGGCCGGACCGTGAGGAGTGTGCGTCCCTCCTGGATGGTGAACTCCACCCGCCCCCAGCGGCCCGGTTCCCGGATCGGGCCGCGGCGGGCCAGCCAGCCCCGGAGTTCGTCGATCGGGATGTGGGCGTGCTGCACGTCGCAGTACCAGACATCGACGTTCGCTCCGTCACCGCTGCGGGTGAGCGTGACGATCGACCGCTCCCCGGTGGTGGTGACGATGTCGATATCCATCCCGTTACTCCTCGTAGTGAATCTTTTGCGCGCGAGGCGCTGGTGACACCCGGCCGAAAACCTCTCGGCTCGCGAGAAAGATAGCCCGCCGCTCGGGGAAAATCCCAGTTCAGCCATTAAGCCGATGTGTCGTCACTACAGGTGGCGCGGCCTGTGCCCACAGTTCTGGTATCCGTTGCAGGGGCAGGTGCCCCTGTTGCTCTTAGTGACTACTGGGTAAAACGATCACGAAACGGCACTGGCCTCTCACTGGCCTCGCGAGCGCAAGGATGACAACATTGTTGTCATGCAGAGCGATCTGAGGACGTCGGTGGCGGGCCCGCGGGGTCGTCTCCTGGAAGCGGTGCTGGGCGAGGTGAGGCCGCTCGTGCTGAACTCCGCGCGGGCGCTCGAGGCGCTGTGGCGGCCCGAGGGCGTCACGGTCGGGATGCGCGCGGTCCTGCAGATCCTGCAGCAGCAGGGGCCGCTCACCGTGCCGGCTATCGCCGAGCGTCTGGACCTGGCCCGTCAGGGCGTGCAGCGGCACGTCAACGATCTCGCCGCTCTGCACCTGGTGGTGAGCCAGACCAATCCCGGTCACCGCCGCTCCGTCCTGATCGCCGTCACCGGGCAGGGGCGGGACGTGTTCGCCCGGCTGATGACGGCCGAGCGCGAGCGCCTGGAGGGGCACACGGCCCTCGACTGCAGCGCCGAGGACCTGCAGACGGCCCTGCGCGTGCTGCAGGCCCTCAACCGCGACGTACGTGCCCACGCCCAGCAACTGCGCGAGGCCCTACCCCAGGAGAATCCGTGAACGTCGAGGAGATCTACGCGCTGACGGCCGCCAACCGCCGCAAGCTGGCCGACCTGCTGGGGTCCCTGGACGAGCAGCAGTGGCACACCCAGACCCTGTGCGCCGGGTGGAGCGCCCAGGAGATGGCCGCTCACCTCCTGCAGCCCAGCATCACCGGTTTCGCCCACGTGTTCCTGGTCGCCCTGCGCTATCGCGGCGACACCGACCGGACCATCGACCACATCACCCGCCGCATCGCCCGGCGCCCCCGGGCGGAACTCGTGCGGGAACTGCGCAGGCACGCAGACGACCGACTCGACCCGCCCCGCGTCGGCCCGATGGGCCCCTACGTGGACACCTGCATCCACCTGCGCGACCTGGCCCGCCCCCTGGGCCTGGACGTCATCACAACCACCAACGAACCTACGGACGTCGGTGCCCACCAATGGCGGCTGGTGCTGGACTACCTCGCCTCACCGAACCCCGCCCCCGCGCTGCTGGGCGTGCGCTCCCTGGACGGCCTGACGCTGCACGCCACCGACCTGGACCACACCTGGCGTCCCGACGGCCAGAAATCCACCCAGAAGTCCGGCCAGGAATCCGGCCGGGAGGTCGTCGAGGGGCCCGCGGAGGCCCTCGCCCTGGCCGTCACCGGACGATTGGCGGCGCTGGACGACCTGACCGGGCCGGGGGCGCAGACGCTGCGCCGGCGCCTGCAGGAGAAGTAGCTAGTTCGGGCTGCCGGTCTCCCCGCAGTGCTCACCGGCGTTGATGCAGTCGCCCACCAGGTCGCGCAGCACCTTCGGCTGCCACCCGGTGACCACACCGAACCCGAAGTCCTGCCCCCGCAGCCCTGACAGCCGAACCTCCTGCGTCACGTCGATCGGGTACGCCACCCGTACCAGCAGCGTGGGCACGGCCACCGGATGACTGCCCGGGCAGCGCCCCGAGGCGGCCCAGGCCAGGTGCGAGCGGTGCCCGGGAACGTCCAGGTGCCGTCCGTCCCAGCATCCCGGCGCCGCGATCCGCCCGATCAGCCGGTCCCCCTCCTGGCAGGTCGACGCGACGGGCAGGCGCGGCTCGTCGTACCCCGTGCACGACCAGGACACGGCGCTGCCGTCTGCCGCGGAAGGGGCAGCTGCCTGCCCGCCGGCCAGAACGCGCAGCCCCGCAGGGAACGGCTGAACGCTGGTGTAGTCGCTGACTGCCGCCTTGTAGAGCACCTGGAACGACTCCGGCTCCAGCGCGCGGCCCCCCTGCAGCACCTGCGGCACCCAGTACGTGGACCGGTCCCCCGGGTTCAGGCACGAGGTGGCACCCGAGGGAACCCGACCGGGCTCGGCCGGCTTCGCTCGCGTGCTGCCGAACACGTCGTACCCGCCTTCTCCCGCCCCCGGAGAGGAAAGCCCGGCCACCGGCGCCTTGCTGCTGGCGCGTACGAGCGCGCAGGCGCTGGGGAACTCCTGGTAGACCGCGCGCGGCGGGTCCCCCACCGGCCGCGCCTTCACTGCGGGCCGCACCTGGAAGTCCGAGGTGCTTTTCTCCGGCGCAGGGGTCGGCGAAACAGGCGAAACAGTGGACGTCGGTGGCGACGCAGTGGGCACGCCCACGCCGCTGGGGGCAGGGATTCCGCTCGAGGTTCCCGGCGTAGAGCCCGCCTCAGGGCCGGAATCGTCGGGCTGGATCAGCACCGGCACCAACGCGGCCACTGCCACGAACAGCACCAGGAGCACCACCCCGAGGACGACCTGGCGCCACGTCCAGTCCCTCACGCCGGGCACACCGCCGGGCAACCGCATCAACCGCGCTCCTGTCTCACGCCACAAAACGTCTGCCCAACCTGATCCACGCCTGCCCGGCGCCTCTCGCGCACCCTGCCCCACGTCAACCTTGCTCATGAACTCTGCCCGCGAACTCTGCCCTGCCCCTGTCCCTGCCAGGTGCGGCGCCGCCCGGAGCCGCCCGGACCTGAGCTCGCCCGGCCGACGTCTCCTGCCCCCCTGTCGGCTGCCTATGCTGCACCGGTGACCCGGCCGACACCGAGGTCGGCCCCCGGCCCAGCCTCCGCACCACCCCCGGCCTCACAGCCCGGGGCAGGTCAGCCCGCCCAGCCCGCCCAGCCCGCCGGACCGCAGACGCGTACCGGGGGCCGACGTCGGCCCAGGGCCAACAGACCTGGCACCACATCCGGGCCCGGCCCCGAACCCGAACCTGGGCCCGCCCCTGGATCCGAACCCGGATCCGAACCTGGATCCGAACCTGGCCCCGCACCCGCACCCGCCCCCGGACCTGCATCCGAACCTCGGCCCGGACCTGGCCCCGAACCCGGACCTGGATCCGGACCTGGATCCGGACCTGGATCCGGCTTCAGAGCTCGTGCCAGATCTGGCACCCGATCCGGCAGGAGGTCTGGAAGGGCCCGTGACCTGGTCGAGCCCCAGCACTGGGTCAGCAGCGCGACCGAGAGTATCGCCGGGCTGTGCCAGTTCGTGCTCCTGCTGCGGCTGGGCGCCACCCTGATGCTGGTCGTGGCGGCTGTCCTGATCGATCCCCACCCCCGCCGGCTCCTGCTGGGCACGCTCGTCGCCGCCGTGGTGACCACCGCGGAACTGGCCGTCCTCGTGCGGCGGCCCGCCGCCGTCGTCCATTGGCCGTTCTTCGTCGTGCTCGAGCTGGCCGCCGGGGCCGCGATCGTGGCGCTCATGCAGGGCGGACCGGTGTTCTTCTCCTTCTCCTGCGGCTCGGCCGCCGTCTTCGGCGTGGTCGCGGGCCTGCGCGCCTGGCCGGTCTGGGTCGCGCAGACCGTGGCCGCCTACGCCGTGGTGGCCTGGATCGTCCGCCTGGGCAACGACGGCGCCCCCGTGCCGGCCACCCTGGCCGTCTACCTCACCGGCGTGCCCACCCTCTACGTGCTCATCGGCCTGGCCGCCGCGACCGCCCGCGCGGCCGTCGTCCGGCACGTCAACCTCGCCCGCTCCGCCCTGGACGCCACCGAGCGCTCGGCCGTCGCCGCCGAACGCACCCGGATGGCCCGCGAACTGCACGACTCGGTCGAGAAGACCCTGCGTGGACTGTCCTTCGCGGCCGGCTCCCTGCCCGACGCCGTGCACCAGCGGCCCCAGCTCGCCGCCGAACTGGCCCGCACCGTCGCCGAGGGCGCCAGCACCGCGGCCGACGAAGCCCGCGAACTGCTGGGCATGCTGCGCGCCGACGACCTGGACGCAACCCTGGCCGAGGCCCTCGAACGGGCCTGCCGCGACTTCTCGGCCCGCACCGGACTGCCCGTGCACACCGATCTGGCCGACCTGGCCGAACTCGCTGATCTGGGCGACCGGACCGGACGTGGCAGAGGTGGCAGAGGTGGCGGCCTGGCCCGGCCGGGGCAGGTGGGTAGCGCCGAGGTGGATCTGCCGGTGCGCCACGAGGTCCTGCGGATCGTGCGCGAGGCCCTGGGCAACGTCGCCCGCCACTCCGGTGCCACCCAGGCCTGGGTCGAGCTCGCCCTCGAACCCCGCACCCTGCGCGTGACCATCGGGGACAACGGCCGCGGCTTCACCGTCCCGGCCGACCTGACCGCCCTCTCCGCCGCCGGGCACTACGGCCTGGTCGGGATGGCCGAGCGGGCCCAGCAGATCGGCGGACGCCTCAAGGTCTTCTCCGGCGCCGATCTCGGCGCCGTGGGCGGCACCCAGGTGGTGCTGTGGACACCGGCCGCCGGCGGCGGGCCGGCGTCTGAGAGGGTCCGCCCATGACGATCAGGGTCGCGGTTGTCGACGACAACCCGATGGTGCGCGCCGGGCTGCGGGCCATGCTCGAACTGGGCGGGCTGGACGTCGTCGCCGAGGCCGCCGACGGGCTGGCCGCCCTGGACACCGTCGCTCGCCACCGTCCCGACGTCACCCTCCTCGATCACCGCATGCCGGTCGCCGACGGTCTCGAGGTGCTTGCCCGCCTGGCCGACCTCACCCGCGTGATCCTCCTGACCTCCGACGACAGCTCCGAGGTCATCAGCTCCGCCCTGGCGCAGGGGGCCAGCGGCTTCCTGTCCCACAACGGGCTCTCCCGTGAGGACGTCCTGCAGGCCGTACGCGCCGTGCATGCCGGGGAAGGCTGGCTGGCCCCCGTGGCCGCTGCTGTGGCCGTACGCCAGCTACGCGAGCGCGCCGAACGCGAGTCCGCCGCCCGGATCCGCTTCGACCTCACCCGCCGCGAGCGCGAGCTGATGGATCTGCTGGTGCAGGGGCTGACCAACGGCCAGATCGCCGCCCAGCTGGTGCTGTCCGAGAAGACCGTGAAGAACCATCTGAACCACGTGTACGCCAAGCTCGGTGTGGGTCACCGCACCCAGGCCGTCGCGCGGTGGCAGGGCCGGGCCTGAACCCGACTGCGGACCCCCGTGAGCCGGGGGGACCCATGGAAATAGGCCCCGGACGTCCGTGATCTGGGCCCCCTGACCGGCGAGCGCACAGTCGCTGCACAGCCAGACTTCGGCACGTCCGGCTCAACCGTCCGCGCCTGACGGACGTCCCGAAGGGAACCCTGAACAGTGAAAAGACGCTACACAGTGGCCGGTGGCGCCGTCGGCGCCACCGTCGCGGCAGTCCTGATCGCCGTCTCCTCCGGGGTTCCCGCGTTCAGCGCCCAGCCGGGCACCGGCCACCACGGCACCCGGGCAGCCGCTCCGGCCTCAACGGCCGCGGCTGCCACGACGGCTACGGCCGGTGGGCACGCCATGGCCGGCATGGCCGAGCAGCCTGCCTACGGACCCAACCTGGACCCGGGCGAGTCCGACCAGGTGTCCCCCGCCGTCCAGGGCATCGCTCCCGAGCACAGCTTCAACCCCGGCCCCGACCAGGTGACCCACCGCGAGTTCCAGGCCAACTGCTACATGAGCCACCACGCCCCGGACGACCCGATCGTCTACCCCGGGATGAGCGGCGCCGCGCACATGCACACCTTCATGGGCGCCTCCGGCACCGACGCCAAGAGCACCACCGGCTCACTGACCGGCGCGGCGAAGACCAGCTGCATCACCCCCGGCGACAGGTCCGGGTACTGGCACCCCTCGCTCTACAACGGCGACAAGCTCGTCACCACCCAGTACAAGCAGACCATCTACTACAAGTCCGGGGTCTCCGACTTCCGCACCGTACGGGCCTTCCCCCAGGGACTGCGCTACGTCGTCGGCAGCCCCACCCAGACCGAGCAGCAGTTCCGCGAGCACCCCGGCACCGTCGAGGGCTGGGAATGCGGCAACAGCGCCAACAACTGGCAGATCCCCGAGCACTGCACCCCCGGCTCCTACCTCAACATCCGCATGCAGGCCCCCAGCTGCTGGGACGGCGTGCACCTGGACTCCGCCGACCACCAGAGCCACATGGCCTACCCCGTGGTGGAGAAGAACCGCCGCGTCTGCCCGGCCGGGCACCCGGTGGCGGTGCCGATGATCGAGTTCAAGATGGCCTTCAACGTCTCCGGGGACATGACGAAGGTCCGCCTCTCCAGCGGCACCGACCACAGCTGGCACTACGACTTCTTCAACGGCTGGGACCAGCCCACCCTCAAGGCCCTGGTCAGCCACTGCATCAACGGCGGCCTGCAGTGCGACCCGCGCGGCTTCGACCAGTACAAGCCCGGGCGTGGGGCCGCCCTGAACGAGAAGTACGAACTGGCGAGCTGAACGCCCGCCACTGCTGAACCACGCCGCCGGTGAACCCCGTCGCCGCTACCGGGCGGCGGGGTTCACAGGCGCAGGGTGAAGTACGAGCTGTTCGGGTCGTCGGTGTAGCCGGCGAACGGACCGGTCGGCAGGAACCCGTAGCGGGCGTACAGGGTGCGGGCCGGCTCGAAGAAGTCCTCGCTGCCGGTCTCCAGGCTGACCTGCTTGTACCCGGCCTGCCGGGCCTCGTTCACGGCATGCCGCAGCAGCTGACCGGCGATGCCCTGACGCAGCCGCGACGGCAGCGTGCGCATCGACTTCAGCTCCACGTGGTCCTCGTCGAGGCGCTTGAGCGCCACACACCCGACCACCTCGTCACCGTCGCGCGCCGCCCAGAACGTGATCTCCGCCGCGCGCAGCGCCTCCACGTCCAGTGCGTGCACGCTCTCCGGCGGAGACACCTCCCGCATCTGCGCCACATGCCCCTCCAGCAGGGCCACGACCTGCGGATCGGAGACGTCGTCCAGGGAGATCACCACTTCTGCCACGGGGATCATCGTGGCAGAAGCGGTGGCACCCCTCGGACAGTGGTCAGAGGGGGACCCGCTCGAGGTAGCCGTTGTCCACCAGCCACAGAACGTTCAGCGTCGCCGGCGCCCCCGCCACGTACGCCCCCGTCAGCTGGTACTGCCACCCGTCACCACGCTGCTCGAACCAGGCAGCGATCGGGCCCGCGGAGACCTCGAACGCCTTCAGCACCCGGTAGCGGCGGTAGTTGCAGCCCTCCGCCGGGGTACCGGCCAGGTTCGAGGGCGGGATGGCGCGCTCGGCGTACGGAGTCCCGGCCGGGCTCAGGAAGCCCCCGTACTCACTACCGAAGCGATCCAGCTCCCGCCCCACCGCGAGCGTCTTACGCCAGATGATCGGCGAACCGTCGGCCCGCACCTGGTAGCCGTTCTGCGGTGGGTAGATCCAGCTGTTGGCCGAGGCGTCGTAGTACTGGGCCAGGAACTCGGCCGAGGTCAGCCCTCCGGTGCGCTTGTAGCCCTTCAGCTCCCAGCCGACGGTGCCCGAGTTGGGCAAGGTGGCCGGACCCAGCCGGCGGTCCCCCTCACTGAAGTCCGCCGAGCAGGTGCTCGTCACCTGCCGGGACAGCTGAGCCGGCTGCTGGGCCGACAGTGCTGACGGAGCTGACAGGTGGGCCGCCTGCGCGGCACCGGCCGGTGTGAGGACCGACCCCAGAGCCAGAGCGAGCGCCCCCAGACCGAGCGAGGCACCTCGTAGACGCCTGAAAACGGCATGCTTGTATTGCATTTCGGCTCCCCCCGAAACCAGGCCGGACTCGCTCCGGCCTCCCCCGATGTCGCGGCGACCATAGCCGCCGAACCTCCGGGTACCCCGCAGGCGCCGCCCGGTGGGGGTGGCGTCGCGTCAGCGGGTCAGACGCAAGCGGCGCAACACGGGAACCGCCACCACAAGCACCGCCAGCTCGGCCAGCATCGGCGCTGCTGTACCCGGCGACGTCAGAGCGTGCGACGCGTGCTGCGCCGGAGCGAGGTGGACGATCGATCCGGCGGACCGGTGGGCATGACCCGTCTCAGCGAGAGCGAAGCCGGGCGCGACAGCCAGCAGATATCCGGTGTGCACGACCAGCATGAGCGCGGCCATCGCCACCGTCATGCCCAGGGCATGGCACGAACGCGCCCACAGCAGGTGCACCGCGCACAGCAGGCAGGCCACCGCCATGGCGGCGAAGACCCACCCGTGCACACCGAGCGCGCCGGTGGCGCCGGGAGTGAGTGTGGCCAGATGCGCCAGACCTCCCGCCGCACAGAGCCCCGCGATCAGGTTTGCCACCGGTTTGGAACAGGCACCCGGCGCACTCGGGTACGGGTGGCGTGCACGTTCTGACGCTGATGCCCCGGCGCTGGCTCCAGCACTAACACTGGCGTGCTTCGCCGCCGCCGTTCCTTCCACCGTGGACGCCGGTAACCCAGCACTCGCGCTCGCAGCTTCCTGACGGTTCGTACAGCCCATCGCCGAGGACACGGGCATGGTCAGCCAGCGTGCAGCCCGGTCGGCCCGGGAACGCGTCAGCCCGGCCGCCCCGACAGCCAGCCCGGTCAGCCCATTCAGGCCTGTCAGCCCCGTCCGGCCCGTCTTGGCGAGCGCGACCCCGCCGCCGGCGTCCCACGTGGGTGAGCCCGACGGCACAGCGGACATGTCCCCCATCGGCCTCTCCCGCTCGTCCATCCATCCACTCTGACAGATTGGATCCACTTCAGGCTAGGACGGATCCCTTATGGTCACCGCCAGGCACGATCCGATCGCTGGGCCCAATACTCCTCCGGAGACTGCGCCAGCGCAGTGAGCCGGCCGACCTCGAGCGGATTCAGCTGCAGCGCGCCCGCCGCCAGATTGGCCGTCAACTGCTGCTTCGTCACGGCTCCGGACAGGACCCGCCAGGCCCACGGCTGCGCCAGAACCGCAGCTATCGCCACCTGGTCGACGCTCACCCCGTGCGTACCGGCCAGCGCCCGGGCGGCCATCGCGGCCGGGGCGAGGTCGGTCTCGGCCGGGCTGAGCCGGCCGTTGGCCAGGGCCTCCTTCACGATCACGGTGACCCCGTTGCCCGCCGCCTCGGCCAGCGCCGGACCCGCCGAGGGTTCCAGCACGTTCCAGGTGGCCTGCACCGACGTGAACAGCGTCCGCCCGTCCACCTCCAGTTCCAGCGCCCGCCGGATCACCTCCCCCTGCCGGGGGCCGGAGGTGGAGAACCCCACCCGGCAGCCACTGGCACGCAGCGTTGACAGAGCCCGCAGCAGCGCCCGGTCTCCCAGGGCCGGGGAGTCGGGGGTCAGGGAGTGGATGTGATAGATCGACAGACGATCACCCAGGAGTTCGCGGCTGAGCTGGTACTGCTCGGAGAACGCGGACAGGGAGTGGTCCTTGACCTCGTGGGTGTCGGCCTCCATCTCCCAGCCACCCACATACCGGTAGCCCCATTTGGAGCCGACCACCACGTCCTCAATTTCTGGACATGACCGCAACCACCCGGCCAGGAACTCCTCGGCCCGCCCGTAGGAACGGGCCACGTCGACGTAACGCACCCCGCCTGCGTACGCGGCCTCGAGCAGGTCGTGCGTCAGCGAGCGCAACTGCTCCACGTCGCGTCCGCCACCCAGATCAGTGGCCCGGGAAGGAGTGATGTAGGCCGGACGGCCGGCTGCGGCCAGCCCGATCCCGATGCGGCTCGGCACACGCGTCATGGAGCCGATCCTCCCGCACGTCCGGCGTCCGCCCGGCGTCCGTCCGCCGTTCTCCACAGTTGGTGCCGATAGGTTCCGGGGGTGATGTCTGAAACGACGACGACGCCGCAGACCACCGAGCACGTCCGCGTGACCCGCCAGGGCAGCGCCGGGCGCATCACGCTCACCCGCCCCCAGGCGATCAACGCGCTCACCCACGAGATGATCCGCACGATCGCCGCCGCCCTGAGCGCCTGGGCCGCCGACGAGTCGATCGACTGCGTGATCATCGACGCCGAGGGCCCCCGCGGATTCTGCGCCGGCGGCGACATCAAGGCCGTGTCCATCTCGGCCCTGTCCGACGGCGGCGTCGGCGCCCGCGCCCTGTGGTGGGACGAGTACCGGATGAACGAGCAGCTGGCCCGGTACCCGAAACCGGTGATGACCCTCATGCACGGCGTCACGTTCGGCGGCGGGGTGGGCCTGGGCTGCCACAGCACACCCCGGGTGGTCACCCACGACACCCGGATGGCGATGCCCGAGACCCTCATCGGGCTGGTCCCGGACGTCGGTGGACTGTGGCTGCTCTCGCGCGACCCGGCCGGCGACCGAGGCGAGCTGGGCACCCACCTGGCCCTGACCGGACTGCCCGTAGGACCCGGCGACGCGATCCACCTGGGGCTGGCCGACGTCCAAACGCCCTTCGAGGTCTTCGCCGAACTCGCCGCCGCCACCTCCTGGAAGGCCGCCCAGGACATCCTGGACACCCAGGCCGACACGCCCGAGCCCGCCGCGCTGGCCGCCGACGCCGAATGGATCAACCGCTGCTACGGCGGTGACGACGTGGCCGCCATCATCGAGCGCCTGCACAACGACCCGCACCCCCAGGCCCGGGCCGCGGCGCAGGTCCTGCTCACCCGCTCGCCCACCGCTCTGCAGATCACCCTGGCCGCGATCCGCCGCGCCGCCGGGCACCAGGACCTGCGCGAGACCCTGACGCAGGACTACCAGGTGATGTCGCACAGCCTGGACCGCGACGACGTCCGCGAGGGCATCCGCGCCCAGGTGGTGGACAAGGACCGCAACCCCCGCTGGAACCCGGCCCAGGTGCAGGACGTGGACCCGGCCGTGGTGACGCACGCCTTCACCCCGGCCCCCGGCGGGGACCTGACCTTCTCCTGACGTCCGGGTGACAATGCGGGTTCAGTTTCCTTGAACAACCACTTGTGGAACGGACCCCCTTGAACCAGAAGATCGCAGTAAGCGTCGTCTTCACCTCGGCGATGTTCATCAACATCCTCGACGCCACCATCGTCAACGTCGCCCTGCCGGGCATGGCCCGGGACTTCGGCACCACCTCGACCGCCATCGACAGCGTCGCCATCTCCTACATGGTCAGCCTCGCCGTCTTCATCCCGGCCTCCGGCTGGCTCGGCGACCGCTTCGGCGCCCGCCGCGTCCTGCTCACCGCCATCGCCCTGTTCACCATCGCCTCGGCGCTGTGCGGACTGGCCACGAACCTCAGCCAGCTGGTGGCCTTCCGGATCCTGCAGGGCGTGGGCGGCGGCATGCTCGCCCCGGTCGGCATGACCCTGCTGTTCCGCGCCTTCCCCCCGCACGAACGGGTCCGGGCCTCCTCGATCCTGACCATCCCCACCGCCCTGGCCCCCGCCCTGGGACCGGTCCTCGGCGGGCTGCTGGTCACCCACTACTCCTGGCACTGGGTGTTCTGGGTCAACATCCCGATCGGCATCGCCGCCCTCGGGTTCGGCCTGCTCTTCCTCCAGGAGCCCCCGCGCGAGCAGGCCGGGCGCTTCGACCTGCCCGGCTTCCTGCTGTGCGGGGTGGGCCTGGCCACGTTCATGTTCGGCCTGTCCGAAGGCCCCAAACGCGGCTGGGCCTCCCCGGAGATCCTGGCCACCCTGATCGGCGGCCTGACCGTCCTGAGCGCCGCGGTGATCACCGAGAGCCGCACCCGCGAGCCGATGGTCGCCGTCCGCCTGCTCGGCAACCGGCTGCTGCGCTCGGCCAGCCTGGTCAGCGTGGCCGCGTCGATGGCCTTCCTGGGCACGCTCTACGCGATCTCGCTGTACTTCCAGGACGGGCGGGGCATGGACCCCCTCCAGGCCGGCCTGTCCGTGTTCCCCGAGGCCGTCGGCGTGATGATCGGCGCCCAGATGGCCAGCCGCCTGGTCTTCCCCCGCCTCGGCCCCCGCCTCACCGTGAGCCTCGGCCTGATCGGCGTCACCCTCAGCTGCGCCCTGCTGGCCACCCTCGGCACCGGCACCAGCCTCTGGCCGGCGCGCCTCTACATGGTCACGCTCGGCCTGTCGATGGCCCACGTGTTCGTCACCAGCCAGGCCGTCGCCTTCGCCACCATCTCCCCGGCCCAGACCGGCCAGGCCTCCACCCTCTTCAACACCCTGCGCCAGATCGGCGGCGCCGCCGGCGTCGCGTTCCTGACCACCAGCATGATCACCGTCGGAACCACCACGGCCACCGGAGCCCCGAACGTGGACGCCTACCGGGTCGCCTTCGCCGTGGCCGCCGGCTGCGCCCTGATCGCCCTGGCCATCGCCCAGACCATCAAGGACGCCGACGCCCGCGCGGCCACCCGGCAACCCGCGGCCACGCCCGCCTCGGCCGACACACGCGCACCCGCCTGAGGGACACCGTGGCGTGCGGCGCACCGCAGAAGGGTCGATGCTGCCCGGATGCGTAAGTGGACACCGCTGCTGGCGGTCTGCATGGGCACCTTCATGCTGCTCATCGACATCACCATCGTCAACGTCGCCCTGCCCGACATCACCAGCGACCTGCAGGCCGACTTCAGCCACGTCCAGTGGGTGATCGACAGCTACGCACTCAGCCTCGCCGCGCTGCTGCTCGGCGCCGGCGGACTGGCCGACGCGATCGGCCGGCGACGCGTCTACGTCGCCGGCCTGACCATCTTCGCCGCCGCCTCGGTGGCCTGCGGCCTGGCCCAGGACGTCGACACCCTGATCGCCGGCCGCGCCGTCCAGGGCATCGGCGGCGCCGCCATGTTCGCCACCACCGTCGCCCTGATCAACGTCTCCTACGAAGGCCGCGACCGCGCCACCGCCTTCGGCCTGTGGGGCGCGGTCAGCGGCGCCGGAGCCGGAGCCGGGCTGGTCATCGGCGGCATCCTGACCGACCTGCTCTCCTGGCGCTGGGCGTTCTGGGTCAACCTGCCGGTCTCGGTCCTCGCCGTGGTCCTGACCCTCATGGTCTTCACCGAGACCGCCCGCCGCCGGGTCCGGCTCGACGTACCCGGCATGCTCACCTTCACCGCCGCGGCCGCCCTGGTCACCTACGCCATCATCGAGGCCGGCGAGCAGGGGTGGACCGCCCGCGTCCCCGTCCTCACCGCGCTCGGCGGCCTCCTGGCCCTGGCCCTGTTCGTGGTGCTGCAGCGCCGCAGCGAGAACCCCCTGATCGACCTGGGCCTGCTCGCCCGGCCCGTCTTCGCCGGAGCCGTCCTGGCCGCCGCCGTCCTCTCGTGCGCCGCGTTCGGCTCCAGCGTCCTGATCTCGATCTGGCTGCAGTCCGTCGTCGACCTCAGCCCCCTGACCGCCGGCCTGGCCCTGCTGCCCCTGTCCCTGGTGTCGTTCGCCGTCTCCGGCGGCCTCAGCAGCCGCCTGCACCACGTCCCGGTGGCCCGGCCGATCGGCGCCGGACTCTTCCTGATCGGCTGCGGCAGCCTGCTCATGCTGCTCGTACAGCCCGGCAGCTCCTGGACCGCCCTGCTGCCCGGCCTGCTGGTGGTGGGCCTGGGCGTCGGCCTCGCCGCCCCACCCCTGACTTCCGCAGCGCTGTCGGCCGTACCCCTGCAGCGCAGCGGCATGGCCTCCGGCGTGCTCAACACCTCCCGCCAGCTCGGCACCGCCTTCGGCGTGGCCATCCTCGGCTCGGTCTTCACCTCCCTGGCCGCCGACACCCTGGCCGACAACGACGTGCCCGCCGCCTCCCAGGTCGCCTCGGCGGTGTCCGGGGGACAGACCCACACCGTCATCCAGGCCGTGCCGTCCGGACAGCAGGCCCAGGTCGAGCAGGCGATCCACGAAGCCTTCGCCAGCGGCCTGCACGGCGCCTTCCTGGTGGCCGGGCTGGTCGGGATCGCCGGAGCCGCGATCGCCTTCGCCCTGCTGCGGAAGGGAACCAGCGTCGAGGAGCCCGACCCGATGGCCCGGGCCGAGGCCTGATTCCGCGGCCTACTCCAGGACAGGAGGACGTTCGAGGACGGCGTCGACACCAGGCTGCTCGTCGTTGCACAGCACCACCAGATCAAGGCGGCTGTCGGGCAGGTGGGCCAGCAGCGACTGGTAGCCGGGATTGTCACCGGGAACGAACCACGCTGCATGCCCCCGGACCTGCCCGACGAAGGTGCCGTAACCGTAGGCGGCGGCCCCGTTCTGCTCAGACAGTGCGACCTGAGGCTTCCAGAGCAGAGCCTGGGCGTCTGCAGCGAGCAACCGGCCCCCGCGCAGTGCGCGGCTGTAGTTCAGCAGATCTGCAGCGGTCGTCCACAGATCGCCGGTACCGGGAATCTGCGTCCACCCCGGGTCCACGTCGATCCGCAGACCCGCACGGTGGCCTACGGCCGCATCGGCTGGCACCCCGTGGCCAGAGGTGGACGAGGTCATCCCGGCGGGGCCGAAGACGAGATCAGCGACCAAATCTCGGTAGGCGTGTCCGGTCACCGCCTCCAGAACCCGGGCGGCCAGGAAGAACCCCGGACCGCTGTACCGCCAGCTCCTTCCCGGTGGGGTGAGTAAACCCGTCTCGGCGATCAGGGCCTGCAAAGTTTCGGCCGCCGGAGGGCTTTCCGGCCGTCGACCTTCGGCGTACGGTGCGCGCAGGTCGGCCCAGTGCCCGGTACCCGAGGTATGGGTCAGCAGGTGGTGCAGGGTGACCTGGTCGAAGGCCGGTGGCAGCTCGGGCAGCCATGCTCTGATCGGCCGGCCCAACTGCAGACGGCCACGTTGCTGCAGGGCCAGGGCGACCACGGAAAGAACCTGCTTACTGACGGACGAGGCCTGGAACCGCAGATGGGGACCACAGGGGCTGCTGTCCGGGCCGTCGGCGAAGCCGCTGGACTCCTCGTGCACGATCCCGCCCGGGCCGGCCACGAGGAGCGTTCCCGACCATGGCGCGATCGAATCCGACCAGGTGCTCTCCATACCCCGCGACGTTAGCTCTCCGAACGATCCCGCTGGGCCTTGCCCGAGGCTTCCTTCAGGGCCCTTCCATGGGCGTCGTGGGGCGCTGCACCTCTACTGGTGTGACCTGCGCAGGCCTGTCGTGTCGCTCAGGTGGCCCGGCTCGTCCATTGCTGCTGCTTGTTCTTTCATTCGATGCGACGGCCTGTTATCGCTATCTTCCGAGACGGTGGTCGCGGGACGCCCGCGACCACCGTCGGCGAAAGTGCGCTCAGCGTGCGAAGCGGTCCACCAGACGGGTCAGCTCCTTGGCGTTCTCGTCAAGCGTGCGGGCCGCGTCGCGTGAACTGCCCACCGCCTGCAGCGTGCTGGCCACCGTGTCCTTGACCTCGTTGATGCCCACCGTGATCTGCGACCCGCCCGAGGTCACGATCTGCACGCTGCGGCTCATCTCCGCGGTCACCGCGCTCTGCTCCTCCACCGCGCCGGCGATGGCGTCCTGGTAGCCGCTGACCCGCTCGATCGCCTCACCGATGGCCGTGATCGCCGCCACCGCATCGTCCGTGTCCGCCTTGATCGCGTTCACCCGTGAGGTGACGTCAACCGTGGCCTCGGCGGTCTGCCGGGCCAGCTCCTTGACCTCGTTGGCCACCACCGCGAAGCCCTTGCCCACCTCACCGGCCCGCGCCGCCTCGATCGTGGCGTTCAGTGCCAGCAGGTTCGTCTGCCCGGCGATCGCGTTGATCACCTCGATCACGTCGACGATCTGCGCGCTGGAGTTACCCAGCCGGTCGATCACCGTACGGGCCTGCTCGGTGCGCTGCACGGTCTCCTGGGCCACGGACGCCGCCTGGGTGGCGTTGCGGGCGATCTCACCGATCGCCGCGGACATCTCGGTCGCCCCGGCCTCCATCGTCAGCATGGTGCGGGACATCTCGTCGGCCTCGGACGACACGTGCCCGGTGCGCGCCGCCACCGCGTCCGCCGCCCCCGACACCTCGTCACCCACGCTCGAGACCTGACCGGCCGCCCGGGCCACACCGGTGGCGGTGGTGGCCATGTCGGCCAGCAGCGAGCGGATCTCCCCCACCGCCGTGTTCAGCGCCGCACTCATCTGGCCGATCTCGTCCGTGCCCTCCGTGACCTGCACGTTCAGGTCACGATGGGCCACCTTGTCCAGGGCCCCGGTGAGCGTCGAGAGCCGGTTGGCCGTGCGCCGGGCCCAGTACCAGGCCAGACCGCCACCGACCACCGCCAGCAGCACCGCGGCGATGACGAAGATGGTCAGCATGCTCGTACGGCCGTCGCTCAGAGCCTGCGCGGCCGCGGCGTAGTCGGGGTTGTAGGTCTGCACGGCGATGGCCCAGGTGTACGGGGCGTAGTACATGACCCGCATCGTGCTGTCGGCCGCCGGAACGTTGTCGGTACCCGGTAGGCGGAAATCACCCGACCACGACTCGCCCTCGCCCAGGTCGGCGGCGGCATCGACGATCTGCTGCACGTACGGCTTGCCGTCGGCGTCCACCGCCTCCAGCGGCTGGTCGCCCGCCGGGGCCGGCAGCCCCGAGGCGATGATCCGGCCACGGTCGGCGGCACCGTTGCTGTAGATCGAGATACCACCGTGCTGACCGATCTTGGTCGCGGCGATGCTCTCGGTGAGTTCCTTGATCGCGTCGGCCTGCGGGACCCCGAAGAAGACGGCGCCGACCACGTCGCCGTCGGCGTTCTTGAGCGGGTCGTAGGCCGTGACGTACCAGGTGCCCACCACCTGGGCCACACCCCGGTAGGGCTTGCCCGCCTTGATCGCGGCCACCACCGCGTTCGGGGCGCCGTCGGCACCGACCGAGGGGATGTAGGTGCCGATGGCCCGCTGACCGTCGGCGTTCGGGACGTTCGTGGCCACCCGCAGCAGGTCGCCGTCGGCGTTCATCCGCTGGAAGATCGTGACGGCGCCACCGACCTTGGCGGCCATCGAGTCCACGGTCGGGGTGGCCCGCTTCACGTTGCGGTTCTGGCCCAGCCAGGTGCCGTCCACACTGACCCGGGGCAGGCTCACGCTCCGGGCCTTCTGCGTCACCTGGTTCACCGCGTTCCAGGTGACCGAGGGGCCGCCGAGCTGCAGACCGCCCTTCTCGGCGAGGTCGGCCAGCAGCACCGTGTTGGCCCGATTCACGCTCTCCTGCGTGGCCGCCCCGGCGTTCGACACCAGCTGGTAGACCTGGGACGCCAGGCTGTCGAGCTCGTTGTCCCGCTGCCCGGCGATCGTCTCGTCGGCCTTGTCGCTGAAGACACGGCTCTGCCAGGCCGCCACACCCCCCAGCACGACAGAGGTCAGAACGATGCTCCCGACGCCCAGGAGCAGCAGGGTGGTCCGCAAGGACACGGTCCGCGACAGTCTTCTCACGCCACTCCATCGACCGCACTCCCACGGGACTGAAACAAGAATCTGGGCGGATAAACCCCCAAATGGCCCTAGCGCGGCTACGGGCAGCTACGTATGGACGTCCGAACGCCCGGTTTGGTGGACATTTGCGGCGTTCCCCGAACACGTGGGGTTGCCCGGCATCGGCCCGCAACCGGCCACGCCCGCCCCGGCCGGCCTCCCTGCCGCCCGACCGGTCACGGCCGTGTCGTCGTGCCCGCCCGGCGCCCGGCCCGGCAGGATCAGGTGCGTAGTCGCAGGAGTGTCCGAGTTCCGAGTAACAAGGGGTTGTCGTGGATCGTCGCTGGGTGGCTGTTGCCTTCGGTGGGCCTGAGGTACTGGAACTGCAGCAGTTCGAAGCGCCCGCCCCAGGACCCGGCGAGGTGCGGATCGCGGTGCGGGCGGCCGGGATGAACCCGGCGGACGTCAAGGGCTTCGCCGCAGGCGCGGGCAAGGATCCGGCGGTGCTGCCCAAGGTGATCGGCCTGGAGGTGGCCGGAGTGGTGGACGCCGTCGGCGAAGGCGCGGGGTTCGCGGTCGGCGACGAGGTGCTGGCGTACCAGGTGCGCGGCGGGTACAGCAGCCGCATCACGGTGCCGGCCGGCGACGTGTTCCGTAAGCCGGCCGGGATGAGCTTTCCCGAGGCGGCGAACCTTCTGCTGACCGGGGTCACGGCAGCGGACATGCTGCAGGTGACCGGCGTGATCTCAGGCGACACCATCGTCGTCCACGGAGCCTCCGGCGCGGTCGGCGTCAGCCTGCTGCAGCAGGCCCGACTGCTCGGCGCCCGAGTGGTGGGAACGGCCTCCGAGCGCAACTTCGACCTGGTGCGCTCGTTCGGCGCGATCCCCGTGCGCTACGGCGACGGGCTGGCCGAACGTCTGCGCGAGGTCGCACCCCAGCGCTACGTCGCGGCGCTGGACACCGCCGGGACCGACGAGGCCGCGGACGTGTCGCTGGACCTGGTCCCGGACCGGCGGCGGATCGTCACGATCGCCAACTTCGCCCGGGCCCGCCGCGACGGCTTCCTCGCCGTGGGCGGCACCACCCCGGAAAGCCGGGACTTCCGCAACCGGGCCCGCCGGCCCCTGCTCGAACTGGCCGCCGCCGGTGACCTCAAGGTCCCGGTCGGGCGCACCTTCGCCCTGGACGAGGCACCGGCCGCCGTCGAGGCGCTGATCGGCGGGCACGGTACCGGCAAGCTCGCCCTGACCGTCTAGGCCGACCCGGCGACCAGGGTCCGTTGGGCAGGCCCGGCCCGAGAGGGAACGGGCCGCTCGGAGCGCCCTTGCTGAGACGGCTTCAGCTGCAACGGATCCCGCCGAGGCCGCCCCGGCGGCAACGGATGCCGCTGGGACGGTTCCGGCTGGGGCAGCACTGAGCCCGGTGGCCTGAGGGTGGATGCGGTCGGCGCCGGCCCGGGCCGAGCCTGGGCCGCCGGGGGTTCGGACGCCTCCAGCCGGGGCCGGGCGGTCCCGGACGGGAAGAGCCCGGACCGTCAGCCAGGCCAGCATTGCCAGGCCGATCACCAGGTACGCGTTCGTGACCGGCACGAGCGGGATCGGCCCGAGGTCACGTGGCAGCCACCACATCGGCGACAGCACCAGGACCGCACCCACCCCGCGGGCCGCCCACACCCGTCCGTCCCTGACCAGCACGACCAGGGCCGGCAGCGCCCACACCCAGTGATGGCTCCACGAGACCGGCGAGACCATCAAGCTGGTCAGGCCCGCCGCGGCGAAGGCAGCGGCCCAGTCACCCCGGCGGGCATAACGGATCGCGAGCGCCAGCCCACCCGCCAGGAACAGGAGGGGCACCAGCAGGAACCAGTCACCGACGTTCTCCCGGCCCCCGGCCAGCCGCACCACCGCCCCGAACGGAGACTGGTTGCTGATATAGGGAACACCCACCCGCGAGGAGTCGTAGAACACCTCCCGCCAGTACAGCCACGACGCCTCCGGATCAGCCAGAACTCCTGCGAGAGTGCAGACTAGAAAGGTCAGCCCCGCCACGCACGCCGCGCGCACCCGGCCGGCCAGCAGCAGAAGAACCACGAACACCCCTGGCGTCAGCTTGATCGCCACCGCGACCCCCAGGCCCACGCCCACCCCTCGCCCCCGGCCCTCGGCGAACCGGCGCACATCGAAAAGCACCAGCGCGAGCAGGAACAGATTGATCTGGCCGAGGAACAGCGTGTGCCAGACCGGCTCCAGCAGCAGACCACCCGCCACACACCAGCCGAACGCTCTGCGGGACAACCGGATCCGGGCCAGCAGCAGCATCTCGCGGCAGGCCCACGCGAAGGCGGCGACCGAGGCCAGCTCCCACAGCAGCCGGGCCGGCACCAGCGCAAGCCACGACAGAGGCCCGAAGGCCGCGGCCGCGAAGGGCGTGTACGTGAAGAACAACCCGGCCTGACGCTGCAGGTACAGCTCACTGCCGGAACCGACGGCCTGCCCGCCGAGCCGGTAGATGAAGAAGTCGAACGGGTTCCACAGCAGGCTGAAGACCACCACCGCGAGCACCTGAAAACCCAGTACCCGGCCCGGGCCGACTCGGTCGAGTGTGCCCAGGATTCCTTGCCAGAGCCTGCTTTTCGCCATGCCCACAGGCTGGCCCGAGCGCCCCCACCGGCACATCGGCCCACGGACTGCATCCCGCAGGCGTCACCGGCATCCCCACCGGCATCCCACAGGAGTAAGCCTGCGGGCCACCTGACGACCTGGGGCCACTCAGCGCCCGGGGGCCACCAGCCCGAACTCGTAGGCGAGGATGACCAGCTGCACCCGGTCGCGGGCATCGAGCTTGGTCAGCAGGCGGGCCACGTGCGCCTTGGCGGTGGCCGGGCTGATCACCAGCCGGGTCGCGATCTCGGCGTTCGACAGGCCGCTGCCGACCAGGGTCAGGACCTCCTTCTCGCGCTCGGTGACGGCTCTCAGGGACGCGGCCGCAGGCTGCACCGGCCCGTCACCCGGGTCGGGGTCCGGCCTCCGGCCCGCGCCAGCACCGGCCCAGCGCCCGCGACCGGCCCGTCGTTCCCCCTCGGCCGGGGCCGGGCCACGCCCGATGAGGTCGTCGACCAGCCGCCTGGTCAGGCTCGGCGCGATGAGCGCGTCTCCCGCCGCGACCACCCGGATCGCGGCCAGCATGTCGTCCAGCGCCACGTCCTTCACCAGGAATCCGCTGGCCCCGGCCTGCAGCGCCCCGTACAGGTACTCGTCGTCGTCGAACGTGGTCAGCACCAGGACCCGGGTGGCGGGATGCCGCTCGGCGATCAGCCGGGTCGCCCCGATGCCGTCCAGCCGCGGCATGCGCAGATCCATCACCACCACGTCGGGCCGCAGGCTCTCGGTCAGCTCGACGGCCTGAAGACCGTCACCGGCCTCGCCCACCAGCTTCAGGTCGTCGGTCTCGGCCAGCAGCACGCGAAGCCCGGCCCGGATCAGCGGCTGATCGTCCGCCAGCACCACGGTCACACTCACCGGCTCATCCTCGCACCGCCGCAGCCCCCGTACCGAGAGCCACCATCGGCAGCACACCCGCGCGACAAACCAGTCCAGCCAGTCCAGCCGGTCGAGCAGGTTCGAGCCGGCCGGGAACTCACCCCACCGCAGGCGGGGCGGTTCAGCCGCTCGCGGGGATGGGCAGGCGGGCGGAGACCCGGAAGCCGCCCTCGGCCCGCGGTGCCGCGCTGAACTGCCCGCCCAGCAGCACCGCCCTCTCGCGCATGCCGACCAGGCCGTACCCGGCACCGCCCGCCTCGGCGCTGCCACGGCCCTCGTCGAGCACCTCGATCGCGAGTTCCTCGGCCGTGAAGTCGAGACGCACCAGGCACCGTGGGGTGGCGGCGTGGCGGATCACGTTGGTCACCGACTCCTGCACGATCCGGAACGCCGACAGCTCCAGGTCGCCCGGCAGGTCGCGGACCGCGCCCAGCCGCTCCACCTCGACGGCCACCCCGGCCTCCCGCGCGGTGCCGACCAGCCGCCCGAGGTCGCCCAACCCGGGCGCGGGGGCCATCGGCGCACCTTCCGGATCGGCCCGGCGCAGGGCCGCGAGCGTACGCCGCAGCTCGGCGAGGGTCTGCCGGCTGAGGCCCTCGATGGCGCTGAGAGCGTTGCGGGCCTCGGCGGGCTGGGTCTCGATGACCCGGCTGCCCATGCCCGCCTGGAAGGCGATCGCCCCGAGGCTGTGCGCGATCAGGTCGTGCATCTCCCGGGCGATCCGCAGCCGCTCGGCCTCGATCGCGAGCTCGGTCTCCCGCAGCCGGGCCGCGACGGCGCGGCGCCGGGCATCGCCGGCCGAGTTGGCCACCAGCCAGACGACCAGCAGGACCAGGAGGACCACCGGCGCGGCCTGGGCCAGGTCGATGCCGTTCATCTGCCAGGCGAACAGCAACCCCTGCACCACCGCCGACACCAGCAGCGCCGGCAGCGAGACCCTCCAGGTACGGCGCCAGGCCAGGACGGCGACGGCCACGTTGATCGAGGCCAGGGACAGGAGGGTCACCCCCTCGTCGTGGGAGTACCAGGTGGCCAGCAGCGGTGCCATGGCCACCGTGACCGCCCAGCAGGTCACCGGCCGGCTGAACTGCAGGTACAGCGCCGACCCCAGCAGCAGCACCGTGGTGACCATCGCGTTCGGCCCGAACGAACCCACCACCACCACGAACACGGCCAGGAGCCCGGCGCCCCGCAGGATGCGCCCCGCCCAGCGCCGGCTGGTCGCCCCTCGCCCGGGCCGGGCCGTCAAGGTGTCCACCCGGTCAAGGTAGCCAGAACCGCCCCCACACACATCGGCCCGCAGGCGTACGCCCACAGGCCACAACCCCCGTCCGGAGAAGAAAGTTTGGACCACGCCTCAACCTCCGGCCCACCCGCACGTGCCTCAACAGGTGCGACGGGCATTTCGGGCAAGTCGCCGTCCGTAAGCATTGACGCCTCACCCCCGACCACCTTGACTGGTCACCGCACGGCAGGGGTTTTCGCGTCTTCAACGTCGAAGGTGGAGCCTGATGAGCAGTACGCAGCAGTCCCGGCACGACGGGCCCAGCGGGCACGAGGAGGATGACCGGCCCGGCCCCACGCCAGCGCCCACCGACGCCCGTCCCGGCCTGCTGCCTGCCCCGGCTCCCGTGCAGCTCATCGACCCGTCGGGGGCTGCCTGCGCCGAGACCGCCCTCTCCCGGCCCGATCACGCGACCCTGGCCCGGCTCTACCGGGCGATGGCCGTCGGCCGCCGTCTCGATGCCCAGATCACGGCCCTCACCAGACAGGGCCGGCTGGCGGTCTACCCGTCCTCCCGCGGGCAGGAGGCCTGCCAGGTGGGCGCCGCACTGGCACTACGCGGTCAGGACTGGCTGTTTCCCACCTACCGCGACTCGGTGGCCGTCTTCACGCGGGGCGTAGACCCGCACGAGGTCCTGGTCAGCTTCCGCGGAGACTGGCACTGCGGCTACGACCCGTACGAGCACCGGGTGGCGCCGCAGTGCACCCCGCTGGCCACGAACACCCTGCACGCGGTGGGGCTGGCCCATGCCGCCCGGCTGCGCGGGCAGGACACGGTCGCGCTGGTCCTGCTCGGCGACGGCGCCACCAGCGAGGGAGACACCCACGAGGCCCTGAACTTCGCCGCGGTCTGGAAGGCCCCGGTGGTGTTCCTGGTCCAGAACAACGGCTACGCGATCAGCGTCCCCCTGGCCAAGCAGAGCGCGGCCCCCTCCCTCGCCCACAAGGGCATCGGCTACGGCATCCCCTCCCACCTCGTCGACGGCAACGACGTGGCGGCCGTGTACGCAGCCGTGCGGCAGGCCGTCGAGCACGCCGCCGCGGGCGGAGGCCCGGTCCTGATCGAGGCCCGCACCTACCGCGTCGAGGCCCACACCAACGCCGACGACGCCACCCGCTACCGGCACGACGACGAGGTCGCCTACTGGCTGGAACGCGACCCCCTGCGCCGCCTCGAACTGTTCCTCGAGCACCAGGGGCACCCGCTCGACCTGGTGCAGATCTCCGCCGAGGCCGAAGAGGTGGCCGCAAGCGTGCGAGCCCGCAGCACCGGCGGCGTCGCACCCGAACCGGGCGCCCTGTTCGAGCACGTCTACGCCGACCCACCGGCTTCCCTCGCCCGGCAGCGGGCCGATCTGCAGGACGAACTCCAGCGCGACGAGGAGGCCACCGCATGAGTACCACCGTGCAGCCCGTCAAGGCCGTCGAAAGTGCCGCGGCACAGTCCTTCTCCCTGGCCGGGGCCCTGAACCGCGCGCTGGGCGACGCCCTGGCCGAGGACGAGCGCGTGGTGGTCCTCGGTGAGGACGTGGGGCCGCTGGGCGGCGTGTTCCGGGTCACCGACGGCCTGGCCGCGCGTTTCGGCGACACCCGGGTGTGGGACACGCCGCTGGCCGAGTCCGGCATCGTGGGCACCGCCATCGGCATGGCCATGAACGGCCTGCGTCCCGTGGTCGAGATGCAGTTCGACGCCTTCGCCTACCCCGCGTTCGAGCAGATCACCAGCCACCTCGCCAAGATGCACAACCGAACCAGAGGACGAGTGGCCCTGCCCATGGTGGTCAGGATCCCCTACGGCGGTGGCATCGGTGGGGTCGAACACCACTGCGACTCCTCCGAGGTCTACTACACCCACAGCGCCGGCCTGCGCGTGGTCACCTGCTCCACCCCCGGCGACGGCTACCGCCTGCTCCGCCTGGCCATCGACTGCCCCGACCCGGTGATCTTCCTCGAACCCAAACGCCGCTACTGGGCCAAGGAGACCACCGAGCTCACCACCGACGGCCCCTCGATCGGGCAGGCCCAGATCGTGCGGTCGGGCCGGGACGTCACGGTCATCACCTACGGCGGCACCGTGGCCACCGCGCTGGAGGCCGCCACGGCAGGCGCCGAGGAGGGCTACGACCTGGAAGTCGTCGACCTGCGCAGCCTGAACCCGTTCGACGACGAGACCGTCACCGCCAGCGTGCGCCGCACCGGCCGCGCCGTCGTCGTGCACGAGGCCGGAGGCTTCTGCGGCTACGGCGCCGAGGTCGCCGCCCGCCTCACCGAGCAGTGCTTCCACCACCTGGCCGCACCGATCCTGCGCGTCACCGGATTCGACATCCCCTACCCGCCACCCAAACTGGAGGCCCACCACCTGCCCAGCCCCGACCGGATCCTCGACGCCGTGAGCCGCCTGCAGTGGGAGGACGAGAATGCCTGACTTCCTGCTGCCCGACCTGGGCGAGGGCCTGACCGAGGCGGAGATCGTGGGCTGGCTGGTGCAGGTCGGCGACGAGGTCACCATCGACCAGCCGGTGGTGGAGGTGGAGACCGCGAAAGCCTCGGTGGAGGTACCGGTCCCGTTCGCCGGCACCGTCACGGTGCTGCACGCCGAACCCGGGGTGATGCTGCCCGTCGGCGCACCACTCATCAGCGTGGCCGAGAAGGGAGCCGACGAGGCGCTGGGGAGAGCCGGCACCGAGGCTGGTGGTGACAGCGGTGCTCACCACCGGGACCACGGCAGCAGCGGCAGCAGCGGCGGCACCGTTGTCGAGGGCAGCAGTATCGGCTGGGCCAGCGGGATCACCGGGACCGAGCAGGCCAACAGGGCTGGCCAGGCCGCCGGGGTCAACAGGATCGGGGAGGCTGACAACGCCGACAGGATCGGCGAAGCCGAGATCGGCTCGATGGGCGGACTACGCGAACCCGGCATCGAGATCGCCCCGCCCCAGCCCACAAGCACCGGCACAGACCCTGGCGAAGGCACCGGCGAAAGCGTCGGCGGAGGCACCGGCGCCGGTGAGGCGAGCGGCAACGTGCTGATCGGTTACGGCACGCCGGCTACCGCCCGAACCCGGCGCCGCAGGCCGATCCGGACCGGCTGGGCCGCGCCCGGAACGAGAACACCAGACCTCGACGGACGGCTCGAGCCCACCCTGAATGAACCGGGCAACCAGCCGGGCACGGAGCAACGGCCTGGGCGAAAGCCTGAGCGACGACTGGAGCCGGGGCAGGAGCCACGACCTGAGCCAGCGCCGGGACATGCGAACAGCACTGTTGTGCGCGTCATCTCGCCCCTGGCCCGCCGGATCGCTCGCGAGGCCCAGCTCGACCTGCGACTGGTCACCGGCAGCGGACCGGACGGCCTGATCATGCGCGCCGACATCCGTCGTGCCCTCGAGGAACGTGGTGCGGACGCCCGGGCAACCAGCCGGTCCGCTGACCTCTCCGAGCAGGGGGTTCGCAGCGGCGTGGGTGCACCCGCCGAATATGCCGAGCCTGCTGCACATTCACGGTCCGCGGCACATTCACGCCCCACTGCCGACGCACGAGCCACTGTCGACGCTGGACCCGTTACCGACTCGCAGGCCACCACCCACTCACGGCCCGCTGCTGACTCGCAGCGCGCACTGAGGAGCGGGCCCGCAGACCCGGCCGACGACGTCCTCGGGTTTGACCGCCTGCCCCTCACCGGCGTCCGTCGTTTCGCTGCGGAGAAGTTCTCCCGTTCCCGCCGTGAGATCCCCGAAGCCACCATCTGGGTCGACGCCGACGCCACACCGTTCCTGGCCGCTCGCAGCGCCCTGAACAGCTCCGCCCACAACGCCGCCGGCAGCAGCCAGCGGTCAGGCGGGGCGCCGGCCCACTGGGCGTCCCCGGCCCAGCCGGTCAGCCTCGTCGCCCTGCTGGCCCGGTTCGTGGTGGCCGGCCTGCGCCGCTTCCCCGAGCTCAACGCCACCGTCGAGGACGGCGAGATCCACCGTCATCACGCCGTCCACCTGGGCTTCGCCGCCCAGACCGACCGGGGGCTGGTGGTGCCGGTCGTGCGTCACGCCGACCGGCTCACCACTCGGGAGCTGGCCGCCGCCCTGCAGCAGAAGACCGCGGCCGCCCGCGACGGCCGGATCACTCCGGCCGATCTGACCGGCGGCACGTTCACGGTCAACAACTACGGGGTGTTCGGCACCGACGGGGCCGCGGCGATCATCAACCATCCCGAGGCCGCCATCCTGGGCATCGGGCGCATCGTCGACCGGCCGTGGGTGCTCGAGGGGCAACTGGCCGTGCGGAAGGTCACCCAGCTGACGCTGAGCTTCGACCACCGGGTCTGCGACGGGGCCACCGCGGGTGGGCTGCTGCGGTTCGTCGCCGACTGCGTGGAGAACCCGGTCACCGCCCTCGGCGACCTCTGAACCCCGGCCCGGCCCTCGGCCGTCGCAGCCCGCCCACCCCCGACGGAGGCGAAACCTGATGAGATGAACAGGCATTCATGCATTTCGGCCCGCCTTGCCGCCACCGCCACCGGTGATCTAGGTTGACGAGGCCGTGGTGCTCGGGAATTCCGGTGCAGGACCGGAGCGGCCCTCGCCACTGTGATCGGGAAGGTGCCGGTTCGCGTAGTCCGAATCGGGCGCCACTGGGCCCGGCACGACGCCCCGACGAGCTCGTCGAGGTGGCGCGCAGGCCTGGGAAGGTGCACCGGCAGCGTTCGACCCGAGAGCCAGGAGACCGGCCACGGCACTGTTTCGCAACCACGAGGTGCTGGAGGCGGTCCGTTCCATGGACCCTGCACGTTCTGCCAAGACGATCACGACGCTGATCGGGGCGACAATCGTCCTTTCACTGGCCGCCTGCGGCGGTGGCTCCGACGACCAGGCCGCAAGCGGCTCGGGAGAACGCAAGACGCTGCGCTACGCGTACGCCTTCACTCCGGTCGCCGCGCTCAGCCCCTACAGCGACGACGCGGTGACCAGCTACGGCGTGGGCGCCACGGAGACGCTGGTCAAGCTCGACGCCTCCGGTGCGCCGGCCGCCTCACTGGCCACCGGCTGGGAGCAGACCGACCCCGCCACCTGGGAACTCACCCTGCGGGACGGAGTGAAGTTCCAGGACGGCACCGCGATGACAGCCGAGGCCGTGGCCGCGTCCCTGACCAACGCCGCCGAGGCCGAGCCCGCCCCCCGCGCCCTGTCAGGTACTGAGCTGACCGTGAGCGCCGTCGGCGAGAACGCGGTGAGGATCGTCACCAAGACCCCCGACCCGGTGCTCGTCCAGCGCCTCACCTCCCCCGAGCTGGCCATCCTGGCCGAGAAGGCCTACGCCGACCCGGCCTCGCCCTCGGTGGTCGGCACGGGCACCGGCCCGTACACGATGACCGCCCTGAACGGCACCACCTCGGCCGACCTGAGCGCGAACCCGGCCTACTGGGGCGGCGAGCCGGCGCTGGCCGGGATCGAACTGAGCTTCGTGGCCGACGGCGACCAACGGGCCTCGGCGCTGCGGGCCGGGCAGACCGACCTGGCCCAGGCCCTGCCCGCCGACCAGCTCGAGCCGGTCGGGGCCGAGAACGTGCTGGCCGTGCCGCTGCCCCGCACCGTCTCGGTGCACCTGATCCAGAGCTCCCCGGTGTTCTCCGACCCCGGCAAGCGCGAACTGGCCCGCGAGGCGATCGAGGGCCTCGACCTGGCCGGCACCATCTACGCCGGGGCCGCCGACCCGGCCCAGGGCCTGTTCTCCACGGTTTCCACCTGGGCGCAGAACCGCCCGGCCCCCACCTACCCGCAGGCCGAGCCGTGGGGTTCGAGCCAGACCCCGAAGCAGATCACCCTGGCCACCTTCGCCGACCGGCCGGAGCTGGCGGAGATCGCCACCGTCGTGGCCGACCAGTGGCGCAAGGCCGGCTTCGACGTCAAGACGGTGGTGCAGGAGTACAACCAGATGGAGTCCGACTACCTCAAGGGCACCTACGACGCGGTGATCATGAGCCGCTCCTACGGCCAGGACACCGCCGACCCGATCAGCTATCTGCAGGCCGACTTCGGCTGTGAAGGCGGCTACAACCTCAGCCGGTACTGCGACCAGGACCTGGACCAGGATCTCGCCGAGGCCGCCGGGCAGGCCGACGTCGAGACCCGCAACCAGGCCGCCGTGGCCGCCGAGCACACGGTGCTCTCCCAGGTCGCCGTCATCCCGCTGATCCACGACCGCACCCAGTTCGGTGTCGCCGACGGCCTCACCGGCCTGGCCGCCGACCCGTGGGAGCGCGCCGTGATCACCGCCGCGACCGAGCTGGACGACTGACCGCGAACCTGGGCAGCAACCTGAGCAGTCACCTGCGTACCGGGGGCCGATTCGTCCGCGCGGCCCCCGGTACGGTCGGGGCGTTCCTGCTGCTTCTGCTCGTCGTCGCGGCACTTCCCTGGCTGCGCGGCGAAGACCCGGCCCAGACCGTGCTGCGGGTGCGCTACACCGCCCGAGGCGACGACCCGCAGGCCGTCGAGGCGCTGCGCCGGCAACTCGACCTGCCGTCCAACCCGTTCTCCGGTGTCCTGAACTGGCTGCTCAACGCCCTGCGGGGAGACTTCGGCACCAGCTGGGTCAGCAGTCAGCCCGTCGACGACCTGGTGCGCCCAGCGCTGAGCACCTCCCTGACGCTGGCCGGAACTGCCTTGGTGATCGCCGTACTGGTCGCCGGTCTTCTGCTGACCCCTGCCCTGGAACAACCACCGTCCAGAACAGCCCGGCTGCTCACAGGCCCGGTCCCGGCAGCACTCGCAGCCCTGCCGGAAGTAGTGCTCGCCGTCAGCGGGGTCCTGCTTTTCGCCGTCACCTGGAACGTGCTGCCCGTCTTCGGCTGGAACGGCCCGGCGAGCGCGGTTCTCCCGGGTCTGGCTCTGGGACTGCCCGCCGGCGGGCTGCTGGCCAGGATGCTCACGGCCACGGCAGAGCAGACACTGTCTGACCCCTGGGTGCGCAGCTGGCGGGCGAGCGGGCTGGACCGGTGTCCCCTACGGCGGGCTGTGGTGCGGCGTCTGGTCGCGATGGGAGCGCCGCAGATCGTGGTGGTCGGCATGTCGATCGTGGGCTCGTCGGTCGCGGTGGAGAAGGTGTTCTCCATCCCCGGAGCGGGCACGCTCGCCCTCGACGCCGTCCTCGCCGAAGACCTGCCCGTCGTTCAGGCAGTGCTCGCCAGTTTCGTGATGGTCGGGCTGGCCGCTGCGGCGGTAGCTGCGGCAGTGCACCGGGCACTCGCCGTGCCCGAGGCGGAGCGCGCCATCGGGGTAGCCGCCCAGTTGGGGTCAGGGAACTATGGACGTCGGCGCTGGGCAGCCGTCGCACTGCTCACTCTGTTGGTTCTCACCATCGCGGGCGGCCTCTTCCGCGACGGCACCGCGACCGATCTGTCGCTACGCCTGGCCTCCCCCAGCCTGGCGCACCCCTTCGGCGCCGACGCCGTGGGGCACGACCAGTGGGGACGGCTGGCCGAGGGCACCCTGCTGACCGTCTCGCTGGCCGCCGGGATCTCCGCCGTGGCCCTACTCATCGGCGCGCTGGTTGGAACGGTGGGAGGCCTGACCCGCTCGGGTTCTGCCCCGGGCGCCTTGGACGTACTGGCCACGGTGCCCGCGAACCTGGCCGGTCTGCTGGTGGCCGCCGCTCTGGGTCCTGACCTGGCCGGGGCGTGCCTGGCGGTGCTCCTGGTCGCATGGGTTCCCCTGGCCGTGCACGCCCGAACCCTGACCGCGGAAACCCGCTCCGCGGGTTACATCAGCGCCGCCGTCCTCGCCGGCGCCACCCCCTGGCGTCTCCTGCGAGTGCACATCCTGCCCGCCGTACTTTCTCCCCTGCTGCGCCACGCCCTGGTCCGCCTGCCCGCGGCCGCCCTGGGCATCGCAGGCCTGAGCTTCCTCGGACTGGGTGCCGACCCCGACCGCCCCGAACTGGGCGCCATGCTCGCCGCCGGCGTCGGCTACCTCTCCAGCGCCCCCTGGCTGGTCATCGGCCCGGCCGGCGTACTCGTGATCCTGGCCGTCCTCACCAGTTCCGACCGCCCCGAACGCTGACCCGCCAGCGCTGAAGAGCGAAGCATCAGAACGGGATGCGCACAGCCACCAGCAGCCCGAGAACCAGAACGAGCACGGCGAGCACCAGAGACTCCACCCGTATCCCGGCGCGGCGGCGACGCTGCGGGAACACACGAATGCCGAGCCGCGGCATACCTACGCGCGGCAGAGTAGGCAGCCCCAGCCTGGGTGCGGAGGGAAGTCCGAGGCGCGGCAGGGGAGGAAGACCCAGCCGGGGAAGGCGGATACGCCGACGCCGCCGTGAACTCGGCCGACCCCCAGCGCCAGCGGAAGAGAAGATGGGCCGGGATGGAGCTGCAGCCGGGCCCGGGTCAGGCGGTGAGCCAGCCGCGGCCGAGGCACCAGGCGGGCCAGACGTGCCCGGCGCAAAGCCCCCCGCG
>NZ_JAJSOH010000029.1 GCF_021277265.1 Kineosporia rhizophila
AACCAGGAGCGCGCTGGAGCCAGGGGTGCGGGCTGGAGCCAGGGGTGCGGGCTGGAGCCAGGGGTGCGGGCTGGAGCCAGGGGTGCGGGCTGGAGCCAGGGGTGCGGGCTGGAGCCAGGGGTGCGGGCTGGAGCCAGAGGTGCGGGCCAGAAGCAGCGGCGCGGGCCAGAAGCAGGAGCGCGGGGCCGGAACCAAGGAGCGCGCTGGAGCCAGGGGTGCGGGCTGAAGCCAGGGGTGCGGGCTAGAAGCAGAGGTGCGGGGCCAGAAGCAGGAGCGCGCCCTGGAGCCAGGGATGCGGGCTGGAGCCAGGGGTGCGGGCCGGAAGCAGCGGTGCGGCCGGCGCGGTGCCGGGGCGTGCTGGTGCGCGTGCAGTCCCTCGATTCGCTTTTCACCCGCCCGACGTTCTATGGTTGTCCTACCGACGCGGGGTGGAGCAGCTCGGTAGCTCGCTGGGCTCATAACCCAGAGGTCGCAGGTTCAAATCCTGTCCCCGCTACAAGAAGAAGAGCCCGGTCACCTGGAAAACAGGGGCCGGGCTTTTTCGTGTCACCTTTCTTGTGCCACCTTCCTCGCGTCAGGTCCGTCGCAGATCGGTCCCGGGTGCGTGTGCTGGCACGGGACGCGCGCCCAATCACCAGGTATGCCCTCACACATCGCCGGCCCCACCTGTAACTGATCGCCCGACCGGATATGGTGACCGGCCGTCCATCAGCACTCTCAGGGGGTCAGGTTGCCCAAGTCACCCGTCTGGTTCGACTGCGACACCGGCATCGACGACGCCTTGGCCCTCGCCCAGCTGGCCGCCAGCCCCAGCATCGACCTCGTGGGCGTCAGCACGGTCAGCGGCAACATCGACGCGGCCCAGGCCGCCCGGAACACGCTGGACCTGCTCGCCCTGCTGGGGCGTGACGACGTGCCGGTGGCCGTGGGGTCGCACGATCCGCTGGTGGGCAAGTACGCCGGGGGCGCGCCGGAGGTGCATGGAGGTAACGGCATCGGCGATGTGCAGCTCGCCCGCTCACCGCGCGAGGTGCAGACCCGCTCCGGGGTGGAAGAACTGCTGGCCGCGGCCCGGGCGCACGCCGGGGAGCTCCACCTGATCGCGGTGGGCCCGCTCACCAACCTGGCCCACGCGCTGGTGCAGGAGCCGGAACTGCCCTCCCTGGTCAAGCACGTGACCATCATGGGCGGCGCGGTCTGGGTGCCGGGCAACCTCACCGCGCACGCCGAGGCGAACATCGCCAACGACGCGGAGGCGGCGCGGATCGTCTTCCGGGCGGGCTGGCCGGTCACCCTGGTGCCGCTCGACGTGACCCACGCGCACACCTTCGACACCACCGCGTACGAGGCGCTCCTGGCCCGTGACACCGCCCTGCACAAGGCGCTGGCGGGGATGCTCGACTGCTACCTCAGCTTCCACGAGACCCGCCACGGAGTGCGGGCCAGCGCGCTGCACGACCCCCTGGCCACGATGCTGGCGACCGGCGCAGTCGAGGCGAGCACGGTCCGTTCGACCGGCCTCGTGGTCGACACCACCGAGGAACAGACCCGAGCACGGACGCTCGCGGTCGAGGTGGACGCCCTGCACCCGGTTGTCGATGTGGTCACCGAGGTGGCCGACCCGGTCGGCCCTCGGCTCCTGGAGCTGCTCCTGGCCCTGCCGGGCCGCTGAGGCCCCAGGCCCTCAGACCTCGTCGTTGAGGATCGCGTCGGCGAGCATCCGGCCCACCCGGATCGCCCCGTCCACGTGCTGGAACCCCAGCCCCGCCACGTCCGAGGAGCCGAACGAGATCGGGCCGACCGGTTCCCGCAGCCGGGCGCCGTAGCGGGTCAGACCGCCGATGTCGAAGCTGGTGGCGTAGGCGCCGGCCGTCCACTCCTCGGCCATCCACTGGCTCTCGTAGTAGGCCAGCGGCTCCAGGGCCTGCTCGCCGTAGTAGGCGGCGAGCGCACCCAGGGTGGCGGCGCGGCGTTCGTCGGTCGACAGTGCAAGCAGCCGGTCGGCGTTCTCGTCGGAGACGAAACCCACCAGCGTCCCTCGGGTGTCGTCGTGGTTGGTGTTGTCGTAGGCCTCGTGCACCACCTGGTAGGGACTGAAAGCGGTTCCGGACAGCCCGGCTTCGCGCCAGAACGGCGTGGGGTAGGTGATGTGCAGCTTGATCACGATGCCGAACGACTGGTGCTGGCGGGCCTGCATGTGCACCGGCGGCAGGTTCGGGGTGAAGGCGATCCGGGGTGCCAGGGTGGGCGGAAGGGCGAGAATCACGCGCCGGGCCCGCCATTCGCCACCGCTGGCGGTGCGCACCGTGGCCCCCGCGTCGTCGTAGTCGATCGAGGTGACCGCCGAACCGGTGACGACCTTGTCGCCGAGCTGCTCGGCCAGGCGCAGCGGAACCTGCTGCAGCCCGCCCTTCACCCGCCGGTCGAGGATGAAGTCGGCGTCTACCAGGTGACTGAAACCGCCTGCACTGGCGGCCATCAGGACTGCCGACAGGGCCGAGAAGGCGTGCGCGGGCTTGGTCAGCATGGCCGGGCCGATGTAGAGCGCGATGTTGTCGCGGGCCTCGGCGTCGTCGGTCTGTTCCTTCAGCCAGCCCGCGAACGAGATCCGGTCCAGTTCGTCGGCCCCGGGCATCTCCCAGGGGCGCAGCGGATCCATCTGGCCGGAGAGCTTGTCCAGCAGAACGGTGATCCGGTCGACCTCGGAGGCGGTGTACTCGGACACCGGGAAGGCGGCGCCGGCGAACGTGTGACGCACCCCGTCCTGGCCCACGTACACGCTCTCGCCCTCGCGGTAGCGCTCGAACGTGTCCAGGCCCAGCTCGTCCAGGGTCTCCAGCAGGGCGGACTGGTCGGGGGAGACCCACTGCCCACCCAGTTCCAGGCGCACGCCGTCGACCGTGTCGGTCCACAGCCGGCCGCCGATGCGGTCGCGGGCCTCCAGTACGACCACGTCGTGACCCGCCCGGCTGAGGCGGGTGGCCGCGGTGAGGCCGGTGACACCGGCGCCGACGACCACGACATCGACCTGCGTGCTCATGTGCGAATGCTCCCTGGGGTGCGTATATCGTCGTCAGGAGTGTCAGGGACACGGGAATTCGCGTCAACCCCAGTTAACCGCCACGAAATCAGCAACGCTGAATCAGCCCGGGATCGGACGTACGCCGGGCCCGTAGCGATCCACGCAGAACTGGGCCAGGCGATCGGCCAGGGCGGCCAGCGTGGTGGCGGCGTGATGCTGTGGGTCCCAGGCCGCGTACAGGTGGATCCGCACGGCGCCTGCCGGGCCGGTGAGCCCCACCGGGCTCAGGCTGAAGCGAGGGTCGTCGGAAACCACCGCTACGCCTCGCCCAGCTGCTGCCAGGGCCTGCGCGACCTGGGCGTTGGTGCACTCGATGTACCGGCGGTAGCTCAGCCCGGCTGCGGCCATCGCCTCGTCGAGCAACTGGCGCGGGCGGAAGCCCTCGGTAAGCACCAGAAGCTCGCGTTCGGCCAGCTCACCCACCGACACGGAATCTCGCGCGCTCCACTCGTCCTCAATTGGGACCTGAGCCCAGATCGGCAACACCGCCAGGGCACAGGAGGCCAGGTCGGACGACGGGGGGCGGGGGACGATGGCCAGGTCGGCGCCGGAGTGGAGGGCGGCGTCGGCGCCCCGGGGGTCGAGCTGGCGCACGATGGGCACCGGATCGTCGGGGAGCAACGTTGCCAGGAATGGGGCCACCACATCGCTGAGGGTGGTGGTGGGTACCGCCAGGTGCAGCTGATCGAGCCTCCCGGAAGCAATGCTCGCGGCGGCTCTCCGCACTTCATCCGCCTGGCGTAGCAATGACCGGGCCAGCGGCAGGAACTGCGAGCCGGCCGGGGTAAGCCGCAGACGGTGCCCCTGGCGCTCGAACAGGGCCATACCTAGCTCCTGCTCCAGCTGGCGTAGCTGCCGGGAGAGCACGGGCTGGGTGACGTGCAGCCGGGTTGCCGCCTGGGTGGCCGAGCCCTCGTCGACGGTGGAGACGAAGTACCGCAGCAGCCTCAGGTTCATGCTCACAGGGCATGAGGATAGTGCTGAACAGGTCTTGGACAACATGAACGCCAGGCTGAATCCTCGGAGTCATGTCCGACCTTGAACAGACCCGCCTGGTCCGCACCGAGTTGCCCGGCCCGCGCTCGGCCGCACTGATGCTCCGGAAGCAGGCCTTCGTCAGTCCCGGGGTCGGCACCACGATGCCGGTCTTCGCCACCCGCGCGGCCGGTGGCATCGTCGAGGACGTCGACGGCAACCGCCTCATCGACCTCGGCTCGGGGATCGCCGTGACCACGGTCGGCAGCAGCGCGCCGCGGGTGGTCGCGGCGGTTCAGGCGCAGGTCGCCGAGTTCACCCACACCTGCTTCATGATCACGCCCTACGAGTCGTACGTGGCGGTCGCCGAGGCCCTCGCCCGGCTGACCCCGGGTGACCACGAAAAGCGTTCCGCGCTGTTCAACTCCGGTTCCGAGGCGGTGGAGAACGCGGTCAAGATGGCCCGTTCGTACACCGGTCGCAGCGCCGTGGTGGTGTTCGACCACGCCTACCACGGCCGCACCAACCTGACGATGGCGATGACCGCGAAGGTGGCGCCCTACAAGCACGGGTTCGGCCCGTTCGCCGCCGAGGTCTACCGGGCGCCGATGTCGTACCCGCTGCGCGACGGCCTGAGTGGGGCCGAGGCGGCCCGTCGGGCCATCGGGCAGATCGAGACCCAGGTCGGGGCCGGGAATCTCGCCGCCTTAGTGATCGAGCCGATCCAGGGCGAGGGCGGTTTCGTGGTTCCCGCCGAAGGTTTCCTGCCCGCTCTGGCCGACTGGTGCCGGACCAACGGCGTGGTCTTCGTGGCGGACGAGGTGCAGTCCGGATTCGGCCGCACCGGAACGATGTTCGCGAGCGAGACCGAGGACGTCGTCCCGGACCTGGTGGTCAGCGCGAAGGGGATCGCGGGCGGGCTTCCGCTCTCGGCGGTCACCGGGCGCGCAGAAATCATGGAAGCTGTCCACCCCGGCGGTCTCGGGGGCACCTATGGGGGCAATCCGCTCGCCTGTGCCGCCGCCCTGGCCGTGATCGAGACGATCGAGTCGGACGGCCTGCTGGAAAGAGCCCGCCAGATCGAGACTCTCGTGCGCGAGCGGTTCGCCAGGGTGGACGATCCGCGGATCGCCGAGGTACGGGGGCGCGGGGCCATGCTCGCCGTCGAACTCGTGCAGCCCGGCACCGGTGAGCCGGACGCCGCCCTGGCCAAGTCGATCGCGGCCCACGCCCACAGCCAGGGCGTGATCACCCTGACCTGCGGCACCTGGGGCAACGTGATCCGTTTCCTGCCGCCGCTGAGCATTTCCGACGAGCTGCTCACCGAGGCCCTCGACATCGTCGTGGCCGGGCTGGAGGTGACCCGATGAGTGACCACACCAAAGGCGTTCTGATCGGTGGGGAATGGCGCACCGGCAGCCGGGGCGTGTTCGAAGTGGTGAACCCGGCCACGCTGGAAGTGATCGCCCAGGTGGCCGACGCCGGCCCGGACGACGCCGTGGCCGCTGTGGACGCCGCGTCCCAGGCCTTCCGGGCCTGGGCCGACACCGCGCCCCGGGTCCGCGCTGATCTGCTGATGCGCACGCGTGAGCTGATGCTGCGAGACGCCGAGGAACTGGCCGAGCTGATCAGCGCCGAGAACGGCAAGTCGCTGGCCGACGCCCGGGCCGAAGTGTCCTACGCAGCCGAGTTCTTCCGCTGGTTCGCCGAGGAAGCAGTGCGCCCACACGGCGATTTCGGCTCATCGCCCGTCGGTGGCACCCGCACCATCGTCACCCACCACCCGGTCGGCGTTGCGGCCCTGGTCACTCCCTGGAACTTCCCGGCCGCGATGGCGACCCGAAAGATAGCCCCCGCACTCGCGGCCGGCTGCACCGTCGTCCTCAAACCGGCTGCTGAAACGCCGCTCACGGCGCTCGCTGTGGCCCGGTTGATGGCCGAGGCCGGAGTGCCGGACGGCGTGGTCAACGTGGTGCCCGGGCAGGACGCCCCGGCGATCGTCGCGGCCTGGACCGATGACCCGAGGGTGCGGAAGCTGTCGTTCACCGGCTCCACCAATGTCGGCCGTCAGCTTCTGCGTCAGGCCGCGGAGCGGGTCGTGAACACGTCCATGGAGCTGGGCGGCAATGCGCCCTTCGTGGTCACCGCCGACGCCGACGTGGATGCGGCGGTGGAGGGGGCGATGCTGGCGAAGTTCCGCAACGGCGGGCAGGCCTGCACCGCGGCGAACCGGTTCTACGTTCACGAAGACGTCGCGGCCGAGTTCACCGCCAAGCTCGGCGCGAAGGTCGAGGCGCTGAAGGTCGGACCGGCCGCGGAGGGGGCGGACATCGGCCCGCTGATCTCGGCCCGGGCCCACCAGAACGTGCAGCGGATGCTGGAGAGTGCGCTGGTCACCGGCGCCACCGTGGCTCATCAGGCTGCCCCGGCCACCGCCCCCGGCCACTTCTTCACCCCGGTGGTGCTGACCGGGGTGACCAATGAATCGGACGTGGTGCGCGAGGAGACGTTCGCGCCGATCGTGCCCATCCTGACCTGGACCGACCCCGAGGACATGCTGGCTCAGGTGAACTCCACCGAATACGGCTTGGCCGCTTATGTTTTCGCCGGTGATCTGGGAACCGCGCTGCGGCTGGCGGAGCGGATCGAGGCCGGCATGGTCGGCGTCAACCGGGGTCTGGTCTCCGACCCCTCGGCCCCGTTCGGTGGTGTCAAGCAGAGCGGAATCGGCCGGGAGGGTGCACGGATCGGCCTGGAGGAGTACACCGAGACCCAGTACTTCAGCGTGGCCTGGTGATCTGACGCCCTAGGAGACCGTCTTCTCCTGCCAGGCGGGCCAGTCCGGGTCGTGCCCGGGCCAGACCTCCACCCCTGGCCGCTGATCCAGTTCGTGCAGACGCTGGATCGCGGTCAGGGCGAACGGCTCGTCCTGAGGGCGCATCACCGTGCCGCACGGCACGGCCTCGAGGACATTGCGCTTCAGATCGGCCGCGTCGCAGGCCAGAACCACGGTACGGCTGGGCAGTTCGACCATCACCGACTGGTGCCCCGGGGTGTGACCGCGCGTGTCCAGAGCAGTGACGCCGGGGGCCAGCAGGGTGTCTCCGTCGAGCAGCACGATGTTCAGATCTTCGCGCAGATAGTCGCCCGGCACCACGACGTGCTTCTCGTCGAGGTCAGGTATCTGACGGGCGAACTCGTACTCGGCGCGTTGCATGAGGACCGGCACGTCGGGCCCGAGCAGCCGCAGCCCGCCGGTGTGGTCGAGGTGCACGTGCGAGACGATGCACCCGCGCAGATCGCCCCAGGAAAGCCCGAGTTCGGCCACCTGGTCGGCCAGTGGGTCACCCGGGGGCAACAGTGCGGTGTAGCTGTCCCAGTTGTAATACGTTGCGCGCTCGACCGGATCGCGCACCACGTCGACGTTGAAGCCGGAATCGACCAGCAGCCAGCCGTTCTCGTGCACCACCGCGCTGACCGTCACCGGCTCCAGCAGGAACACCGCCGGATCGCCGCCGAGAATCGAGATGGACTCGCGGATCGGTTCGTAGCCAACGATCATCGGGTGCAGTCGCAGCGGCGGGCCGGTCAGCCCGAGCGATGAGTCCTCTTGCCAGTCGAGCACGCTCACGACATCACTTCCTCAGGGACGGCCAAGGGGGAGCGGGCCGCCTCGCGCAGCCGTCGCTCGGGTACCCGGAGTACCCGCAGGGCCGCGTCGGCGATCGCTGGGGCCACCTCGTCGGCCGCCATGGCTCCCTCGGTGCGGCGTCGCAGGATCACCGACTCGACCAGTCCGGTCACCAGCGCCGTGGCCTGCTGGGCGGCCTCGGGATCGGATTCCGTTACGGAGGCGACCAGTTCGCGGTAGACGGCGTAGAGTCGTTCCCGTTCGGAGTGGAACTCGGCGAACGGCTCCTGGTCGACCTCGGGCAGCAGGTAGAGCGCGCCGATGTTGTCCCGGCCTGACAGCAGCAGGCGGGTGTCGTAGGAGCACAGAGCCCACAAACGGACGTCTGCGGGCTCGGGTCGGTCGCTCAGAGCGGTGGCGAACTGCACCGAGGGCCGCACGGTCTGCAGCAGCAGACGCAGCAGGATCGCCTGCTTGCCGGGGAAGTAGTGGTACATCGAGGCCTGGCTGATCCCGGCCCGGGCGGCGATCTTGTGGGTGCTCGTACTGCCGTAGCCCGCGGTGCAGAACAGGTGGGCCGCCGCGTCGAGGATGTCCCGCTCGGTGCCGAGGCCGGAAGGGGACGGGCCCTTCGCGCGAGGGCGGCCGAGGCTGGGCATTCCCGGAGTTTAAGGCCCGGGCCCGGAAGGCCGATGACGGCATGGTCGTTCGAACAGATGTTCGATAGAATCGGCGTGTCGCCAGCAGCGTGAACCGCGGGGGTGCTAATGCAGCCGAGGCAGTCACGAGCCGTCCATGAGTTCCCTCCCAGCGATCCATCGGCCCGCGTGTTCACACCGCCGCAGGCCCTTCCGGTGTTGGCGCTGCTGCGCGACGCCAGCGGTGAGGTGCTGGCCGTGGTGCCGGCTGCGGTGCAGGCCTGGTCGGGTGATTCGGTGCGGGTCACCTGGGCCGCCCGGCGTGGTGTCCAGCTGTATGCGGCGTGGGTCCCGGCCGAAGACGTGCTGCGCGGTGCGGCGGCGGCCCGGCTGCTCGACGAGTTCGCCTTCGGCGGGGGCTACCGCGCGGTGATGGCCCGGTTCCTGGCCTGGCGGGAGGTGCAGCCGCGATCCGCCTGAGGCAGTGAAGGGAGGGTGGGTGCTCCCGGGTGGCGGGTACTCCTTCGCGCTGGCTGGGGCGGTGGCTGGTGGCCGTGCTGGCTGTGGCTGGTGGCCGTGCTGACTGTGCTGGCCGTGGCCGGTGGCTGTGGTCGTGCTGGCTGGGGTAGTGCTGGCGCATCGCACGGAGGTGCTGCCCCGCGGCTCACGCGTGGGGCGCCTGGGTTCCGACCATTTCGCGACGTGTACGCATGGTCCACCTGGTACCAGGTGAACCATGCGTACACGTTCAACTCGAGCCCCGACCCATCGGCCGGGGCCGGGGCGACACCAGCGATCACGGGGTGAGCGCGCACGGGGGTGTCTGAAGCCAATCCCAGAAGGGGTTCATCGGGGCGGCGGGTGGGCTTGAACGGGTGGTGCCCTGGTGCAGTTGCGGATCGGGTATTCCTCGGCGCGGGCCCAGTGGGTACCAGTGGTTCATCTCGGCGTAAGTGGCCGCCAGGGCTGGCTGATGCCTAGTGGCGAAGCGATGAGTTTCGCCGGCCGGGGCGGTCCTGAACCAAGAGACGAACTGTCGAAGCCTGGCCAACCCGCCAGACCCTGACAACCGCCGAGACCTGACAGCCGCCGACGCCCTGGGAGCCGAGCCTGTGCCGATGTCCGCCGAAGTCCTCAGCCGGCTCCACGCCGACCTTGCCGACCAGGTCGCCGCGGGCGCGGTGCCCGGCCTGGTCGCGGCGGTGGTCTGCGGCGACGAGACCGAGGTGCTGGTCATCGGCACCCAGGGCCTCGACGACCCGACGCCGATGCGGCCGGACACCATCTTCCGGATCTCGTCGCTGACCAAGCCGATCGTGGCATTCGCCGCCCTGCAGATGGTCGAGGAGGGCGTGTTCGGCCTGGACGAGCCGGTCGAGGGATTGCTGCCCGAGCTCGCCGGCCTCCGCGTGCTGCGCAGCCTGTCCGGCCCGGTCGACGACACGGTTGCGGCCGAGCGCCCGATCCTGGTGCGCGACCTGCTCACCTTCACCGCGGGGTTCGGCCAGGTGATGGCCCCGCCCGGCACCTACCCGATCCAGGCCGAACTCGACCGGGCGCCCGGTGCGCCGGGTCCGCCGCAGCCGGCCCGCACCGTCGCGCCTGACGAGTACCTGGCCGCCTTGGCCGCCCTGCCGCTGTTGCACCAGCCCGGTGCGCAGTGGATGTACAACACCGCGAGCGACGTGCTGGGCGTGCTGATGGCCAGGGCGGCGGGGGCCACCTTGCAGCAGGTTCTGCAGCAGCGGCTGTTCGGTGCGCTCGCCTTGAGAGACACGGGATTCTGCGTGCCGTCGTCCAAAATCGACCGTCTGGCAACGAGTTACCAGCCTGGCCCAACGGGTGGGCTGGAGCTGTTCGACCCGGCCGAGGGCGGGCAGTGGACGAGCCCGCCGCCGCTGGAGTCGGGCGCCGGCGGGCTCGTCTCCACGGCGGAGGACCTGCTTGCCTTCACCCGGCTGATGCTGGGCCGGGGTGTTTTCGAGGGGCGCCGCCTGCTGTCCGAAGAGCTCTTCACCGCGATGACCACCGACCAGCTCACCGAAGAGCAGAAGCAGAACACCATTTCGATGCCCGGCTTCTTCGACACCCACGGCTGGGGCTACGGCCTGAGCGTGCGCACGGTGGCCGGCGACGGGGAGCCGGCCGGTAGCTTCGGCTGGTCGGGCGGGCTGGGAACCTACTGGGCCGCAACCCCCGGCGGCTCGGCCGGCATCCTGCTCACCCAGCGGGCCATGACGTCACCGGAGCCGGAACCGCTGGTCACGCAGTTCTGGTCGGGGGTGTGGGCGGCCGGTGCGGGTCAGCCCTCCAGGTCGTAGAGCAGCACGCCGTCCTCGCTCACCTGCGCGGCGTCCACCTCGGACACCCGCCGTGCGCAGAGCTCCAGCAACTGCACGATCCCGGGGGCGACCACCCGGCGCAGGTCCTCGTCCGAGCCGATCACGATCACCTGCCCGACCGTGCCGCCGGGCTGCGGGACCAGGTCGACCGCGAGCTGGTTGCCGCCGCCGTCGGTGGCGAAACCGATCCAGTCGGGCGAGGTGTAGAGGCCCTGCACCGGGTCGCCGTCGCGGACCTCCACCGCGCTGTCGAAGTCCTCGGCCAGTTGCTCAGGGGTGTAGCCGGCGCGGACCTCGTCCCAGTTCCGCCAGCCGTCGGCGACCTTGCCCACCGGGTCGAAGCTCCAGCCGTCGCCGAACACCGCGCACACCCAGCGTCCCTGCTGGCGAACGGTCTGCGCATGGGCGCCGTGGCTGAGCTGGTACCAGTCGGTCTGCCCGTCGCTGAGCTGGTAGAGCCCGGCCAGGTCGGTCGGCAGGGCCCGGCCGATCGCCTGTTGAACGGCGGCGATGTCGGTCGGGGCGGCGCCCGGCCGCAGTAGTTCGTCCACCGTGTAACCGGCCCGGGCCAACGCCTCGAGCAGCAGGGTCCAGGCGTTCTGCACCTCGGCGGTGGGTGGGGCGATGGCTTCCTCGGTCACTTCGGCTCCCTCGGGTCGGCGGGGGTGGCAGGGGTGGCGTGGGTGGGAACAGATGGACGCTCGGTGGCCCGGCTCGCGCCGGTCGGTCCAGTTGGGTGGGGAGTCGGGTCGGGCTCGTAGACGGCGAAGAGCGCGGTGCCCAGGCTGAGCATCAGCGCGAGGGCGAACAGCACCGGCGCAGTGGTGCCGGTGACGAGTGCGACCACGACCGGAACGCTACCCACCAGCGCCAGGTCGGGGCCACGCAACATCGATGCACTGAGCCCGGGCGGCAGCGAGCCCATCGGGGTGTAGATCAGCGGGCCGCCGAAGGTGGGCACCGGCCGGTATCCGGCCCGCAGCGTGGCGGCGCCCCAGGCCGGGCCGGTGAGCAGGCCGAGCAGCACCCAGCCGGCCGGGTCGCCGTAGCGCCAGCCCAGCACGGCCGTGATCGCGACGAACCACGCGGTCATCACCGTGGCCGGAAGGGCCAGCCGGCTCAGGCGGACCATCCGCTGGGCGATCGGCAGGGCGGCGTCGAGGCCGGGGCTGAGCTGGGCCCGGCGCACGCCCTCACCAGTGGCCAGCGAAGCGATGTACCCACCGATCAGCAGCAGGACGATGGTGGTGGCCGGGCCCGGATCGGGCACCAGCAGGCCGATGCCGGGCAGGGTCAGGGACAGCACCATCTGGGCGATCCGGCGCGGGGCGCGGGCGAACAGGAACGCGTCCGAAGTGATCAGCGCGGCCGAGGGGCGCCAGGAACGAGGGACGTGGGTGAGCCAGGACATCCGGGACGACCGGGAACGCTGGGGAGACTCGGAGCGGATCGTGAGCGCGCGGCCGAGGGCGCGGGTGTCCAGCGAGAGCACTGCCACCAGGGCCTCGTCGGTGACCGAGCCGCGGTGCCGGAGGTCGGCGCCGTGCACGGAGTCCAGGCGGTTGTCCCACCTACGGCCGAGGGCGACGGCAACGCCGGTCAGGAGCAGGGCGAGGGGCAGGGTGATCAGGCCGGGGTGGGGCGGGGCAGTGCCGGCGAAGGCCAGGACGATGCCCACCACCGGCACGGCCAGGGCCACTCCGTCGGCCGACCACCGCAAGGCCCGAATGGCCTGCGGCTGGGGCTGAAGCAGCCCGGCCACGATCACCAGCGTCACCGTGAACACAGCCCCCAGCGCAGTGGAGCCGAGCAGCGCCGCCGTTCCCGCGGGCAGAGCCACCGCCACCGCCGCGCCGCTGATCGCCCCCACCACCAGACCGATCGCCGGCCAGCGCACAGCGGCCGGGCGCAGCAGTGAGCGCCTGTCCACCGGCAGCGGCAGCCACCAGGCGGACTCGGCCGCAGACAACGACAACGGGCCGAGCCGGGTGACCAGACCGACGAACGACGCCACCGCGGCGACCGCGAGCAGCACCGCGATCCAGCCGACGGCCAGCCCGGGCCCCTCCTGCGCGGCCCGCCCGAACCCACCCGCCTCCGGGGCCAGCCGGGAGGACAGCGCGAAGATCATCGAAGCGGCCAGCGCGATCGTGAGCAGACCGGTGTAGACGTCACCGAGCAGATCGCCGAGCCGGGCGTCCGAGTGGTAGCGGGTCGCGTCGCGGGTGGCCCGCCGCACCTGGGTGCCCGAGGGCAGCGGTCGGCTCACAGTTCGTGCCGGATGATCTGTGCTCCCCGTTCGGGATCGACCAGGCGGACCTCGGTGTCGGAGATCGCCAGCACCCGGGTGGCCGCGGTGACCAGGAGCACCGGGTCGTGCGTGGCCATCAGCACGCTGCCCCCGGCCTCGCGCTCCTCGACCAGCCAGCCGGCCAGCGCGTCCCGGATCGCCGCGTCGAGCCGCTGCTCCGGCTCGTCGAGGATCATCAGCGAGCGCGGCCGGGCGAAGGCCGCGGCCAGGGCCAGGCGACGGCGCTGGCCGGAGGAGAGCGCGGCGGGCAGCGCGGCCGAGCGCTCGGTGAGGCCGAAAACCTCTAGCTGGTGGTCGGTCACGTCGTCCGGGTCGTCGACGCCGTGCCCGTAGCAGGTGAGCAGCAGGTGCTCGCGCACGGTCAGGCTGGGGAAGAACGCCTCGTCGCCCAGTTCGGAGGCCACGGACGCGCGGAAGGTGGTGCTGCGCTCGTCCAGGCCGGCACCGAGCATCTGCAGGGTGCCGCCCAGCGGGTTCAGCAGACCGACCACGGTGCGCAGCAGGGTGGACTTGCCCGAGCCGTTGGCGCCGATCACGGCCACCACCTCGCCCGGGGCCACCGCCAGGCTGATCGGTGGGCAGACCGGAAGCCCGTAGCCCACCTCCAGGTCGATGACCTCGATCAGGTTCACGTCCGCCACGGTATCCGTCCCTGCCTTCATCCCTGCCCGCCCTCTTCCGCCGCATGCCCGCCGTGCATGAGCACGGACGAACGGGACACCGGCGGTGTTCCTATCCTGTCCGGGTGAGACCTTCCCGCCGCGCCGCCGCCGTCCAGCCCTTCTACGCCATGGAGTTCGGAAAGCGGGCGCTGGCGCTGGAGTCGCAGGGGCACCCGGTGATCCGGCTGAATCTGGGCGAGCCGGACTTCGGCGCTCCTCCGGCGGTGCTCAGCGCCCTGGAGAAGGTCGCCGACGGCCGGCCGTTGCCGTACACCGGGGCCACCGGCCTGCCGGAACTGCGGGAGGCGATCTCCGGCTTCTACCGCAGCGAGCACGACGTGGAGGTCGATCCGGGGCGCATCGTGGTCACCGCCGGTGCCTCGGCCGCCCTGCTCCTGGTCAGCGCGGCGCTGGTCGACCCGGGCGACGAGGTGCTGATCAGCGATCCGTCCTACCCCTGCAACCGGCAGTTCGCCGAGAGCTTCGGCGCCGAGGTGGTTCTGGTGCCGACCACGGCGGAGTCGCGATTCCAGCTCGACCTGCCCGCGGTGCAGGCGAACTGGACGGCGGGCACTCGCGGAATCATGATCGCCACGCCGTCCAACCCCACCGGCACCTCGATCGAGGGGTCCGAGCTGAAGGCGATCTGCGACTTCGCCCGCGAGCGCGACGCCTGGCGGATCGTCGACGAGATCTACCTGAACCTGGGCCGCCGGGACGCCGACGGCCGGGCCCCGGCCAGCGTGCTGAGCAGCGACCCGGACGCCTTCGTGATCAACAGCTTCTCGAAGTACTTCGGCATGACCGGCTGGCGGCTGGGCTGGTGCGTGGTGCCGCAGGACTTCGCCCCGGTGATGGAACGGCTGGCCCAGAACTACTACATCTGCCCCTCGACCCCGGCCCAGATCGCTGCGCTGGAGTGCTTCACCGCGCAGTCGCTGGAGGTGGCCGAGGCCCGGCGGCTGGAGTTCGAGCGCCGCCGGGCCGTGGTGCTGGAAGGGCTGCAGGCCGCCGGTCTACCGGTGCCGGTGCCGCCGGACGGGGCCTTCTACGCCTACTTCGACGTGTCCGGCACCGGCCTGGGCGCGTGGGAGTTCTGCGAGCGGTTGCTGGCCGAGAAGCACGTGGCGCTCACCCCGGGCAAGGACTTCGGCCGGCTGGGGGCCGAACGCTACGTGCGCCTGTCCTACGCGGCCTCGGTGGCCGAACTGCAGGAGGGACTCGCCCGACTGGCCGACTTCACCGCCGCCCTAAGCACGTGAGGGCCTGAGCGGCCTCAGACGATACCGCCGTTGGCCCGCAGCACCTGCCCGTTGACCCAGCGCCCGCCGGGCCCGGCCAGGAACGCCACCACCTGGGCGATGTCCTGCGGGGTGCCGAGCCGCTCGAGCGGCGGCTGCTTGGCCAGGTGGTCGATGGTCGCCTCGTCCTTGCCCTCCAGGAACAGCTCGGTGGCGGTGGGGCCGGGAGCGACCGCATTGACGGTGATGTCGCGCCCGCGCAGCTCCCGGGCCAGCACCAGGGTCATCGCCTCGACCGCGCCCTTGCTGGCCGCATAGGGCCCGTAGTTCGGGAACTGCAGCCCCACGACCGACGTGGACAGGACGATCACGGCGCCGCCCGAGCGCACCCGGCGGGCCGCCTGCTGGGCCACCACGAAGGTGCCCCGGATGTTGGTCCGGTGCATGGCGTCCAGTTCGTCGAGGTCGAACTCGGCGATCGGCGCCAACGCCATCCGGCCTGCGGAGTTGACCACGACGTCCACCCCGCCGAACGACTGTTCGGCGGCGTCGAACATCGCCGCCACGGCCTTCTCGTCGGCCACGTCGGCCTGGAAGGCCAGGGCCCGGCCACCCGCCGCGGTGATCTCCTGAACGACCTCCTCGGCGGCCGAGGCCCGGCCCGCGTAACCGACCACCACGGCCTGGCCCTGCGCGGCCAGATCCAGAGCGATCTGTCGGCCGATGCCCCGCGACGCCCCGGTGACGACTGCTACCCGCTGCTGGCTCATCTTGACGATCTCCTCTGCGAATCGATGCCACGATCGGCTCGTAGCGTTGCTATGGGAAGACCGTAGCAAGCATTCCTTAGCGGCGCTACCTCGATGTCGTATCGCTGATTCAGGAGCCTTCGACGGCCAGGTACACCCAGGCCGACGCTCCGGACGCCAGTGGCACCAGGAATCGTCGGTAGTCGTCCACCTCGTAGAGATCGGCCGCCGCCAGTTCGGCCGGGGTGATGGTGAACACCGATCCGTCCACCGAACGGGTGGGATCTGCAGCGCGGACGACGGGGTGGCGGTCGGTGCCGCTCGCGGCGATCACCGCCGGATCGGTGATGGTCAGCCACTCCTGCTGGTAGCCGGTAATGCTGTCTGCCTGCCCGTCGAGCAGATGGCCGAACTGGGACCGCTGCACTTCGGGCAGTTGCAGGGTTCCGTACGAGAACAGCTGCACTGCCGTACCTTCCGTCCCGCCGATGCGGACAAGGTGAGGATTGGCCGGGTCGTTGTTCTCGACCACGATCGGGGCCTTGGCAAGCGGATCGTGCTCGGCGAGGTAACGTCGGCAGGCTGCGTGATACCGGTTCGTGTACAGCTCGGCCGCCCTCTCCGAGCTGCCCAGTAGATCGGCGTCACGTACCACCGCCCGGGCGTGCGCGACCTCGAAATCCACCTGCGCGAAGACGATCTGGTCCCATCCGCCGACGAGTTCGGAACGCTGGAGGAAACTCCCGTCCACGATGAGCACGGCATCGCGCGCTGCGGTCTGAGGATCTTCGGCGAGCACCTGATCACTGGCCAGGTCGATCACCCGGGTGCGATAGAGCCCGTCGCCTTCCGGCCCCAGTCGGTCAAGCAGTTCCCGGCGCACGGCCGCGGTGTCGTAGGCGTCCTCGTAGTAGCCCGCCGCCGACTCGCGGCCCTGCCGGTACCGGCGGGCGCGCGGGTGGTGGTAGCCGTCCAGGCTCAGCGCGATCGCCGGACGCCCGCGCTCGGCCACGGCAACCGCCAGTTCGGCAGCCAAGGTCGTCTTGCCGGCGGCGGTGATGCCGTCCACGCCAACCCGCAACGGGTGCCCGGGGTCGAGGGCGGCCAGATGGTCGGCGATGCGGCCGATCACGCGGCTGCGCGGGGTCACGGTCGGAGAATTCGTCATACCTGTGGACACTAAACAGGCAGCCGGTACGCTCGCCTGGATTTCGTCATCGGGAGGTCGTCATCGTCGCCAGCGTCCCCAGTCTGATCGAGCTGCTCACGCTCGAGGAGATCGACACCGACCTCTACCGTTCCGGCACGCTCTATCCAGACCCCCGTGGGCTTTTCGGTGGTCAGGTGGCGGCCCAGGCGCTGCGCGCGGCCGGCCACACGGTTGGGACGGACCGGCCCGCACACTCGCTGCACGGCTACTTCCTGAGGCCCGGGGATCCCTCTCGCCCGGTTATTTTCGAGGTGCACCGCGACCGGGACGGCCGCTCGTACTCGGCCCGCCGGGTGGTGGCCCGCCAGGGCGGGAAGGTGGTGCTCAACCTGGCGGCGTCGTTCCACCGGCCCGAAGACGGTCCCGACCTGCAGGCCGAGGTGATGCCGCACGAGCCGGCGCCCGAGCTCGGCTCGCCGGCCCAGCTCGAGGCGGACACCGTGGGCATCGACTTCGTCGAGGCAGCGGGCGCGCGCTCGGTCCTGGCCGATGCGCAGGCTCGCCCGTCCCGGGTCTGGGCCCGGTCGCAGGTTCCCCTGCCCGACGATCCGCACCTGCAGGCCTGCGTGCTCACCTACCTGTCCGACATCCTCACCGGCCTGACCACGCTCACCGTCCCGTCGCCGGAGATGCTGCTGACCAGCCTGGACCATGCGATCTGGTTCCATCGGCCGGTCGATCTGAACAACTGGGTGCTGATGGATCTGACCGGCCACTCGATCGCGGCGGGCCGGGGCATGTACTCCGGCCGGCTGTTCAGCGAGGACGGCCGGCTGGTGGCCGGGCTGACCCAGGAGTCGTTGTTCCGGACCAGTCCGACCGGGCGACCCGGGTCGCGGCGGATCCGGCGGAAGCCGCAGAACTGATCGACCCGGGTATGATGCTTGAATGCTCAAGCATTCGGCATTTCCCGAACCGGTGGTCGCGCGTCACTCAGGCAGTCCGGTGGAGGGGGAGCGCAGGCCGTTGGTGGTGCTGCTCCACGGGCGCGGCTCGAACGAGCAGGACATCGTCGGGCTCGCCGGTCGTCTACCTGAGACGGCCGAGTACGTGGCGTTGCGGGCGCCGATCGCCGAGGGCGGGGGCTACGCCTGGTTCGCCAACCGAGGCATCGGGCGGCCGCGGGCTGAATCCCTGCGCGAGACCATGGACTGGTTCACGGCCTGGATCGACGGGTTCGCGGGGGAGCGCCCGGTGTACCTGATCGGGTTCAGCGGGGGAGCGGCCTTCGCCGGAGGTCTGGTGCTGGATCGGCCGCAGCGCTTCGCCGGCGCAGCGATCCTTTATGGCACATTGCCTTTCGAGGCCGGCGTGCCGGTGGATCCCGGCCACCTGACCGAGGTGCCGATCTTCGTCGGGCAGGGCCTGGACGATGTGGTGATCCCGCGCGAACTGCTCGACCGTACCTGGAACTACCTTAAGGACGATTCACGCGCCTTGGTAAGGGCCCTGAGAGTTTCCGGCGGACACGGGATCTCGGTGCCGATGCTCGAGGAGTTGCGGATTTGGCTCGGTGACCAGATCGCCGGTGACCCGAGCGACTCGGGTGCTCACGAGCGTCCATAATTTGCCCTGAACGGACGCTGTCGCCGAAAACCCGGCCACAGCGTCCGTTCGGGTGTTGGTCAGCTGAACAGGCCGCCCAGACCGCCGCCGCCCCCGCCGGACTGCTGCGCCTGCTGGGCGCCCGCACTCCACTCGCTGGGCTGCACGATCACGAAACCCGGCCCGTGGAAGGCGTACTGGAAGGCCTCGCCGGTGCCGCCGCGCAGCATCGAGCGCATGTTCATGCTGGAGACGATGTCCGGCACCAGGTTCGCCGACCAGGCGACCGCGGCCTGCACGTCGACGTAGGTGGGCTGCTGCGAGCAGTCCAGCACCACCGGCTGGCCGACTGACACCAGGGCGGCCGTGCCCTGGCCGGAGATCACCGTGTTGAACAGGCCGCCGGCCATCATGCCGGCCCCCTGCACCCGCTTGATGTCCCAGCTCAGGCTGGCGTCGAAGGCGATCAGGTTCTGCCCGTTGACGCTCAGCGCGTCACCGGTCAGGTCGACCAGGTGGATGTAGCCCGCCTCGTTGGCGAAGAACACCTCGCCCCGGCCGGTGACCCGCATCAGCGGCAGGTCCTCGTTGGTGAGGACCTTCTTCAGCAGCTTGCCGACGCTGCCGGAGCCCTCGTGGTTGAAGGACACCTGCCCCTGGTACGCGACCATCGCCCCCTTGGCCGCGAGCACGTCAGGGCCCAGCGCGACCCGCAGCATCTGCGAGTTCTGGAGCGCGAACCGGTTCTGACCGGAGATCTCGAGATTCGACTCGTGGAACAGACTGCTCTGCATAACCCCAGCCTAGGGCCGGGGTGACGGCCGGGGCAGAGCTTCCGCGGTGATGATCGACCACCCGGCGACGGGAACTTTCCGGCAAGTGCGGCAGTTCGAAGTGCACGCCGGCGATCACGGGTTCAAGGTCGGTGGGGTGACGACGACGCCGCAGCAGGGATCGGGGGACGGCCGGGTCCTGCGGAGCAATCTTCCAGCTCGTCTTGATCGACTGCCGTGGTCGAGCTGGCACATCACCGTCCTCATCGGCCTGGGCACGGTCTGGATCCTGGACGGCCTCGAGGTCACCATCGTCGGCGCCCTGGGCGACCGGCTGACCGAGGCCGGCAGCGGGCTGGAGCTCTCCGCCTCGCAGATCGGGCAGGCCGCAGCCGTGTACGTGGCCGGAGCCTGTCTGGGCGCGCTGTACTTCGGTCAGCTCACCGAGAAGCACGGCCGCAAGAAGCTGTTCATGATCACCCTCGGGGTGTACCTGGTGGCCACCGTGCTCACCGCGTTCTCGATGAACGTGTGGTGGTTCTACGTCTGCCGCTTCTTCACCGGCGCCGGGATCGGCGGCGAGTACGCGGCGATCAACTCGGCGATCGACGAGCTGATGCCGGCCCGCCTGCGTGGCCGGATCGACCTGATGATCAACGGCTCGTACTGGCTGGGCGCGGCCGTCGGCGCCGCCCTGACCCTGGTGCTGCTGGACACCGACATCTTCCCGGCCGACGTGGGCTGGCGGGTCGCGTTCGGCCTGGGCGCCGTGCTCGGCCTGGTGATCCTGCTGGTCAGGCGCAACGTGCCGGAGAGCCCGCGCTGGCTGACGATCCACGGCCAGCACGAGGAGGCCGAACAGGTCGTCGAGGGCATCGAGCACACCGTGGAGCACCAGGACAAGCTGAAGCTCGACCCGGTGCTCGACTCGGCCGCGATCTCGATCCGCGAGCGTGGCCCGGTGAAGGTCTTCGAGATCATCCGCACGATGATCCGCACCTACCCGAGCCGCTCGGCCCTGGGGCTGGGCCTGTTCGTGGGCCAGGCGTTCCTCTACAACGCGGTGTTCTTCACCCAGGGCCTGGTACTGACCACGTTCTTCGACATCGGCTCGGGCACGGCGGGCCTCTACATCATCCCGCTGGCCCTGGGGAACTTCCTCGGCCCGGTGATCCTGGGCCCGTTCTTCGACACAATCGGCCGCCGGATGATGATCACCCTGAGCTACGTGCTCAGCTCGGTGTTCCTGGTCGTCACCGGAATCCTGTTCCAGCAAGAGGTCTTCAGCGCGGTTACGCTGACCGCGGCCTGGTGCGTGGTGTTCTTCTTCGCCTCAGCGGGAGCCAGCTCGGCCTACCTGACGGTGAGCGAGATCTTCCCGATGGAGACCCGCGCGATGGCGATCGCCTTCTTCTACGCGGTGGGCACCGGGCTCGGCGGAATCATCGGCCCGCTGCTGTTCGGCCGGCTGGTCGAGACGGAGAGCTTCAGCTCGGTGGCCCTCGGGTACTACCTCGGGGCCGGGCTGATGATGGTGGCCGGGCTGATGGAATGGTGGCTCGGGGTGGACGCGGAGAACCGCAACCTTGAAGACATCGCCTCACCCCTGTCTTCCGTGTCGGAGCGGACTGCTTCCTAGGCCGAGGGCCCCGCGCGGTGGTGTTGGGCTGCTGCTGGTCACTGTCGGCGAATGGTGATGGCACAGGATTGGATGTCTTTTTCGCGGGGCCGGTTATTGGATGCCAAAAGTTGCTCCTAGGGCAACTTTTGGCATCCGATCTCGGCGCGGGCGCTTTTGTCATCCGATCGTAGGGCATGGGGCATGGCGGTGGGTGTGGCGGCCGGGCCCGCTGATGGGGGCCGTGCAGGGGGGCCTAGGGAGGGCAGGCCCGTCGGCGGAAGTTTGCCTGGGGGAGGGCAGGCCTATTGGCAGGGGTTCGCTGGGGGAGGGGGCATGCTCTTGGGCAGGCGCTCGCCCGGGTCGGCGTCGCTTGCACGGGGGCGCAGGCAGGTAGTCGAGGGCGCGCGACCGGTCCGGCCATGGGGCAGGGGAGCCCGACGTCGGCGAGAGTCAGCCGCTGCTGCAGGTGCGCGACCTAAGGGTGGGGCACTGAGGATGTGCCGGCCGGGTGGGGGCGCTGACGCGGGCTTGTTCCGGGTGGGGGCTGAGTCCGGTCGTCAAGAAGGGGCGCTCAGCGGTGCTCGGTGAACGGGGTGTTCGGCCGGGCGGGCTCGGCCCCTCGCCCTACGGGGGTGCCGGCCCGGCCAGCTGCGTTCAGTTGTAGCGGTGGCTCTTCTGCGGGTGGCCCTTCGGGCGGGTGCAGGTGCGGCCGTTCATGCTCCTGTGGCCGCAGAGCTCTTCCGGCTCGTCTGCTTCCTCGGCCGCCGCGACCTCTGCAGCGCCGGCAGTATCCCCGGCAGTGCCCGCACCCTGAGCCCGGGCCCGAAGGTCGATGACTTCAGCCACGTTTGAGGCCTCGCCCGCACTGCTCGCCTGATCGGCCTCGGCCGGACCAGCCGCGGGGGATGCGACCTCGGTCTCGGCCGCCTCGCTCGCCGCTGCTTCGCCGGGCGTCGCGTTACCGCCGACACCCTGCCCAGCAGGGGCCCCAGCGTCAGACGCACCCTCTACGCCCAGATCTGCCGCCGTGCCTGCGTCAGCCGCAGCGCCGCCACCGGCAGCCGTACCCGTGTCAGCCGCAGCCGCCCCGCCAGCCGAAACGCTCCCGTCGGCCGCAGCGCCTGCGCCAGCCGCAGCACCTGCGCCAGCCGCAGCGCCTGCGTCAACCGCCGCGCCCCCACCGACCGCCGTGCCTGCGTCAACCGCAGCCGCCGTACCCGCGTCAGCCCCCGCACCACCCGCGGCCTGGCCCGCCTTGGCCCCGCGACGCCCCGCCGTCTTCTTGGCGGCCGCCTTCTTGCGCGGCTTCGCCCCGGTGCCGGCCTCACCCACCAGTTCGATCTGCTCGACGGTCACGCTGGGCGCGGACTCGGCCACGGTCGCCGAGCGGGCCGCGCGCGCGGGCTGCGCCTTGGTCTCGGCCTTCTTCTGCGCGGCGTACCGCGCGAACCGGGCCTCGCGCAGGGCCCGTACGGCGTCCGCTTTGCTCATCGTTCCATCACACGACAGAGCCTATGGGTTGCCACCGACAAACTTGCCTCTCCCACCCCGACCAGGCGATTCTCCACCCCCGGGCGCCCCGCTAGGCTCTGGTTCAGCGTTCAACCAGTGTGCGAGAGGACGACGATGGAACTGGGCATCACCACCTTCGCGGACACCTACCCGGTGGGCGGTGTGCCGACTCCGCACGGCCTGCGGCTGCGTCAGGTGCTGGAGGAGATCGAGCTCGCCGAACAGGTGGGGCTGGACGTCTACGGCATCGGCGAGCACCACCGGGCCGACTTCGCCGCCTCCGCGCCGGCCGTGATCCTCGCCGCGGCCGCCGGGCGTACCCAGAAGATCAAGCTGACCAGTGCGGTCACCGTGCTCTCGAGTGCCGATCCGGTGCGGGTCTGGCAGGAGTTCACCACGCTCGACCTGATCTCCGGGGGCCGCGCCGAGCTGATGGCGGGCCGGGGCTCGTTCATCGAGTCGTTCCCGTTGTTCGGCTACGACCTGAGCGACTACGACGACCTGTTCGCCGAGAAGCTCGACCTCCTGGTCGAGCTCACCCAGGAAGAAAAGATCACCTGGCAGGGGCAGTTCCGGCCGGAGCTGCACGAGCAGGGCGTCTACCCCCGTCCGGAACGCAAACTCCCGGTCTGGATCGCCGTAGGGGGCACTCCGCAGTCCATCGTGCGGGCCGCGTCCTACGGGCTGCCGGTCGCACTGGCCATCATCGGCGGCCAGCCCGCGCAGTTCGTCCCTCTGGCCCAACTGCACCGGCGGGCGCTGAAGGAGTCGGGGTTCGAAGCGAAGGACGCGCCGCTCGCCGTGCACATGCATGGGTATGTCGCGCCGGAGGCGGAGCAGGCGGTGACGGAGTACTACCCGTCCTACGCCCAGGCGATGACGCAGCTGGGTCGCGAGCGCGGCTGGGGTGTGATGACCAAGAACACGTTCAACAATCTGCGGGGGCGCGGCGGATCGCTGGTGCTGGGCAGCCCCGAGCAGGTGGCGCAGAAGATCGTGGAGGTGCAGCGTCTCCTGGGGGTAGAGCGGTTCATGCTGCACATCAGTGTGGGCACCCTGCCGCACGACCAGGTGTTGCGGGCGATCGAGCTGATGGGCACGAAGGTGGCCCCGCTGGTCCAGGCCGAGCTGGGGTAGAACAAAACCCGACTGAAGACGCTGGTGGGCCTCGAGCGCTCGAGGCTCACCAGCGTCCTTAGTTTGGTTTGCCTCTACAGCGCCCGCCTTGCTACCGTGCGCAACATCATGGGCATCTTCTCGGCTACTGCGCAGACCGTCGGGTCGCGCTCCGCCATGCCCACGCATGCCCATCACGGCGTCCATATCTCGCCGGTGGGTGCTGGCTCCCGCTGAACCAGGTCGACCAGACCTGAACGGTTGAGCCCACACCGATCGGCGCCCTCCGCCCCCGGCGGTCCGCCCTCACGAACGCGCCTGTGCGCGGGCGCGGCCGACGCCGCCGGAACATCCGACCGCCTGAGCACATCAAGCATGGAAGGCCGCACGTGGGAACCCGGGAAGACGTTTACCAGCTCCTCGAAGAGAAGATGCTGAAGTACGCCGACTACGCCGAGGTCCCGGTGATCGAGGTGGACGAAGTCGTTCTCTTCGAGCCGGTTCCGGCCCAGGGGGTGCTGCGGGTCGAGCACCATCCGGCCGAGCGCAGCGAGCTCACCGGCGACACGATCTACGTGCGCCGGCCGGTCGTGGACATGCTCTACGCCGCTGGTCAGGAACTGAAGAACCTCGACCGCTCGCTGACTCTCAAGGTGGTGTACGGCTTCCGCCCCCTGGAGGACCAGACCCGCCTCTTCGAGGCCGCGAAAGACGTTCTGCGCGAGCAGTACCCGAACGAGGACGAGCTCGTCGAGGCGGCTCATCGGAACGTCGCGGTGCCCTCGGTAGCGGGCTACCCGACCGGCGGCGCGGTGGCCGTGGAGATCCTGCGCGACGAGCAGCCGGTCGACCTGGGCACCCCGGTGATGGAGGCGAACCGGGACGCGTTCACGTTCTCGCCGTTCGTCTCCCGCGAGGCCTGGGAGAACCGGCAGCTGCTGCGCCGCGCCATGATGGCGGCCGGCTTCGCGCCCTTCGACGGCGAGTGGTGGCACTTCTCGTACGGCGACAAGGAATGGGCGCGTTACTACCGCCAGCCGGGTGCGCTCTACGACCAGGTGGCTTTCGCGGACGCGCAGAAGGTGGATCCCGATGCCGACCTGGCCCTCTGACGAAAGCGCCTGTGGGCGCCCGTTTAACACCTTGGCCAACAACCTGCTACTGTTCTCGGCGAGCCGGGATAGCTCAGTGGTAGAGCACCTGATTGTGGATCAGGAGGCGGGGGTTCGATACCCCCTCCCGGTACAGGTAGATCGTTCTTCGGTCTCCTCGTGCGCCGGGCGTCCGTTCCAGCGCACGAGGAAGGCAATCCAGCGATGACCGGCCTGGTCCCCCCGCAGAACCTCCGCGGTTTCCGAGACCTGCTCCCCGAAGAGATGCTGCTGCGCGGCGAGGTCGTCGCCCGCATCACTCGGGTCTACGAGTCCTTCGGGTTCGTCCCGCTCGACACCCCGGTGCTGGAGTCGCTGCCCACCCTGCTCGGCAGTGGTGGCGAAGAGGCCGACAAGCAGATCTTCGTGGTCCGCGAGGCCGCCAAACCGGCTGCCGCAGAAGGCGAAGCGACCGAGTTCGGGATGCGCTTCGACCTCACCGTGCCGTTCGCCCGGATCATCGCGCAGTACCACCCGCAGCAGATCAAGCTGCCGTTCCGGCGCTACCACATCGGCCCGGTCTTCCGCGCCGACGACCCCCAGCCCGAGCAGGGCCGGTTCCGTCAGTTCACCCAGTTCGACGCGGACATCGCCGGCACCTCCACGGTCGCCGCCGACGCCGAGATCGTGGCCCTGGCCACGGCCGCCTTCGAGGCCCTGGAACTCACCGCGGGCACCGGTTACGTCATCCGGGTGAACAACCGCAAGCTGGTCGACGCCTTCCTGAACAGCATCGGACTGGAGGACCCGGAGGTCACCCGGCACGTGCTCCGGGTGCTCGACAAGTCCGACAAGATCACCGCCGAGGCGCTGCGGGCCGAGCTGGGCGAGGGCCGCTACGACGTCTCCGGTGACCGGATCCGCGGCGTCGGGCTGGCCCCGGAGCTGATCGACCGGCTGCTCGCCTTCGTCGCGGTGCAGCAGGACACCCGGGCCAAGACCCTCGACGAGCTGGCCGCCCTGCTGCCGGACGACGAGCCGGGGGTGGCCGAGGTCCGCGAGTTCCTGGCCCATCTGGAGGCGCTCGGCGTCAGCGAGGCCAGTGTGAAACTCGACCCGGGCCTGGCCCGCGGTCTGGCGTACTACACCGGCACGGTCTACGAGGCCACCCTGGTCGGGGCCGGAGTCGGCTCGATCGGTGGCGGCGGCCGCTACGACGGGCTGGTCAGCCGGTTCAGCGACGACCCGGTGGCCGCCGTGGGCGTCTCGATCGGCATCGACCGGCTGCTGGCCGGCCTGGCCAACCTGGGCGTCTCCTACGGCACCCGGAAGACCACGGCCGACGCCGTGGTGCTGGTGATGCCCAAGGTCGACGCGGCCGAGGCCACCCGGATCGCCGCCGAGCTGCGGGCCGCCGGCATCGCCACCGAGCTGTACGTGGGCGAGTCGGTGGGCAAGGTGGGCAAGCAGCTGGCCTACGCCAACGCCCAGGGCTTCGCCGTGGCCGTGATGGCCGGCGGCAAGGAGATCGAGGCGGGCACCGTCACGATCAAGGATCTGCAGGCCGGCAGCGAGTCGCGGGCGCAGATCGCGGACAACAGCGAGTACCGCGCGGCCAAGTCGGCCGGTCAGCTCACTGTGGCCCGCAGTGAGCTCGTGAGCACGGTCCAGCAGATCGTCAGCCCGACGCAGGAGAACGACGCATGAGCCAGAAGCAGATCACCCTCGGCATCCCCAAGGGCAGCCTGCAGCAGTCCACCCTGGGCATCTTCGAGCGGGTCGGGCTGCAGTTCACCGGCGGCTCGCGCACGCTCTGGCTGAGCTCGAACGACCCGGAGATCGTGCCGGTGCTGCTCAAGCCGCAGGAGATCCCGATCTACGTGAAGTCCGGCCGGCTCGACGCCGGGCTGTCCGGGCGGGACTGGATCGTCGAGACCGAGGTGCTCGAGCACATCGCGGTCAAGGCCGAACTGCCCTTCTCCCGGCAGACCTCCCGGCCGATCCGCTGGGTGCTCGCGGTGCCCCAGTCCTCGCCGATCAAGACCGTCGAGGACCTGCGGGCCGAGTGTGACCGGCGCCGCCTGGCCGGCGACCCGTTCGTCATCTCCACCGAGCTCACCCGGATCTCGCGGATGTGGCTGGCCCGGCAGGGCGTCGACGCGCACGTCGAGTTCTCCTGGGGCGCCACCGAGGCCAAGGCGGAGTACTTCGCCGACGCCATCATCGAGGGCACCGAGACCGGGAACTCGCTGCGGGCCAACCACCTTCGTGAGGTGGCCGAGGTGTTCAGCTCGACCAACCAGTTCTTCGTCAGCCGCCGGATCTACCGCGACGACGAGTGGAAGCGCGGCAAGCTCGACGCGATCTCGCACCTGATCCGGGGTGCGCTGCGGGCCAACGACGTGGTCGAACTGCGGGTGGTGGCCGACAAGCCGCTGCCGCTGGAAGAGATCCTCGGCCCGGAGGCCCGGGTCGTCGCCGCCTCGGAAGCCACTCCGGGGCAGGGGTTCACGGCCACCGCCACGCTGCCGCGGGCGCAGGTGCCCTACGCCATGCCCGCGGTGATCGCGGCCGGTGCCACCGATGCCTGGGTCTCGCCGATGTCGATCTACTACAGCCACGAGTTCGACGCCACGTCCAAGGCCGCGGCCGAGGCGCGCAACGCCAGCGCCAGCCTGCCGCTGGGGCCGATGGCCCCTTCGGCGACCACCGCCTGAGCCGGACCGAAAGGGAATTGGGGACGAGCGTCGTCCTCAATTCCCTTTCGGCTCACCGATGTGTCAGAGCCGGGGATCGATCGGCTCGGACTCCAGCGCCAGCACTGCGAACACGGCCTCGTGGACCTGCCAGAGCGGGGCCCCGGCCGTCACTCGCTCCAGAGCCTCCAGCCCGAGCGCGTACTCGCGCAGGGCGGCTGAGCGCTTACGGCCCACCGAGCGGGACTTGAGCCGGTTCAGGTTCTCTTCCAGCAGGTAGTCGGGGCCGTAGATGATCCGGAGGTATTCCGGGCCACGGACCTTCAGGCCGGGCTGCACCAGACCGCGCTTGGTGCGGGTGAAGTTGGCCAGGGGCTTGACCACCATGCCCTCGCCGCCGGCCCCGGTCAGCTCTTCCCACCAGGCCACGGCCGACGAAACGCCTTCTTCGGTGGCCGGATCCACCACCAGCCGCCGGGTGGTCACGAACAGCGGGTCGGCCTCGACCAGCCGGTCGGCCAGGGCCAGGTGCCAGGTGTGGTCCCGGTCGGCGAAGGTGCGCCGGCCGGCCGCCAGTACCTGGAACGGGGCGATCTTCACGCCCTCCAGCCCCTCGGTCGGCCAGACGTAGCGCCGGTAGGCCGCGCCGAACGCCGAGGCAGCCTCGAGTCGGGCAGCCGTGTGGTCGCGGAGCCCGGCCAGTTCGGGCAGTTCCGGCAGTCGGTCCGCGGCGGCGGTGAGGGCCTCCAGGGCCGGCGGCAGGGCGGAAGTGGCAGCGGCTCCGACCGCGGCGTACTGCTGGCGGATCAGCTCACCGGCCTTCAGCGACCAGGGCATGATCTCGGCGTCCAGCAGCACCCAGCCGGCCTCCAGTTCTTCCCAGACCTTGGCCTTCTCCAGGGCCGCCCGCGCGCGCCCGAGCATGGTCTCGGTGTCGGCCTCGGAGAAGAACGAGCGTCCGGTGCGGGTGTGGATCGCCCCGGTCCGGCCTTCGGGGAAACCGAAACGTACTGAGGCCACGGTGGCGTCGCGGCAGACCAGGATCACCGCACGCGAGCCCATGTGCTTCTCTTCGCAGATCACCTCGCCCACCCCGTCCTTGGCGTAGGCGGCCAGGGCCTCGGCCGGGTGCTCGAGCAGGTTCGGCAGCGCGCTGGTCGGGCTGGGGGCCATGGTCGGCGGCAGATGGAGCAGCCAGCGCGGGTCGAGGGCGAAACGGCTCATCACCTCGAGCGCCCCGGCGGCGGCCTCGGCGCTCACCGTGATCCGGCCGTGGTGCTTGGTCTGGATCGAGCGCTTGCCCGAGACGTCGCCCAGCGTCAGCACGTCCGGATCCCGCTGCGCGGCCTTCTTGGCCTTGGGCGCGTTGAGCGGCTTCGCCGGCTCGTACCAGACCTTTTCGGCCGGGACGCTGACGACCTCCTTCTCCGGATAGCGCATCGCCGTCAGGCGGCCTCCGAACACGCAGCCGGTGTCCAGGCACATCGTGTTGTTGACCCACTCCGGCGTGAGCGTGGGCGTGTGCCCGTAGAGCACCATCGCCTTGCCCCGGTAGTCGTTCGCCCAGGGGTAGCGCACCGGCAGCCCGAACTCGTCGGTCTCGCCGCTGGTGTCACCGTACAGCGCGAAACTGCGCACCCGACCCGAAGCCCGGCCGTGGTAAGACTCTTTCAGCCCGGCGTGGGCCACCACCAGCCGGCCGCCGTCGAGAACGAAGTGCGCGATCAGGTTCTCGCAGAAGGTGGCCACCTGGGCCCGGAACTCCTCCGGCTCGGCGGCGAGCTGGTCCATCGTCTCCTGCAGGCCGTGCGACAGCTTCACGTTCTTGCCGCCGAGCGCCCGCACCAGCTTGTGCTCGTGGTTGCCGCTGACACAGAGCGCGTGCCCGGACTCGACCATGCCCATCACCAAGCGCAGCACCCCGGGAGTGTCCGGGCCGCGGTCGACCAGGTCACCCACGAAGACCGCGGTACGCCCGGCCGGGGGCACCGCGTCGACCGGGCGGCCCTGCGGGTCGAGGACGATGCCGTAGCCGAGTTCGCCCAGCAGGGTCTGCAGTTCGGAGCGGCACCCGTGCACGTCGCCGATCACGTCGAACGGGCCGGTGAGCCCGCGCCGGTCGTTCAGCAACGGCTCCCGCACGATCCGCGAGGCCGCCACCTTCTCCGGCGAGTCGAGCACGTGCACCCGCCGGAAGCCCTCCCGGCGCAGCCCGGCCAGCGACCGGCGCAGCTGGTCGGCCTGCCGGTGGATCACCCGGGCCGGGAAGTCACGGTCGGTGCGGGCGGCGTTGCGTTCCAGGCAGATCTCTTTGTCGATGTCCAGGACGATCGCGACCGGCAGCACGTCGTGGTCGCGGGCCAGCTTGAGCAGGCTCGCGCGGGCGTCCTTCTGCACGTTGGTCGCGTCGACCACGGTCAGCAGCCCGGCCTCCAGGCGCTTGCCGGCGATGTGGTGCAGCACGTCGAACGCGGCCGCGGTGGCGTCCTGGGAGTTCTCGTCGTTGGAGACCAGGCCGCGGCAGAAGTCGCTGGAGAGCACCTCGTAGCGGCCGAACTTCTGGGCGGCGAAGGTGGACTTGCCGGAGCCGGAGACCCCGACGAGCACCACCAGACAGGTCTGCGGGACGGTGAGCTGATGCTCGCTCATCGGGGCACCTCCGTGGCGGCGAGGACGGTGAAGACGGCCATCTGCGTGGGCGGGCCGGAGGTCTCGTCCTCCTGGCCGATGCCCCGGATCTGCACCGAGTAGCCGTAGTCCTGCGCGACCTGCGTGGCCCACTTCTGGAACTGCGCGCGGTCGAACTCGAAACGATGGTCCGGATGCCGCTTCTCGTGCTCGGCCAGACCGTAGTGCGGGTTGTACTCGACGTTCGGGGTGGTGACGAACACGTGCCGGGGGTGCGCGGCACCGAACACGCAGGCCGCCAGGGCCCGCAGCCGGGAGGCGTCGACGTGCTCGATCACCTCCATCAGCACCGCCGCGTCGAACCCGGCCAGCCCGGGATCGGCGTAGACCAGCGACGACTGGCGCAGCTCGACCCGCGCCCGGGCCCGCTCGGGCATCTCGTCCAGCCGCAGCCGCCGGGCGGCCACGGTCAGCGCCCGGTCGGACACGTCGACGCCGAGCACCCGCTGGAAGCGGGAGTCGGCCAGCAGTTCCTTCACCAGCTTGCCCTCACCGCAGCCCAGGTCGGCCACGGTCTGCGCACCGCTGGCGCGGACCGCCTCGAGCACCGCCCGGATCCGCTGCACAGCCAGCGAGACCTGACGCTCGGCGTGCGACTCCGGCTCCTCGACCAGAGCCACGGCGCCGCCCAGGGCCTCCTCGCCGCCCACCGCGACCACCCCGCCGACCGAGACCGTGATGCCCGAGCCCGGTACCTCGTCCTTGAGTTCCACGAGGTCGGCGGGCAGTTCGGTGTCCTCGTCGGACAGCGTCGCGTCGTCCAGACCGGCGAACCGCTCGGACGCCTCGTTCACCAGCCGCCGCTGGTGACGCAGGTACCGCTCGGTGATCAGGGTGCGCTCCGGGTGCGTGGCCAGCCAGCCCTCGCCGGCCCGGACCAGCTTGTCCACCTCGTCGGCACTGACCCAGTAGTGCTTGGCGTCGTCCAGCACCGGCAGCAGCACGTAGAGCTGACTGAGCGCCTCGAACAACCGCATCCGGCCGGTCAGCCGCACGTCCAGGTAGCGCGAGTCGCCCCAGCCCAGCTCCGGATCGAGGGGGACCGGGGTGATGTCGGCCTCCCAGCCCAGGGGGGCGAACAACCGCCGGGCCACCTCGGCACCACCCCGGCAGGGCAGAGCCGGCAGGTGGACCTGCAGGTTCAGCTGCTTGCTGGGCAGGTCCGGGCGGGCGTCGCAACGGGCCGCGATCGCGGTGCGGAACACCTTCCCGAGCGCGACCGCGAGCATCGACGAGGCCGCGTAGGGCCGGTCGTTGACGTACTGGGCCAGCGAGAACCCGTCGGCCGGGCGAGGGCCGCGACCCCGGACCAGCGCGATCGGGTCGACCTCCAGCAGCAGGGCCGCGGTGCAGCTGGTGGCGTCGGCGCGGGGGTAGAAGACGTGGGCGTCGCCGACCGGCAGCCCGAACTTCTGCGCCCGGTCGGGATGCTTGTGCAGCAGGTAGCCGAGGTCGGTGGCCGGCGACTCGGCGGCCTCGGACTCGTCGCTGGTCGAGGTGATGGTCAGGAACACAGGGGCAAGTCTGTCAACGGCCGACGGTGGCGCCTACGCAATTTCTCCTCGTTCACGAATTGTCGATGATCTCGCGCAGGACCGTGGCCTGATCCTGTACCGAGGTGACGGCCTGCTGGACCTCCATCGCCTGGCTGGAGGTGATCTGCGCGCTGTCGGCGATCACCGCGATGGTGCCGGCGATGCTGGCGGTGGTGGCGGACTGCTGCTCGATCGCCGCGGCGATGGTCTCCTGCGACTCCCGGATCCGGTCGACCAGCGCGTCGATCCCGGCCGTGGCCTCGGCGCTGCCGTCCGCGGCCATCTGGATGTCCTTGATCTTGTTCTCGATGTCGCTGATGCTCGCCGTGGTGGTCTCGGCCAGCTGCTTCACCTCGTCGGCGACCACCGCGAAGCCCTTGCCCGCCTCCCCGGCGCGGGCCGCCTCGATGGTGGCGTTCAGGGCCAGCATCTTGGTCTGCCCGGCCACCGCCTCGATGATCCGCAGGATGCCGCCGATCTCCGCGCTCATCTGCTGGAGCTGGCGCAGCTGCTGCAGGTTCTGGGCGGTCGCCTCGACCGTGCGCTGCACCTGCTGGCTGGCCTCGGACGAGGCCCGGGCGATCTCCCGCACCGCCGAGTTCATCTGGTCGGTGGCCCCGGCCGCGTTGGTGGCCTGCTGCGAGGTGGTGCTCGCGGCCTCGGCCAGGCCCCGGGAGAGCTCGTCCAGCCGGTGAGCCACTGCCTCGTTCTCGGCGAACGTGACATTCGCGCGGGCGTTGCGGTGCGTCACGTTGTCCCACACCACGATGTAGCCGAGGCGCCGGCCGTCGGCGTCGGTGACCGCGTTGATCATCGTGCGCAGGGTGACCCCGCCGAACGAGAACACCGCGGTGCGGGGCAGGGCCGAGGGGTCGTCGAGGATCCGCTCGATCCGGCCCGGGTCCTGGTGGAAGCGGTGGATCGAGCCGCCCAGCAGGTCGTGCAGGCTCACCCCGAAGCTGCTCTGGATCTTCGGGGCCAGGTCCTGCAGGGTCACCGCGGCCAGGCGGTTCATCCAGATCAGGTTCAGGTCCAGGTCGGCGACGAAACAGTTGGCGTGCAGGCTGTTCAGCGCCGCCAGCAGGGGGTTGGAGTTGTCCCCGAGGGCCGCGCGCAGCGACGTCGCCCCGGCCGTCCGCCCGCCTCGTGCCGTCAGCAGTCCCATTTCCCGAGCCCCCGCTCTGCCTTTTCCGTCGTGACGGTCGGAACTTCGGGAAACCCTTCGCTGCTCTTGAGGAACTTCCCAGAATTGCCGTTCGCCGACAGGTGCGACGAGGCGCCGACGAGGCCTTGCGCGCTCCCGGCATCGAGTGCCTTAATGATGGCACCGAGTGCATTGGCGCACGAGAGGAGCCGGGCCTTGACCAGCACGTTGATTCCCACCCTCGCTTCCCAGGGCGAGACCTCGCAGCTCTATGTCACTGCCACCCACAAGGTGCGCGACCAGTCCGGGAAGCCGCCCTTCGACTGGGTGCCCTACGGGGTCCAGCACGCGTGGGCCGCCGGATCGCGCAAGACGTTGTGCGGTGAGTGGACGTCGGGATGGACGGTCTTCTGGGACCGGCAGTTCTCCGCCGCCCGTTCTCAGGCCTGCCCGGCGTGCGTCGAGGCCAGCCTCCCCGAGGCCTCGCGCCGTCGCCTGGACCCGGCGCTGCGTCGCTCAGCCTGACAACTGCTCCCTGCTACCGCCGGGATCCGACAGGTATGGTCACAGGCATGTCACGGGTTCCGCTCGTCCCCGGGGAGCAGGCCGCCCCGGGCACCCGCTCGGACACCGGCCGTCGGATCGCCGCGGCGGCGTTCGAGCTGTTCGCCGCCCAGGGCTACGACGGCACCACGGTAGACGCGATCGCCGAACGGGCCGGGATCGCCCGGCGCACCTTCTTCCGGTACTTCCGGTCGAAGGACGACGTGATCTTCCCGGACCACGACTCCCTGCTGGCGATGGTGAACCAGCACCTGGTCGCGCAGACCGCGCTCGACCCGATCGAGGCGATCTGCGGGGCGGTGAAACTGGTCCTGCTCAGTTATCTGGACGACCCGGAGGTCTCGGTCCAGCGCTACCAGCTGTCGCGCAGCGTCCCGGCGCTGCGTGACCGCGAGCTGGCCAGCGTGCAGCGCTACGAGCGCACCTTCAGCCGCTACGTGCGCGGCCGGCTCACAGGTCCGCTGCCCGAGGCGAACGCCGTGCTGCGGGCCGACGTGGTGGCCGCCGCGGTGGTCGCCGCGCACAACGCGGTGTTGCGCGAATGGTTGCGCGCCGGAGGCAACTACGACCCCCTGGCCGATCTGGACGCCTCATGCGCGTGGGTGCGGGGGATCTTCGGCGAGAGCCAACCGAAGGACGCCGTTGTGCGCCCTCGCGGTTCGGGTGCGGACGACGTGGTGGTTGCGGTCTTCCGCTCCGGTGAACCGCTGGACGACGTGGTCGCCCGGATCAGCCGCTCACTCGAGAACCAGATGCCGAACTAGATCCGGGCGCGCCAGACGTCCTGGTCGCCCAGGAGGTCGGTGATCTCGGGGGAGAGGGTGCCGTTGCTGACGTCGGCGAGGGTGGCCCCCTCGAGCACGATCCGCATCTTGGCCCGCAAGGCCACCCAGACGTCCCGCAGCACCACCGCGGCCCCCGAGTACGCCACGTCCTCCGGGCGTTCGCCGGCGATGTTGGCCAGCGGCCCGTCGATCACCCGGATGACGTCGGCGACCCGGATCTCGGTGGCCGGCCGGGCCAGCCGGTAACCGCCCTCGGCCCCCCGCCGGCTCTGCACCAGCCCGGCGGTGCGCAGCTCGGCCAGGATGTTGAGGAGGAAGGGCAACGGGATGCTCTGCCGCTCGGCCACCGTCTCGGTCTTGATCCACACGCCCTCCGGGGCGGCGGCCAGCTCGAGGGCCGCCCGGACGGCGTAGTCGGTCTTCGCGGAGATGCGCACCCCGCCATTGTGCCGGGCTCACGGCCCTTCCCTTTCCCTGGAGCGGGTCTGCGAACCTGAGGGCATGCTCATGCGTTCGCTCGGCCGGCGGGCCGACCCGGAACTCCTGGTCGTCGGCGTGGTGGTCGGGTGGATCGGGTTCTTCCTGGTGGCCGACGCCGTGCCGCTGTCGGTGCTGTCGGGGCTGGGCGTCGGTGAGCTCGCCCGTCAGCTGGTGCTGGGGGTGGCCACCTGGGCGATGCTGGGCTACCTGCTCAGCCGGGAAAGTGCGCTGGTGCGGGTTCAGACGCTGCTGGTGGTGGTGTTCGCCTCGATCATCGAGTACACGTTCTCGCCGCTGCTGGAGGCCTACGTCTACCGGATCGGCACGGTGCCGATGTTCGTGCCGCCCGGCCACGGCATGGTCTACCTGGCCGCCCTGGCCCTGGGACGCAGCCGGGTGGTCCGCGCCCACCCGGCCTTCTTCGTCTGGGCCACCGTGCTGGTCGGCGGGGCCTGGGCGGTGCACGGCCTGTTCCTGGCCGAGCGCCAGGACGTGCTGGGCGCCTTCTGGTACCTGTGCCTGCTCGGCTTCCTGGTCTGGGGCCGGGCCCAGCTGCTCTACGTGGGTGCCTTCGTCGTGGTCACCTACCTCGAGCTGCTGGGCACCGAGCTCAACACCTGGGTCTGGCAGGAGACCGATCCGGTGCTGGGGGTGATCAGCCAGGGAAATCCGCCCTCGGGGGCGGCCGGGGGCTACGGCTGGTTCGACCTCTACGCCACCCTGCTTGCTCCGAAGGTGCTTCAAGGGTGGGTCGGGTGGGTCTGCTGGGTCAGGATGCCCATCGTGTCGGCGTGGAGAAGGCCGTTGGTGGCCACCGCCGAGCCGCCGAACGGCCCCTCCTTGCCCTCCAGCGAGGTGAACACCCCACCCGCCTCGACCACGATCGGCACCAGCGCGGCCATGTCGTACAACTCCAGCTCGGGCTCGCAGGCGATGTCCACCGCGCCCTCGGCCAGCAACATGTACGACCAGAAGTCGCCGTAGGCCCGGGTGCGCCAGGTGGTGTTCATCAGCTCACGGAAGTTGGCGCCCAGCCCGCGCTCCTCCCAGCCGCCCAGCGAGGCGTAGGAGAGCGAGGCGTCCTCCAGGTCGGCCACCCGCGAGACCTGGATCCGCCGGGCCTTGGCCAGGCTGCGGCCGGTCCAGGCGCCGGTGCCCTGAGCGGCCCACCAGCGCCGGGCCAGGGCCGGGGCGGAGACCACGCCGACCACCGGGACCCCGTTGTCCACCAGCGCGATCAGGGTGGCCCAGACCGGCACGCCGCGGACGAAGTTCTTGGTGCCGTCGATCGGGTCGACGATCCACTGCCGGGGCCCGCTGCCGGTGGTGCCGAACTCCTCACCGAGGACGGAGTCACGCGGGCGGGTGCGCCGGAGCTGGTTGCGGATCAGCTCCTCGGCGGCCCGGTCGGCGTCACTGACCGGGGTGAGGTCCGGCTTCGTCTCCACCCGGAGGTCGGCCGCCAGGAAGCGGTCGTGCGTCACCGCGTCCACCTGGTCGGCGATCACGTGCGCGAGGCGGAGGTCGTCGTCGTAGGCCACAGCCCGCGACGGTACAGGCCGCCGGTCACGCGCAGGTCACGTGCCCGTCCGGGTGATCCTGCCGGGGCTGGTGAGGCTGTGTGAATGCAGTGTCCACCTGCGGAAAGAGCAGCGGTTGAGCCGTCGCCAGACATTGGTTGAGGGTTTAAGCTTCGCCGCATGTTCGATCTCTTCAACGGTATGCCGGTGCACGCGCTCGTCGTCCACGCCGTCGTCGTCCTGCTGCCGCTGATGGCGGTGGTCACGGTGGCGTTCGTGATCCGGCCCCGCTGGCGCCGCGAACTGCCCTGGGCCGTGGTCGGCAACCTGCTGGCGGCCGCGGCCACCTACGCCGCGATGGCCTCCGGCGAGAAGCTGCAGACCCGGCTCAGCAACCCGGACTTCGAGCCGGTGGCCAAGGACCACGGGGACATCGCCTCGCTGCTGATCTACTTCGCGGTGGCCCAGTTCGTGGTCTCGCTGATCGCCTGGCTGCTGCTGCGGACCCGGGACGACGCGCCCCGCACCTCCCGGCCCAAGCTGGTCACCGCGGTCGTGCTCACCCTGGCGGTCGGGGTCGCGGCGTCGGCCTGGACGTTCCGGGTGGGCGACAGCGGGGCCGAGGCCGTGTGGAAGGACAAGATCGCCTCCACCGAGCAGTAGGTGCCCGTTCGGGCCGACCTGCCCGGCGGCCTCAACCGCGCGCCGTGTTGATCTTGTCTTCCCGGGCGGGCGGGCTTTGTCCGGGGGCTGAGGCTTAGGCCGGGGGCTGAGGGCTTAGGCCCCGGCGGCTGAGGGCTTAGGTCCCGGGGGCTTGAGGCCGGCTCAGTAGTCCGGCGCCCCGGCCCGAGCCCGCAGCAGCCGCCGCAGCGACTCCAGCCGGGCCGGCCCGGACGATCCGGCGTGCCCCTCGTTCACCCAGGCGTCCAGCCCGCAGTCCGGCTCGTCGTGCGAGCACCCGCGCGGGCACTCCTCGGCCCCCGGCACCAGCTCGGGGAAGGCGTTCAGGATCCGGGACATGTCCACGTGGCCCAGGCCGAACGAGCGCACGCCCGGGGTGTCCACCACCCAGCCGCCGTCCGGCAGCCGCAGCGCGACCGCCGACGTGGAGGTGTGCCGCCCGCGCCCGGTCACGTCGTTGACCCGGCCGATCGCCCGGCCGGCCCCCGGCACCAGGGCGTTGAACAGGGTCGACTTGCCCACCCCGGAGTGGCCCACCAGCACCGTGACCCGGCCGGTGAGCTGCTTGCGCACCGCCTCCAGGCCGTCGATGCCCTCGTCGGCCCGCCGGGTCACCAGCCAGGGCACCTCCAGCGCGGCGTAGCCGGCGGTGAACTCGGCCGGGTCGGCCAGGTCGGCCTTGGTCAGCACCAGCAGCGGGTCGAGCCCGGCGTCGTAGGCGGCGACCAGGCAACGGTCGACCATCCGGGCCCGGGGCACCGGGTCGGCCAGCGCGGTGACCACGGCGAGCTGGTCGGCGTTGGCCACGATCACCCGCTCCACCGTGTCGGTGTCGTCCGCGCTGCGGCGCAGCACCGAGGTGCGCGGCTCGACCCGGACGATCCGGGCCAGCGAGCCCTCGGCCCCGGAGACGTCGCCGACCAGGGCCACCCGGTCGCCGACCACCACCCCGGCGCGGCCCAGCTCGCGGGCCTTCATCGCGGTGATCACCAGGTCCTTGTCCCCGCCGGTCTCGAAACCGCCCAGCAGACAGCCGTAGCGGCCGCGGTCGACGGTCACCACCTGGGCCGGCACCGCATCGGTGTGGCTGGGCCGGTCCTTGGTACGGGGGCGGTTGCCCTTGGGGTTGGGCCGGAACCGGATCTGGGACTCCTCGTCCTGCCCGCGACTACGGCGGCTCACTGACGGATCACCGCCCTCACCGTCGTTCGGGACCGTCCGATGCGCTCAGCATCCGTTCCCACAAGGCGGTGAACTCCGGCAGGGTCTTGGCGGTGGTGCCGATGTTCTCCACCGACACCCCGGGCACCCGCAGGCCGACCACGGCGCCGGCGGTGGCCATCCGGTGGTCGGCGTAGCTGTGGAACACCCCGCCGCGCAGCTTGGCCGGCTTGATGATCAGCCCGTCCTCGGTCTCGGTGACGTCGCCGCCGAGCCGGTTCAGCTCGGTGGCCAGGGCCGCCAGCCGGTCGGTCTCGTGGCCCCTCAGGTGGGCGATCCCGCGCAGGTGCGAGGGGGTCTCGGCGAGCGCGGCCAGGGCCGCGACGGTGGGCGTGAGCTCACCGGCGGCGCGCAGGTCGGCGTCCAGGCCGTAGAGCTCGCCGTTGCCGCGCACGGTCAGGCCGTCGCGGTCGAGGCTGACGTCGGCGCCCATCTGGTCGAGCAGGTCGCGCAGGTGGTCGCCGGCCTGGGTGGTGTACTGCGGCCAGCCCGGCACGGTCACCGAGCCGCCGGCCACCACGGCCGCGGCCAGGAACGGCGCGGCGTTGGACAGGTCGGGCTCGACCATCACGTCCAGCCCGCCGACCCGGCCGGGCTCGACCCGCCAGACGTCGGGCTCGGAGTCGTCGATCACCACGCCGACGTCGCGCAGCGCCTCGACGGTCATCGTCACGTGCGGCTCGCTGGGCACCTGGCCGCCGACGTGCCGCAGCGTCAGGCCCTCCTCGAACCGGGCGCCGGCCAGCAGCAGGGCCGAGACGAACTGCGAGGAGGCCGAGGCGTCGATCTCCAGGGTGCCGCCGCGCACCGAACCGGAACCGCGCACGGTGAAGGGCAGCCGGCCGCCGCCGTTGTCGTCGACCTCCACCCCCAGACCGCGCAGGGCCTCGATGATCGGGCCCATCGGCCGGACCCGGGCGTGCGGGTCGCCGTCGAAGGCGATGTCACCGTCGGCCAGGGCGGCGATCGGCGGCACGAACCGCATGACCGTGCCGGCCAGGCCGACGTCGATCGTGGCCGGGCCGCGCAGCCGGCCGGGGGTGATCATCCAGTCGGCGCCGAACGCCCCGGTCGCCCCCGCGTCCTGCACGTCGGTGCCGAGCCGGCGCACCGCCTCGGCCATCAGCAGGGTGTCGCGCGAGCGCAGCGGGGCGCGCAGCCGGGAGGGCTCCTCGGCCAGCGCCGCGAGCACCAGATAGCGGTTGGTGAGGGACTTGGAACCGGGCAGGGACACCGTCGCCGAGACCGGGCCCGTCACCGTCGGGGCCGGCCAGAGTGCTGTCGCCTCGTCGCTCACCGGGTTACTCATCGCTTCGCTCGCGCCACTTCCGTCATCGCCTGCCTGGTCCACAAGGGGTGTCGAGCGACGAGAGTATCTGTCCCCCCGCGTGGGAGGCAGCCCCAATCCGCACCGGCGGCCGGACCCGCCGCGGGGGCAGGGTCCGGCCGGGCCGGAACGACTCAGACCGGAAGCGCGTGACCAGCCTTGTAGGCGGCCTTCTGAGCCCGGGCGGCCTGCTTGCCGGCCACCTTGCCGGCCTTGCGCTGGGCGCGGCGGCTGGTGCGGCCCGCCTCCCGCGCGGCCTCCCGGGCGGCCAGCTGCGCGTCCTTCTGGAACTGGCGGGCCGACTTCTTGGCGGACTTGGCCGCCTTGCGCCCCGACTGCCGGGCCGACGCCACCGACTCGGTGGCCTCCTCGCGGGCGTCGTGGATGGCCACGGCGGCGGCCTTGCGGGCCTTGCGGCCGCGGTACGCCACGCTCGGCTTGCCCTCGGTGTCGACCGTGGCCAGCAGGGCGCCGCCGATCAGGCCCAGGGTCTTCACGAAGGTGGACTGCTTGTCGCGGCGCAGCTGCGGGTCCTTCTCCTTCCAGAACGGCTCCACCGGCTGCACCACCGGTGCGGTGGCCACGATGGCCAGGGCCGACAGGCGCGGCAGCCGCCCGGCGGCCAGCAGCGAACCGGCCACCGCGGTGACGACCCCGGCGGCCCGCACCACCATCACCGGGTCCTCGGGCAGGCGGAGCGGACCGGAGACCTGCTTGAGCACGGGACGGGCGGCCTCGGCGGGCGGGCCGGGATGGCGGGCCACCTCGACCCCGGACTGGATCAGCGGGGCCGCAAGCAGCGGGCGGGCGACACGGCGGACGATGGTCATTGTCCTTTGCTACTCCTGATCGACTTCCGGCGCGAACGGACAGGCCGGAAATCCGGGGAAATCGGCCGCGGTTCACAGCCCGCCGTAGGCTGAGCGGCATGTGCGGACGTTACGCATCCAGTCGCAGCCGCGAGGAACTCGTCGTGGAGTTCGAGATCGAGCAGGACCAGCTCGACGATCCCCGGGCCGGCGAGCCGCACTACAACGTGGCGCCGACCGACACGGTGCCGGTGGTGCTGGAGCGGATGGCGGTCCCGCCGAAGGAGCCGGACGAGCAGTCCCCGATGCCCGAGCACCTGCCCGACGACGTCCCCGAGAACGAGACCCCGGCCCGTTCGGTGCAGGACGAGGCCGACGCCCTGATCACCGCCGCGCTGATGCACCACGAGCCGGGCGCCTCGATCGACCCGGAGGAGAGCGAGGCCCGGCCGGTGCGGCAGTTGCGTCCGCTGCGCTGGGGGCTGGTGCCGTCGTGGAGCAAGAACGCCTCCGGCGGGGCCCGGATGATCAACGCGCGGCTGGAGACGCTGCTGGAGAAGGGCGCCTTCAAGAAGGCCGCGCTGAGCCGCCGCTGCCTGGTCCCGGCCGACGGCTGGTACGAGTGGCAGGTCAGCCCGACCGCCCAGGACGCCAAGGGCAAGCCGCGCAAGCAGCCGTTCTTCATGAGCCTGGCCGAGGGCGGGGGGCTGGCGCTGGCCGGGATCTACGAGTTCTGGCGCGACGGCGACCTGCACCCCGACGACCCGGCCGCCTGGCTGGTCACCTTCGCCGTGATCACCACCGCGGCCGAGCCCGGGCTGGACACGGTGCACGACCGGATGCCGCTGGTGCTGCCGCCCGAGCGCTGGAAGGACTGGCTCGACCCGGCGGTGAAGGACGCGGCCACCGTGCACGATCTGGCCGCGGGTCTGCCCACCGGGCGGTTCACCGCGCTGCCGATCACCAGCCGGGTGAACTCGGTGCGCAACGAGGGCCCGGAGCTGCTCGAGCCCGCGCCCGCCGACAGCCTGGTCGGGGTGGTCGACCCGGCCACCGGTGAGCTGCTCGGGGGCCCGGGGTCCGAGCAGCTGTTCTGAACCCGATACGAACTGAGGACGATCGATGCCGGCACGCGCTGCGACCCCGGGTCCCGGGGTGGTCACCGAGTCCGACGAACCCGACCGGCCCACCGAGGTACTCGAGATCGAGACCCCGCTCGGCCCGGCCCGGGCCCACCTGTGGGCGCCGCAGCGGCGGCCGGTGGGCCGGATCGTGCTGGGCCACGGCGCCGGGGGCGGGATCGGGGCGGCCGACCTGGTCGCCGTGCGCCGGGCCGCGGTGGCTGCGGGCTGGCAGGCCGTTCTGGTGGAGCAGCCCTGGCGGGTGGCCGGCAAGAAGGTGGCCGCGGCGCCGCCCAAGCTCGACATCGGCTGGCACGCGGTACTGGCCGAACTGCCCACCCTGAAGCGGCCACTGGTTCTCGGCGGTCGCAGCGCCGGAGCCCGGGTGGCCTGCCGTACGGCCGCCGACCTGGGAGCCCGGGCGGTCTGCTGCCTGGCCTTCCCGCTCCATCCACCGGGCAAGCCGGAGAAGTCCCGCGCCGCCGAACTGGCCCTGCCGCACCAGGCCGGGATCGAGGTGCTGGTGGTCCAGGGCGAGAAGGACCCGTTCGGCGGCTGGGCCGAGGTGGAGGCCGAGCAGCTGCCCGGGGTCACGGTGGCCCGGGTCGAGGGTGATCACTCTCTGAAGAAGTACGGACCGGTGGCCGAGGCGGTCGCGGCCCGGCTGACCGATTGGTCCAAGTCCGTCTGAAGCCCCGGAATGACCTTCCACCATCGCGTGTTGTGCTCACTGCGCAGACGGTCAGCAGACGACCAGCAGCCGGTCGGCGGCCCCCGGGACCGGGCGTGTCGCTCCGGCCTGCCGATCTGGTCGTGACCATCTGTGATCACCACGTAAAACCCTGATGAAGCATCCGCCGGCCCGGTCCGGGGAGCGCAGCATGGGGCGTCCGCGAAGAGTGAGGAGTGCGCCGTTGCTACTCGTGACGACGGTGGAAGAACGGTCTTTCGGGGCCGATCGGTCGTCCGGTCAGTCCACCGGCCGAACCTGGGCGGGTAATGCCGCTGCGGTGCAGCTAGGCTCGTCGGTGATGGATGCCCAAGCGGGTCGCGCACCGGCGACTGAGAACACCGCGGAGCGGTCTGCCCGCTTCGAGCGGGATGCCCTGCAGTACCTGGACCAGCTGTACTCCGCGGCGCTGCGGATGACGCGTAATCCGGCCGACGCCGAGGACCTGGTGCAAGAGACCTTCACCAAGGCCTTCGCGTCGTTCCACCAGTACCAGCCCGGCACGAACCTGAAGGCCTGGCTGTACCGGATCCTGACCAACGCGTACATCAACACGTACCGCAAGAAGCAGCGTGAACCCCAGCAGGCCCAGACCGACGAGATCGAGGACTGGCAGATCGCCCGGGCGGGCTCGCACACGTCCACCGGTCTGCGCTCGGCCGAGGCCGAGGCACTCGACCGGCTGCCGGACTCCGACGTGAAGGAGGCCCTTCAGCGGATCCCGGAGGAGTTCCGGATCGCGGTGTACCTGGCCGACGTCGAGGGCTTCGCCTACCGGGAGATCGCCGAGATCATGGGCACCCCGATCGGCACCGTGATGTCCCGGCTGCACCGCGGCCGGCGGCAGCTACGCGACCTGCTCGAGGAGTACGCTGCTGAACGTGGCATCGTGGCCACGCGATCCCAGGGTGGTGCGGCATGAGCGTCTGCGGAGAACCCGACTGTTCCAAGGTGCTGGCCCAGGTCTACGAATACCTGGACGGTGAGCTGGGCGAGGCCGAGCTCACCGAGATCCGCCACCACCTCGACGACTGCTCGCCCTGCCTACGGCAGTACGACCTGGACGTGGCCCTGAAGGCCCTGGTGCGCCGCAGCTGCCAGGAGACCGCGCCGGCCGACCTGCGCGACCGCATCATGGTCAAGATCACCGAGGTCCGGATCGAGCTGAACGGCTGAGAGCCGCCCGGTGACCGGGAACTGAAGAAGGCGCTGCTCCCCTCGACGGGGGGCAGCGCCTTCTTCGTCTGCTTGTCTGCTGACGCGCAGGGCTCAGGCGTTGGGACGGCGACCGTGGTTGGCCGCGCTGCCCTTGCGCGAGCGGCGCTTGCGACCGCGCTTGCTCATGGCATTTCTCCTTGTCTTCGGCTGCCCTCCATCTTGACAGACACCGGCCCATGCTCCGGACCGGCTCCGGCCCGTGCCTCGTTCAACTGCGACCCAGGCGCCCCCGCCCGCCGCCGTGCTCCAATCACGCAGGCAAGCCGGTCAACCATCCGAAGGAGGCGGCAGCCATGTCCGAACAGGTCCACGCCGAGCTGGTCGGCAGCATCATGCGGGTCGACGTGGCCCCGGGGGACGTGGTCACCCCGGCCGACCCGCTGGTCCTGATGGAGTCGATGAAGATGGAGATCCCGGTGCACCCCGAGCGGGGCGGCACCGTCTCCCGGGTCGAGGTCCGTGCCGGTGACGTGGTCACCGAGGGGGACCTGCTGATCGTCATCGACTGAGGCCGGCCCGGGCGGGTTCCTCAAGATTTGCTCACGCGGGCCGATAGACCCCGCGTGAGCCAGCCGCCTGTGTCCGTCATGCCCTTCCTCCGGGCACTGTCCGAGCTCTTCGGCTCGGACCTGCACTGCAAGGTCGGCTCCCCGCCGCGGATCCGGATCGACGGCAAGCTGCGCCGCCTCGACGTGCCCGCGCTGCGGCCCGCGGACACCGAGGCGATGGTGGCCGAGGTGCTGCGCGACGACCTGCGGGCCGAGTTCGAGCGCACCAACGAGGCCGACTGCGCCTACTCGCTCAGCGGGGTCGGCCGCTACCGGGTCAACGCCTTCCGCCAGCGCGGTTCCGCCGGGCTGGTGTTCCGCCGGGTCAACGTCGGCGCGATCCCGCTGGACAAGCTCGGGGTGCCCGAGGTGATCGGCCGCCTGGCCCTCGAGCCGCGCGGGCTGGTGCTGGTCACCGGGCCCACCGGCTCGGGCAAGACCACCACGCTGGCCGGCATGGTCGACAAGATCAACTCCGAGCGGGAGGTGCACCTGGTCACCGTGGAGGACCCGATCGAGATCCTGCACGAGGACAAGCTGGCGATGGTCAACCAGCGCGAGGTCCGGGTGGACACGCAGAACTTCGCGGTGGCCCTGCGGGCGGCGATGCGGCAGGACCCGGACGTGATCCTGATCGGCGAGATGCGCGACCAGGAGACGGTGCACTCGGCGCTCTCGGCGGCCGAGACCGGCCACTTCGTGATGTCCACCCTGCACACCCAGGACGCCAAGGAGACGATCACCCGGATCATCGACTTCTTCCCGCCGCACGAGCAGAAGCAGGTCCGGCTCTCCCTGGCCGGGGCGCTGAAGGGGATCATCTGCCAGCGGCTGGTGCCCCGGGCCGACGGCACCGGCCGGGCGCTGGCCATGGAGGTCTGCATCAACACCGGCCGGATCGCCGACGCGATCGCCGACCCGGACAAGACCGGCACGATCACCGACCTGATCAAGGAGGGCGGCTTCTACGGGATGCAGTCCTTCGACATGCACCTGGTGGAGCTGATCCGCGACGGCGTGGTGAGCCTGCACGACGGGATGGCGGTGGCCAGCAACCCGCACGACCTCACGGTGGAGCTGCGGCGGCTGGGCCTGGTGGCCTGAGAAACCGGTTCGAGGACGTTGTGCGCACCGAACGCGGTCTGCGCGCCTACGCGTCGGGGAGGGGTCCGTAGGAGGTGGACGGCGGGGTCCCGTTCCGCCCTCCACCTCCTACGGGCTCACCCGGCCACGTTGCCGTGACCAGGGAGCTGGGACGCCGTGACTGCCCTCGCGGCGCCCGATTGGTCCATTATCAAGTTGTTACATTCGGAGCGCGACTCGTAAGCGGTGTGGCGTGGGTCACTGCTGGCCGGGAACTTTTTCGGAGTGGGCAAACGGGAACGCCCGGGCGGTCCCGTGAGGGGACCGCCCGGGCGTCCGGCGCCGGAGTGGGAACTCAGGCGGCCTTGGTCTCCCAGAAGATCTTGCCGATCTCGTCGATCTTGGTCAGCAGCTGGTCGGCCACCGCCACGTCGGTGCTGCCCTTCGTGCCGCCGGCCCCGGCGAGCTTGGTGGCCTCGTTGAACAGGCCGTGCAGCTGCGGGTACTTCTCGAAGTGGGGCGGCTTGAAGTAGTCGGTCCACAGCACCCAGAGGTGGTGCTTCACCAGGTCGCTGCGCTCCTCCTTGATCTGGATCGCGCGCGCCTTGAACACCTCGTCGTCGGAGGCGTTGTACTTGGCGATGCAGGCCTTGACCGACTCGGCCTCGATCTTGGCCTGGGCCGGGTCGTAGACGCCGCACGGAAGGTCGCAGTGGGCGCTGACCTCGACCGCGGTGAAGGCGTTGAGGAACCGCGAGAGCATGGGTACTCCTTGTCGCGAGGCTAGAGGCTTAGGACTCGTAACCTACTCCGCGGCCTGCCCGCCCGCGCGTGGCGGGGCCGTGATCCGGCCCGGCGTCGGCCACAACCGGAAGAGCGCGACGGCCAGCACGTCCTGCTCAGCCACGGCGCCCACCTGCCAGGAGTCGACCCCCTCGGCCGGGTTGTCGCGCTCCACCCACCAGGAGTCCTGCTCGCGGAACGCCAGCCGCTTGACCGACAGGGGCCGGCTGCCGGGCAGCCGCACCACCGCCACCGTCCCGGGCCGGGCCGCTCGTACGGCCGCCCGGTCCCAGCGCACCACCAGCCGGTCGCCGTCGTGCAGGTGGGGCTCCATCGAGCGCCCCCGCACCAGCACCTGACCCACCGGCAGCAGCGGGCGGAATCCGCGCTCACTCATCCGTGCCTCCGCAGTTCCACGCCAATTCCTGGTTACCGCCCTGTCCGGACAGCTTCTGTGGCACCATGAGTGACGCGGGCCACCCCCGTTCCCGACGCCGGCACGCCACCGCAGCCGCCGCGTCCACCATCGCAGATCACATCGCCGGACCTGGCGGCTCCTTCGTCGTTCCCGCCGGCCCTTCCGTGGCCCGTACCCCTGCCGAGGTATCGCGTGACCATCGAGACCAGTTCGACCGACCTGCCCACCCTCGTCCACGAGGATTCCGAGACCCCGTCCGAGACTCCGGTGTTCGCCCTGCACCGCGGCGGCAAGATCGAGACGGTGGCCCGCACCCCGCTGCGCGACCGGGCCGACCTGTCGCTGGCCTACACCCCCGGGGTGGCCGAGGTCTGCCTGGCGATCGCCGCCGAGCCCGGCCTGCTCGACGTGTACACCGGCCGGGGCAACACGGTCGCGGTGGTCTCCGACGGCACCGCCGTGCTCGGCCTGGGCGACATCGGCCCGGGCGCGGCGATGCCGGTGATGGAGGGCAAGGCCCTGCTGTTCAAGCACTTCGGTGGGGTCGACGCGGTGCCGATCTGCCTGGACACCACCGACCCGGACGAGATCGTCGAGACCGTGGCCCGGCTGGCCCCGACCTTCGGCGGGATCAACCTGGAAGACATCTCCGCCCCGCGCTGCTTCGAGATCGAGGCCCGGCTGCGGGAACGGCTCGACCTGCCGGTGTTCCACGACGACCAGCACGGCACCGCGGTGGTGGTGCTCGCCGCCCTGCGCAACGCCGCCCAGGTCACCGGGCGCGAGCTGGCCGGGCTGCGGGTGGTGGTGGCCGGCGCCGGGGCGGCCGGGGTGGCGATCGCCGGCATCCTGCGCGGGGCCGGTATCGGCGACATCGTGGTGTGCGACAGCCGCGGCATCCTGTCGTCCGGCCGGCCGGGCCTGAACGGTCACAAGGCCGCGCTGGCCGAGGTCACGAATCCGCAGGGGCTGAGTGGTGGTCTGGCCGAGGCGATGGCCGGGGCCGACGTGTACATCGGGGTGAGCGGCGGTCAGGTGCCCGAGGCGGCGGTGGCCTCGATGGCGCCGGGCGCCTTCGTCTTCGCCCTCGCCAACCCCACGCCTGAGGTGCACCCGGAACTGGCGGCGAGGCACGCGTCCGTTGTTGGTACCGGTCGCAGTGACTACCCCAACCAGATCAACAACGTGCTGGCCTTCCCCGGGATCTTCCGGGGCGCGCTCGACGTGCGCGCCACCGCGATCACCGAGGGGATGAAACTGGCGGCCGCCGCAGCGATCGCCGCCTGCGTCGAGCACCCCACCGCCGGGGAGGTGGTTCCCGACGTGTTCGACACCCGGGTCGCGCCGGCGGTCGCGGCCGCGGTGGCCCAGGCCGCTCGGGACGAAGGAGTGGCACGGGCCTGAAGGTGGTGCTGGGAGCGGCTGAAGATCAGCTTGACGGCCCTTTAGCGGGCGGGCGGTTGCGCCGGAGCGTCCGGGCGCGCAAGAGTCAGCACCACACGTCGGCTCACCCCCTGTGAAGGCTCATGGACGAGAATCGACCGGTCGCTCCCGGTGCACCGCGCGAAGACTCCTTCGACACGGCGGTGCGTGGCTTCAACCGCCAGCAGGTCATGGAGTACATGACCCGTACGCACGAGCTGCTCACCACGCTCGAGCGGCAGCTGGCCGTGGCCCGGGCCGAGGCACAGCGCGCACGGGCCGGGGCCGACGCGGCCGTGGGCGAGGCCGAGCGGCTGCGCAAGGAGATCGAGGAGCTGCGCGCGGCGCCCAAGCCGGTGCCGGTGCACACCGAGGTCAGCGACCGGATGGCGCAGATCCTGCGGCTGGCCAGCGAGGAGGCCGAGCAGGAGCGCGACCGGGCCCGCGAGGACATCGCCCGGGTGCAGCGCGAGACCAAGGCCGAGTGCGAGCGGCTGGCCACCCAGGCCCGCGCCGACGCCGAGCTGGAGCTGGACCAGGCCCGTGCCTCGGCCCGGGCCGAGCTGGGCGCCGCCCGCGACACCGCCGCCCGTGAGCTGGCCGAGGCCCGACAGACCGCCGAGGCCGAGCTCAGCCGGGCCCGGGCCGAGTCCGAGATCACCCTCACCTCGGCCCGCACCGAGGCCGACCAGCTGCGGCTGGACTCGGTCCGGCACGCCGAGCACCTGATCGAAGACGCCCAGCGTCGCTCCGGAGCGGTCAACGGCCTGGCCGCCCAGCGCCTGGACGCGCTCACCTCCACCCACTCCGAGGCGCTGTCCCGGCTCGCCCAGATCCGCGACGTGCTGGGCCAGCTGCTCAGTGCCGACGCGGCGGCCGGCTCGCTCACCGCGGCGGTCGAGGCGGCGATGAACAACCGCGGCGACAACCCGGCGGGGGGCGAGGCGGTCGAGGGCGAGATCTACGACGAGGCCCTGCCGCACGACGTGCACGAGGTGATCGAGGTGCGTGACCACGTCGGTTACGGCCCGCTCGAGGGCCGCACCTCGCACAGCGCGCTCGACGACGACCTGCACATCGACCCACGCGACCCGCTCAACACCGGCCAGATGCCGGTGGTGCAGCCGAACGTGGAGATCGACCTGCGCGACGGTCACCGGCCCGGGGTCCGGGTGGTCAGTGGTGCCGCTCACGGATCTGCCCAGGCGCCCAACGGCACAACTCGTTAACGTCGGTCCCATGCTGGCTGCGTTCACCACCCGGACCAATGCCGAAGACCCGCTGTCCGCCCTCGAAGTGGGGGAGCGGCCGGTACCCGAGGTGCCCGAGGGCTGGGCCCGGGTGCGGGTGCGGGCCGCCGGGCTGAACCACCACGACCTGTGGAGTCTGCGCGGGGTCGGTCTGCCGGACGAACGGCTGCCGATGATCCTGGGCTGCGACGCGGCCGGCCTGGACGACGAGGGCAACGAGGTCGTCGTGCACGCGGTGATCGGTGACCCGGCCTGGAAGGGCGACGAGACCCTCGACCCGCGGCGCAGCCTGCTGTCCGAGCGTCACCAGGGCACGCTGGCCGCCGAGGTGGTGGTGCCCCGGCACAACCTGGTGCCCAAGCCGGCCGGGCTGTCCTGGGAAGAGGCTGCGAGCCTGCCCACCGCCTGGCTCACCGCCTACCGCATGCTCTTCACCCAGGCCCAGGTCAGCCCTGGCCAGACGATCCTGGTGCAGGGCGCCGGCGGGGGAGTGGCCACGGCCCTGATCGCCCTGGGAAGCGCGGCCGGAGTGCGGGTCTGGGTCACCGGCCGGAGCGAGGAGAAGCGGGCGCGGGCGCTCGGGCTGGGGGCCGATCAGGTCTTCGAGAGCGGGGCCCGGCTGCCCGAGCGGGTGGATGCGGTGATGGAGACCGTCGGCGCGGCCACCTGGAGCCACTCGGTCAAGGCGCTCAGGCCCGGCGGGGCGATCGTGATCTGCGGCGCCACCAGCGGCCCGGCGCCGGAGAACGCCGAGCTGAACCGGATCTTCTTCCTGCAGCTGCGGGTGCTGGGCTCGACCATGGGCACCCGCGACGAACTCGGCCGCCTGCTGGGCTTTCTGCAGACCAGCGGGGTGCGCCCGCAGATCGACTCGGTGCTGCCGCTGGAGCGGGCCCGGGAGGGCTTCGCCCGGATGGCGAACGGCGAGCTGGTCGGCAAGGTCGTGTTCACCCCCGGAAACTGAAGGACGGGGGTGGCCGGCCGGGTGGTCGGTGACCCGTTCGTCGGTGGGCGGCTGTGCGAAACAGGCCCACGAACGTCTTCAATCAGGGTTTTCAGGGACGCGGTACCCCGAGCCACTCGTACCAGCCGTTGTGCAGCACCAGCCAGGCGATCAGGCCGTAACCGGCCTGGCGCGGGTGTTCCCCGTCGCCCGCGGCCAGGTCGGTCAGCCAGTCCTCGTGCGCGTAGAGCGGGTCGAAGCAGTCCACGAACGGCACCCCCCGACGCCGGCAGACGTCGCCGAAAGTGGCCGACAGCTCTTCGATCCGGTGGTTCAGTGCGTTGTCGGAGGCAGGCGGCGGGCCGACCACGAAGGCGGGCAGCCGGCGGGCGTGCGCGTCGTCGAGCATGTTGGCCAGGTTCAGCCGCGAGCGCGGGATCGACAGCCCGGCCTCGATGTCGGAGCGGCCCAGCCCGATCACCACCCGCTTCTCACCCGGGTCCTCGCCGTAACGCCGGCTGGCCTCTTCCCACCAGCGTGCGCCCAGGTCGGCGGTGTTCTCCCCGGGAACGCCGAGAGTGTAGACAGACAGCGCGATCTCGTCCTGCGGGGTGCGGGCGGCGACCCGGCCGACCCAGCCGAGCGCCTTGGGGTCGCCCACCCCGGAGACCAGGGCGTCGCCCACCACGCAGATCCGGACCTGCTTCTCACCCGGACCGGGACCGGCCGAGCGCGAACGGCTCACTGGTCCTCGTCGTCATCGTCGTCGAGCCGGGCCAGCCAGGTGGCCAGCCGCTCGACCGGCGTCTCGAAATCCGGGTTCAGGTCGACGAAGTGGCGCAGTTGCTCGGCCAGCCAGGCGAAGGTCACCTCTTCGTCCCCGCGGCGTTGCTCGAGCTCCTCGATCCCTCGGTCGGTGAAGTACATGGTCCGTATTCTGTCCGACTTCACCCGCCGGATGGCGCAGGTTCTCGTCCAACACCCGAATTGACGCGGAATGGCCCCGTACCCGCCAGGGGTACGGGGCCATTCCGGTGCGGATCAGCGGTTGAACGCCTGGGCGATCAGGGCCGCCTGCTCCGCCTGGTGCTTCTTGGCCGACCCGGTGGCCGGGGAGGCCGCCGCCGGGCGGGAGATCCGCAGCAGCGGCCGCCCACCCAGGTCCTGAGGCAGGCTCAGGGCGATCGACGGCCACGGACCCTGGTTGGCCGGCTCGTCCTGCACCCAGACCAGCTGCGCGTCCCGGTACGGGTCGATGGCCGCCAGCACACCCTCGACGTCGAGCGGGTACAGCTGCTCCAGCCGCACGATGGCGGTGCTGGTGTCGTTGCGCTTGGCCCGCTCGGCGGCCAGGTCGTGGTAGATCTTCCCGCTGCACAGCAGCACCCGGTCGACCGACCCGAGCTCGGTGCTGTCGCTGATCACCGGGCGGAACTCACCGGTGGTGAACTCCTCGATCGGCGACACCGCGGCCTTCAGCCGGAGCATCGACTTCGGCGTGAACACCACCAGTGGCTTGCGCGGCTTGGCGTAGGCCTGGCGGCGCAGCAGGTGGAAGTAGCTCGCCGGGGTCGACGGCTGCGCCACGAACATGTTGTTCTCGGCGCACAGCTGCAGGTAGCGCTCGATCCGGGCGCTGGAGTGGTCCGGTCCCTGACCCTCGTAGCCGTGCGGCAGCAGCAGCGTCACCGACGAGCGCTGACCCCACTTCTGCTCGGACGAGGAGATGAACTCGTCCACGATGGTCTGGGCGCCGTTGGCGAAGTCACCGAACTGCGCCTCCCACAGCACCAGGGCGTCCGGCCGCTCCACCGAGTAGCCGTACTCGAAGCCCATCGCCGCGAACTCCGACAGCAGCGAGTCGTAGATCCAGAACTTGCCCTGGTCGTCGCTGAGGTTGAGCAGCGGCGTCCACTCCTCGGCGGTGACCTTGTCGGTCAGCACGGCGTGCCGCTGGGTGAACGTGCCGCGCCGGGTGTCCTGCCCGGTGAAGCGCACGTTGGTGCCGTCCATCAGGATCGAGCCGAGCGCCAGCATCTCGCCGAACGCCCAGTCGACCCCGCCCTCGGAGGCCATCGCGGCCCGGCGCTCCAGCAGCGTCTGCAGCTTGGGGTGCACCGAGAAGCCGGACGGCGGCGAGACGTACGCGTCGCCGATCCGCTTCAGCACCTCGGCCGAAACGGCGCTGGTGTGGCCGTTGCCGGCCGCGTCGTCCTGCTGCTGGGCCTTGGGCAGGTCCAGGCCGGCGGTGACGTCCCGGTTGACCGTGGGCGGGTGGTTCACGGTGTCGCGGGTCTCGGCGAACACGCGCTCCAGCTGCTGCTGGTAGTCGCGCAGGGCCTGCTCCGCCTCCTCCACGGTGATGTCGCCACGGCCGATCAGGCCCTCGGTGTAGAGCTTGCGGACACTGCGCTTGGCCTCGATCAGGTTGTACATCAGCGGCTGGGTCATCGAGGGGTCGTCGCCCTCGTTGTGACCGCGCCGGCGGTAGCAGACCATGTCGATGACGACGTCCTTGTCGAACGCCATCCGGAACTCGAAGGCCAGCTTGGCCACCCGGACGCAGGCCTCCGGGTCGTCGCCGTTCACGTGGAAGATCGGCGCCTGGATCATCCGGGCGGCGTCGGTGCAGTACACCGACGAGCGCGAGGAACTCGGCGCGGTGGTGAACCCGACCTGGTTGTTGATCACCACGTGCACCGTGCCGCCGGTGCGGTACCCGCGCAGCTGCGACAGGTTCAGCGTCTCGGTGACCACCCCCTGGCCGGCGAAGGCGGCGTCGCCGTGCAGCAGCACCGGCAGCACCGAGAAGATCTCGCCCTGCCGGTCCAGCCGGTCCTGCTTGGCCCGGGCCACGCCCTCCAGCACCGGGTTGACCGCCTCCAGGTGGGAGGGGTTGGCGGCCAGGTAGACCTTGGTCTTCTCACCGGTCTCGGTGGTGTAGTGCCCCTCGGTGCCGAGGTGGTACTTCACGTCGCCGGAACCCTGCACGCTGCGCGGGTCCTGCTGGCCCTCGAACTCGCGGAAGATCTGGCCGTAGCTCTTGCCCGCGATGTTGGCCAGCACGTTCAGCCGGCCGCGGTGCGGCATGCCGATGCAGACCTCGTCGAGCTCGGCCCGGGCGGCGTTGCTGAGCACCTCGTCGAGCAGGGCGATGACCGACTCGCCGCCCTCGAGGCTGAACCGCTTCTGGCCGACGAACTTGGTCTGCAGGAAGGTCTCGAACGCCTCGGCCGCGTTCAGCCGGCCGAGGATGCGCAGCTGCTCCTCGCGGCTGGGCTTGGCGTACGGCCGCTCCAGCCGGGCCTGCAGCCAGCGCCGCTGCTCCGGGTCCTGGATGTGCATGTACTCGATACCCACGGTGCGGCAGTAGGTGTCGCGCAGCACGCCGAGGATGTGCCGGAGCTTGGCCACCGGCTTGCCGCCGAAACCACCGGTGGGCACCTCGCGCTCGAGGTCCCACAGGGTCAGGCCGTGGGTGGTGATGTCCAGGTCGGGGTGCCGGCGCTGCTTGTACTCCAGCGGGTCGGTGTCGGCCATCAGGTGGCCCCGGACCCGGTAGGAGTGGATCAGCTCCTGCACCCGCGCGGTCTTGTTGATCTGGTCGTCGTGCGAGACCGAGATGTCACGGACCCAGCGGACCGGCTCGTAGGGCAGGCGCAGCGAGCGGAAGACGCGGTCGTAGAAGCCGTCCTCGCCGAGCAGCTTGCTGTGCACGATCCGCAGGAACTCGCCGGAGCCGGCGCCCTGGATGATCCGGTGGTCGTAGGTGGAGGTCAGCGTCATCATCTTGCTGACCGCCAGCCGGGCGATGGTCTCTTCCGAGGCGCCCTGGTACTCGGCCGGGTAGTCCATCGCCCCGACGCCGATGATGGCGCCCTGGCCCTTCATCAGCCGCGGCACGGAGTGCACGGTGCCGATGGTGCCGGGGTTGGTCAGGCTGATCGTGGTGCCGGCGAAGTCGTCGGCGCCCAGCTTGTTGTTGCGGGCGCGGCGCACCACGTCCTCGTAGGCCGACCAGAACTCGGCGAAGTCCATGCCGTCGCAGTGCCGCACGTTGGGCACCAGCAGCTGGCGGGTGCCGTCCGGCTTGGGCATGTCGATGGCGATGCCCAGGTTGATGTGGGCCGGCTGGACCAGCGCGGGCTTGCCCTCGTCCTCGGCGTACGAGGCGTTCATCGAGGGCATCAGCTCGAGCGCCTCGACCAGGGCGAACCCGATCAGGTGGGTGAACGACACCTTCCCGCCGCGGGAGCGGACCAGGTGGTTGTTGATCACGATCCGGTTGTCGATCAGGAGCTTGGCCGGGACCGCCCGCACGCTGGTCGCGGTGGGCACCTCCAGGCTGGCTTCCATGTTCGTGACGACCCGGGCGGCCGGGCCCTTCAGACGGGCGATCTGCGGGCCGTCCGAGCTCGCCTTGGCCGGGGCGCTGCTGGCCGGCTCACGAGGCGTGCGGGCGGCCGGCGGCGTGGCCGGAGCCTGCTTGGCAGCCTGCCGGGAGGCCTGCTGGGCGGGCTTGGGGGTGGGGGACGGCTGCTTCCCGGCCGCCTCCGTTCCCGTCCCGCTCGCCGGGGCCGGGCTGGGCGGGGTGGCCGCCGCGGCCGGCTGGGCGGAGTCGGGCTGGGGCGCAGGCTTCGGTGGCTGCAGCGCGGCGGTGGCGACCGGACGGCTCGAGGCCGCTCCGTTCGTACCCGTCGCGGGAATGGTGTCCGAGGGATCGGAGTTCGAGTCGTCGGACGGGCGCGAGCTGGTCCGCAGGTGCGGGGTCTCGGCCGGCTGATAGTCCGCGAAGAACTCCCACCAGGCGGGGTCGACGGAGGACTTGTCCGACAGATACTGCTGGTACAGCTCGTCGACCAGCCACTCGTTCGGTCCGAACTCGGTCACCACAGGCTCGGAGGACACGGCGAGAATCGCCTTCTTTCAGTGCGGGGCTGAAGGGTGTGTCAACCCTAACCCGATCGAGTGGGGACGCGAGGTATTAGCAGTTCCACTCGGCGCCGCCGCGGGGTGGTCTGCACCACGGCCCGGCCCTGACCTGCCTTAGGATGTCCCCACCATGCCTTCACGAAGGTGCCGGCCTCTGGCCGGCACACCCCAGCCCCGTCGTTCGCCGTCGCTCCCGTACCGGTCCTGGTGCGGCTCCGAGCCGGGTGGCGTCGCAGTCCTATGACCGAATGGATCCTCCTCGGCCTCGGCGTGCTGCTCACGCTGGGGACGGCGATCTTCGTCGCGGCCGAGTTCTCCCTGGTCGCGCTCGACCGTTCCACCGTCGAGCGGGCGGTCGAGTCCGGTGACAAGCGCGCCCCCTCGGTGCTCGCGGCCATCCGCAGCCTCTCCACCCAGCTGTCCGGTGCCCAGGTCGGCATCACGATCACCACGCTGCTGGTCGGCTACCTGGTCCGGCCCTCCCTGGCCACCCTGCTCCAGGCCCCGGCCGAGGCGGTCGGCCTGGAGGGGGCGGCGGTCGACTCGGTCACCGTGGCCCTGGCCCTGATCGCGGCCACCGCGTTCTCCATGGTCGTGGGCGAGCTGATCCCGAAGAACCTGGCGATCTCGGTGCCGCTGCCCACCGCCCGGGTGGTGGCCGGCCCGCAGCGGGCCTTCACCACGGTCACCCGGCCGCTGATCACCGTGCTCAACGGCTCGGCCAACCGGCTGCTGCGGCTGGTCGGGGTGGAGCCGCAGGAAGAACTCTCGGCCGGCCGTTCGGCCGACGAGCTGGCCGCTCTGGTGCGGCACTCGGCCGAGGTCGGCACGCTCGACCAGCAGACCGCCACGCTGCTCACCCGTTCGCTGGGCTTCTCCAGCCGCTCGGCGGCCGACGTGATGACCCCGCGGGTGCGCATGCTGGTCCTGCAGAAGGACGAGCCCGCGGCCGCGGCGATCACGCTGGCCCGGCGCACCGGGCACTCCCGGTTCCCGGTCGTCGACGGCGACCTCGACGACGTGGTCGGCGTGGTGCACCTGAAGAGCGCGGTCGCGGTGCCGATGGAGCGGCGCGACGAGGTCCCGGTGGCCGCGTTCATGTCCGAGGCGCTGCGGGTGCCGGAGACGATGCGGCTGGACCCGCTGCTGGTCGAGCTGCGGGCCCTGGGCCTGCAGCTGGCCGTGGTGGTGGACGAGTACGGCGGCACGGCCGGCGTGGTCACCCTCGAGGACCTGGTCGAGGAGCTGGTCGGGGACGTTTCCGACGAGCACGACCGCAGTCGTCCGGGCATCGTGCGCCGGCGGGACGGCGCCTGGCTGGTGCCGGGCCTGATGCGGCCCGACGAGGTGCGCGAGCGCACCGGGGTCGGGGTGCCCGACGGCAACGCCTACGAGACGCTCGGCGGTTTCGTGATGGCCGGGCTCGGCCGCATCCCCGCCGTGGGCGACGAGGTGCCCGTCGAGGGCGCTCGGGTCCGGGTGGAGCGGATGGACGGGCGTCGGGTCGACCGGGTGAGGCTGATCCTGCCCGACAGCGCCACGCCCGACCGGGGTGCCTCGGCCGACCCCGCGAAGGTGACTATGAACACCCGTCCGGCCCAACGGCCGACGGTCGACGCGGGCTCGCCCGGAAGGCAGCAGTCGTGACCAGCCTCCTCGTCGCCGCCCTCCTGCTGGCCCTCAACGCCTTCTTCGTCGGGGCCGAGTTCGCCGTCATCTCGGCTCGGCGCAGCCAGATCGAGCCGCTGGCCGACGCCGGCAGCCGGGCCGCCAAGACCGCGATGCGGGCGATGGAACAGGTCTCGCTGATGCTGGCCTGCTGCCAGCTCGGGATCACCATCGCCTCGCTGGGGCTGGGCCTGGTCGCCGAGCCCGCGATCGCCCACCTGATCGAGGTCCCGGCCGAGGCGGCGCACCTGCCCGAGGGCCTGATCCATCCGCTGGCCTTCGCCGTCGCCCTGGCCATCGTCAGCTACCTGCACGTGGTGCTGGGCGAGATGGTGCCGAAGAACCTGGCCCTGGCCGGGCCGGACCGGGCGGTCCTGGTGCTCGCGCCGCCGCTGCTGGCGGTGGCCCGGGCGGTCTCCCCGGTGATCCGCGCCCTGAACTGGGTGGCCAACCACGCGGTGCGGCTGCTGCGGGTGGAGCCCAAGGACGAGGTCGCTGCCGCCTTCACCGCCGACGAGGTGGCCTCGATCGTCACCGAGTCCACCCGGGAGGGCCTGCTGGACCATCACGGGCTGCTCACCGGGGCCCTGGAGTTCAGCGAGCTCTCGGCCGGCGACCTGATGATCCCGATCGGCCGCCTGGTCACCGTCCCGGTGGGCAGTACCCCGGCCGAGGTCGAGCGGCTGGTCACCCGCACCGGGTTCAGCCGCTTCCCGGTGGTCCGGCCCGAGCCGGACGATTCCGAGGCGGCGCCTGCGGTGCTGGGCTACCTGCACCTGAAGGACCTGCTGTACGCCGACGACGAGCGGCACGGGCTGCCGATCCCGGAGAAGCGGGTGCGTTCGCTGGTCGCGGTCGGGGCCGAGGACGAGGTGGAGGAGGCCCTGGCGACGATGCAGCGCGCGGGCAGCCACCTGGCCCGGGTGGTCGACCACGAGGGTCGCACGCTGGGGGTCCTGTTTCTTGAGGACGTCATCGAGGAGTTGGTCGGTGAGGTCCGGGACGCGACCCGGCGGGATCCGGGCCGGACGGCCACCCGCGCCTGACCCCGACCGGATGAGGTGTGACCGATTGGTTGCACTGAGCGATGTCGGCGTGGGCTTTCTCGCTCGGCATCCAGGTTTCAGACGCTTCGGCGAGGTCCCTGGCGGTCAGTGCCACGACTTGATGTCGCTGAGTCTTGCGTCACATCAAGCGCGTCACTCAAAGTCATGAGCCGTGTTGCCTGCGTGCGCATGCTCACAGAATTGATAACACTCAGTTGAGGTAAGCATACCCCAAGTGCGGGATATTGGACGTCGTATGAACGGCTTAAGTCCAACAGCGCGTCCCAACTTGATTTACCCACCCCGGTGGCCTTTATAGTTCCGTGACTCATCACCCAGAGTGCGGTTGGTAGGAACCCCCTCCACCTCCCTTCAGCCCTCCAGGAGGATCAACGGTGCCGTCGCATCGCGCCGACACAGCTGCCCCCGCGTTACGTCCGCGGAACAACCGGGGCACGCGGTCTTCAGGATCGCAGCGTCGCTCAGCCACGGGTGTTCAACGCCCGAATGCACCACGCCGCCCGCTCCGCAAGCCCGGCGGCTCGCTCAGTGCTCCGCAGGTCGGCATCGCCGGTGCCCTGGGTATCGCGACCATCGCCGCACCGATCAGCGGTGCCATGGCCGACCCGATGCCCAAGGCTCAGGTCAACCAGATCGCCAGCACCGTCTCCGTGGTCTCGGCGGTGTCCTTCCCCAACGCGGCCACCGCGGCCGGCATCGGGGTCGAGAACCTGGCCGTGGTGCCCGCCGAGGGCACGGTCCAGGCCGCCACGCCCAACCTTCTGGCTGCCCCGAAGACGATCATCGTCAGCCGGGCCTCCCGGGCCGGCGAGCGTTCGGTGCTGCCCGGCTGCTCCGGCATCCCGACCACCACGGGCGCCAGCAACGGCCAGCTGCCCGAGAGCTCGCTCTGCACGCTTTGGGACTCGGACCACCGGCTGCGGGCCGACGCGGCCGTGTCGCTGGCCAAGCTCAACATCGCGTACAAGCAGGAGTTCGGTAACGACATCTGCCTGACCGACTCCTACCGCACCCTGAGCGAGCAGTACGCGGTGCGGGCGAGCAAGCCCACGCTCTCGGCGGTGCCCGGCACCAGCGAGCACGGCTGGGGCCTGGCGGTCGACCTGTGCGACGGCGTCAACACCGGCACGGGTGCGCGCTTCCAGTGGCTGGCCGACAACGCGTCCTCGTACGGCTGGGAGAACCCGGACTGGGCCAAGTCCGGTGGCGGTGGCCCGTACGAGCCCTGGCACTGGGAGTACGCCGCAGGGCAGTGAGCTCTGTTTCGATCAGCTTCATCCGCCGAGAGCCGACTCTGTTCATGGGTCGGCTCTCGGCTTTTGCCGGACTGACCTGACTCGACTGCCCCGACCTGGCTCTGACCGGACCTGCCGGTCGTCTGCCTGTCTTCTCGTCGGCCGGCGTGCTCGCTGTCCGCTTACTTGTTCAGGTCAGGTTTGGTCTGCCTGCCTGCTGCGGAGCGAGAGAGCTGCCTGCGAAGGATGAACCCGCGACCAGTGGATCGGCTGATCCGTCAACGGTGGGGGCTACGCGCGCAACGGCAGTTCTCCTCCCGGTTCCGTGGTGGAGAGTGAGACCACGGGCGGGCTGCCGAACGCTGCGGATGACCGTTCCCGGCGCGGCTGAATCACTGGCCGCGGGTGGCACTGTGCATTTGTGGATGCGCCGTAACCGCTGCGTCTGAGGGGGCGCTGTGTTTGTGGCGTGTGCTCTGTTTCTGGGTGGTGCCGTGTTTCTGAGGTGCGTGCTTCTGGGGTGGTGCGGACTTCTGGGGTGGTGCGGTCGTGAGGTGTCGCGTGTATGTGGGGTGGTGCTGTGTATGTGGGTGATCCGCCAGCTGTCTGACGGTTGCTCTGGCGCGGCCCGCTTCAGGGGCGGGCCGTCCGGCCTGGAGGACGTTCACCCTTGGTGGCTCCGGCGCAAGCCGATCTGACATCGTCGGCCGCGGGGGCTCGTCCCGTAATTCTGGTTTTCAGTTGTGGTCGGCGCCGCACGACTCCCGTGCATCGCACGGACTCCCGTGCTCGGCTCCGTCAGGGGTGGGATCTGCCGATTCGGGCTGGGCCCTCATCGCACGGTCCCGGAGGAAAAGCTGGTCTGCGCCGACTTCATGACGCCGACCTCCGTAGACGTTCAAGTGTTCAGTTGTGGATCCGTTGATGCTGAACGGTTTTCGTGACCCTGGTGCGGCCCTGCGGTGAGGGCTCGACTCGGCTGTCTCGAAAGCGCCGGTGGTGCTGGTGTTTCGGAGGAACTGGTTGAGCTGGTGGTGCTGGTGCAGTTCGCGGAGGATCTGCTGGTTGTTCAGTTGCCTTGTGCTTCAGCTGGCTTCGCGCAGCTGAGCGGTCTTGCGGGCTTCGCGACGCTCCTTGCGCTCGGCCAGGTAGATGGCCTCACGGTCTTCCTCGGTCAGGCCGCCCCACACGCCGTACGGCTCACGGACCGACAGGCCGTGCTCGCGGCACTGCTGAATCACCGGGCAGCCGGCGCAGACGGCGACCGCAGCAGCATCACGCTTGTGACGGGCCGGGCCACGCTCACCCTCGGGGTGGAAGAAGAGCTGGGGGTCGGCCTCGCGGCACGCACCCTGGTACTGCCACTCCCAGACGTCGGCGACGGGAACGGGGAGACGGGAGAGCTCGGCCATCAGATCCTCCGGGTGCTGCGGTGATCGGCCCCTCGGCCGATCGGGTGCTTGAACCTTACTAACCGAGTCAGCCATTGTTCAAGCCCTTCGCTCCGAAACTTGTTCACGAGTACTTCAAGGTGGCCGGATCCGTCCTGAAGCGGTTCGTCTGCGACGGCCCGGTAGCGGGTTGTTCAAGTACCGGGCCGCCTCCTCGGAGATGGGCTCTGACCTGCGGAAACGCTGGTCTCGCGGATCCGTGGGCGGCCCCGTGAACCACTTGCTTCACGCGCTGAACCAGGTTGTTCACGCCTGCCGAAGCGGTGCAACGGTTTGTCGGGAGTGGTGCACGAACACCTTCGGAGCGAAGCGATTCACCGGCGTGTCGACTGTCTGAAACGGTTCCGCTGCCCTTTCGTGATCTGCCGCTGAAGCGATTCGTCCCGGATGGGCGAATCGCTTCAGCGTTCCGACGGCTGCATCGCGTCAGCGCAGGAAGCCGGCCAGACGGCTCAGCGTGCTGGGCTCACGCAGGATGCTCCCGTGGCCGGCCCCCTCCATCACCAGAAGCTCGGCGTCCGGCAGTACTTTTCGGACGTGTTCGGCCGAGCGCAGCCGCTCCTCGTCCAGCGAGCCCACGATCATCAGAGTGGGCAGCGTCAGACCCTGAAGCGTTTCGTCGTCCACCCCTGGATCGTTTTCCGAACCGGCCATGTACGCGGCCAGGGCCTTGGCGTCGTTGGCCTTGAAGGCGTGCACGGTGGCCTTGTCCAGGGGCTGCCCGGTCCAGGCCTGCCAGCCCTCGAGGAACCCGGTCATGCCGCCTTCCTGCAGTGACGCGATGCAGCCGGGGAAGAAGACCCGGTCGAAGGCGCCCTCGGCCGTGCTCGGCGCTCCGGCGATGCTGACGAATCGATTCAGGCGCGAAGGATGCGCGGCAGCGAGCGAGAATCCGACCCGCCCGCCGAGCGAGTAGCCGACGTAATCGGTCACGCTCGTTTCGGTCCGGTCCAGCACAGCGACCAGATCGGCGACAAAGGCCTCCATGCCATAGGCGCTTTCATGGTGCGGCCCCTCGCTACGCCCGTGCCCCCGAAGATCCACGGTGATCACGTTGTGCGTCTTGGTGAGTTCGCGGACATACCCGAAGCCCCGCCAGATGGCTTGGGAGAGGGCAGTGCCGTGAGACATCAGGACGGTGGGGGCAGCGGGGGAGGGGGAGCCACTGGGGGAGCCGGACGAACTGGAGACGGAGCTGGCCGGCTGGGCGCCACCCTGCGGACTGAGGTCGCGGGGGAAGGTGCGGTACGCAATGCGCGTGCCGTCGACCGGGCTGATCACGGTATCCACGGCCAGGACGTTACTTGGCGGGCAGGCCAGGGCCAGGGGTGAACGGTCGGCCCAGGTTGGCATGGATGGGGAAAGGAACCGTGCCTCAGCGGCTCCTTGGTCCGGCGACTCGCACCTGGAAGCGGATGACAGTCGCCGATCCAGCGGCCGCCGACCGTACAAGCCACCACTACGCAACCTTCTCGCTGCGACGCTGATCCCTGGACCGGGCCAGCCCACAGCAGCCAGGCCAGGGGTGCGGGCTGGACGCCAAAGTGTGCATCTGGTTCACCTGGTACCAGGTGTACACGATGTACACGTCGTCCTGTGGCGACCGCGGGCTGCATACCGGCCTGACCGGGAGCCGTGGGTAAGGGACCGGGGCGAAGAACCGGGGGTGAGGAACCCGTGGGCGAGAAACCCGTGGGCGCGGGACCCGTGGGCGAGGGACCCGTGGGGCGGGAGCATGTCGGGAGACCAGTGGCGAGGGGCCGGAGGCGGAAGAGCGGGGCGGGGTGAGGGACCTGTGGGCGGGAGAACGGGGTTGAAGAACCCGTGGGCGCGGGACCGGGTTAGGGGCCCGTGGGCGGGAGAGCGAGGGTGAGGACAGCGGGGCGAGAGGCCAGAGACCAGGGGTGGGGGCGAGGGACCGGGAGATGGGGCCGACGGGGTCGACGTGGTCGCGGCGGCGGTCGGCCACTTTGCGGTGTGTGCGAGGCAGCGACTGGCCTCCGACGAGGAGCGCAAGCGGTACATGTTGCACGAGGATCCGCGCGCACCTTGTCTCCTGGCCCCCGACTGGTCCCGGGCTCGAGGGTCCGCGCACTTTCCTCCTCGGGCCTGGACCGGTCCGAGGCCCTTTACGTGCGTGGGGCCTCCCTCGCCATCAGTCGGGAGGCGCTGTGGGTGGGGCTTTCCGGCTGCGACACACCCCGGCTCCACTGCGGGCCGGGAAGGTGAGTTCGGAGACGGGGCCGGGAGACGGGCCGGCCGCGGCTGAGGGGCGGCGCGCTGGCCGGCCGCGGGCGGCGCCCGCTCGGTCCTGTGCCCTGCCCATGGCCTGCTGCAAGGGACGCAGGTATTCCGGACCAGTCACTGCGGATCGGTCAGATCGGGCCGAGAGCAGGTCAGGTATTTCGGGCATCGAGATCCGCGTGTGAAAGTTCGCGTGTGATGGGCTCTTGGCCCGCGGGCCGGGCCAAGAGCCCCTTCCTGCATCCCTGGAACGAAACCCGCGCCACCCGGGCCCGGGCCCGCCTGAACGCCGACCTGCCGCCGCGCTGCCGGGTAGGGCCTCAATGTCGGCCTGGGTCGGCAGGTCCGGGTCCTGGTCCTGGATGGGTATCGAAGCTGGTGCCCGGGGTGGGGTCGAAGCTGGTGTCCGGGGGGGAAGTTGGTTCAGTAGCGCGGGATCTCGGGGGAGTCGGAGTCGAGGGGGACGGCGTTGCCGCGGACCAGGCCCAGTTCGGCCGATTCTCGGGTCAGCAGGGTGTTGAGGGCCCACTCGCTGGCGGTGCGGACGCGGTTGCCTGGCATTGAGAGCAGGTGGTAGCCGCGGGTGACGGCCTTGGCGGGGAGGCCGGCCAGGGGGATCTGCAGGGGGTTGGCCGCGGCCTGGGTGCCGCCGAGGTCGACCACGAAGCCGAGGTCGTGGTGCTTGTAGGGGCGGCGCTCGCCCTGCCCGAACGAGGCGGCGACGTTATGGGCGGCGAGTTTGCCCTGTCGGGTGGCGTGCTGCGCGGTCATGGCGGTGACCTCGCCGGGCCGGGTGAGGTCGGGCACGGCCGCGATGTCCCCGGCGGCGAAGAGCTCGGGATGCCCTGGCACGTTGAGGTATTCGTCGACCACCAGGCGGCCCTTCTCGAGGGGGAGGTCGAGGCCGCTGACGACCGGGTCGGGGCGCACGCCGACGCACCAGATCAGGGTGCGGGTGGGGACGAAGTCGCCGTTGGTGAGGTGAACGCCTTCTGCTGTAGCCTCTTTCACCGAGATGCCCATCAGCACCTCGACCCCGCGCTGCCGTAGCACCTTGTCGGAGGCCTCGGAGAGGCGCCGGTCGAGGGTGGGCAGAACCCGCTCGGCGGTGTCGAGCAGCAGCCAGCGGGCCTTCTGCCCGGCCAGGCGCGGCCGGTCGCCGAGCAGGACGTCGGTGATGAGCGGGCCCTGGGCGGCCACCTCGGTGCCGGTGTAACCGGCCCCGACCACCACGAACGTGCTGCGCTGGTCGCGCTCGGCCCGGTCTTCCGTGGTGTCGGCGAGCGCGATCTGGCGGGTGATGTGGTCGCGGAGGTAGACGGCCTCGGGAATGCCCCGGAAGCCGTGCGCGTACTCGCTGATGCCCGGCACCGGCAGCAGCTTGTTGACGCTGCCGGCGGCCATGACCAGCCGGTCGTAACCGAGGGTGCCGGAACGCTTCTCGGCATCGACGTAGGTCAGGGTGCGGGCCTGCAGATCGACGCTCTCGATCGACCCCAGCACCAGCCGCACCTTGGGCAGGGCCCGGGAGAGGGACACCGCGATACGTCGGGGGTCGAGGGTGCCGGCCGCGACCTCGGGCAGCAGCGGAAGGTAGAGGAAGTAGTTCGTCGGGTTGATCAGCACGATCTCGGCCGACTCGCCCGCGAGCCGACTCAGCCCGCGGGCGGCCTCGAAACCGGCGAAGCCCGCTCCGACGACGATGATTCTGGCGCGCCGGCGCTGGGCGAAAGCAGCATCGGTGATCATGGGACGACCCTATGCGGCTTATCGGTTCTACGCCGCCTGCGATGCTTCCAGCCGCAACAGGGCCTGCTTGGCAGTGACGCCCCCGACGTACTGCCCCATGCTGCCGTCGCTGCGGACGACCCGGTGGCAGGGCACCACCACCGGCAGCGGGTTACGGGCGCAGGCCGTGCCGACGGCGCGGACGGCCCGCGGGCTGCCCGCGGCGGCGGCCACCGTGGCGTAGCTGGCGGTGCTGCCGTAGGCGATGGCCTGCAGATGGGCCAGCACCGTGTGCCGGAAGCCGCTGGCCAGGCTCAGATCGAGTGGGAGGTCGAAACTGTGCCGGTCGCCGCGCAGGTATTCACCGATCTGCTGGGCGGCCTGGTCGAGGCGCTCGGGGGCGTGCAGGAGCCGCGGGCCGATGCGCTCGGCCAGGTCGGCCAGCACCTGGTCGTGCCCCTCGACGGCGTAGGCCACCCGCACCAGGCCCACCGGTGTGGCGGCCAGCAGCAGCGGGCCGAGCTCGGTGTCGATGGTGCGGTAGACCACGTCGAGCAGGCCCCGCTCACCGGCGGCGTGGGCCAGACGAGCGCGCAGCCGGCTCTGGTGGTCGGCGACCCCCTCGCCGCCCTCGGCCAGGCCGCGATCGAGGAAGTCGGTCAGGGCCTGCTCGAGCACGCTGATCTCGGCCGCCTGCTCAGGCGTAGAACTGTCGGGCATGGTGTCTGCCACCTTCTCCTGTTCGAGGCGCTCGGCCAGCCCGGGGAAGAAGGGCGGCCAGAGCTTCGCGGTCTTGGTCATGACGTCTCCTGGGGCTGAAGGATGCTGCGCAGTGCGGCGATGCCGTCGGAGGCGGCGCGACGGGCGGCCACGACCGAGCAGTTGAGCAGGGCCGCCACATCGGCATAGGGCAGCCCGGCCACGTGGTGGTACGCCACGGCCTGGCGTTGCCGCAGGGGCAGGGCGAGCACGGCCGGCCAGGGATCGAGGGCATCGGCCTGGTGCGGGAGGGACGCCAGGGCTCCGTCCAGCCCTTGTGCGAGGGCCTGCCCGAGAGCGACCTCGTCTACCGGTTCGGGGTGCTCGGGCGGATCGTTGCCCGCGTGCGCCTGGGCCACCGGCACCGGCCCCCGGGAGAGGTGGCGCAACTGGTCGACGGCCTTGCGGTGCGCGATGGTGACCAGCCAGGCCTCGACATTGCTGTCGGGCTGGAGGCCGGGATAGGCCTGCAGCGCGGCCAGGAAGGTTTCTGACCAGGCATCGTCGGCGGCGACGGGCCCCACGACGGCGCGGCAGACCCGCAGGACCGTGGGGCCATGGCGTTCGACCACGCTCTCGAAGGGTTCTCGCTTCACACTAGGTAAACGCGGGCAGCACCGCGGATGTGAGGTCGGCGGGCAAACTTTTCCGGAGACGCGGATGCAGGGCTGCAATCAGCTCTGGACGAGGCCGGGCAGCATCAGCCGGAGCGGGTTCCAGCTGACGCTGCCCGTGGCGGACGGCGGGGAAACCCGTCAGACCTGCCGCGCGGTCAGGAAACGGGTCAGGTCCATCAGCTCGTCGCGGACCGACTGCTCCATCGGCACCGACTCCAGGGCCTGGTTCGCCTTCTCCACCTCGCGCTCGGCCTCGGAGAGCGCCCAGTCCCGCCCACCGGCATCGGCCAGCACACCGGCCACCCGCTCGAGTTCGGCCTCGGCCGGCCCGCCTTCCGGTTCGCTCGAACCCAGCCAGTCCACCACCGCCCGGGCCGGCGCCCCACCGGCGCTCAGCACGTAGGTGACCGGCAGCGACTTCTTCCGGGTACGCAGGTCCGACAGCACGGGCTTGCCGGTCACCGCTGCGTCGCCCCAGATGCCCAGCACGTCGTCCACCAGTTGGAAGGCCATCCCGACGTGCGCGCCATAGGCGCCCAGAGCGTCCACCATTTTCTCGTCGCCCCCACCCAACAGGCCGCCGATCCGCGCACTGGCCGACAACAGCGCGCCCGTCTTGCCCGCCGCCATGGCCCGGCACTCGTCCAGCTCGATCCAGCTGCGCCGCTCGAAGGCCAGGTCTTCGGTCTGCCCCCGGATCAGCTCACGCACCGCCCGGCCGAGCGCCGCGGAGGCCCGGGAGTCGCTGGGCAGCAGCACCTCCTGAGCCAGATTCAACAGCGCATCGCCGGTCAGGATGGCCGCCGGCACACCCCACAGCGCCCAGACCGTGGGCCGGTGCCGACGCTCGGTGTCGCCGTCCATCACGTCGTCGTGGATCAGGGAGAAGTTGTGCACCAGCTCCACCGAGACAGCTCCGGGCAACGCCGCCTCGGCCCCCGCCGAACAGGCCTGGGCCGCCAGCATCACCACGGTGGGCCGCACCGCCTTGCCCGCCGTACCCTCGCGGGGCGTTCCATCGGCCTCGGTCCAGCCCAGGTGGTACTCGGTGATGGACCGGTTCGCCGGGTCCAGCCGCGCCACCGCCTCCCGCATCGCGGGTTCCACCAGAGCACGGGTGCGATTGAGGGCGGGGGGAACGGATGCTGCTGCCTCAATGCTCATACCGGAGCCTCCTGCGGCGCTGATGGGGAACCGTGACGCGGAGTGCAGCCAAACGTCCGTTGATCATCCGGAGTTCCGTGAGCAACCCGTTCAGGGTTGCTCGCACACCGTGGTCCCGCCTGTTGACAGGGCCCACAACTCCGCTCAAAGACATTCATACGCACCTCCCGCGCAGGTTCGGTGCGGACGGGCGGCCGGATTGCTCGGACGCCGACAAATTTCCGGGGCATTGCCGGACCGGTATGCGCGCAGTCCGCAGCGCCCGTTACGTATGCGTCCGGTCCTCCGACATGGTTCGATGCCGAAGTGAACTCCATCAGTCGGGGCTGGCTGTTCATCGTGCTCTTCGCGCTGGTCGCCATCGTGGTGCTGCTCGCGCGCGGATACGGCGGCCAGGGGGACATCGAGGGCTCGGTCGACGTCGGCCCGACCGGCACCACCAACCCCGCGCTGCCCTACGCCGGCGCTGCCGAAGTGCCCTACGACGACGAGGCCCCGGCGGACGAGACCGACGAGGACGACGAGGAAGAGGACGAGCCGGCGCCCGCTCCCACCCGGGTCACCGGCCAGCCGGCGAACACGGTCTACGCGGCCGGCGACCAGATCTTGCCGCTCTCGGGTGACAGCAGTGACCTGGCGGCCTACGTCGGGCAGCGGGCGACCGCCCGGGGGATCCCGGTGCAGTCGGTGGTCGCCGACGAGGGGTTCTGGGTGGGTAGGGCGAACGACCGGATCTGGGTGCAGCTGACCGGGCGGCCGCCGGAGTCGACCTACCACGTGGAGCGCGGTGACGAGGTGACCTTCGCTGGTGAGGTGGTTGCGCACAACGCCGGATTCGCCGACGAGGTGGGCGTGAACCAGGCCGAGGGAGCACGCTCGCTGACCTCCCAGGGTGCCCACATCGAGGTGCAGAAGCGCACTTTGGCGCTGGCGCCCTGACTCACCCGTCCGGTGCCGCCCGAACTTGAACCCTTAAGCAGGAGCATCACCCGGAAGGCCCAGAGAACAGCCCTCCGTTGATGCTCAGGCCACGGCCCACGGTGTCGATACCCACTGGGTGCCTCTCGCATCGACGGTCCTCGGGACGACACTCGCACCCGAGAAGATCGACCCCCAGCCCCGGACGGCCCGCCCCGAGTTCCGCCCGGACATCGAGGGTCTGCGCGCGGTGGCGATCATCCTGGTGGTGCTCTACCACTGCGGGATCAACGCGGTCAGCGGTGGCTACGTCGGGGTCGACGTCTTCTTCGTCATCTCCGGCTTCCTGATCACCGGTCACCTGGCGCGTGAGGTGGAGACCACCGGCCGGCTGCACATCGGCCGGTTCTACGCCCGTCGCGCGATGCGCCTGTTGCCCGCGGCCACCCTGACCATCGTTGCCACGCTGCTGGCGGCCTGGTGGTGGCTGCCCTCGGTGCGGCTGAAGGACATCGCCACCGACGGTCTGGCCGCCACCGGCTACGTGCTGAACTACCGGCTGGCCGCGACCGGCACCGAGTACAGCGGCGAGGGCGAGATGCCCTCTCCGCTGCAGCACTTCTGGTCGCTGGCCGTGGAGGAGCAGTTCTACCTGGTCATCCCGTTGCTGCTGCTGGCGACCGCGGTGCTGCTGCGACGTAAGGCGGCCTTCGTCGGGCTGGTCGCGGTGATCACGGCGGCCTCGTTCGCCTGGTCGGTCGCCTCGACCGACAGCAACGGCGTCTGGGCCTACTTCGGCGCACCCACCCGGGCCTGGGAACTGGGCGTGGGGGCGCTGCTCGCCCTGGCCCTGCCCCACATGCCCCGCCTGCCCGACGCCCTGGCCACGCTGCTTCGCCTGGGTGGCCTGGCCGCGATCGTGGCCGCGGCGATGATGTTCGACGACCGCACCCCCTTCCCCGGTCATCACGCCGCGCTGCCGGTGATGGGCGCCTTCGTGGTGATCGCCGCGGGCCGGGCCAGCAGCGGCCGGCTGCTCAGCCACGGTGTGCTGAAGGCGATCGGGGCCCGCTCCTACTCCTGGTACCTCTGGCACTGGCCGGTGCTGCTGATCGCCCCGTTCGTGCTGGACGAGGAGCTCGAAGTCCCCGGGAAGCTGGCCGCGGCCGGCTTCGCCTACCTGCTGGCCGTGCTCAGCTTCGCGATGATCGAGCGCCCCCTGCACGAACTCGGCCGGGAACGCGAGGGTTGGGGCCGCAACGCGATCACCGGCGTGGGCCTGATGGCCGTGGCCGCCGTGTTCTCCCTGCTCGTACCCGTGTTTCCCGACCGCACGCCGACCGGCACCGTGAACGCGGGCAAGCTCGAGCTCACCGGCAGCGCCACGGCCCGGGAGAAGCAGTTGGAGAAGAAGCTGAACGCGGCGATGGAGAACGACGAGCTGCCCAAGAACCTCACCCCGACGCTCAAGAACGCCGCGCGCGACCTCCCGCCCGTCTACCACAACGGGTGCCACCGCGAGCTCGAAGGCGTCACCGCCCCGCGCTCCTGCGAGAGCTTCGGCGACCCCAAGGGCAAGAAGCAGGTGGTCCTGCTCGGCGACTCGCACGCCGCGCAGTGGTGGCCGGCCCTGGACAAGATCGCCAAGGAACGGCACTGGCGCTTCGCCAGTTTCACCAAGAGCGCCTGCACCGCCGCCGACGTGACGATCTACCTGGAACTGGTGAAGCGGAACTACAACGAGTGCATCGAGTGGCGCAAGAACATGATCGCCCGGATCCAGGAGATGAAGCCCGAGCTGGTGGTGATGTCGGCCAACGCGGACGGCGGCGAGGCGCTGAACGGCAAGGGCTCGCAGGACGAGCGCTGGGTGGACGGCTGGCGCCGTAACGCCGAGGCGGTCCAGCGCTCCGGCGCCAAGGTGGTCTACCTGGACGACAGTGCCTGGCCCGCGGTGAACGTGCCGGAGTGCCTGTCCACCAAGCCCACCGAGATCTCCGAGTGCGCGGCCACGGAGCGCCAGGCCACCACCGCGCCCGACCGCAGGCAGATGATCAAGGACATGATCGAGGACATCGGGGGCACCGCGGTCGACCCGATGCCGTGGTTCTGCGCCCCCAAGGGCTGCCCCGTGGTGGTCGGCAACACCCTCGTCTACCTCGACGACAGCCACGTGACCACGGCCTACACCAAGACGCTGGCGCCGATCCTGGCCGAGCGGATCAAGCTGAAGTGATCACTCGTTCACCCAGCCGTGCCGCCGCGCCATCGTCACCACCGCACTACGCAGCTGGGTGATCTGCGCGCCGGTCATGCTCGGCACCGACTCCAGGCACAGCTCCACCAGTTCGCTGCCCAGAGCGTCGGCCGACACCGTCTCGCGCGCAGCGCGTTCGGACCCGTTGGCCGAGCGCTGCGGTGCGATGGCGGGGGCGCCGTGGGTGGCGGCAGCCGCCACGGTGGCCGGGGTAGGCACGGGCGGGGCGACAGTGGCCACCGACGAGGACGGAGAGGCCCCGTTGCTCGCGTGCGGTTGCGCCGCGGAGGAGTGCGCGGCAATCGCCTGCTGGGGCTGTATGGCGGGCCCGTGGGTGGCCGCGGCCTGGACCGCGGGTGAGGGCAGCGGTTTGACGGGGCTGCCCGGCATGGTTGCCGGGGAGGGGCCGGTGGGGGGCGTGGGCACGGCGGCGGGGGTGACAGAGGACGTCTGTGCCGCCTGGGGTGCCTGAGGTTTCGTGACGCCGTTGGCCGGGGTGGGTGAGCCCGCCCGGCCCTTGATCACGCGCACACCGGTGGCCTTGAGCCCGCGCTCGCCCTCGATCACGTCGAACTCGACGGGAACTCCGGGGTGGTACTGGTGTTTTTCTGCGAGCAGCGCGTTGGCATGCAGAAAGACGTCTTCACCCCCGGAGTCCGGAGCAATGAAGCCGTATCCACGAATTTCGTCGAACCGCAGTATCTTTCCTGTCGCCACAGCAGTCGCATCCTTCTCGTCATCGCCGAACGCGAGGTGGTCGATAATAGCGGATCCACGGCTCGCGAAATCGCTCCTGAGACACTCTTCCAGATAACAGAATGCCAGGTCAGGAGGGTTGCGAGAACGCGCCGGGAAGAGCCGGAAATGACCCGCGAGTATCGGTGGGTATAACGATGTCAACGATCTTGCGGATGATGTTCAGGCGGGTGGGAAATCCCCCGAACGGCCTGAGGCAAGAGCCCGGAATCGTGAGATCAGATCAGCCTGGTGGGGCGGGAGAAACGCCTGTGCCGCAGCAGTCGCGTCGTCGTAGGCGGAGATCAGGAGTTTCCGGGCGATCGGCTGCCCGGTGCTCTCGATCAGCGTGAGCGTGGCCAGCGTCAAAGCGAAGCGCAGGCGCGGCGGAAGAGCGGCGGTGTGCAGTTCTCCGCCCTTGCGTAAGTTCGGCACGCACTCGCTCAGAGCACTCATCGCCGCGGACGCCAGCGCGTGCCGCGCCTGGGGGTCCGATTCCCGGGCACAGGCCAGCAGCGTGTTCTCGGCGTGCGTGATGCGGGGGTCGGGCTCGGGGTCCCGGCCGTGGATGACTTCCAGCCGGTCGAGCTCGGCGTGCTCCCGCGGGGCGTCGTCGGCCTCGGCAAGCTCATGAGCGCGGGCGGGGGAGACCGTCTGTTGGGGGCCGGTGGGATTACGGACGTTTGGCGCGCCGAGCTGGGGTAGCTGCGGTTGGCCCGGGGTTGGCTGTCGGCGCGGGGGCCGCGCGGCTTGCGCAGGGGGCCGGTTCCAGGGGGCGGGATTGCGCGGCTGAGTCTTGTTTGAAGACGTCCTTGGGCTCGCCTTCGGGCGCGGGGGAGGTGCTGCTTCGGTGGGGGCTGCGCTCACAGCCGTGCGTGGTGCTGACCTTCCGGCTGACGAGTAACCGCCGCTCGTGTAGCCACCGCTGGTGAAACCGCCCTGCGTGAAGCGGGGTGCGACCTGGTCCCCACGCTCGGGCCGACGCGGGCGCGGCGCCGAACGCGTTCCCCGAGGGCGGGTGCGGCGGGGCTGCGGCGGTTCCGGAGGGGCCTCGAGCACGGCCGGAACCGGGGCAGCGGGAACGGGTTCGGCCTTGCGGGCGACGGGCGGGCGCGGGGCCGGCGTCGGCTGGGCCTGCTCGAACAGTGGTGAAGGCGCGAAGTCCGGGGTCTTGGCGAACGAGGAGATCCGCCGGGCCAGCGCGTCCGGATGCAGCACCCGGTAGCGCGGTGAGGTGGGCTGCGCCTGATGGCGGGCGATCCGCTTGGCGAAGAGGTCGGGATGCTCGTCGAGCACCAGCATCACCCGCTCTTCGTCGGTGTGGCAGTACTCGGCCAGCGTCGCAGCGTCGAACTCCTGCAGGCCGGCGGCGGTCGACAGCACGTCCACGTCGATCACGCGAAGGCCCCCTCAGGCGTTGTGACTACACCCTGCTTCAAGATGTGTCATTTTCTCGACGCACAGTGATGTCTGCGGCATCGACACGCCCTGGACGCCTGGGACTGGGGAGATTCGGCTGTTCGGCTGGGACAAAAGTGCCGCGGGGCGGAACGCGCCGATCGCGCACTCCGCCCCGCGGCAGCTGGTCGAACCGGGTTACTGACCAAGCAGTTTCCGGACCTCACCGGCGATCTGGAGATCCTCGCGGGCGGTGACCACAAACGTCCTCACCTTGGCGTCCGGACCGCTGATCTCCTGGTCCTCACCCCGCGTGCGGGCGTTCACGTCCTGGTCCACCGCGACCCCGGCCCAGCCCAGGTCCTCGGTGATCCGGCGCCGCACCAGCGCGCTGTTCTCGCCCACCCCACCGGTGAACACCAGCAGGTCGAGCCCGCCGGCCGAAGCCATCATCGAGCCGATCGAGGCCCGCAGCCGGTGGATGTACACGTCGAGCGCCAGCCCGGCCCGTTCGTCACCGGCCCTGACCCCGGCCTCCACCTCACGCATGTCCGCCGTGCCGGCCAGGGCCGTGAGGCCACCGACCCGCTCGAGCCCGTGCTGGACGTCCTTCGCCGACATCCCGGCCTGCTCCTGCAGCCACAGCACCAGGCCCGGGTCGACCGTGCCCGACCGGGTGGCCATGACCAGACCCTCGAGCGGGGTGAAGCCCATCGTCGTGTCCACGCTGACGCCCCCGGCCACCGCACTGAGCGAGGCTCCGGCGCCGAGATGGCAGATCACGATGCGCAGTTCGGACAGCGGCCGCCCGGCCAGTTCGGCCGCGCGGGCCGAGGCGTAGGCGTGGGAGAGACCGTGGAATCCGTAGCGACGGATGTCGTGGGTCTCCCGCCACTCCAGCGGGATGGGGTAGGTACTGGCCCCGGCCGAGAGCGTGGTGTGGAAGGCAGTGTCGAAACAGCCCACCGCCGGTACGTCCGGCAGGATCTCGGCCACCGCCTCCAGCCCGGCGATCGCCTTGGGCTGGTGCAGCGGGGCCAGGGCGGTGAGGCCACGCAGCTGCTCCATGACCTCACCGTCGATCCGCACCGGACCGCTGAACCGGGTGCCGCCGTGCACGATCCGGTGGCCCACCGCCTCGGGCGCCGGCCATTCCTTCAGGGCCGCCGAGAGCTCGGCCGTGTCGAAGCCGGAGCTGTCGGCCGGAAGGTCGACGGTCCCGACCGCCTCGTCGTCCTCACCCAGAAGACGTACCTTCAGGCTCGACGAGCCGGCGTTGACCACCAGAACGCGCATCGTGTTACTCCTGCTCCCTGCTGTCCGGACCGCTGCTCGTGTCGTCGGCCGCACTGCCGGCGTTGCCGGCCTCACTGTAGGGCCACGACCAGTCGGCGATCCCGGGGACGTCCTCACCGTGTTCCCGGGTGTACGAGCGGGCCTGGATGCGCAGGTCGTCCAGGTGCTGGCGGAGCTGGGCGCGGCTGCTGCCGAGCGAGGGCACCCGGTCGATCACGTCCATCGCCAGCCGGAACCGGTCCAGGTCGTTGAGCATCACCATGTCGAACGGCGTGGTGGTGGTGCCCTCCTCCTTGTAGCCGCGCACGTGGATGTTGTCGTGGTTGCGCCGCCGGTAGGTGAGCCGGTGGATCAGCGTCGGGTAGCCGTGGTAGGCGAAGACGACGGGCTTGTCCGGGGTGAACAGTGCGTCGAACTCGTTGTCGGACAGGCCGTGCGGGTGCTCGGACTCCGACTGCAGGCGCATCAGGTCGACCACGTTGACCACCCGGACCTTGAGCTCGGGCAGGTGCTGGCGCAGCAGGTCGACGGCGGCCAGGGTCTCCAGGGTCGGGATGTCGCCGGCGCAGGCCAGCACCACGTCCGGGTCGCCGTCGCAGTTCGAGGCCCAGGGCCAGATGCCCAGACCACGGGTGCAGTGCGCGATCGCCTCGTCCATCGTCAGGTAGTTGAGGGCCGGCTGCTTGCCCGCCACCACCACGTTCACGTAGTTGCGGCTGCGCAGGCAGTGGTCCATCACCGACAGCAGGGTGTTCGTGTCCGGCGGCAGGTACACCCGCACGACCTCGGCCTTCTTGTTGACCACGTGGTCGATGAAGCCCGGGTCCTGGTGCGAGAAGCCGTTGTGGTCCTGACGCCAGACGTGACTGGTCAGCAGGTAGTTCAGCGAGGGGATGGGCCGCCGCCAGGGGATCTCCTGGGTGGTCTTGAGCCACTTGGCGTGCTGGTTGAACATCGCGTCGATGATGTGGATGAAGGCTTCGTAGCAGGTGAACAGGCCGTGCCGGCCGGTCAGGTTGTAGCCCTCGAGCCAGCCCTGGCACAGGTGCTCGGACAGCACCTCCATCACCTGGCCGCTCGGGTCGAGGTGGTCGTCGCCCTCGACCCGGGAGGCGTTCCAGGCCCGGTCGCTGACCTCGAACACCGGCGAGAGCCGGTTGGAGGCGACCTCGTCCGGGCCCATCAGCCGGAAGTTGTCCGGGTTGGCCTTCATCACGTCGCGCAGCCAGATGCCCAGCTGACGGGTGGCCTCACCGGTGGCGTCGGCCGGCTTCTCCACGTCCACCGCGTAGTCGCGGAAGTCGGGCAGGCGCAGGTCACGGGTGAGCAGACCGCCGTTGGCGTGCGGGTTGGCGCTCATCCGCCGGTCGCCCTCTGGGGCCAGCGCGGCGATCTCCGGCAGCAACGAGCCGTCCGGCCCGAACAGTTCTTCGGGTTTGTAGCTGCGCAGCCACTTCTCCAGCTCGGCGCGGTGCTCGTCGTCGGTGCGGGTGCCCGACAGCGGCACCTGGTGCGAGCGCCAGGTGCCCTCGACCTTCTGGCCGTCCACACTCTTGGGCCCGGTCCAGCCCTTCGGCGTGCGCAGCACGATCATCGGCCAAGCGGGCGGCTCGTCCCCGGCCGTACCGGTGCGGGCAGCGGTCTGGATCGCCTTGATGTCGTCGAGCGCGGCCTCCAGCGCGGCGGCGAAGGCCTGGTGCACCTGGGCCGGGTCGTCACCGGCCACGATGTAGGGCTTGTGGCCGTAGCCCTCCATCAGCGAGACCAGCTGCTTCTCGGGGATCCGGGCGAGCAGCGTGGGGTTGGCGATCTTGTACCCGTTCAGGTGCAGCACCGGCAGCACCGCACCGTCGCGCCGCGGGTCGACGAACTTGTTCGAGTGCCAGCTGGCCGCCAGCGGGCCGGTCTCGGCCTCGCCGTCGCCGACCACCGTGAGGGCGATCAGGTCGGGGTTGTCGAAGATCGCGCCGTAGCCGTGCACCAGGGCGTAGCCCAGCTCGCCGCCCTCGTGGATCGAGCCCGGCGTCTCCGGGGCCACGTGGCTGGGGATACCGCCAGGGAAGGAGAACTGCCGGAACAGCTTTCGCAGGCCGGTATCGTCCTGGGTGATGCTGGAGTAGACCTCGCTGTAGGTGCCCTCGAGGTAGGCGTTCGCCACCAGTCCGGGACCGCCGTGGCCGGGGCCGGTGATGTAGATGGCGTCCAGGTCGCGCTGCTTGATCAGGCGGTTCATGTGCGCGTAGATCAGGTTCAGGCCCGGGGTGGTGCCCCAGTGGCCGAGCAGGCGGGGCTTGATGTGCTCCGGCGCCAGTGTCTCGTTCAGCAGGGGGTTGTCGAGCAGGTAGATCTGGCCCACGGACAGGTAGTTCGCCGCGCGCCAGTAGGCGTCGATGCCGGCCAGTTCCTGTTCACTCAGGGGCTCCTGGCCGGCCAGCGGGTCTCTGGTCACCGTCTCGTCGGTCATGGCGTCGGTCATTGCCGGACCGCTCCTCTCGATCTGAAGGCGTCTCCCGGCCCTGCCGGGCCGGGGGCGTGCCTCGATCCTCCCTAACCTGGGGCGGACCGCAAACGGGTCTTTCGTAACCTGCCGGCCCCTCGTTGGGCCTTTTCTCCGGTCCGGGCGTCCCGCGCATCCTGGAAACGCTCCAGTGCCGGATCGCTGATGCGAAAGCCGCCGGTTGCTCCAGCCACGGCTGGTGCCCGCCACCCTCCAGCACGGCCAGCCGTCCCTGCGGCAGTGCCTCGGCGAGTGCGGCGACCGGGGCCAGAGGACGAGGGTCGGCCGCACCGTGGATCACCAGCACGGGTGTTTCGACCGCCGCGCACTCCGCCAGTTCCGCAGGCAGGCCCCGCTCGGAAACCTGCGGCCAGAGTGCCTGGTTGCAGGCCGAATTCACCGTCAGGTCAATGCCTGCGGCCGCGTAGGCCAGTGGCTCGGCCGAGTCGCCGGGAGCGAAGTCGGGCAGCCAACGCAGAGCGCGCCACTGCACCTCCTGAGGCCAGGTGCGCACGGTGGACTCCAGTTCGCTCAGGCGGGCCTGCTGCTGGGCAGTCAGCCGGGCCTTGGCGTTGGCGTGGTAGGTCGCGCGATGGCTCGGCCAGTCGAGGCCGACGCCGTCGCAGTAGATCACCGCCTCCACCCGATCCGGGTAGCGAGAGGCGTACGTCAGGGCCAGGCTCGCCCCGAACGAGTGCCCGAACACGGTCCAGCGCTCGTGGCCGTGATGGCGCCGGAGCTCTTCCAAATCGCTGAGGTACTGGTCCAGGCGGTACTCGGTGACGGGGCCGGAGCGTCCACAGCCGCGCTGGTCGTAGCGATGTGTGCTGAACTCCTCCAGCAGATCGGCCACCGGCCCCAGGTAGTCCCACAGGCCCGGCCCGCCGTGCAGCAGCACCATCGGGGGTGCTGCCGGCCGCCACCGTGACGTGGTCCACAGCATCGCGCCGTCGCTGAGCCGCACCTGCTCTTCCTGCCCGTCCACGTACACCCCGCAATGCTCGGCGCCCGGCCGCGAGATCGCGACCGGGCGCCGGTGAAAGGTTGTGCGTCAGGCCTTCTCGGGCAGCTTACCCTGGAAGACCTGGTCCTTGCCCGCCCCGCCGACCAGCTTGTCCTTGCCGCTCTCGCCGGCGATCACGTCGTCGCCCTGGTTGCCGTAGATGGAGTCCTTGCCCGCCCCGCCGAGCAGACCGTCGTCACCCTTGCCGCCGCTGATCCAGTCGTTGCCGCCGTTGCCCCCGATGACGTCGCTCCCGGCGTCGCCGTACAGCTTGTCGTTGCCCCGGGCACCGACAAGGAGGTCGTTGCCGCCGTTGCCGCGGACGGTGTCGTTGCCGGCCCCACCGCTGATCTGGTCCTTCCCGGCCCCACCGCAGATGGTGTCGTTGCCGCCGGCGCCGTCGACCACGTCGTTGCCGCCGAGCGCGACGATCACGTCGGCACCCCGGGTGCCGGCGATCTTGTCGGCGCCGGCGGTACCGACGATCGTGGCCCGCTTGCCGTCACACCTGGGGGTGGCCGCCTGCGCCGGGCCGGCCACGGAGAGGGCCAGACCGCCGGCCATCGCCAGGCTGCCGCCAAGAACCGCAAAACGCTTGACCTTGTTCACGAACCGCTCCTGAGATCGGGTCTTGTGTTGCACCGCGTGGATCAGCTGCAGTGCTGTGAAAGCTAGGGGCAGTCCGAAGGGTCCGCAATTGGAGATCTTGGGGCGATTGCATCGGTTCGAGAAGAAAATGGAAGACGTCCGAAAGTTCCCTCGAGGGGGTCGCAATCCGGTCTCGGTTGCCGCTGTGGCCGCAATTCCCGCGGGCATGGTGGCGGCCCGGTGTTCCCCGCCGGGACAGCAAGAATCCCCGGAGAGGGCGGTCTCCAGGGATTCACACCAGGTTCTGGTCACTCACCCGCCGCAACGGCGGGAAGTGGGAGTCAGGCGTCGTAGTTGTCCCGGCTGCCGGACTTGGCCAGGCCTCGCGCCACCATGTAGCCGATGGTCAGGTAGGTGATGTAGCGCAGCGCGTCGTTGGCGCTGAACGGGTCGGGGGTCTGGCCGTCATTGGCCGTGTCGCTGCTTCCGACGACCAGCGCCGTGATGGCCACGGCAAGGATGGCGACGACGAAGACGATGAGCTCGGTGGTCTTGGTCGAGGCCTTCGTCTCGGTGCTCAGCCGCCGGGGTGCCCGGTAGTCGTCGACGGTCGAGGGGGCGGACGCAGCAGAATATTCAGTCACAGGTACTCCTTGGTATTTGCTCGGCAGTCAGGCCGCCGGCTGGCCGGTGAAAAAGCCTTGAACGGCTTTTCCTCACTGTTGGGAACACTACGTCGAAATGGGCATCGGCGCCTTCTGAGATGTTCCGGACCGGTCCCGGATTTTCGCCGGTGATCATCCGGGACGAAAGAAATCGGGTGAGACGGCTTTTCCGGAGCTGATCATTTTGCCTCGATCTTCGCGTAAAGACTTGCGGTGCAGTGCTTTCTGAAATAAGTACACATTCTGAGCCGGTTCTGATCACTGCAGTGGCGCGGCCGAGCTTCTGTACAGTTATCGGCCCGGCCGAGTACGCTGATCGTGCAACTCGCTGCCCCGGTCCCGGCGGCTCCTCCTCCTGCGCGCACCTGTGGAGTCCGGGTCATGCTCAAATCCAGTCAGCCCAAATTGTTCGCGGTGGACCGACCGCCCCGGCCGCTGGTCGTGCAGGACCAATCTGTCACCGTGAGTTTTTCCGGTGATCTGAGAGCCTCCGGTGTCCCCGTGATGCGGCTGCACCTACTCAGCCTGGCCTGCGAGGACGGGCCGGGGGAGATCGTGGTCGATCTTTCCGGGGTGACCTGGCTCGACCGGGACGGCATCGAGCCTCTGATCGAGGCCCGCCGCCTTCAGGTGCTGCGAGGAGCTGTGCTGCGGCTGGGCGAGATCTCCGCTGTGGCAGACCGTTTCCTCAAGGCCGAGCCGCATCTGGCGCAGATCCTCGAGGGGCCCGCGCACCCGATGACTGTGTCCGGTTCCGGGCAGCGCCCCGGCCAGGAAGCCCCCGGCTCGCAGGGCCTCCGCCTCGAGCAGGCCGAGGTGGAGACACCGCGGGACGAGATCGGGCAGGTGCGGGAAGCACTTTCGAACCGGGGAGCCCTCAGTCCGTCTCGAAGTTCGGCATCTGAGCAGGATCACTGACGATGAGCCGGGCCGTCTCGCTCAGGCGCAGATGGTGGGTCCGGCAGTAGGTTCGCAACATGGTGAACGCCTCGTCGATGGTGACCGCGCGGGCCTGGGCAATGACGCCTTTGGCCTGCTCGATGACGATGCGGCTGTTCAGTGCGCCCTGGAGTTGCTCGGTCAGGACCTGTCCGCGGCGCACCTGGCGTTCCTGCAGGATCCCGATCGTGGCCACGTCGACCAGGGCCTGCACGACCCGGACGTCGGCCGGGGCCATCGCCACCGCTGAAGCCCCGAAAAGCCCGACGCTGCCGATCACCTGCTGACGCAGCCGTAACGGGAATGCTTGCACCGAGGCGAATCCCGCCTGCAGGGCGGCCGGAGCGAACCGCGGCCAACGGGTCTCGGCCCGCCGCAGATCCGCGGCGCTCACCGCCGCACCCTGCCGGAAGCAGTCGCGGCACGGACCCTCGTCGGTCTGGATCTGGAACAGGTCCAGGAGGTGGACCCGCTCGTCCGAGGCGGCCATGAAGTGCAGCCGGTCCTCGGCATCGGCCAGCATCAGCCCGGCGGCCCGCGCCCCGGTCAGCTCGGAGACCCGCGAGGTGAGCATCTGCAGGAACTCCACCAGATCGAAGTCGTCCACCAGAGTGTCGGCCAACTCGACAAACACTTCGGACAGGCGCTCCGAGGCAATTGCACTCATCGACTGCTCATTCCCTCGTTCACCGGATCGGTGAGCGCGTCGGCTGGTCCGGTCATCCCTGATCCCGTTCCAGAGTTATTTTACGGTCGATGATGTCGCGAGCGACCTCACCGACCCTTCGGCCCTGCAGGAAGGCCTCGGCCCGGAGCCGGACGAGCGCTGCCTCGGAGTCGACCCCGAGCTGGACCTGCAGCATGCCGGCCGCCTGGTACACCTCGACCCGGTAGTGCGAGGCCTGCGTGAGCTCCTGCGCCAGTTGTTCCGAGCCGATCGAGTCGTGCACGTCGAGGAGGCCGGTCAGGGCCACCCGGGCGAACGCCTGGGCCAGTTCGAGCGCGTCGTAGGAAAGCTCTCCGGGACGGGCCCGGTACATGTCCAGGACGCCCAGCTGGGCCACCCCGATCCGCAGCGGAAAGGCGAAAACCGCTTCCACACCGTGCTGTACGGCGGCCGAGGAATAGGCCGGCCAGCGCGCGCCGGACTCCCCGGCCAGATCGGGGGCCAGCACCGGCCGGCCCTTGGCGTAGGCCTCCAGACACGGCCCTTCGCCGAGGGTGAACTGCAGTTCCTCGACCATCTTGCTGCGGGTGTCCGAGGCGGCGGCCAGGCCCTGCGAACTGCCGGCGGCCATCACGCTGATCGCGGCCCCGGTCACCGGCAGGGCCCGGGTGGCGGCTCGGCACAGGCACTGCAGCCAGGCGATGGACCCACTCATCACCCCTGGATCACAGGCCTCACGCACGATCAGGTCATGGACCCGGGCGGCGTCGTCGCCGAACGAGGTCATGCCCGGGCCGATGGCGGCGGGCGAACCTCTGACCTGTTCAGGTCAGGCATGGCGGCACCGCTTCTGGTCGTGGTCGGGGAACCGGAGCGAAGTGCACGCCTGTTCGCTGTGCCGCCAGCCTATCCGAGAAGTCGCGACCACCAGCTGAGAACCTCATCGGTACTGGCGCACCATCGGACAGGAGAACGGATCCCGGTCAGGCCGGCCGACGCTGTTCAGGTACCGGATGACGATGCCGTACGAGCTGATCAGGCTGGTCTCGGTGTAGGTCACCTGCTTGCGGTGGCAGAACTCGCGCACCAGCGGCTGGGCCCGGCGCAGATTGGGCCGGGGCATGTTCGGGAACAGGTGGTGCTCGATCTGGTAGTTCAGCCCGCCCATGGCCACGTCCGTGACCGGACCGCCGTGCACGTTGCGAGACATCAGGACCTGCCGCTGGAGGAAGTCGATCCGGGTGTCCGCAGGGACGATCGGCATGCCCTTGTGGTTCGGTGCGAACGAGGCGCCCAGCAGCAGTCCGAAGACGCCGAGCTGAACGGCGGCGAAGGCAGCAGCTTTTCCGATCGGCAGCACCGCCAGGAGCACACCCAGGTAGAGAGCGAACCGGGTGAGGATGATCGAGAGCTCCAGTCGGCGATGCGGGAGCGTGCGGTCGGCGAGCAGCGTCCGGATCCCACTGACATGCAGATTGGCGCCCTCCAGCAGGAGCAGGGGGAAGAACAGGTATCCCTGGCGCCGGGTGACCCAGGCGGCCGCACCGGTGCGGCTCAGGGCCACGGCCGGGGTCATGGCCACCGGCCCGGGGGCGATGTCGGGATCACGGTTCACCTGGTTCGGTCCGCTGTGGTGGCGGTTGTGCTTGTGCGACCACCACCCGTAGCTCAGGCCCGCGAACGCGCCGGACAGCACCCGTGCCGTCCACTCGTTCCACGCCGAGGAAGCGAAGATCTGCCGGTGCGCCGCATCGTGGCCCAGAAAGCCGAACTGGGTCACGACCACCCCCGTCACCGCGGCCACCGCCAGTTGCCACCAGGAGTTCCCCAGGATCGGCACCGCGGTCCAGCAGGCGAAGAACGCCAAGGTCAGGCCAATGATCCAGGACCAGTAGTAACCGTGGCGACGACGCAGAAGGCCAGCATCCCGGATCTCGCGGGACAGTTCGGCGTAGGCGGAGACCTGGCGTACCCGGACTGATCCGGATTCGCGGCCATCGTGCGGATCGGGCATGTGCTGCAGCTTTCGCGGGTTCGGCGGACGGTACCGCCGGGTCCGGGGCAGCAGTTCACGATAACTCCGATCCGGTGGGGCCACCTCCGCAGGCGATCTGACCTGAAAGGGGTAACGTCACGGTCATATCCAGTGCTGCCCCGGCCCCGGTGGCACTTCCCCGCAGATGTCCTGCCCGGCCCGAGCCGAAGCACTGAGAACCTGGCTGGTTTCCGGACACTGCTGATCGGCAAGGACCGACACCGGCCCGTCCGCAGGCTCGCGGTCGCCGGGCGCCACCAGTTCCCTCGTCCGGCCCGGTTCCGTCCCGGATCGTCCCACGCCCCTGCAGAGGAACGCACGGCGGTCGGCGACCGGACTCAGCAACTCGAGTTCTGTCTGGAGTCAGAGACTTTCGGCATCGCTCGGCAACCGAAGGAGCACCAAGATGAGTTCGCGCAACACGCTGATCCGGTCCATGCACGACCTCGGGGCGGCCGCCTGGCTGGGCGGCTCACTGATGGGGGCGGTGGCCCTGAACGGTGCGGCCTCGGACGTGGAGAACCCCGACGAGCGCGTCCGGATCGCCGCCGACGGCTGGGCCCGCTGGAGCCCGGTCAGTGCCGCCGCCATCGGCGCGCACCTGATCGGCGGTGCCGGCCTGATTCTGGCCAACCGTGACCGGGTGATGAACCAGAGCGGCGTGACCTCCAACACCGTCATCAAGTCGCTGGTCACCGTGGCGGCCGCCGCCACCACCGCCTACAGCGGTTTCCTGGGTGCCAAGCTCGCGGCCTCCGGGGGCACGCACGCCGAGGGGGCCACGGAGCCGGCCGCGGACACGCCGGACGAGCTTGCTTCGGCCCAGAGCCGTCTGCGCGCCCTGCAGTGGGCCATCCCCGTCCTGACCGCCGTCATCGTCGTCATGGGCGCTCAGCAGGGTGAGCAGCAGCGCCCGGGCGAGATTCTCGACGGCCGGCGGAAGAAGGCCGAGCAGCGCCGCTGATCCGGCTCGCTCTGCGAATGTCTCGTCCGGGTCGTTGCCGGGCGAAGAGCGGGACGCAGCTGGGGTGACCCAGCTGCGTCCCGCCGCACGTCCCGACAGCCCGCCCCGGACGAGACAGTGGTCGGGGGCAACCCGATGATCAGGAGTTGGTCGTGAGTCAGCGCACTTCATGGACGAGGTCGACGCAGTTGCCCGCACCGGTGGCGAGCCGCGCCGGCTGGGACGAGGTGGATCTGAGAGCGGTCGACACCGCCCGCATGCTGGCCGCCGACGCCGTGCAACAGGTCGGCAACGGCCATCCAGGCACGGCCATGAGCCTCGCCCCGGTGGCCTATCTGCTGTTCCACAACGTGATGCGCCACGATCCGGCCGACGACCAGTGGCTGGGCCGGGACCGGTTCGTTCTGTCCTGCGGGCACACCAGCCTGACCCTGTACGCCCAGCTGTACCTGTCGGGGTACGGGCTGGAACTGCCCGACCTACAGGCCTATCGCACCTGGGGATCGGCCACTCCTGGCCATCCGGAATACCGCCACACCCGTGGGGTGGAGATCACCACCGGCCCGCTGGGGCAGGGCCTGGGAAGTGCAGTGGGCATGGCGATGGCGGCGCGCCGCGAACGCGGCCTGCTGGACCCGGACACCGAACCCGGCCGCAGCCCGTTCGACCATCACGTCTACGTGCTGGTCTCGGACGGTGACATGATGGAAGGCGTTGCCGCCGAGGCGAGTTCGCTGGCCGGGCACCAGGAGCCGAGCAATCTCGTGGTGATCTACGACCAGAACCACATCTCCATCGAGGACGACACCGGCGTCTCGTTCACCGAGGACGTCGCCGGGCGTTACGAAACCTACGGCTGGCACGTGCAGACCGTGGACTGGACTCACACGGGTGAGTACGTGGAGGACGTCGACGCCCTCTTGGCCGCCGTCGAGGCCGCCAAGAGCGAGACGCGCCGCCCGTCCTTCATCGCCCTTCGCACTGTCCTGGGCTGGCCCGCCCCCACCTCGCAGAACACGTTCAAGGCGCACGGGGCGGCGCTGGGGCCCGAAGAGGTCCGGGCCACCAAGGAACTGCTCGGATTCGATCCGGAAAAGACTTTCGTGGTCGAGGACACCGTCCTGGACCGGACGCGTTCCGTCGCCGTTTCGGCCAAGCAGTCGCGTCAGGACTGGGACATCGACTTCCAGGCCTGGCAGGCGGACAACCCCGGACGGGCCGAGCTGCTCGACCGTCTGACAGCGCCCCGGCTGCCGTCCGGATGGGTCGACGCGCTGCCGGTCTTCGCCCCCGATCCCAAGGGCCTGTCCACCCGCAAGGCGTCCGGAAGCGTCCTGTCCGCGCTGGCTCCGGTGCTGCCCGAACTGTGGGGCGGCTCGGCCGACCTGGCCGAGTCGAACAACACCACGATGGCCGGCGAGCCGTCATTCCTGCCGACCGGCCGCCAGACCCGGCTCTGGCCGGGGAATCCGTACGGGCGCACCCTTCACTTCGGGGTGCGTGAGCACGCCATGGGCGCGGTCATGAACGGCATTGCGCTACAGAGCCTGACCCGCCCCTACGGCGGAACCTTCCTGACCTTCAGCGACTACATGCGCCCGGCCGTGCGGCTGGCCGCATTGATGAAGATCCCAGTGACCTACGTATGGACGCACGACTCGATCGGTCTGGGTGAGGACGGCCCCACGCACCAGCCGGTCGAGCACCTCGCCGCACTACGGGCAATTCCCGGCCTGGACGTCGTGCGCCCCGGCGACGCCAACGAAACAGCGTGGGCCTGGCGCACCATCCTCGAGCACACCGACCGCCCGGCCGGACTCATCCTTTCCCGGCAGAACCTACCGGTGCTGGACCGTTCCCGACCCGGCTTCGCCTCGGCCGAGGGAGTCGCCCGGGGCGGTTACGTCCTGGTCGACGGCGATCCGGAGGCGGCCGCCACGGTCATCCTCATCGCCACCGGGTCCGAACTGCAGATCGCCCTGGCCGCCCGGGACCTCCTGCACACCGAGGGCGTCGCCGCCCGGGTGGTGTCGATGCCGTGCCGGGAATGGTTCGACCTACAGCCCCAGGCCTACCGCGACCAGGTCCTTCCCCCCACGATGCGGGCTCGCGTCAGCATCGAGGCGGGCATCGCCCAAGGCTGGCGGGACGTGGTCGGCGACGCCGGCCGCATCGTCTCGCTCGAGCACTTCGGCGCCTCCGCAGACCAGCAGCGCCTCTACCAAGAGTTCGGCATCACGCCGGAAAACACCGTCCGGGCAGCGCTCGAGAGTCTCAGCCAGGCGACCACCAGCCAGCCCTCGGCGGGCTTCGTCCCTGCCCAGGACAGCACTGTCCCGGCGCGGGGCGGAACCGGGGACCAGTAGGGGCACGAGGATCTGATCTTTGCTCCGCGTCATCGAGGAGGCCAGCCTGCACCAGAGAATGTAGCCAGGATGATGCGGTCTGGCGTGAGACCTCGCATCGTTCGGCCACGGTGCTGATGCGGCAGTAGGCTGTTCGAAGAGCAGGTAGAGGAAGCGGGAGTCACGTGCGCCCGGAGTGGCTGCCCGGGCTCGTTCCGCAATCATCTCCTGGCAGGTGCGGATGCTTGCTTGCACCTTGATCGGTGACGCGATCACCCTGTTTCTTCATGTCGCATGCGCTGCTCACGGCGATCTCGTACCAAAGTCGACGATCCCTCGACATGCCGCCGCCGGGCGTAGCTCGCTGATCGGTCAGTTGGCGTCTGGCCACGGTCGGGGCGGGCTATGCAGGGCGAGAGCTTGGCCGCGTACTGGCCGTGGACAGTAGTAAACGGCCGCCTATGGCCGGACGCACAACAATGGCCCGCAGTCCAGGTCTTGCCTGTTCAGCGGGCCATCTGTGCACTTCGAAAAGAAGTGCCCCCGGCAGGATTCGAACCTGCGCTTTCGCCTCCGGAGGGCGACGCTCTATCCCCTGAGCTACGGGGGCTCGGGTGTTCTGAACACTAGCAGCCGCGCCGTCCGGATGACCAATGCAATGCCGGGCGCCCTCAGTTCTCCGGCTGCACCCGCACCTCGAGGTCGGCCACGTCCTCCTTGTCGCTGCCGGCGATCAGCGCGTCGAGGAAGGCGGCGGCCTCGGCCGCGGCCGTCTCGGCGTCGCCCGCGATGACCGCCTCCACCAGGGCGGAGTGGTCGTCGTCGGCGGGGGCGACGGCGGCCACGTTCAGGCGCACGTTCTCCTGCAGGGCCACCACCAGGTCCTCGTAGAGGTCGGTGAGCACGGGGTTGTGCGATGCCTGGACGATCGCGCGGTGCAGACGTACGTCCCGGGCCACCAGTTCGTCCACGTCGTCCAGCAGGCGGGCGGCCTGGCGGCCGTCGTGCAGTTCGCGCAGGTGGGCGATGTCGGCCTCGGTGCGGCGGCGGGCGGCCAGCCGGGCGGCACCGACCTCGAGGGTGCGGCGGACCTCGAGGACGTCGAGGCGGCGGGCCTTGGCCACCCGGCGGCTGACCGCCCCGGCCAGCTCGCTGGCCGCCAGCACGTAGGTGCCCGAGCCCTGCCGTCGCTCCAGCAGGCCGGCGTGGACCAGGGACTGGACCGCCTCGCGCACGGTGTTGCGGCTGGTGTTGGTCAGCTGCGAGAGCTCGGTCTCGGTGGGGATGCGCTCGCCGACCGCCCACGCGCCGGCGGTGATCTGGGTGCGGAGCTGGTCGATGACCTGGTCGATCAGGCCTGCCCTGCGCGTCGAACGCAACGGGCCGGGTGCCTCACTCACCGGGGCTGACATCGAGTCATCCTACCAATCGCCGATAAAACGGAAGTATCTACTGTGATGCTTGCGCTGCTCTTGGTGCGGGTTAGGCAGAACCGGCCGGTCTGCGGGTCAGAGTGCCACGTCCGGGGCCCACCCGCCGAGCTTCGGCCGGGCTCCAGCCGAAGGGACCAACCGGCGCGCCGGGCCGAACCGGCTGTGCGGCAACGACTCGCCCCGGTCGCGAGCGCCCCCGCCGGGCCGCCGGTAATGCCTGCGACCAGCACCGCCACCAGCGGATACCCTTGCCGGTGTGACTCCCGACGAACTTTCCGCCGCGATCCGGGCGTGCCTGGAGGCCGCCGTCGCTGCCGGTGATCTCACCGTCAGCGTCCCCGCCGAGATCCGGGTCGAGCGACCGAAGCAGCGCGAGCACGGCGACTGGTCCACCAACATCGCCCTGCAGCTGGCCAAGCCGGCCGGCAAGCCGCCGCGCGCGGTCGCCGAGCTGCTCGCGGCGCGCCTGGGCGAACTGCCGGGGATCAAGAGCGTCGACATCGCCGGGCCGGGCTTCCTGAACATCGTGCTGGACGCGGCCTCGGCCGCCGAGCTGGTGCGCACCATCGTCGAGGCCGGTCCTGCCTTCGGGCAGAACCAGCAGCTCGCCGGCACCGTCCTGAACCTGGAGTTCGTCTCGGCCAACCCGACCGGTCCGCTGCACATCGGGCACACCCGGTGGGCCGCGCTCGGCGACGCGCTGGCCCGGGTCCTGACCGCCAGCGGCGCCCAGGTCACCCGCGAGTTCTACGTGAACGACGCGGGTGCCCAGATGGACCGGTTCGGCGGCTCGATCCTGGCCCGGATCAAGGGCACCGAGATCCCCGAGGGCGGTTATCACGGCGAGTACGTGGCCGAGCTGGCGGCCAAGGTGCGCGAACAGCGCCCCGACATCGACGACCTCCCGCTCGCCGAGGCCCAGAACGTGGCCCGGGAGCTCGGGTACGCCATCCAGCTCGCCGAGAACCGCGAGACGCTCGACGGTTTCGGGGTCCAGTTCGACGTCTGGTTCTCCGAGCGCACGCTGCACTCCTCCGGCGCGGTCGACGCCGCCGTGGAACGGCTGCGCGAGCAGGGCCACGTGGAGGACCGGGACGGCGCGGTCTGGCTGCGCACCACCGACTTCGGCGACGACAAGGACCGGGTGCTGGTCAAGGCCGACGGCGAGAAGACGTACTTCGCCGCCGACGCGGCCTACTGGCTCTCGGTGCGCGACCGCGGCTTCCCCAAGAAGATCTACATGCTCGGCGCCGACCACCACGGCTACGTGAACCGGCTGAAGGCGATCGTGGCCTGCGCCGGCGACGACCCGGCGGAGTCGGTCGAGGTGCTGATCGGCCAGCTGGTCAACGTGGGTGGGGCCCGGCTGAGCAAGCGGGCCGGCAACATCATCGAGCTGAAGGACCTGGTCGACTGGCTGGGCCGCGACGCGGTGCGCTACTCGCTGGCCCGGTACCCGGCCGACTCGCCGCTCGCGCTGGACGGTGAGGTGCTGCAGAAGAAGACCAACGACAACCCGGTCTTCTACGTGCAGTACGCCCACGCCCGGCTGTCGTCGCTGGCCAACCAGGCCCGCGAGCACGGCGTGGAGCGCACGGTCTTCGAGCCGGCCCTGCTCGACCACCCCACCGAGAACGAGCTGATCGCCGTGCTGGCGCAGTTCCCGGCGGTGGTGGCGCAGGCCGCCGAGCTGCGGGAACCGCACCGGGTGGCGCGGCATCTGGAGGTCGTCGCCGGGGCCTTCCACAAGTGGTACGACAACTGCCGGGTCACCCCGCGCGGCGAGGACCCGGTGGAGGACCTGCACCGCACCCGGCTCTGGCTGGCCGAGGCCACCCGGCTGGTGCTGGCCAACGGTCTCGATCTGCTCGGCGTGAGCGCGCCCGAGCGAATGTGAGGAACTGAGCATGGGTACGCACGAGGCCGGCGAGCTGCACAGCCCGGGGCACGGCGGGGTAGCGACGGTTCCGGGCTGGCTGCGGCCCCCGGGCGACGTCAACGACCTGCTGCCCGGGCTGTGGGCACAGAGCGTGCACCGCTCCGACGACGGGGTGCTTCAGATCGGCGGGGTCTCGGTGACCGACCTGGCGGCCGAGTTCGGCACCCCCGCCTTCGTCCTCGACGAGGCCGACTTCCGGGCCCGGGCAACGGCTTTCCGCGACGCGTTCGCCTCGGCCTTCGCCGGGGTCGGGGGCGCCGACGTGTACTACGCCGGAAAGGCGTTCCTGTGCACCGAGGTCGCCCGCTGGATCGCCGAGGACGGGTTGTTCCTCGACACCTGCTCCGGCGGTGAGCTGGCCGTCGCCCTGCGCGGCGGGGTGCCGCCGGAGCGGATCGCCCTGCACGGCAACAACAAGCTGCCGAGCGAGATCGACCGGGCGGTCGCGGCCGGGATCGGCCGGATCGTGATCGACTCGATGACCGAGATCGACCGGGTGGCCGAGGCGGCCGCCCGGCACGGCGTGGTCCAGCCGGTCTTCATCCGGGTCACCGTGGGCGTCGAGGCGCACACCCACGAATACGTCTCCACCGCCCACGAGGACCAGAAGTTCGGTCTCTCGCTGGCCGGGGGAGTCGCCGCCCAGGCGATCGCCAAGGTGCTCGCCTCGCCCTCGCTGAAGCTGCTGGGCCTGCACAGCCACATCGGCTCGCAGATCTTCGACACCCAGGGTTTCGAGGTCTCGGCCCGGCGCCTGCTCGGGCTGCACGCCTCGGTCGAGCGCGACCACGGCGTGGCGCTGCCGGAGATCGACCTCGGCGGTGGCTACGGCATCGCCTACACCAGCCAGCACGACCCGCTGGAGGCCAAGCTGCTGGCCGACCAGCTGGCCGACATCGTGCTGCGGGAGTGCCGGGCGCTGCAGATCGCGGTGCCCCGGGTCTCGGTCGAGCCGGGCCGGGCGATCGCCGGCCCGAGCACGTTCACGCTGTACCAGATCGGCACCCTGAAAGACGTCACCATGGACGGCGGCGGCGTACGCCGCTACGTGTCGGTCGACGGCGGGATGAGCGACAACATTCGCACCGCGCTGTACGACGCCGACTACTCCTGCACGCTCGCCTCGCGCTCGTCCGACGCCCCCGCCGCGCTCTGCCGGGTGGTGGGCAAGCACTGCGAGAGCGGTGACATCGTGGTGCGCGACGAGTTCCTGCCGGGCGACCTGACCCCGGGCGACCTGCTCGCGGTGCCCGGTACCGGGGCCTACTGCCGCAGCATGGCCAGCCAGTACAACCACGTTCCCCGCCCGCCGGTGGTGGCGGTGCGCGACGGTAGGGCCCGGGTGATCGTGCGCCGCGAGACCGAAGAGGACATCCTCGCCCTCGACGTGGTCTAGAAGAACCAGACCACCGACTATGGACGTCCGTGAGCGCCTTGGTGCCCACGGGCGTCCATTGTTTGTGGTCGAGTAAGTCTGGATAATGACGAAGGTGACCCGACCGTCTGCCGGAGTGCCGCGGGCCCTGCGCCGGCTGGGCACCGATCTGGCCACCTGGCGGCGTATCCGCAAGCTGACCGTCGAGGAACTCTCCCAGCGCTCGGGCGTCGGTATCGCCACCATCACCAGGCTGGAGGCCGGGCAGGGGGCACCGCTGGAGCACGTGTTCCGGGTCGCCTCGGTGCTCGGCGTGGCCGAGGTGCTGGCCACCGCCCTCACCCCCCGCAACGTCCTGGCCCGGGCCACGCCACCGGCACCTCCCGGAACACCCCCACAAGCCTGAGCGGTGTGGCGTAGTTCAACTGCGCCCACTGTCCGGCTCAAGCCGGCGTTCCTAAGCTGGGGGTATGAGCGCCGCGCCGCTGCAACCGCCGCCGGATCTGCCCCTGGCCGGGCTGTTCGACCCGGCCGAGCCGGCCCAATGGCACCGCCTGGTCGCATCTGCCCTGGTGAAGGCCGGCCGGATGACTCCGGACGACGATCCGGCGCAGGCCGTGAGCCGGCTGACCAGCACCACTTACGACGGCATCGGGATCCGCCCGCTGTACACCCGGGACGACGCGGTGGCCGAGGACGCGATCGGCGTTCCCGGGCTGGCCCCGTTCGTGCGTGGGTCGCGGGCGGCCGGAACCGTGCCCTACGGCTGGGACATCCGCCAGCGTCATCTCGACCCCGACCCAGAGGTCACCCACGAGGCGGTGATGGCCGATCTGGAGAACGGCGTCACCTCGCTCTGGCTCACCCTGGGCCAGGGCGGGCTGCCGCTGGGCAGTCTGTCGCAGGTGCTGAACGGGGTGCTGCTCGACCTGGCCCCGGTGGTGCTGGACGCCGGCGCCGACACCGAGGCTGCGGCCGAAGAGTTCCTGACCTTGCTCGACGGTATCGCCGGCGCCGGTGGCAACCTCGGCGCCGACCCGATCGGCCTGCGCGCCCGGCTCGGCGCCGGCCACACTCCCGACCTGGCGCTGCTGCCCAGGCTGGCCGAGCGCGCCACCGGCACTGCCCTGCGGGTGGCCACGGTCGACGCCACCGTGTATCACGACGCCGGAGCCTCGGACGCGCAGGAACTGGGCGCCTCGCTGGCCACCGGCGTGGCTTACCTGCGGGCCCTGACCGAGGCCGGGATCGGCACCGCCGACGCCTTCGCCCAGCTCGAGTTCCGCTACGCCGCGAATGCCGACCAGTTCCTGACCATCGCCAAACTCCGTGCTGCCCGCCGTCTCTGGGCCCGGGTGGCCGAGGTCTGCGGGTTGGAGGAGCAGCTGGGCGACCCGGCCTCGGCGAACCGGCTGGGGCAGCGGCAGCACGTGGTCACGTCGTCGGCGATGATGAGCCGCCGCGACCCCTGGGTGAACCTGCTGCGCACCACGCTCGCCGCTTTCGGGGCCGGTGTGGGCGGGGCCGACTCGGTCACGGTGCAGCCGTTCGACGCGGCGATCGGCCTGCCCGACGCGTTCTCCCGCCGGATCGCCCGCAACACGTCGTCGCTGCTGGTGATGGAGTCGCACCTGGCCCGGGTGATCGACCCGGCCGGGGGCTCCTGGTACGTGGAGCAGATCACCGAGGAGCTCGCCCGCGCCGCGTGGGAGCAGTTCACCTCCATCGAGGCCGAGGGTGGGATGGCGGCTGCGCTCGGGACCGGCCGCCTCGCCGCCGAGATCGACCAGGTCTGGCAGAGGCGGGCCAAGCGACTGGCCCACCGCAAAGACCCACTCACCGGCGTAAGTGAGTTCCCGAACCTTTCCGAGCCCACACTCGTCCGTAAGCCTCTGCCCGAGAAGCCCCACGGGGGGCTGCCGGTGCACCGCTACGCCGAGGAGTACGAGGCCCTGCGGGACAGTGCCGAAGCGCAGACCGGGGCGCCCGAGGTCTTCCTGGTCACCATCGGCCCGGTCGCCGTGCACACCGCCCGGGCCACCTTCGCCGCCAACCTCTTTCAGGCCGGTGGGTTGCAGACTCCGAGCGGCGACGTGGAGGCGTTCCGGGCCAGCGGGGCCACGATCGCCTGCCTGGCCTCCAGCGACAAGGTCTACGCCGAGCAGGCGCAGGCCGTGGCCGAGGCCCTGAAAGAGGCGGGCGCACAGCATGTCCTGCTCGCCGGGAAGCCGGGCGAGTACCCGGCGGTCGACGACTACGTGTTCATGGGGGTGGATGCCCTGGCGGTGCTGCGGGATCTCCACCGGCGGATCGGCATCGGGAGCTGACGAGAATGGCCATTCCCAACTTCGCGGACGTGCCGCTCGGGCAACCGCACGCATCCGGCGACTGGGCCGCGGCGCTGAAGGCGCAGGGGCAGCAGGACGCCGCCGAACTGCTCTGGCGCACGCCCGAGGGGATTGACGTCAAGCCCCTCTACACCGGGGCTGACCTGCAGGGTCTCGACTTCCTGGACACCTACCCGGGGATCGCGCCCTACCTGCGGGGGCCCTACCCGGCGATGTACGTGACGCAGCCGTGGACGATCCGCCAGTACGCCGGTTTCTCCACCGCGGCCGCCTCCAACGCCTTCTACCGGCGCAACCTGGCGGCCGGGCAGAAGGGCCTCAGTGTGGCCTTCGACCTGGCCACGCACCGCGGCTACGACTCCGACAACCCGCGGGTGACGGGCGATGTCGGCATGGCCGGGGTGGCGATCGACTCGATCCTGGACATGCGCCAGCTCTTCGACGGCATCCCGCTGGACCGGATGTCGGTCTCGATGACCATGAACGGCGCCGTGCTGCCGGTGCTCGCGCTCTACGTGGTGGCGGCCGAGGAGCAGGGGGTGAGGCCGGAGCAGCTGGCCGGCACCATCCAGAACGACATCCTCAAAGAGTTCATGGTGCGCAACACCTACATCTACCCGCCCGCCCCGTCGATGCGGATCATCAGCGACATCTTCGCCTTCACCTCGGCGAACATGCCCAAGTTCAACTCGATCTCGATCTCCGGCTACCACATTCAGGAAGCCGGGGCGACCGCCGACCTGGAGCTGGCGTACACGCTGGCCGACGGGGTCGAGTACCTGCGCGCGGGGGTCGGGACAGGGCTCGGGGTCGACGTGTTCGCGCCCAGACTGTCGTTCTTCTGGGCGATCGGCATGAACTTCTTCATGGAGGTGGCGAAACTCCGTGCCGCCCGCCTGCTCTGGGCCCGGCTGGTGCGCGAGTTCGAGCCCAAGAATGCCAAATCGCTGAACCTGCGCACCCATTCGCAGACAAGTGGCTGGTCGCTGACCGCGCAGGACGTGTACAACAACGTGATCCGCACCTGCGTAGAGGCGATGGCCGCCACCCAGGGCCACACCCAGTCGCTGCACACCAACGCCCTCGACGAGGCGCTGGCCCTGCCCACCGACTTCTCCGCCCGGATCGCCCGCAACACCCAGCTGCTGCTCCAGCAGGAGTCCGGCACCACCCGGGTGGCCGACCCGTGGGGCGGCAGCGCCTACGTCGAGCGCCTCACCTACGACCTGGCCCGTAAGGCCTGGCAGCACATCGAAGAGGTGGAGAAGGCCGGCGGCATGGCCAAGGCCATCGACGAGGGCCTGCCCAAGCTGCGGATCGAGGAGGCGGCGGCCCGCACCCAGGCCCGGATCGACTCCGGCCGTCAGCCGGTGATCGGGGTGAACACCTTCCGCCCCACCGCTGATCAGGCAGGGGACCCGATCGAGGTATTGAAGATCGACAACGCCCAGGTGCGGGCCGAGCAGATCGAGAAGCTGCGCCGGCTGCGCGAGGAGCGCGACCCCGAAGCCGCCGACGCGGCGTTGCAGCACCTCACCAACGCTGCCGAACGCAACGACGGCAACCTGCTCGACCTGGCCGTCCGGGCGGCCCGGGCGCACGCCACCGTCGGTGAGATCTCCGACGCCCTGGAGAAGGTCTACGGCCGGCACACCGGCCAGATCCGTACCATTTCCGGTGTGTACCGGGACGAGGCGGCGGGGGCAGGCAACGTGGAGGCGGTGCGCACCGCCACCGCCGAGTTCGAGAACGCGGAGGGCCGCCGGCCCCGCATCCTGGTGGCCAAGATGGGCCAGGACGGCCACGACCGGGGGCAGAAGGTGATCGCCTCGGCGTTCGCCGACCTCGGCTTCGACGTGGATGTGGGCCCGCTGTTCCAGACCCCGGAAGAGGTCGCCCTGCAGGCGGTCGAGGCCGACGTGCACGTGGTCGGCGTCTCCTCGCTGGCGGCCGGGCACCTCACCCTCGTGCCGGCGCTGCGGGAGCAGCTCGAGGCGCTGGGCCGGCCCGACATCCTGATCGTCTGCGGCGGGGTGATCCCGCCGGGCGACTACGAGCAGCTCCGGCGTGACGGGGCCAGCGCCATCTTCGGCCCGGGCACGGTGATCGCCGACGCCGCCCTCGACCTGCTGGGCACCCTGGCCGACCGCCTGGGCCACACCGCCGGAGCATAGGCTGACGACCATGGCTGAGGCATGTACACACCTGGACCAGATTCACGAGGTCACGCCCAGCGCGGCCGGCTGCGAGGACTGCCTGAGGAGCGGCGGTACCTGGGTGCACCTGCGGCTGTGCCGCACCTGCGGGCACATGGGCTGCTGCGACTCCTCGCCGGCCAAGCACGCCACCGCGCACTTCCACGCCCAGGAGCACCCGGTTGTGCAGTCGGCCGAGCCGGGGGAGAGCTGGCTGTGGTGCTACTCCGACGAAGTGGCCTTCGAACTGCGATGAACCAGGCATGAGCACCCGGGCCACCCGGCCGCCGTTCGACCTGCAGGAGGCGGCCGGGCAGATCCGGGCCGGTTCCCGGGCCTGGATCGCCCGGGCGATCACCCTGGTCGAGTCGACCCGGCCCGACCACCGGCGCCTGGCCCAGGAGCTGCTGACGAACCTGGCCCAGGACACCCCGCCGACCATCCGGGTCGGGGTCACCGGGGTGCCGGGGGCGGGCAAGTCCACGTTCATCAACGCGCTCGGCGGCCGGCTGATCGACGCCGGGCACGCGGTGGCGGTGCTCGCGGTCGACCCCTCCTCCACCCGCACCGGCGGCAGCATCCTGGGGGACAAGACCCGGATGACCAGGCTGGCCAGCGATCCGAAGGCGTTCGTGCGGCCCTCGCCGAGCGCCGGCACGCTGGGCGGGGTGGCCCGGGCGACCCGCGAGGCGATGGTGGTGCTGGAGGCGGCCGGCTACGACGTGGTGATCGTCGAGACGGTCGGGGTGGGGCAGTCCGAGACCACGGTGGCCGAGATGGTCGACACGTTCCTCCTGCTCACCCTGGCCCGCTCGGGCGACCAGCTGCAGGGGATCAAGAAGGGCGTGCTCGAGCTGGCCGACGTGATCGCGGTGAACAAGGCCGACGGCAAGCACGAGAGCGAGGCCTGGAAGGCGGCCCGCGAGCTCAGCGGAGCGCTGCACCTGATCGGCACGGCCGACGAGGCCTGGCAGCCGCCGGTGCTTACCTGCTCGGCGCAGGAGGGCAGCGGGCTCGACGAGGTCTGGGCCCAGGTGCTCGCGCATCGTTCGGCGCTCGGCGAAGGGCTGGCGCACAAGCGCCGGCAGCAGCTGATCGGGTGGACGTGGGCGATGGTGCGCGATTCGCTGCTGACCGAGCTGCGTGAGTCCGGGCCGGTGCGGGAGCTGACACCGCAGGTCGAGGCGCAGGTGCTGGCCGGGTCGCTGGCGCCTACGGCTGCGGCCGAGCAGATTCTGGCCGCGCTGCGGGGCACTGAACCGGCTTAGCCCTCGACCTCACGTTTGGGGTCTTGGGGATCGTCTTCCCGGGTGGGTGGGGGCTGGGGACGGCCTTATTACGGTGAACTCAGACCGCTCTCAAGCTGGTCACAGCGGGTACCTGTGAGAATGCCGGGATGAGTTCCGAGCACGGCTGGCGGTTCGCCGCTGCCTCGGCCCCCCGGCGGCTGCTGCCCTCGGTGCGGGCGCGCTCCACCGTGTCCGCGGTCCTGGTGGTCGGCATGGCGCTCGGCCTGGCCGGCGGGCTGATCTTCTACGTGCTGCAGCGCAGCCTGATCAGCGGGCTGAACCAGGCCGCCGACGCGCGGCTGACCGAGGTCGAGGGCCGGCTGGACCTGGTCGGTGAGGGAACGCTGGACGAGGAGCTGAAGAAGGCCCAGAACCAGCGCACCGGGCAGTGGGTGCAGGTGCTCAAGGGCGAGGACATCGTCTCCAGCTCCAGCTACGACGCGGTCCAGCACCCGATCACCGGCCTGCGCCCGGCGATCGGCGAGACCGTGCGGGAGGAGGCCGGCGTGTTCAAGATCTTCGACACCGACCGGCCGTTCCTGGTGGTCGCCCGGGGGGTGGAGTACAGCGGCCAGAAGGACACGATCATGGTCGCCACCTTCCTGGACTGGCAGCGGCGCACCGTGGTGATCGTGATGGGCCTGATGGCCGTCGCCTTCCCGTTGCTGCTCGCCGCGGTCGGGGCGGTGGTCTGGGTGCTGCTCGGGCGGGCCCTGCGCCCGGTCGAGGAGATCCGCTCGCAGGTGGCCCGGATCGACGAACGCGACCTGGAGGACCGGGTGCCGATCCCGCCGACCCGCGACGAGATCGCCCGGCTGGCGATCACCATGAACGAGATGCTCGACCGGCTGCAGGCCGCCCAGACCGCGCAGCGCCAGTTCGTCGCCGACGCCAGTCACGAGCTGCGCAGCCCGCTGGCCACGCTGTCGGCGACCCTCGAGGTGGCCGACGCCGACGTCACCGGCCGGGCCTGGGCCGAGCTGCGCCCGGTGCTGCAGAACGAGACCGAGCGGATGGGCGTGCTGGTGCAGAACCTGCTGCTGCTGGCCCGGGCCGACGACCAGGGGCTGAAGCTGGTCTCGGTCGAGGTGGACCTGGACGACCTGGTGCTCGAGGAGGCCCGCCGGCTGCGCAGCTCGTCCGGGCTGGAGGTGCCGGTCTCGATCACCCCGGTACGCATCATGGGCGACCCGCACAAGCTCGGCCAGGTGCTGCGCAACCTGGTGGACAATGCGGCCCGCTACGCCGAGACCACCGTGGCCCTGGGCCTGGCCGTCTCCGGCTCGACCGCGCTGATCATGGTGGACGACGACGGGCCGGGGATCGCGGCGGCCGACCGGGACCGGGTGTTCGAGCGTTTCGTCCGGCTGGACGAGAGCCGCGACCGGGCCAGCGGGGGGGCCGGGCTGGGGCTGCCGATCGTGCGTGAGGTGGTGCGCGGGCACGACGGTGAGGTCGCCCTGGGGGTGTCGCCGTACGGCGGGGCGCGGTTCCAGGTGCAGTTGCCGATCACCATCCCGGCCGACGAGATGGAGCCGCTGCCGGGCGAGACCGGTGAGATCCCCCTGGCCGAACTCACCACCGGGCCGGGGGAGCAGCGCGACTGAGAGGTCACCCGAACGGGTGGTTCTGGTCGCGAAGAACCCGACCAGGACAGGACCTAAGGACGTCCTCGGTCGGGTTGTTCGCGCGTCAGCCTCCGGTGGTGGAGAGTCGGTAGCCCATCCCGCGCACCGTCTCGATCGCCCGGCGCTCGAACGGGGCGTCGATCTTGCGGCGCAGGTAGCGGATGTAGACCTCGACCACGTTGGGGTCGCCGTCGAACGCCGGGTCCCAGACCCCTTCCAGGATCTCGCTCTTGGTGACGACGTCGCCCTTGTGCTGCATCAGGAACTCCAGCAGGCCGTACTCGCGCGGCGTGAGCGAGATCTCGTTCCCGGCCCGCTCCACCCGCCGGCGCACCGGGTCGAGGGTGAGGTCGCCACAGGCCAGCACGACCGGGCGTTCCGGCGCGCCGCGCCGGATCAGCGCCCGCAGCCGGGCCACCAGCACGATGAAACTGAAGGGCTTGGTGAGGTAGTCGTCGGCGCCCAGGTCGAACGCGTCGGTCTGGTCGTAGTCACCGTCTTTCGCGGTGAGCATCAGCACCGGGGTCCAGATCTCGCGCCGGCGCAGCTCGGCCAGCACCTGGTAGCCGTTGCCGCGCGGCAGCATGATGTCCAGAACGACTGCGTCGAAACGCTTCTCGGTGGCCGCCCAGAGCGCGTCCTGGCCGTTGTGGGCGACCTCGACGACGAATCCCTCGTCGGTCAGGCCACGCCGGATCGTCTCAGCCAGTGGACGTTCGTCGTCGACGATCAGTACCCGCACGGTCCTCCTCGGTCAGACCTGCAAAGATACTTGCCGAGACGGTGTCCGGTCGCGTGAACTCAGCACGGTCTCAGGCCGCAGGACGGGCCGTCATTCTCACATGTCGAGACAATACACACTAGTCAGGGGAGTCAGGGTGGAGCCGCTCAAGGTCGCGCTGCTGGGGTGCGGGTCGGTCGGGACGCAGGTCGCCCGGCTCCTCGGCACGCACGCGGAAGAACTGGCCCAGCGGGCCGGTGCACCGCTGCAGCTGACCGGGATCGCGGTGCGCACGCTGGAGGCCGACCGCGGCCCCGGCATCGACCCGGCGCTGCTCACCACCGACGCCCCCGAACTGATCAAGCGCGCCGACCTGGTGATCGAGCTGATCGGCGGGATCGAGCCGGCCCGCACGCTGATCCTGCAGGCCCTGTCGTCCGGGGCCTCGGTGGTCACCGGTAACAAGGCGCTGCTGGCCGAGCACGGTCCCGAGCTCTACGAGGCGGCCGACCGCGGTGGCGTCGAGCTCTACTACGAGGCCGCCGTGGCCGGGGCGATCCCGCTGCTGCGCCCGATCCGCGAGTCGCTGGCCGGTGACCGGGTGCGGCGGGTGCTCGGCATCGTCAACGGCACCACCAACTACGTGCTCGACAAGATGGACACGGCGGGTCTCGACTTCGCCGCCGCGGTCGCCCAGGCGCAGGACCTGGGGTACGCCGAGGCCGACCCGACCGCCGACGTCGAGGGTTACGACGCGGCGGCCAAGGCCGCGATCCTGGCCTCGCTGGCGTTCCACACCCGGGTGCACGCCGACGACGTGCACCGCGAGGGCATCACCGAGGTCACCGCGGGCGACGTGGCCTCGGCCAAGCAGATCGGCGCGGTGGTCAAGCTCCTGGCGATCTGCGAGCGCACGGTCGCGGCCGACGGTTCCGAGGGGGTCTCGGTCCGCGTGCACCCCGCGATGATCCCGGCCTCGCACCCGCTGGCCAGTGTGCGGGAGGCGTTCAACGCCGTGTTCGTCGAGGCCGAGGCCGCCGGCGAGCTGATGTTCTACGGCCGCGGCGCGGGCGGTCTGCCCACCGCCAGTGCGGTTCTGGGCGACCTGGTCTCGGCCGCGCGCAACCGGGTGGCCGGCAGCCGCGGCCCGGGGGAGTCGTACTACGCGCAGCTGCCGTTGCGGCCGATGGGCGAGGTGGTCACCCGCTACCACATCAGCCTGGCCGTCGCCGACCGTCCCGGCGTGCTCGCCACGGTCGCCAAAGTCATTGCCGAGCACGGGGTCTCGATCGAGACCGTGCGGCAGCAGCAGATCCCGGCCGACCGTTCGCAGGCCGGTGCGCACAACAGTGCCTCGCTCGTGGTGGTCACCCACTCGGCCACCGAGGCGGCACTGGAAGCAACCGTCTCGGCGCTGGCCGGGCTGGACATCGTGACCGCCGTGGTCGGCGTCATGCGGGTCGAGGGTGAGGACTGATGGCACATCTGTGGCGCGGCGTCGTCGAGGAGTACCGGGACCGGCTGCCGATCCTGGGCGACGCCCCGGCGGTGACGCTCGGCGAGGGGGGCACGCCGCTGGTGCGGGCCCGGGCCCTGTCGGAGCACACCGGCTGCGAGGTCTGGCTGAAGTGTGAGGGGGTCAACCCGACCGGCTCGTTCAAGGACCGCGGGATGACGGCGGCGATGACCGCCGCGGCCGCGGCCGGCGCCAAGGTGGTGATCTGCGCCTCCACCGGCAACACCTCGGCGAGTGCGGCCGCGTACGCCACCGCCGCCGGGATGACCTGCGCGGTGCTGGTGCCGGACGGCAAGATCGCGATGGGCAAGCTGGCCCAGGCGATCGCCCACGGCGCCCAGCTGCTGCAGGTCGACGGCAACTTCGACGACTGCCTGACGGTGGCCCGTAAGCTCGCCGAGGCCTACCCGGTCGAGCTGGTGAACTCGGTCAACCCGGCCCGGATCGAGGGCCAGAAGACGGCCGCGTTCGAGGTCGTCGACGTGCTCGGCGACGCGCCGGACATCCACTGCCTGCCGGTCGGCAACGCCGGCAACATCACCGCCTACTGGCGCGGGTACCGGGAGTACGCGGCCGAGGGTTCCCCGGCCTCCAAGACCCCGAAGATGTGGGGCTTCCAGGCCGCCGGCGCCGCCCCGATCGTGCTCGGGCACCCGGTCGACCAGCCCGAGACGGTGGCCACCGCCATCCGGATCGGCAACCCGGCCTCCTGGTCGCAGGCGGTCGAGGCGCGCGACGCCTCCGGCGGCCGGATCGACGCGATCGACGACCCGGCCATCCTGGCCGCGCACCGCTGGCTCTCGGCCCGCGAAGGGGTGTTCGTCGAGCCGGGTTCCGCCGCCTCGGTGGCGGGCCTGCTGCAGACCCACGCCGCCGGTGAGCTGGCCCCCGGCCAGACCGTGGTGTGCACGGTGACCGGGCACGGCCTGAAGGACCCGCAGTGGGCCCTGAAGGACGCGAACGGCGAGCCGGTGCAGCCGACCCGGATCCAGGTCGACGTGGTCAGCATCGCCTCGGCCCTCGGGCTGGCCTGATGACGGTCGGGTCGGCCTCCGCAACATCCGGTGAACTGCTGATGAACCGCCGCGCCACCGTGCGGGTCCCGGCCACCAGCGCCAACCTGGGCCCCGGGTTCGACAGCCTGGGCCTGGCGCTGACCGTGCACGACGTGGTCACCCTGAGCCTGGCTCCGGCCGGGCTCGAGGTGAGCGTCGAGGGGGAGGGCGAGGCCGGGGTCCCGCTGACCGAGGAGCACCTGGTGGTGCGCGCCGTGCGGGCCGCCTTCGACCACGTCGGGGTGCCGCAGCCGGGGATCCGGCTGCACTGCGCCAACCGCATCCCGCACGGCCGGGGCCTGGGGTCCTCGGCCGCCGCGGTGGTGGCCGGGCTGGTCGCGGCCCGCGGCTGCCTGGCCGAGCCGGAGGCGCTCGACGACGCCACGGTCCTGGCCCTGGCCACCTCGTTCGAGGGGCACCCGGACAACGCCGCCGCGGCCCTGCTGGGCGGCTGCACGATCTCCTGGCACTCGCACAGCGGGGTGCCGCGGGCCGAGCGGCTCGACGTGCGCACCGATCTCGACCCGGTGGTCTGCGTGCCCTCGGGCGAGCTGTCCACCACCACCGCCCGCGCCATGCTGCCGGCGCTGGTCGCCCACCCGGACGCCTCGTTCAACGCCGGCCGGGCCGCGCTGCTGGTGCACGCCCTGACCCGCCGGCCGGACCTGTTGCTCGAGGCCACCGAAGACCGGCTGCACCAGGCCCAGCGCGCGCCGGCCATGCCGGAGACCGCCGATCTGGTGCACCGGGTGCGGGAACTCGGGGCGGCGGCGGTGGTTTCCGGCGCGGGCCCGACGGTCCTGGTGCTCGGCCGCCGGGGCGAGGCGCTGAACGCGGTGAACTCCGCGCTGACCGGTCCGGCCGCGCACCGCTGGAAGGTGCTGCAGCCGGGAATCGACACGGTGGGTTCGCTGCTGGCTACAGAAGGCGAATAGTCCGGCCGAGTAAGCTGCGGTGCGGCCGGGTCGGGGGCCCGCCGTCTCCGCCGGGACCGGGCAAACACGGTTTTCGGACGGGATCGGCAGCTTGGGCTGATTCCGGTTCTTCGTTCTGGGCCCCGCCGGTGTTACAGTACGTGTGCAGTCGCTGAGATGCCGGTTCGTTCAGGCACACGCGCTGTACTCCGCCGCTCATTTCAGTCTTCGTGCCTGCGTGCACGGAGCGCGGCGTACAACCATCCGGATTCTCCGGGTGCAAACCCGCTGGTCGTGACTGTATCGCGGCCGAGGAGGGGGAAGACCTTTCGTGACAGATACCACCGAGATGTCGACGTCCGCTGTCGATCTCTCCACGCTCCGCCTGCCGCAGCTCCAGGCCGTCGCCTCGCAGCTGGGGATCAACGGCACGGCCCGGATGCGTAAGGCCGAG